>JAPLDH010000017.1 GCA_026391355.1 Bacteroidota bacterium | reverse complement strand
TGCTTGCTGTTTTCTTTTATCTGCACCAGATCAAAACTCGCTAGTATTTCTTCAGGCGCAACTAATAATTTGGAATTTTTAATATCCATTTTATCTTTTTCCATCTTATACGTAGCACCTCAAAAAAAGATACAGCCGAAATAATTTTAAGTAGTGAGTTTTATATCTATAAATATCAGATATTTAAAATAAATTTCAAATTATTCTCAAATCACGGGTATGAACCCCAGGGCAAGCCCTGAACCCGAATTTACCCAGAATCCGCATATCAGTAACCATATTTATGATTGAATGTGTGAATGATGTAACTTATTGATAAAGTTGTGTAACGTTTTTCGGATTAACAGTACAGACCTTTGCATTCTGATAAATAGTATCCTTTAATTTAAAATTCAGGATCGCTGAGAATGTGAATAAAAATGCCTGATTAAATGTTAAACTGAACCATATGAGAATCCTGTTATGTTTTTTAGTCGCCCTGATGATCAGCACCCATGCTTTTGGCCAATCAGCAGACTATAGTGTAAAAATGAACGACTCCGCTGTAAAACCTGTAAAACCTCTGAAAATAAAAGTCTATCGGGTTAACTACTTTGTGGAAGGGGCTATAATAGGTGTAGGGATGGTAGGGGATTTTTTTGCCATCAGTCGCTTAAAAAGTAAACTGCCGGTTTCTGATGAAGAATTGCTTCCTCAGAATTTAGAGGTGCAAAAAAAATTAATGACCTCAATTGACAATTGGTCTTTACATCAAAAATCCTCTGATCGCAGCCTTTATAAGAAAATTTCGGATGATGGGGAGATTGGGATTTTTCTTTTACCCAGTTTGCTTATGATTGATAAAAACATCCGGAAGGATTGGCTTCACCTGCTGTTTATGTATGTGGAAGGGCATACTATTACATTTACATTTTATAATTACAGTCCTCTTGGACCCACCTTTGTGGACCGGTACCGACCGGTAGTTTACTATACTGATTTACCTCATGATGTCCGTGTGAACAACAACAGCCGGAATTCATTTTTTAGCGGACATGTGGGTTCTTGCGCCTACAGCACTTTTTTTATGGCCAAGGTATATTGTGACTATCATCCCAATACCGGAGCGGTAAAATATCTTCTGTATCTCGCTGCCTCTGTTCCCCCATTGGTAATCGGATATGCACGAATAAAATCGCTGGATCATTTTCCATCCGATGTTGCCGTCGGTTTCGGGCTTGGTGCAATTATAGGTATTGTTGTTCCTGCATTGCATAAGGTTCCGTGCAGTAAACATCTTTCTTTGGGAATGTTTGACTCTCCCGATGGAATGGGTTTAACGCTCCGCTGGAAATTTTCGGAACAGCACCTTCTCACTTCAGGCAAGTAAAACACAAGTGATGAATTCCACTTGAAAAAGTGAATATGAAAATCAACACCAGATTAAAAAAAACAACCCTTATTGTAACCGGGTCCATCATCATTACAGTAATCGTTGTTATTTTAGTGATCTCTCCCATTGCAAAACATCTGGCCATAAAGTACGGTGAAAAATACACCGGAAGGCATATAACAACCGGCTGGATATATGTAAATCCTTTTACCGGTTATGTTCATATAAGTAACCTGAAAATTTATGAACGAAAAAACCTGCCCGGGTACAAATCAGGTGACAGCATTTTACTTTCAGTAAAAGGGGTCAGTGCAGATTTTGCCATGCTTAAACTCTTATCGAAAACCATAGAAATATCAGAAATCACGTTAGACCGGCCAAATGGACTAATAATTCAACATAACAGTACGTTGAATTTTAGTGACGTGATAACAAATTTTACCCCTGAAAAACCCCGTACCACACCATCAACAGTTCATTTTAATATTCTGAATATAAAGATTGAAAAAGGGGAATTCTACTATCGGGAGGGGGTAACTCCGATAAATTATTTTATTAAAGACGCAAATTTTGAAAGTACCGGCAAGCATTGGAATGCAGATACAATGGCGATAAAGTTTTCTTTCTCATCCGGACCCGGAAGCGGTACCGCAAAAGGCAATATTTCAATCAATTTTAAAACCCTGGATTATCGCCTTTCGGCGATCGTTCATAAATTCGACCTGCAATTATTTGCACAATATCTCAAAGTTTTGATCAACTATGGATCCTTCAGAGCCAACATTGATGCTGATGTAAAAGCGACAGGAAATTTTTCCGATCAGGAAAACTTAAATCTCAAAGGAATGGTGGCTGTAAATGATTTTCATTTCGGGAAATATCCGGATGATGATTATGCCTCCTTCGACAAACTTGTGCTGGCAATGAATGACGTAAGTCCGCAGAACCATAAATATCTTTTCGACTCCGTTTCAGTCAGCCATCCGTTTGTCAAATATGAACGGTATGATTATTTGGATAATGTTCAAATGATGTTTGGTAAAAACGGGTCTAACATTTCATCAGCTTATGCAAACCCCGGCCGGTTCAACCTGATCCTTAAAATTGCAGATTACCTGAAAGTTCTTGTAAAGAATTTTTTCCAAAGTTATTACAGGTTTAACCGCCTGGCAATCTATAATGGCGATGTGAAATTCAATGACTATGCCATAAGCGAGAAATTTTCAGTGGATCTGAATCCCTTGTTTATCATTGCAGATTCTGTTGACAAAAACCACAAACGGTTGGAGGTGTCATTAAAATCAGGCATTCAGCCCTATGGCAATGTATCCGTGAACCTGAGTATTAATCCCCGGAACAGCAGTGATTTTGACATGCGGTATCATCTTCAGCGATTGCCTGTTTCCATGTTCAACCCTTACCTGATCACCTATACTTCTTTCCCTTTAGACCGGGGGACCATTGAATTCAATGGCACATGGAATGTGAGTAACGGAACCATACAAAGCAGGAATCACCTGCTGATCATTGACCCGCTTGTAACAAAACGGAGAAAAAATAAACTTACAAGCTGGATCCCCACCTCAATAGTAATGTTCTTTATCCGTGAACGCGGCAACGTAATTGATTACGAAATTCCAATAACCGGCAATTTAAAGAATCCCCGATTTCACCTGCATGATGTACTTGTCGACATGCTTGAAAATATTTTCGTAAAGCCAGCTACAACCGCTTACAGGAGTGAAGTAAAGAATATGGAAAATGAAATTGAGAAATCACTCACATTGAAATGGGCAATGCGGCAGAATTTCCTCCTTCCCGATCAGGAATATTTTGTAGGTAAAATGGTGGATTTCCTGGTAAAGAATCCTGAAGCATCCATCTCTGTTTATCCAATTCAGTATGCTGATAAAGAAAAGGAATACATCCGGTTTTTTGAAGCCAAGAAAAAATATTTTTTATTATCCAATGATAAAAATGCCCGGCTTTTCAGTAAAGCTGATTCTCTTAAGGTGGATAAAATGTCGGTCAAGGATACTTCGTTTGTCAGGTATCTTGATAAACAGGTTAATCATACCCTGATCTTTACTATACAGGAAAAATGCAACACATTTGTCGGTTCAGCTTTTGTCAATGGCAGATTCAACCAGTTAAATAAAATCAGGGAAGCGGTTTTTATGGATCCATTCAGGAAGAAAGCGGTTGAAAGCCGTATTAAAATATTCCCCGGTGAAACCAGCATTCCATATAACGGCTTTTCATTCTTCAAAATCGTTTACAAAGGGGAATTTCCGGAGACCCTGATCAAGGCATACCGGAAAATGAACGAATTAAATAGTGTTCCTCCCCGGGAAAAATATAAACAGGAACGAAAGCAAAATAAAAGCAAGCTTTAAGATAATGTGTGAATCATGTAAAAGAATTAAGAATTTGTGTAACACATTTTTTTTCAAAGCCACCCATCTTTGTAACATTATTTTCACTTAAAAAAAACAAAATGAAAACAACATTCCACTTCCTTTTAATCTTATCCTTTATACCAGCCTTATTATTTACTTCATGCGGGCCAAGTAAAAAACTTATGGTTTCCCAGGCCAAGGTTGACCAACTGCAAAAAGACAGTGCTAATACGCATAGTCAACTGAATGATTGCAACCTGCAGGTAAAAAATCTTAAACAGGAAAAAGCATCCCTTCAGAATGACAATGCCATGGTTCAAAGTGATTTGAAGGCTCTTTCAACCGAATCAAAGATGACCATTGCCGACCAGGCAAAGCGGTTAAAAACCCTCCAGGACATGATCCAGGCACAAAAGAATGTAATGACCAATCTTCAGAAATCAATAGCTGATGCGCTGATGAATTATAAAACTGATGAGTTATCCGTTTACATTAAAGACGGAAACGTTTATGTTTCACTTGAAGAAAAATTGTTGTTCAAATCGGGTAGTGACGTGGTTGACCCAAAAGGAAAAGAAGCGCTCAAAACCCTTGCAAAAGTGCTTAACAATACCAAAGACATCACTGTGATGATTGAAGGCCATACGGATAATGTTCCCATAAAAACCAAACTATTTAAAGATAACTGGGACCTCAGTACAGCAAGAGCCACATCCATTGTCCGGATTTTGACAACTGATTATGGTTTTGATCCGACCCGCATTACTGCATCAGGCAGAGGCCTCTTTCACCCTGTAAAAACGAATGATACAAATGAAGGACGTGCAGGCAACCGCAGAACAGAGGTCATCTTATCTCCTGACCTGAAAGAGCTTTATAAGCTATTGTATCAGTAAAATTACCATCTGTTGTCAAGGAAGGACTATGCTTCAATGAATATCCAGGTTTCCCGTGGATGCCCCTTTTCTTGCGATTTTTGTGAGATCACATCACTCCTGGGGCATAAGGTGAGGATGAAAAATACCCACCAGATCATTGAAGAACTTGAACAACTGTATAATCTTAACTGGCGCGGGCCGATAGTTATTGTTGACGATAATTTTATTGGAAATAAAAATCAAATCAAATTAAAAAGAACCTCCTCCCTGCCATGAAAATATGGATGCATTTGCATAAGTTTCCTTTTTCTTTTAGTACCGAAACCTCTATTGATCTTGCATTTGATGAAGCTCTTCTGTCGCTGATGGCTGAAACAGGGATTACTTCCACTTTTATCGGCATCAAAACTCCGGAAGAAAAATCTCTCCAGGAATGTAATAAGAGTCAGAACAAAAACAGGGACCTGCTCAATAGCGTGAAAAAGATTCAACATGCCGGAATGCAGGTTTCGGGAGGATTCATTGTTGGCTTTGACAGCGATCCTCCTACTGTTTTTCAGCAACAAATCGATTTTATCCAGCAGAGTGGGATTGTTTCTGCAATGGTGGGATTGCTGAATGCCCCAAAGAACACCCGGCTTTACGAACGACTTGAAGCAGAGAACAGGTTAACTACCGAGGCAACCGGTAACAATACCGATTTTTCCATGAATTTTATCCCCAGGATGAATACCCATGAACTTTTGAATGGGTACAAAAAGATCCTTCACGATATATATACCACAAAACCCTATTATAAAAGAATCCGGCGGTTGCTGATAAACTACAAGCGCTCATTCAATCCACCGGCAAAATTCGGTTTCGTCGCCTTGAAAGGATTCATTAGATCTGTTTTTATTATCGGGGTTGTCAATAAAGGCAGAAGCGGTTATTGGAAATTACTGATCTGGACCCTTTTCAGGCGTCCCGCCCTGGTAGTTGATGCAATAACATTCTCAATATATGGCTATCATTTCAGAAAAGTATTTGGATTATCCGGGTAACCTTCAATAAACCTTATGTCATGTAAAATCCGGGCAACCGGTGCATGTTTGATATTTCTGTTCTTCACAGTAAAGTTTTCCGGCGCCCAATCCGACACCGTAGCAAAGCAATTGCCTTCTGTGACATTTGACAGCACCTGCCTTGCAGATTACACAAATTTATTGACGACCCGGTTATTCCTGCTTTTTCAGAATGCCTCCCTACTCATCAATCCTGCCACTGATCAGATCTCAAAGATCGTTTATCGTCCCAATGCCAATGTCAGGATAGGAATAGCAGGGTTCTGGAAATGGTTTGGCCTTGGATTATCCATCGATAATCCATTCTACAATACGGACCGGGGTGCTTATGGGAAAACAACTTCCCTTGATCTCCGGATCAATGTATATGGACGGTTTATCGCAGGGGAATTGTTCTTTCAGAAATACAAAGGGTTTTATATCAGTTCCCCCGAACGGAAGGATGAAACTCATTATATTATTCCCAGCATGCAGACATTATCACTGGGCCTTTCGGGGTATTGGGTTTATAATTTCAGGCGGTTTTCTATCCGGGCAGCATTTATCCAGAATGAGCGTCAGAAAAAGAGTGCAGGCAGTTTTGTTGTAAGGCCTGCTTTTCTCTATTACCAGATCTCCTCCGACAATGGGATCATTCCGGCAGCGATCATTGATGCATACCATATACCTTTGGAAAATCTGATCACCAGCGGTAAGTTTTATTCAGTTGGCCTGTCTCCGGGTTATGTTTATACCTTGGTATTCCTGAAGAATCTTTACCTCACTGCAGCTGTTTTCCCGGGAGTTGCAGCACAATTTTCTTCCTTCAGCCATATTGGGATAGTTCATTCCGACTTTGGGTTTAACTTTCAGCTTAGTGGCCGGTTTGCCTTTGGATATAATTCGGATAAATGGTTTCTCGGGGGTTCTGTACAAACAGGTTTCAATGAAGTTCCCGACAAACTCAGCAATGCACTGTTCAGCTATGATGTGACGCAATTCCGGCTGTGGGGAGGATTGCGCTTTGATGTCTTTAGGAAGAAAAAGAAATAAACTTTTCACTAATTTTGCAGGTTTTTATTAAACAAGGAAGCGTATGTCACACCTTTTTCAGCCGCTAAAACTGCGGGAAATAGAATTAAAGAACCGCATCATGGTTTCACCCATGTGTCAATATTCCAGTACTGACGGGTTTGCCAATGAATGGCACCTGGTACATCTTGGAAGCAGGGCGGTCGGCGGAGCTGCCCTGGTAATGACCGAAGCGACTGCGGTCTCTCCCGAAGGCCGTATTTCCATTAATGATCTTGGTATCTGGAAAGATGAGCATATTCCGATGCTTCAAACGATCACAGGATTTATTCTTGAACACGATGCCGTTCCGGGGATCCAGCTTGCCCATGCAGGTCGCAAAGGGGGCTATGGTTCACCCTGGAAAGGCGATCACCTCCTTTCGTTATCAGAAGGAGGTTGGGAAAATGCAGCGCCAAGCGCCATTCCTTTTTCTACTGAGTCATCTATTCCCGTGGCACTTACCCCGGAAGGGATCGGGAAAGTTGTCCGGGATTTTATTTCGGCTGCACGACGGGCCCTGGAGGCAGGTTTCCTTGTAATTGAGATCCATGCTGCCCATGGTTACCTTATCCATGAATTCCTCTCCCCGTTCAGCAATAAAAGAGAAGATGCCTATGGCGGCTCCTTTGAGAACCGTATCCGTTTGTTGTGCGAAATCGTTTCAGGCATCAGGAGCGTCTGGCCCTCAACATACCCGCTGTTTGTAAGGATCTCTTCTTCCGAATGGGTGGAAGGGGGATGGACCATCGGCGATTCCATTGCACTGACACGTATCCTGAAAGATTTGGGTGCAGACCTGATGGATTGCTCATCAGGAGGCAATATAAAAGGAGTAAAAATCCCTCTCGTTCCCGGCTACCAGGTACCCTTTGCAGAGAAGATCAGGAAAGAAACAGGAATGCTAACCGGTACTGTAGGGCTTATCACTACTGCAACCCAAGCCGAGTCGATCCTTGAACAGGGACAGGCGGATCTGATCATCCTTGCCAGGCAGATGCTTCGTAATCCCTATTTCCCACTCGAGGCTGCATTGGAACTGGGCGATGATGTAACATGGCCGCGGCAATACCTCAGGGCGAAGAGAAAACCCTGATCCGGACCTGAGAAACACCCCCAGTCCTCCCCTTTTTACTGAACAAATTTTGCGTTTTTTGTAAGCTGGGTTTTCCCGGCAAGCCGGTAGGTATTATTAACCAGGAAATACCATGAACCCTAGCGTATGGCTTGGTGTATGGATAATTGTTATTTGCAGATTACAAATGGCAAAATAATTTTAGAGTTAACCAATTCTACTATTCTTTTTTCCCTCTTCAGAAAGTGTGAAAAAAAATGTTGCTCCTTCATTGGGTTTTGCATCAGCCCAAATACGGCCATTATGACGATGAATGATCCTTTGAACAGTTGCCAGTCCGATACCTGTCCCAGGAAACTCGGATGAATTGTGCATCCGTTGAAATGCTCCGAATAGCTTTTTCGCATATTTCATTTCGAAACCGGTCCCGTTATCACGAATAAAGAATATGTGCCTGTCATTTTCTTTTATCGTTGAAAATTCAATCCTGGTTTGCTTATTCCTTCCAGTAAACTTACAGGCATTGTCAAATAAATTCGTTAAAGCTGTTTCCAGCAATCCCTTGTCACCCTTTGCAGTTAATCCGGGATCAATCAGGAATTCCATTTTTCTCCCCTTATAAATATCCTGCATAAGAGAGACAATAGAATTCGCAAGTGAGGTAAGATCAATATCATCGAATTTTATTTCACTGCTCGAAATTCTTGATAATTTTAAAAGATCATTTATTAATTCAGCCATTTTATTTGTTTCTGAATGAATTCGTTGCAAATAAATATTGGCTTGTTCATCAAGTACCTGACTATAATTTTCCTCCAGAATTCTGCTCCAACCGTCGATTCCCCGCAAAGGGGCTCTCAGGTCGTGAGATACGGAATAACTAAATGATTCCAATTCTTTAACAACTCTTTCAAGTTCTTTGGTGCGTATTTTAACTCGTTCTTCCAATTCAATATTCAGCTTTTTTATTTTCTCTGCTGCCCGTTTCCGTTCGGTAATATTTCTTGTTACCGTCAGGATTCCTGTTGGTTTAAACTTTTTGTCCCTCAGAAATGACGCTGCAAGTTCAACCCAAATCACTGAACCATTTTTACGATACACTTCAAGTTCAATCAGTTCATTTTTTAACATGACACCTTTTCCGCTTGCTTCCAATGCCATTCGGTCGATGAGAGCATCTTTAACTTTTTGAATTGAATCGGGAGATAAAATCTGATCCAATGATTGGGCTGTTGTTTCCTGAACCGAATATCCCCTCAGTTTAAGTACAGAAGGGCTGACAAATACCGGATTGAGGTTGAGATCATATATAGCTATTGTATCAGCAGTATTTTCAGCAATGATCCGGTATCGTTCTTCGCTTTCGTGCAGCGCTTCCTCCGCCCGTTTACGCACTGCGACTTCAGCTTCCATTTGTTCGGCATCCTCTATAATCTTCAACCTGGTGTAACCCATCTGAGATATGACCTGTGCCATGTTCCCTAAAAATCCGGTTACAACCCTGAGCTTATCTTCATCAACCACAGGAACCTCTTCCAATGCTTTCAGGTATTCCTTTTCGTTGAACCCGTAAATGCAGGCCTGCTGTTTGAACCATTCGATGTCAGGAGCTTTGAATAAAAGCTGTCCAGTGGCAAGGCTTGCAATATGCTTGCCCTGAATGATGATTGGCATAGCACAGTCCACCAATCCATAGCCACAGGATTCGATCATCACTTTGCCGGGTATATCTAATTGCTTAAGCAAATGCAGGTTACTTTTCAAACACACTTCTTCCGAAATAGGGCAACTCCGGTGAAATTTGGTGCATATATCCCGCCACCCGGTGCTGATCAGAATATTCATACCGGGGTGATCGAGAAATCCGATAGTGTACCCGGTGGCTTTGGTGAATTGGGTAAAAAGCTCTTGCAGTTGACCAAGATCAACCAGATTTTCAATTGCATACCTGGATTCCGTTAATTGAGTAGTATCCTGATCGTAAAGAGCCATATCACCTTGTGAAAAGTCCAAGCGAAATATACGAATTTTAGGAGAAAAAAACACAGAGTACTAAAAATAATCTAAAGTTCCCAAATCAAACATATGGAATCTATCCCTTGTATTTAGATTTGTCCTAAGGCGCGTCAATGACAATATTCCCATTCACGGTCAGGTGAATTCCCGGAAGGATGGTAATGGTTGCCCCATCACCAATGTGCAGTTCATTAATACTCATCCCGGAATTGCTGATTTGTGGCATCACCGCTGCAGTTGAAGGGATTGTAACGAGATCGATGCTTGTTGGAACGCCAGCCGGATTCCAGTTGAGTGGATTGTTCCATTGATTGTTAACAGCTCCTGTCCATTCACGGTTAACAGGACTTATGCAGTAGGTATTGATATATGCATAGCCATGGTGACCACCCAGTGCACAGTCCTTGCTGGTAAAGGTAGCGGTAATGGTCTGTCCGAAGAAGGAAGAGAGGTCCACACTGTCGGAAGTCCAGTTCAGCCAGGTAATGGATTGACCGGAAACCGTGCAGGTTTGCCAACCCGGTAACCCGGACTGGGCACCGTAATAATGATACCCATGAACAGGATCAACAATATTCCCTGACGCATCCCGGATGTCAATGGTAAAGGATGGCTGTTGTTGCGGAACATGGGCCGGGTTGTCAAGCACAATGGCGTAAAAATATTTAAAGTTGTAGGGAAGTGCATTTACAACGATGGTGTACCTTAGCTGTGCTCCTGAAAGGTTACCATTGTCATGGCCAAGTCTCGCCGAATGTGTTTCTCCAGGAAGGACCTCAAAAAGATTATTTAAGGTATTTGGATCGAGTGCCGTAATATTAGAAATGATCCGGTGGACAGGATAGGTGCTTGTTGAATCAAATCCGGCAGTCAAACAGGGGTAATTAAAATTACCCCAACAGCCGTTCCAGTTTTGAAAAGTTCCCGTAATGAAGTTTGAATTTTGACAAGTAGTTGAAGGAATATTCTGGTTAAATCCGGGAAATGGAAAGACAAACAGAACAACTGAACAAAGATATCTGATTCCGGATCTGGACATATTTCTGAATTTACAAATTGATTCAGGCAAATATAGGGAAAAAAGTTATTATAACTGACAGAATTCAAATCTATTCTTGATTTGAATTACCTTCTTTACAATATAAGGGGGTTATTATCCTTATCTCACAACAAAAAATTCAGTAATTTTGCAGTAAATATTGATAGCAATGGATACAGTAGTGATTAAAGCAAAAAATAAATCCGAAATTAAATTCTGGCTTGAGCTTGCCAAGAAAACCGGCAATAAGGCAAAAGCAATTAACACAGAAGAACTTGAAGATACTGCACTTGCAGTACTTATTGAAAAAGGTATGAAAACGCCTGATGTCAGCCGTGACATTGTGATGAAAACTCTTCGTAAATGACGACAGTCTTTAAAGCCACATTTCTTAAGTCGATTGAAAAAATAAAGGATGGCCGGCGTAAAGATGAAATTGCCAGAACTATTGAGAATGTTGAAGAAGCAAAAGATCTGAGAAGTATTATCAATCTGAAGAAATTAAAAGGCCAAAAGAACTTTTACCGGATAAAAATAAGGAATATCCGTGTAGGACTCAAAATCACTAACGATCTTGTTTATTTTGTGGATTTAGAATGGAGAAAAGATATTTATAAACATTTTCCTTGACAATTATAAGTTGTAAATTCATTTCAGATCGTATCCTTGTATCGTAAAATAATTTTGGATTTTGCTATTTTGCGATTTTAGATTTGCGACTACTCCTGCATATAATCTTAATTCTGGATTTGAAGCGTTATGTTCTTTGAAGGAATATGTGCTTCGCAATATGCCAGAGAAGAAACACTGCACTTTAATGGCTCTTTATCCTGTAAAATGAATACCTTTTGGCAGTCAGATCAGCCGTATATTCTTTAAGTAGATTCTGAATGTTCAGCATGAGGTAATAAGTTCGTTTTTACAATCTGTTTATACAGATAGACGAAACGAAAAAAAATTTCAGTTTTTATTTGTTCAAATAAAAAAATTCGTAAATTTCGCCGCTGTAAATAACCACGATACATTTTTTTTATAAGTATCTTATTTAAAAAGAATTAGTTGCTGTTATTATGCTAAATAGACTTGCTTTTCCTTAAACCTGTGAGGGGAGGAAAGTTAAAAATTCACACAGGGTAACAATTTAAACAACAATCATTATGGCAACAACCAATCCAAAAACCCCCGGTAAGGTACCTCCAAAGCTGGAATACAACCCTTACCTGCAAATCACCGATTTCTTACACTTTGGACCACACAATCCTTTATTTCTTGAACGTGAGAAATTATGCTGGGATTTTATCAAGCAATTCAAACCTGAAAAAGTAAATAAAACCCTTTACCAGCATGGAATTGCAAAAGGTGTAATGAAGTCTGTCGATCTTAGTAAAATTGAACCATGGTGGAAATATGGTGGAAATAAATTTGCACACCTTCATTATAAGGATGATGTTTATCTGTTAAATGATGAACAATGGAAGACTTTCTCCCAACAAATAATGACTACTTTTAATACCATAATGACGAAAGCCGGAACGATCAATTTCCAGCAGGCTCTTAAAATATCAGAAGTGATTTCAAAAGAAATAATGAAATAAGAATTTACCGGGTTCACGCTGATAAATTAAAGTAATTCATTCCCTGATTACTTTTTACTCCTTTTCTTTGTGTTGCATAAATTATTGCAGTTATAATAATTATGGTAATTATTTTCTGAATGAAGTATACAATTCTCTTAACATTAAAATGCAATCTGAGATGCAGTTATTGTTACATAGATAAAAAGGAGAACAGTATAAATATTATAACTGCAGAAAAAATAATTGATTTTATCTTCTCAAATACTCCTGCCAAAGAAAGTATTTATTTAGGTTTTTTTGGAGGAGAGCCTTTATTGGAATTTGAAAGTTTAAAGGCAATTGTGTTACTTCTGGAAAATCATCCCCTCTATGCTGAAAGAGAGATAGAAATTCAGGTCGTTTCAAATGGTACTATATTCACTGATGAAATAGCAGATTTTCTTATTCAGCATAATATTGTACTCGGATTAAGTTGTGACGGAATTCCCTCTATTCAGGATAAACACCGTAGGTTCCAGGACAATACCCCCAGTTCTGCCATTGTAGAAAAAACTATTCTACAGGCAATACAAACATTCCCGTCACTGATGGTCAATGCTGTATATACGCCGGCTACCTATAAATATCTGCCTGAAACAGTCGAATATTTTTATTCATTGGGGATTAGAAAGATTTATATAAATCCGGATTTTGGCGCTGATTGGTCGGCTATGGATGTTAACCAGGTAAATGAGATTTATGATCAGCTTGCAGACATCTATTTAAAATGGGATGATCTTGGTGATACTGCTTTTATCAGCCCTATCAACAGTAAATTAGCCGTAATTCTGAACAATGGGTATAAGCCAGGTGATAAATGCCAGATGGGGATAAAAGAGTTTGCCATCTCTCCGGATGGTAACCTGTTCCCTTGTGAGAGACTACTGGGAAATGGAGATAAAAACGCTCATTGTATCGGAGATATCTATCATGGTCTGGATATACGTAAACTGACATGTGGAAAATTTTGTCATCCGGTGGAGCAAAGCGAATGTATCGATTGTACTTTAAAGAACTATTGCATGAACTGGTGCGGATGCTCAAATTTCTTCTCTACCGGTTATTACAATTATGTTGGTGCCTTTATTTGCGGTTCGGAAAAAGCAGCTATTAAATCCGCATTTAAAGTATTTCAAGTCCTTAACAACAAATACGGATCTCTATTGATCAGGAAAATTTTAGGGGATGGTTGCAGGAAAATTTCTGTCACCATTTGAAAACTTTCCGGAAGGTACTGGTTCAGATCAAGCCGTTCTGATTTATTATCTTACCTTTGCAATGCAATAGAGTAATTATGCTCTTTTGGGTATTTTTTAATTGTAGTGTCCGGTTTTCGCCGGTTATACCCAGATAAATTGCTTATATACAGTTATTTAAGCGACCAACGCCAACTCTTCAGGGAGAAGCGTTTTAACATCAATTTTAACCAAATAATCAATGGCAAGTTCACAAGAGACCTTTAACAAAAGAGACAAAGAGAAAAAACGACTTAAGAAACGACTGGACAAGCAGCAAAAAATTGCAGAACGTAAGGCAAACTCACAGGGCGGCGGCCTTGATAACATGATTGCCTATGTTGACGAAAATGGCCATATCACAGATACGCCGCCCAATCCGGCAAACAGAAAGAAAATTGATGCCTCAACCATCGAACTTGGCGTTCCAAAAAGGGACACGGAAGAGGTTACAACAATACGAAAAGGCAGGGTTGATTTTTTCAACCATTCAAGAGGCTTTGGCTTTATTAAAGAGCTGGATTCACCAGAGAAATTTTTTGTACACGTCAACAGTCTGACTGAAGAAATCAAAGAAGGCGATATGGTCACTTTCGAGATAGAGCGAAGTTTCAAAGGTGTTAATGCCGTTCGCGTGAAGAAAGTGTAATTTACTTATCCTTTTCCACAAGCTATTTACCTGAAATTATAATAGTTTTTCTACTCATTCAAAGTATCCGCCAATAATACCGATAATGTACCACTTGTTATGTGCTATTCCGGATTCACCGGGTATAGAGAAAATTCTTCCATTGATACTGCAAATCATACAAACCTTTGCAGTTATCATAGGAATCATCCTTGTTATCCCACAGATAAGGCAACAAACAAATGCCATCAAGCTTCAAAGCGACAACTTTCAATTTACAACTTACATGCAAATGATGAGTAATAGTGGTAATTTGACAGAGATGCTATTGACTGATAAAGATTTATCTACATTTTATGATGAAAAAACTATAAATTATAAAATTCCGGATAGCTATGAAAACCTGGATCTGACTCAAAGAAAACAATACCTCTATTTGGGAAAGATATTATCATCGATGGAGGAATCCTATAAATTATGGTCACATAAATGGATGGACGATATTGATTTCAGAGCAGCACTGATCCAATACAGGGAAATTATTAATTTAAAAAAATTCAGTGCATGGTGGGATGCTTTAAAACCTTATTACCGGTCTGACTTTGTATTATTTATCGAATTTTGCAGATCATTACCCCCGGAAGGGTTCATAGAAAAAGCGATCAAAGGACCAATCCATTGATAATCATCTCTCCTTTGCGAAATGTTGAATCAGGGTAATATTGCAAAAATAACGCAGCGTATTTATACATCCGACCAGGATTTTTTTTTCGGGGCAGGGTTATACGGTGAACCTTTTTTATTCAAGGATATTCTCTGTTATTTTGATGGCGAAACGCTTACAATTATTGGTTATCCATTTAATCAGGAAAACCCGGATATTGATCTTGCAGAAGAAATCCATGATTTATTATCCACGTGGGAAACAAATCCATCCGTAAAAATCATTAATTATTTCGGGATTGCTAATTATGACATCCAAAAATCCATAGGTAAACATTTTGAAAGCGTTTATTTTCTGGAACCGAATGCTGATAATGTAGATGTAATTATTGACTTATCAGATCCCTTATTGTTAAAGACTTCTCCTGCAAAAGAAAGCATAAGGGCTGTAAAACATAGGGGTATATTGGTTTTAAAATCAAAACGCAATTATTTAACACATCATCATATATCGCTGATCCGTCAAACGGCTTTACGTGAAGACTTTTATTTTTCAGATGCTACTTTCCTTATTAACATCAATTCTATTTTACATGATAACCATTTATTATTTTTTGAAGCAGAATTCGAAAATAAATTAATCGGTTTTATCGTGGTTCATGAATTCTTTGAGAAAAAACCTTTTGCGGTTATTGGCTGTTATGAAAAATCATTCCCCAATATCGCGGATGCAATTTATGTCTCAATAATCCAGCATTATCTTGATGCCGGATCAGAATGGGTTGGATTTGGCTATTCTATTGATAAAGGTCTCCTTTATTTCAAAACCAAATGGGGTGGCGCCCGTACAAATCTTCCTTATTACCAGCAAATATGGAAAAAAAAAGATTTCAATACTGACTCGGTCGATTGCTTAAATTGGATTGCACGACTTTTGGAAAATAAATTGCATCAGAAATTGACAGGATCGCAGTAATAATCGGTAAAATATTGATGAAGCCGGGAATTGGGGATTCGATTATGAGGTAATGTGGCCGACAATAGCAACCGGCCAGTCTTGATTCCATATTGGTCAGTTCCTTCCTCCCCTAAGGTAGATCCACCCGCTTCTGCTGATCCTGTTTTTGATCTTCAGCACATAATAGTAAGTCCCATCAGGCATTGATTCCCCTTTGAAATTGGTTCCTTTCCAGACATTCTCTATGTTATCGTACCGTTCAAACCGGTTCACCGGGTTACCCCATCGGTTAAATATCTCCACCGTATTGTCGGGGTAATCGGCAATACAGTCGATGATCCAGGTATCGTTGGCTCCATCTCCATCCGGGGTGATCACGTTGTGCACCACGATGCAGTCTTCATCAGGCGGAGTGACCGGGTGGTCAATATGGATCCTTACACTGTCGCTTGAAGAACATCCTGTAAGAAGATCTGTAACCCTAAGGATGAAGATGGTGTCTTTATCCATTGGTAAAGTGATAACAGTTTGCTGGTCAGGGGCAATAAGTAAGGATACCGGTTCCCAATGGTAAGAAAATTGTCCTGATCCACCTAAACCTTGCCCTGAAAGTGTATCCTGAGTGTTCTCTTTAACGTTGTGATCCTGACCAGCATTCGCTAAAGGATTTATGGGGAGGCTTAGTCGCATCGAAGCAATATCATTTCCGCATGGAGGGTTACCAGTCGCAGTCAGTGTCAGTGTGATCGTTCCGCTTTCATTATCGGAAGGATAATAAGTTGGAGTGAGTGTGTGTTCACCGGTTAACGAGCCTGAACCCGTTGTTGTCCAGATCAGGCTTGTAAAATCTGAAGCTGTTGCAAGTTTAACTGTGTATGACTCCCCGGGACAGATTGTACCATCCTGTCCGGCATATGTGTCAGGTGAACGGTTCACCGTTAGAGTCATGGAATCAGGTTTCAAAGCTTTGCACCCTTCGGGGGAAGTGTAAATCACTGTTAGATACTGGGATCCAGGCGAGTTCCAGTTTACGTAGATGCTATCGTTTCCTGTTCCCTGGGTAATAATTCCCCCGGAAGAAATGCTCCATTCATAACCTGTCATTCCCTGTTGAGTTGTATAGAGTACTCCTGCAGCACCTTCGCAAAGTTTGTCAGTACCTGATATTTCAGGTACCGGAAAAGGATTCACGATTAAGGTGATCTTGTTCGAGGTGGCCGGGTTGCTTGTCGGACAGGTTATACTGGATGTCAGAATACAATTGACCATGTCATTATTTACCGGGGTGTAGGCAAAGGAGGGACTGTTTGTCCCTGCATTGATCCCATTGACCTGCCATTGATACGACGGATTGCTTCCTTCATTCACAGATGTTGCAGTGAATGTAACGGTCGTTCCATCACACACCGGATTTGCAGATGCTGAAATCGTCACACTGACCGGCATCAGCGAATTTACGGTCATGGTGATTGTATTGGAAGTAGCCGGGTTACCCGACGCACAGGTGATATTTGATGTAAGTATACAGATCACCTGGTCGTTGTTTGCCGGGGTGTAGGCAAAGGAGGGACTGTTTGTCCCTGCATTGATCCCGTTGACCAGCCATTGGTAGGATGGAGAGCTCCCTTCATTGGTTGATGTAGCTGTAAATGTAACGGAAGTGCCAGCGCATACCGGGTTAGCTGAAGCCGATATGGTGACACTCACCGGCATTAGCGGGTTTACGGTCATGTTAATGAGTTATACTGGATGTCAGAATACAATTGACCATGTCATTATTTGCCGGGGTGTAGGCAAAGGAGGGACTGTTTGTCCCTGCATTGATCCCATTGACCTGCCATTGATACGACGGATTGCTTCCTTCATTTACAGGTGTGGCACTGAAGGTAACGGTTGTACCTTCACACACCGGATTTGCAGATGCCGAGACCGTCACACTGACCGGCATTAGCGGGTTTACGGTCATGTTAATGATATTCGATGTTGCCGGGTTGCTTGTCGGACAGGTTATACTGGATGTCAGAATACAATTGACCATGTCATTATTTACCGGGGTGTAGGCAAAGGTTATACTGGATGTCAGAATACAATTGACCATGTCATTATTTGCCGGGGTGTAGGCAAAGGAGGGACTGTTTGTCCCTGCATTGATCCCATTGACCTGCCATTGATACGACGGATTGCTCCCTTCATTCACAGATGTTGCAGTGAATGTAACGGTCGTTCCATCACACACCGGATTTGCAGATACCGAGACCGTAGCGGGTTTACGGTCATGTTAATGATATTCGATGTTGCCGGGTTGCCTGTCGGACAGGTTATACTGGATGTCAGAATACAATTGACCATGTCATTATTTGCCGGGGTGTAGGCAAAGGAGGGACTGTTTGTCCCTGCATTGGTCCCATTGACCAGCCATTGGTAGGATGGAGAGCTCCCTTCATTGGTTGATATAGCTGTAAATGTAACGGAAGTGCCAGCGCATACCGGGTTTACTGAAGCCGAGATGGCCACACTGACCGGCATCAGAGGATTTACGGTCATGGTGATCGTATTCGAAGTAGCCGGGTTACCTGTCGGACAGGTGATATTTGATGTAAGCATGCAAATCACCTGGTCATTGTTCGCAGGGGTATAGGTCATGGATGAGCTGTTTGTCCCGGTGTTGATCCCGTTGACTTTCCATTGGTAAGATGGCGTGCTGCCCCCATTAGCCGGGGTAGCGGTAAACGTTACGGAGGTACCCGCGCATACCGGGTTTACTGAAGCCGAGATGGCGACACTCACCGGCATCAGCGGATTTACGGTCATGGTGATTGTATTAGAAATAGCCGGGTTACCTGTCGCACAGGCGATATTTGATGTTAGTATACAGATCACCTGGTCATTGTTTGCAGGGGTATAGGTAAAGGATGCGCTGTTTGTCCCGGCGTTGATCCCGTTGACTTTCCATTGGTAGGTTGGAGTGCTGCCCCCATTGGTTGGGGTGGCGCTATAAATCACTGAAGTACCCGCGCATACCGGGTTTGCGGAAGCTGAGATGGCAACACTGACCGTTATCAGCGGATTTACGGTCATGGTGATTGTATTGGATGTTGCCGGATTACCAGAGGTGCAGCTTACATTCGAGTTAAGAATACAACTGACCTGGTCATTATTCCCAGGGAGATAGGTAAAGGTTGAACTGTTACCCCCGATATTGTTACTATTTACCTTCCACTGATAAGAAGGTGCGGTGCCCCCATTCACAGGGGTGGCGGTAAACGTTATATAACTTCCGCCGCACACCGGGTTTGCAGATGCAGAAATGAAAACGCTGACTGGCATCAACGGATTTACCATAATGACGATCGTATTTGATGTAGCAGGACTGCCGTTTGCACAACTTAAATTCGATGTCAGAATGCATTTGACCTGGTCATTGTTCGCTGGTATGTATGTGAATATTAGAGAGTTCATCCCTGCATTTATTCCGTTAACCTTCCACTGATAAGATGGTGGTGTCCCTCCGTTGACCGCGGCGGCTGTAAATGTCACCGGAGTACCTGCACATGCGGGGTTTGCAGAGGCAGATATCATAACACTGACAGGCAAAACTGAATTTACCGCCATTGTAATGGTATTTGATGTGGCGGGGTTGGAAGGACAATTTATGTCCGATGTAAGAACACACTGGACCTGGTCATTGTTTATCGGAGTATAAGTATAAAAACTGCTGTTTGTCCCAACATTGATCCCGTTTACTTTCCACTGGTACTGTGGATCACAGCCTCCATTGGTCGGATAGGCATTGAAAGTAACCGATGTTCCTGAACAAACCGGGTTGGCAGAAGCCGTTATATGGACACTTACAACGTTATATATGGTACAGGTGTCTCTTACACAGCGTATTGACATTGCATAGGCCTTGTAGTTATCAACCATACCACTTCCTCCTGGGTAAACGCACAATTCATAACCATAACTATCAATGAATTGCCTGTTGCACATAATGAAACCTCCATCGCCCCGGTTCCAGATCGCATCAAAGCAGACGAAGCCTGCCCCATGGAGTTTTAACGGAGAGTTATATGCATCATCCCAGTTATTCCAGTTACCTGCCATATCTATATTGTTGAGCTCGCAATAGGTAGGGATTCGCCATCCGCTCCCAAGCTCATGGATGCAGGGATCGTTGGCAGGCTGCCAGTTGAGATTTTCAATTATCGGGTATTCCCACGGGGTACTGGGCGTCCGGACATAGCCATCGTGTTTGTATCCCTGTTTGCGGTTAAATTGCCAGTACCATCCTGCAGAGGGTTCTGAAGGATCTTCGGGGGAAGTTGCCGAATGAGTGGCGCCCAGGTTACTTGTAATCCAGCACTTGTAAGGCTCCCCGGGGAGATTCATCACGGTGCCATAGGTGACGGTTTTATCAACCGGGGCGACTCCACCTGAAGCAAGATGGTTGATGGTTAAAGAACCACAGGAGGTATTGGTCGAAAAAGATATTTCGTTTCCATATGCTGTTCCGACACTGTTTGTTGCATAGGCCCTGACATGATAAAGGGTCCCCTGGATGAGGCCGGTAAGATTGCTCACAAACATACCTGTTCCCGCGCCATCTGTCGTATGGCTGTTCGCGGTAGTGGGATTTGATGCCGTGCTCCAGCACACCCCGCGGGCGGTCACGCTGTTCCCCCCGTCTGAAGTCACTGTTCCTCCTCCAGCGGCAGTTGTTGTGCTGATATTGGTGATGGTTGTCGTTATAATAACCGGTAACCCCGGGTTCAGCTCTTTCACGCAGCGTACAGGGAATCCATAGGTCTTGAAATCACTGGTCAATGAAGCACTGCCATTGGTCATCCAGAGGGCCCAGCTTGATGTAATGTCCTGCACACTGCTCCAGTAATCACCTTCAATGCCACGGCTGCTTAATGCCCCTCCGGGATATTGCAGGTAACCGGCAGCATGCATTTTTAAGCCTGAATTCCAGGGTCCGTTCCAGTTTGTCCAGTTCCCGTTTGCATCCACATTGGTCCATTCTGATAAAGTAGGGATCCGCCAGTTACTCCCGAGTTCAAGAAAACACGGATCATTGGCGGGCTGCCACTCGCTGTTTTCGCTGATGGTGGTGATCCAGGCTGTATTCGGAGTCCGGGTTGTACCATCGTGCTTAAACCCCTGCTTATGGTTAAATTGCCAGTACCAGCCGGCCGATGGCTCGGTTGCGTCATTGACGGCTGTTGCCTGGTGGTCGGCGCCAAGGTTGCTGGTGATCCAGCATTTCAGTGGCTCCCCGGGGATGCTTGTCGCAGTGTTGTAAGTAACCGTTTTGTCTACCGGGGCAACACCTCCTGAAACCAGGTGATTGACAGTGATTGTCGGTATCCCGGGGCAGGTAGCGCAGGTGATAAAACAAAAGGAAACCTCCTTTGTTGTGAGGTTTTCCGTGATGCTGATCAGGGGCAGGTTGGTGTTTGCCCCGGCCCATGACTTTGAACAGGGGATCGTAACATCCGTAAAGTTCGTCTTGCCTCCTGTTCCCGGCCAGGGACAACCGGGTGTATTAATGTTTGAGGAGGAACCAGGCATAATTCCGTTTGCAGTGTTGGAATTTGCCGACATCGGATAGAGCCCCTGGTGTGAAGAGGTGTTGATGTTATTGGAAGAGAAGTGGGACGTTACATAGGCCCCATCCACATGATAGATGATCATGCCATGCCCGGGAATGCCCGCATCAAAGCCCGTTTGCTGTCGGTTCTCGCAAAGAAAATACTCGTTTGATGTTGTTGTGTTGTAACGCACCACATCTGGATACAACTGGACATTACGAAGTACCTGGGTTTGCTGGGTTGCCAGAACTACAGGATTGGTCCATGAAAAATAGTTCTTTATCCAGCCATTCGGATGCGCGGGTGTATTCCCGTTCATTCCGTTCCATGAACCGGATGCCATCAGGTCCCAGTAACCGGTGCCATCATACTGACCGTTTGTGCCATAGTCGGTGTCATAGAAATCGGGTGCCCCCAGGTTATGGCAGAATTCATGACAAAGAACCCCAATGGCAGTCATGTTTGTTGTACCGAACTTCTCAGGGTTGGCGGTATAGGAAGAGACCTCCACCCCGTCAAAGGTCCGTTGCGCAACAGTATAACCTGCAGCAGCAAGATCCGAACTGTGCGACCAGATATCAGTGATGTCTCCTGACTCTTCCTGTCCCCGGCCCTGGTGGATAATGGTAATCCCGTCTACAATTCCATCCGCATCATTGTCGAACTGTGAATAATCAACACCTGCCTGTTGATCGGCAGCTACTACCGCATCGTAGGCAAATTGACCCCATCTGGCCGAAGGGCCGTAATAGTCGTGGGTTTGTGGTAAGGTCACCCAGATGGTTACCGTGGTGTTTACCGTTAATTGGGCATAGGAAACTTCAAAGTAATAATCCTTAAAACTTCCGGTCCCGTTATAGTTAGCCTGATTCATCATGCTGTTGAAATCAGGCTGCGTATAGGTCGTCGAAGTGTTTGAGAAATTTGCCAGGATCATTAAAAGCTTTCTTGTTCCTGTATGAGGAAAACCACCGATCAAGGGAGTTGGTTGTATTCCTCCCTGGCCATTTTGAAATGCTTTTTTCATGGAGATTACCTGATCCCTGCTGAAAAAAAGGTTTGGTTTTAAGTTCTGCAGCCATGCTGTTTCAGAGGTGCTTCGAATACCGGGATCATTCGCTTTAATCCCTGAAAATCCAAGATCTCCTTTTTTGTCCAAAGAAGCATATTCATAAATCCCCTGAGCATTGGTCATGATGGTAAAACCATCCACTGTGGTCTTCCAGTGAATGAACTCATCTCCATGCAGGATCAGGGTAAGTTCAGATCCGTCGGGTTGTTTGAATCTGACCGGTTTTGAATAAGCTGTAACAGCCCGGGCTTCATCTGCCATTAAAAGCAGAAAAAGGCTAAAGATAAAAAGTGTGAAAAATGATCTTCCCGTATTTATCACAAATTCATGTTATCTGATAATCGACAAACAAATATAACGAATCTGATAAAAAATATTGATCAGATATCTGCTGATAATGTTAATGGATGGCAGCAATTAACTCCTTTACAGTGTTTGGAGTGGAAATGATCTCCTTTGTTTTTGCATCAAGCAATACCATTACGGGGGTTGCCAGTACAAAGTAATCGCTTGCTGCTTTGCTGCGAACTCCGTCAGCAGCCCGCATATGTTTCCATCCGGTCATCTCTCTGATCTTCTCTTTCCAGGCCTTTACCTCTGTTTCAGTCTCATCCAGGCTGATCGCAATAACCATCAACTTTTGCTGTATTTCCGGTCGGTGTTGCCAGGGGTATAAATTATCAGTCATCTCGACACAATGGCTGCATCCTGCCGACCAGAACAGGAGAAGGATGTACCTGCTCTGCGTTTCGAACTTGTTCAGTTCAAAAAGGTTTCCCTCAGCATCCTTCAGCGAAATATCGGGAGCTTTGATTCCGGCTACAAGGGTTTCAATGCCTTTTATCCTCCTCGCAATTTCCACCCTTTTTGAGGTCATGCAGTTCGTATCTTTCAAATACGATTCCAGCATTTTGATCCCGGCATCGATACCGTTGGTTTCGTAACCTCTGTAGAAATAATCCACCATCCAGCCATATACAAGCGGGTTGCCTTTCCTGGCGATCTCTATTGCGTTTCTCCCGGCAGCAGGGAGTAATGAGTCACGTAAATGAGCTGTTGTGGCTAACCTGCCATAAAGGTTGATGTAATTGTCCATCCATTTGTTCAGGTTGGATGTTTTAATTATAAGGGGGTTATTAAAGTCCATACCGTCAAAATAGTGTGCAATCAGGTAATTATCCCGGTCAGTTTCGGTGCCTTTCCAGGGTATTTCGGGTACATATTGAAACCCATACAGGTTGCTTACGAACAGCGACTGATCCTGCATGATCCGTTCTGCCAGCCATTGGTTATAATCGCTTCGCCGCACTTCATACTCTTTGATGCCTTGCCGGTAGAATGAGGACTCAACGTCATCATAGTTCATCAGAAAATTCTGCAACAAGCCAAGTTTTTCTTTTTTCCTGCTATTTTCATTTGAAAACTGTGCAAAGGTTGCATTTTCCCTTTCTCCATCCTGAAACCGGGTACTATCCGGATTGTTGCAATATTCAGGGTTGACCCGTAATTGGATATTCTGCTCATTGAGGAAGATGGTTTTCTCGGAAGGATAAGGAGTACCCGATTCGGTCTCTTTGTAATCAAACCTTAGAACAAACTCCCCGGGCAAGTATTCTTTTGAAACCGGGAGAGTGGTGGTTTCTCCTTTCTTTATTCCCTGAAGTTCTATAATTGGCTTAAAGGTCCTGGATGCCGAAAGTGCCAAAAGGCTTATTTTGCTTTCAAAAACGCCCCGAAGTTGAATGGTTATGGATAAATCCCCGACTTGTGCCGAACCAAAAAAAGGGCAAGTTAACCATAGAAAAATGGTCATTAACATTGAAACAGACGGGGTCATCGAATAGTGAGACATGTAAAAAATGGCGTGTCAAAACTTATTTGAGTTCAAACTGAGGTTTGAAATTTATCTGTCGTCCTGTATCCTCCACAGCCAGTATTTTCGCTGTTCCCTGAAATTACTGATGCAATGAATTGAAGCTTTATTACCGGCATACGGTGAATTTACCTTGATAATGTCTGTTTTGTCCATTTATCGAATAGAAATACAGTCCTGATGACAAATCCTCAACAGAAAATTGAAAAATGTTTGTTCCAAATTGCTGTGACTGACCAGCCATTTTCTTTACCTCTTTTCCGTATGTATCAATGACAGTTAAAGTAACTTCTCCTGATACATTTTCAAATAAAGGGATATAAAGAACATCAGAGGAAGGATTGGGATAACATTTGCCCATTAGATCCGAACCGGAGATATTCTCAATTCCGGCCGATAATGAAAATAACAGGTCATCAACAAACATCACCGAACCTACATGAACATCAGATCCCGTTACAGGACCAGTGATTAAAATTTGAATAATAGCTAAATCGGGTACATCACTGGTCATGTAGTTTAAAGGAACCGTTAAATGCGTATAGGTATTCACTGTCGAAGGAAGTGCTACAGCTCCTTGTGCAATTGCATTGCCGGCTTTCTCTAAACCCACGTTAACTGAAAACTTGTCTCCGCCGATGGATGTGAATTTATAATAGAGCTCAAGTGAATGATATTGCTCAGAGATAGCAAAGCCTGTGGCTCCGGGTCCGCTTTGAATGACGGGACCCATAGCTGTGCCAAAAAAGTCTATAACATCACCACGAACTGCAAATGAACCGGTATGGCTGTCAGTAGTTTGTGTTATGTTGACCAAACCAGCGGGGAAAGCGTTGGATGTTGCCCAATTATCCGGGTCGCCGGAGGTCCAGTTTTCAAAACCGGAATTTGGAATTTGGGCATACGTTGTCAAGGTAATACAACAAATAAAAGCGATTAAAAAAGTCAGGGATTTTTTCATGATTATCGTTTAATTAAGTTTATGATTAAATTCAAGCTGCAAATGCTACTTTTTGTCCTGTAAAGATAGTTAGATAAAAGTCAAATGCCGTAAAAAGGTGAAATAGGGGAATGGGAAAATCTGATTATCAAAGTTCCCCTTTCCCTGATTTCATTCACTGATGATGAACGTCCGCCTTTTCTCTTTTGTCCCTACATACCAGTAAAATTTACCGGGATAAAGGGTATTCCCCGGGACTTTGTATTCCCTGGTGCCGGGTCTGATACCTCTCCAAAGCACCACATGATCATTGAGTTCCGAAAAAATATAAAACCGGGTAAAAGAATCTGTCTTCTGGATCCAATTGAACAGGATCATCTCTTTTTTGGAAAATGTCACACCCTCTGCAGGAGTTAACAAGTCGATTGCTTTTTGAACAGCTCCTCCTGTAATTTCCATGATTTCTTTTTTCTCCGGCTGCTGAGGTTGTTGAGTCTTTTCCTTTAAGGAATCCTTGACAGGGACTGCTACGGGTTTGACCATCTTCGTTGTCAGGGCAATATTTTCTTTACCAACGACATTCCCTTTCTGATGATCTGTTCCTGAAATAATGAAAAAGAGGGCAATCCCGATGAGTGCAATAAAGGAAACGAAAGCCCACACAAGGTGTCGTCGCTTCGGGAAACGGCGGGATTTCTTTTCTGCCTCCACAGCCAGGGCTTCAGCCTGTTTTTTTTCAAATTCCATTCTCCCCGTTTCGCTCATCATTTCAGGGAACATCTTGATAAGCCTGAACTTACGTGCAAACTCCCGGTCATCGTCAACACGGATCAGAAAATCCCTGATCTCAGCATCGGTGAGCTTTCCAAGCAGGTACCTTTCGATCAGATCATTATCAATGGGGGAATTGCTCATAGATCCGGGATAAATATAAAGGGGGATGTTATTCAGCCCATGGCTCAGGGATCAAAGGTATAGATTTATCCTGGTATTGACAAAAGTCTGAAACGTGAAGTCTGAAGTCTGAAATCAGCAAAAACGGGCATTTTCTGGTTCCAATATTTGAGGTGAATAGTTACCAATTATGTCTGAATAGATTATATTTGTGGAAAGAATTCGTGGAAAGGCAACGGAGTGAATGACAAGATTACACAAGGTAATATTTATCTATATAAATCGGTATCTTTCTATTGCCGATCCGGTGCATTTTTTCTCATCCTAAAACCCTGTTTTATGAAAAATCTCATTCGAAATTTAATTCTGTTACTAATATTGGTCTTCATTAATCAATGCAGAACTACCGGCGTTTCCTCCAATATGGATGGATTGTTTCAGAATTCAGACTTCATCTTTCAAGGTAAAATTCTTAAGATGAACGAGACAAACTTTCCAGGCATTCAGAAATCAGAAAAGACGCTGATTGTGAAAGTGACGAAAATCATCCAATCATCTAAAGATTATGAGGATTTTGTCAATAATGATGTTACGGTTGTTCTTCCTGATGATAAAAAATATTCACTTCAGGAAGGGAGCGAATACATCTATTTTACTAAAATCTGGTTGATCGGAAAAACATTAGCCACGAAAGTCAACGAAGTTGAAACTTCAATTCAGAACTTTGAACAGGTCAAAAACAATTTAACTTTATATCAGGAAAAAACTCATCAGGATACCTTGAAAAAACGAGTAACAAATGCCAATGTGGTAGCTCTTGGGAAGATACTTGAAGTGAAAGATGCCGAAGATAAAAGGCCTCCTAATGAGTCGGAACATAATCCAACATACAGAATAGCCACTCTTCAGATTGAGGAACTATTAAAAGGTGACATCAAGGAAAAAAGGATAGACTTTTTCTTTTCTGACAGTTACGATATCAGATGGTACAAAAGCCCGAAATTTAAAGTGGATGATCAGGGTGTTTTCCTGTTAAGCAGGGTTGCAGAGATCAAAGGCATTAAAAACCCGCTTCTTCTTACAGATCCATTAGATAAGAGAGACCGGTCAGATTTGGAACTCATCAGGAAAACAATAACTAATAAATAACAATGCTAAAACCATATCCTATGAAAAAGATATTTACAGCATTGATGATTTGTGCTTGTTCTATTTCAATTATTACAGCACAAACAATTCGTGTGATAAACATGATTCCCAATGCGTCAAGCAATGAAACCGGACAAGACAGCGAGCCCTTTCTTACAATCAACCCGAATAACCCTCTGGAAATTATCGCCACGGCATTTACTTCAAATCCGACAGGCGCAGTTGCAACAGCCCCTGTTTTTATCTCCCAGGACGGTGGAAACACCTGGGTATTAAATAATATCATCCCTAGTCTTAACGGGTGCACGGGCGATATTACGGTTGGTCTGAGCCGAAACAATGTCCTGTATGCAGGAATATTGACCGGAGGATATTATAATCCGGCTGATCCATATGAGACACAGATGCAGATTCTTCGTTCGACCACCTATCTTGCAGTCGGAACGATGGGGAATCTGCTTACAAGATTAAAGGAAGACCAGCCTTATGCAGAGTTGCTCACACCTCTTGGCGGCTCGGGTCATGTCAATCTTGATCATGTTTATATCGGGCATAATGATTTTAATAATTCTCCCAAAACAGCTTCTTTTGATCAAACCCTTGATGGAGCAACTGCAGCCGCCCCTGCTGGGTTTACGACTATCAGACTGGAGAGAAGAAATCCCCACGGCCAGGATGGGCCTCCTATACGTGCAGCCATTCATCCAAAAGGCGTGGTTTATGCCATTTATTATGAAAGAACCAATTCTGTTGGTTCAACACGAACAGGCGATATTATTGTTGTACGCGATGATAGTTGGGGGCAGAGCGCCAGTCCGTATTCTGCTTTAACCGATCCCTCAGATGGCCTGGCTGGAAGAAAGGTAGTAACAGGGATCAGTTGGACCTGGAATCCCAATTCTGCAATGGGTCAGGATAGATTGGGTGACAAAGCAGCAATTGCAGTTGATCCAAGGGACAGCCGTCGCGTATATATTGCCTATGTTGATCTTGGCGGTGGTACCGGAAACACAGCAACGATACATGTTCGAAGATCAGATGACAGCGGAAGCACATGGTCGGGTGATTTGCTTCCAATCAGTCAGGGTACTGTACCTCAGCTTTCCGTCAACACCAGGGGAGACGTGGCATTCCTTTATCAGCAACTCACAGGGACCGCACCAAACCAGCGATGGGAAACACACTTCAGGCAATCTTCCAATACCGGAACATCCTGGACTAACCTGATTTTATCGCAAACACCGTCGAATTCGCCTGCTTATACATTCTTGCCTTACCTCGGCGACTATGCCTGTTTGCGACCGGTAGGAAAGGATTTTTATGGCGTATTCTCTGCCAATAACACACCAAACAATGCTAATTTTCCTCAAGGTGTTACCTACCAGAGGAATGCCAATTTCGCCACAAATCAAATAAGAAACCTGGCTAATACTTCAAACAGGGACGTATCCATCGATCCATTCTTTTTCTCTGTCCAGCAAATCTCAAATGACCAGGATTTTTATGTAAGAGACTGGACAGATAACGCTACTTCATGTGATAACGGACTTGAACCTTCTACACATCCGGTATTTTATAACACAAGCGATATATGGAATAAGAAAACAAATGTTGCCGGTGCATTTAATGCGAACGATCAGCCTGTAAGTTATGATCCACAAATCGCCAGCCTTGGAAATAACTTTGCATTCGCCAGGGTTCACAGGAAAGGTACCGGTTCGGCACAGACTGTTACCCTTCATTTCCTGAAATCGGAACTAGGAACAGGCAGCAATTTTATTGACGCCAATTCAACGGCAGATCCTACATTGATATTTGCTGCCGGTGAACAGGAAAAAATCATGACATCAGGGTATGAATGGACATTGGTTTCAACTACATCAACTCATACATGTATTGCCGTTGAAATCAGAACGGCTGCAGATCCCGTGGTAACCCCGACACTTCTGAACAGGGCGCCGGGATGGCCTGATACAGATCTTTCCGTCCTTTATGACAATAACAAGGCCCAAAGAAATATGGAAGTCTGCACAACTCCATCCGGTTCAGGCGACGGAGGGAGCATCACCTATTATGCAGTGCTTCATAATGCTGCCACATTTAAAAGGGATATGATCCTTGAATTTACTCTTTCCGAAAGCTACAAAAGCGCTTACAAACAACCTCTGATTGTTTTTCCTGAAAGCAATAAAAAGGAAATCAAGGTCACAGGCAACAGGATCCTGGTCCCCCATATGCTTCCGGGTGAAAACCAGTGGATCGGGATAACATTTCCCGTTCAATCAAAACCTGTAAAGGGCATGGCTTCAGTCGATTTCAGCGAAGTAGTTAATAATATACCCATAAACGGTTTCACAGTTGCGATGAAAAATGGAACTCTAAATGAGGTTTTTTCAGAAAGCAGCGAACTGTATCTCTCTGTTCTTTACAGGGCCGGTAAAATATTCAGAATGGAGATGGCCATGAAAGAATATGATATCACTTTCGATATGATGCGAAAAGCAAAGGATGCAGAAAGGCTGCTTCCCTTATTGAAAGAAAGGATGGAACCGCTGAAAAAACTGATTATGGAGATCATCCGAATGAATAATGGTTCTGATCCTTTCGGAATTCAGAAAAACTTTGATGACCTGAACAAACAAATACTACAAAAGAATTATTCAGGTATGGTAGTTTCCCTCGAAAACTTCAGCCATTCTTTGGATCCTTTTTTAACAATGTCAGATAAGAAAACGGGAGATATTGCCGATATTGTTCAGAATTTTCGCTGGCAGGCCGACCTTTTCTTACACGTTAAACAACTCATTAACAGCTCATCTCAAAAATATGCCCAAAAATCAGACCAGGTTGTGACCGATTTTGAGAACAGAAAGATATCCTATTCTGATTACGGACATACTATGAAAGACTTTGAGAGTTATCTGAAACTTATTACCGAGATTGTGAAGAAAAACAATCTTGATCTCACAGATTATTTCAGGAAAATTTATTCTTCACTGGAAGATCCAAAAGCTCTTCAAAAAGCTCACTATGATTTTCTTTTAAAATTAGAAGAACTCAGATAAGAAAGAAAGTGTAAATCCTTCCAATAAAAAGGTTAGTATCAGCATCCTGGCAGGACAACACAAAAACGAAAAAGCAGGGAAGCGAAACGGCGAAATTTCACTTTCCTGCTTTTTTACTTTTTACTGTCCTTATGTGGAATATTGCACTTTAAAATTACCTTTTAAGTGAATTTCCGGGGGGACGAATATTAGTTTTCTTTGACTATGATTATCCATAGTCCAACAAAAAACATTATCTTTGACCAAGAGATTTTGTAGTAAAAGGACATCAATTCAAAAGAAAACAATAAGAGCATGGATTTAAAAGAGTATAAAGCGGGAACATTCACCAACCAGTTTGGTTATCGCAGTTTTCATCCTGAACCGTTAAACAGGGAGTGGATGGTGAGCCAACCTGAATTAGTTACCCTACTCGAAGCAGCCAACATCCGTTTAGGTGAACTCAATGCTTTTTCCATTATCGTTCCCAATGTAGATACCTTTCTGCGAATGCACATAGTGAAGGAAGCTACTCAGAGCAGTCGTATTGAAGGCACAAAAACGACAATGGACGAAGCTGTTCTGGAAGCCAAAGACATTGACCCAGAAAAGAAAAACGACTGGCAGGAAGTGCAGAACTACATAGAGGCAATGAACTATTCCATTGCCCGGTTGGATAAGTTCCCGCTCTCCAACCGTCTCATTCGCGAAACACACCGTATTTTATTGAAAGGAGTTAGAGGCAAAAACAAAATGCCCGGCGAGTTCCGCACTTCACAAAACTGGATTGGTGGCGCTACCCTTCAAGATGCCAGATTTATTCCACCTCATCATTCGTTGGTTCCGGAACTGATGAGTGACCTTGAAAAATTCCTCAACAACACCGAGATCCATGTACCTCACCTCATTCGTATAGGTATGGCGCACTATCAGTTTGAAGCTATCCATCCTTTTCTGGATGGCAACGGCAGAATAGGCAGGTTGCTTATTACGCTTTATTTGTTGAATCAAAAAGTGCTGAACAAACCCTCCCTTTACATTTCCGATTTCATTGAAAAAAACCGCACTCATTATTACAACAACCTCACGGCTGTCTCGGAAAGGCACGATATTGTTCAATGGCTCAAATTCTTTTTAGTGGGTATTACCGAAACCGCCAACCAGTCTATTGACACTTTCAATAAAATACTTGCCTTGCGAGATATGATAGAAAACAAAGCCATTATTACTTTGGGCAAACGAATACCAAATGCACAGACATTGCTCGCCTATTTATATAGTAAGCCCATTGTCACTGTTGCCGATGTGATGAATGAATTGAAGGTAACCAAGCAAACAGCTAACACCTTAATACATGATTTTGAAAACCTTAAAATCCTCAAGGAACAAACAGGGTTTAAGCGAAACCGCATCTTCATTTTTGAACAGTATTTCAATCTGTTTGAAAGATTAAGGCATGGATAAACTCCATGGAAATCCCACTTTCACAATTGTTTCTATTTTGCACACATCACAATTTAACAGGAATTCCGGGCAACTCATCAAAAATATCCAAATTTCATCCAATCGTATTAAATAAATACTTATTTTAGAGATTCAAATCCTGACGAGACATTAATCAAGATGAATCTCAATGAAACCTTAAAAATTGTTCCGAATCCAAATTGTCATAAAGGATGCAATCAGGAGAAACGGGATGAGATTATTGAGAATGAACTTTGCAATGATGCGGTATCTGTGATTGATCAACTCCCAATACGGTGCGTTGGAGAATGGTCCATTCATAAAATTTATATGTTGGTCCAGTACTTTGGTATTTTCTCGCAAGGGATGAAAAAAAAGTGGAATGGAAAGCTTAATTATATTGAAATTTGCTGTGGACCAGGCAGGTGTATCAACCGAAAAATTGGAGAGGAATTCAATGGAACGGCGCTTGCAATTATTGAACATTCCGCTTGTCATTATCTGGGTAAAGTTCTATTCTTTGATTCAAATGAAAAAGTGGTTACTGCTCTTAATCAACGGATTGAATTAAGAGGGATTAGAAATGCAAGGGCACTACTGGGTGATTATTACAATGATTCCGATATTTGCATGAAAATTGGGCAGGAAGTTCATCCGAACGGGTTAAATCTGGTGTTTATTGATCCAACCGATTGCAGTGTTCCTTTTCAACTTGTAAAATCAATTAAAAAGAAATTAAGCAATACGGATCTGATCATTAACCTGGCCTCCATGACTGATTTTAACCGGAATGTAGGTAACGCATTATTGAATCCGGAAAAATATTCTAAACTCATCAATAAATATAACAGGTTTTTAGACCATGCTGGATTTTTCAATGACATTGAGAACCTTGAACTTGCTCAACAAAAGAATTTTTTGGAATTACGCAGAAAGTTCAGAACAACCTACACGGAAAATCTGAAGAGACTGGGATATCAATATTTTGATTTTACTTCGGTAAATGGATTTTATGATATTCTTTTTGCAACAGGACACGAAAAAGGACTTGAGTTTTGGGAAAAAGCTCAGAAAATTGGATATGACGGGCAAAGAAAACTTTTTTAATAATGGCGGGAACAACAATTGAATGGACTGAAATGACATGGAATCCAACCACGGGATGTACCAAAATATCCGCCGGTTGTAAAAATTGTTATGCCGAGAAAATGACTTGCCGATTGCAGGGTATGGGTATGAATAAATACAAAGACGGTTTCAATGTACGCTGGCACGAATCAGAACTCAAGGTGCCATATACCTGGAGTAAACCCAGGATGATTTTTGTTAATTCTATGAGTGACCTTTTTCATGAAGAGATATCTTTGGCTTTCATAAAGCGGGTATTCAGAGTCATGAATGAATGCTCAAAACATACTTTCCAGGTACTGACCAAACGAGCCGATATTCTGGCGCAATATTCACCCATGTTGAATTGGACACCAAACATCTGGATGGGGGTGACTGTTGAATGTGATCGTGTTGTCGACCGGATTGATTATTTACGTGAAACAAGTGCGTTTCTTAAGTTTCTGTCTTTGGAACCTCTTTTGACCGACCTCCCAGCGTTAAATCTAAACGAGATTGATTGGGTCATCGTTGGCGGTGAGAGTGGGCCGTGCGCACGGATCATGAATGAACAATGGGTCATCAGCATCAGGAACCAATGCGCACTATCTGGTATTCCTTTCTTTTTCAAACAATGGGGTGGGAAAAATAAAAAGGCAAACGGTAGTCTTTTAAATGGAAACAGCTATAAACAGGTACCCATTATTAGAACAACCGTAATGTCCCATTAATCTGACACCGTATTTTAAAATAAACTTCCCGATTATCTTTCTGCCTGTTTTGGTAGATTGTAAACATAGTCGAGGTGATTGCACTTTGCATGTAAAATCCGAAGGACCCGGTTCAACGGTTCCTGGTATTCAATAAAATAATCCTCATGGAGATTTTTAGAAACCAGGGTTAACAATCGATTGGTGGTAATGGCCAGTTTTGAATCAAATACGGTCCAGCAGGTACCCAGTTCGACATCGTGCAATTTATAGGCGATCTCCAGCAAATACAGTAGTAATTCTGCTTCTTTTACCTTGTTTTTGGTGACTTTAGCATAGTGATTGATACCCTCCACAGATTTTGCGATCGACCTGGCAATTTGTTTTTGAATGACGCCACGGCTTCCAATAAATTCCATTTCAAATGCAATATCCTCTTTCGTTTCATTAAAAAGGTCAGTATCGGCATCCTGGCGGTTAATAAAACGAACATCAACCAGGTCATACACCTCCTGGCTTTTTCTGGCAAGTTCAATCACCAGTTTTTGAATTTCGCCAATGGGTATTTTTTTAATCTCTTCCTGAAATTCCTTTGATATTTTTGGCATACTTTCCGGTCTATTGGTTTAGCTGTAAACTTCATTTGATCAATCAAATCTCCACTGCTTCACAATCGTTAACCTGTTGAAAATTGACGTTGCTGAATAGGTTATGATAGGTATTGCCGTCAAATGTATGAATGGGCACGAGGATTAAAATTAAACTTTCTTATATTTAAATTATTATTTCTTCTTAAGCGCCAATGTTATCATTCTATTGGCTGCATGAATTACTGCAATTATAATCTAACCAATGGTATCGATAGTAAGATACCGTTTTCATTCTTTGATTTTTTATGACATAATAGCCGATATTACCTTGTTTTGCCAGGAATCACCGGTCTTTAAGAAATCTTCCGGTATAAACAAAATCATTGCCGGTCAATCTTGCCATATAAAAACCCGGAGGGAGTGATGAAACGTTTATCCGCATATCGGGAAATTCTGCATGAGAAGATTTAACCATCCTGCCATTCACGTTAAAGATCTCAATTTCATAATTACCCTTAAATATGCCGGCGATACTGATTGATTCTTCCGCAGGGTCAGGATAAATGATAATTGCCTTATCCCGGGTTTTTTCGTTTATGCCGACACCCGGGTCGTCAAATAATTCGGAAAGCGTGAAGACCACGGGGTCGTTCATGTAAGCAGGTTGATTATCGCGATAAACCGATAACCGGAGAACATTCATTTCGGGAGAATATTCCATGAATTGCAGATTCGTGGTTTGGATCGAATAGTTTTTCATCAGGTTCCAGTTAGTATCAAGGCCAATATTCGTTCCATTCCCGATATGATTGACAATGGATAGGTACCTGACATCATAATGCCGGGCGTTATTTCGCTTAATCTCATAATTGGAAGCATATAAGTTATCATCTGGTATGCTGTCGGGATAATCATTATACCTGAACGTCCGCGTAGGGCTTACCGGGGCCAGTTCTGCCACCATCGCCACAAGACTGTCTGTCGGAGATGTCCGGGCCAGCGAAGTGACAATGAATCCTGCTGCAAAACCATTTGAACAGTCATTCAGGGAAGAATGGATATCCTGAACATTCCTCAGCCCATCGCCGTTGTAATCCTGCCTTTCAAGACCATTGCGGATGGCAAGCCATATCGGAAGATAATGCATGTTATGGATACCGGCATTGGTTACATCAACCATCTGGTGCTGAAAGGCTCCGAAATCAGGATTCAGCCCCGACAATGCCCCCATCATGCCTGAAAATCCTATCAACAGCCATTTCGATTCATTGCTTTCAAAGGGGAAATGAACAATGATAACATTGTTGTTATAGAGGACGGAGGAAATGGTCCAGTCAAGATGCCGGGAAATGACCGATTTTCCATCGAGATCAGTGCCCAGTGTGGCCGTATTCCAGCTCATCAGTCCCGAACAACCGGGACCATTCTTCAGATAAAAGACATTCTGAATATCGAGGAAACTGTTTGATACCAGGATGTCGGTCTGATCCAATGAAGTTGTATTGGTTCCTGAGGCATTCATCCCGTCGATCATCGCCTGGGCTTCGTCCTTGTATGTCTGTGGAATGGTGATGTCATTGCCCTGGATTACCGTGGTACGCGCCAGGGTATAATAACTCCCGAATTGAGGCTTGATATAGTTTATAATAATATCTGTAATCTTTGCACCGGTAAGATAACCAAGCGCATAGCCTCTTTCCTGATGGGTTCCCCAGATCTTTACAACCTGAACACCAAGGGTGTCCTTATAAATCAGTCCGTGAACCGGTTGAGCTTCTGCCATCAGGGAGTTTAGAAGCAACCCGATAAATATGAGTGATACTTTCCCCATGATTTTAAGCTTTAAAATGTGGTTTAATAATCTCAATTGACAAATTTAACAGTAAAAATAAATCTTAAAAATATTCTTAACAAATATATTTCATTTCCGGATTACCTGATTCTTCAAAGAATTCCATAAATTTGAATGCACCTTTTACCTGAATATGCCACCAAAGGAAGCCAAAGCCCGGATCAAGATCAATAAACTTCTCGAAGAAGCCGGATGGCGTTTTTTCGACTCTAATGGCGCCAGTGCCAATATCCTGCTTGAAAACAATGTCAAGATCACGGTTGTGGGAATGAAGAGCCTACTTACCGGTATTCTCTGATGGATGGCGTGAAAGAAGGTTTTCTTGTAAATCCCTTTGTGGTGGATGCCCGCACGGAGATAACCACCCGGCTTTTATCAGAAAAAGGTTATTCGGTTCTTACCATGGGTGACTCTGGCGAGGATGTTGAAGAAACTTATGTTCATAAGGATTTTGAAAGGAAATTCTTTTCTGAAACTACAAACAGGACATTTTGCCAAACCTTTCTCAAGAACGCTTTGACTGATCCCATTTCAGGTGAGATCGGTAAAACGATCATCTTTTGCGTTTCCCAGAATCATGCGGCAAAGATCACCCAGTTTCTGAATGAGTACGCAGATCAATTGTTTCCCGGTAAATACAACTCGGATTTTGCGATCCAGGTAACGTCAAGAATAACAGATTCGCAACAATTTTCCATCAACTTCAGCAATAACAAACTCTCGGGATTTTGTAATTTCATTCCGGAATATAAAACCGGCAAGACCCGCGTGTGCGTGACCGTGGGCATGATGACGACCGGATATGATCGGCCGGCGGATCTCCTTAAAAGAGATCATTGATAAGATCTTTGGCATCATCCCCTATTTCAAAACGAGGAATGAACTGCTGGATGAGGAGTTTGACAAATTCGACAGCCGTTATCTCCCAAAGGAAGAATACTTCAGTTATGCCCGGACAGTTTTCAAAGCGTACATACTTGATGCTGAGTTCCGGGATATTGTTGACAAGGGAAATTTTTCGTTTCTTAATGTATCTCCCTATGGAGAATCGTTTCAAAAGTTATCGCCGGAATTGAGAAAGGCTATACCTGATTATATTAAAGACTTTGTACCGTTGAATAAATTTGCAGCATAATGATGGGCACTTCGACTACGCTCAGTGCCCAGCATCGAAATGGTCGGGCACTGAGCGTAGTCGAAGTGCCCTTTGTGGTTAAAGAAAAGATAGCTATATGCTCGACACAGAAACAAAAAGAAGGATAGACACAGCAAGAGACATTCTTGTCGGGAAAATACCCGACCCAAAAAGCCAGGTCGAGCAGATCACCATTGCTTTGGTCTATAAGTTCATGGATGACATGGACCGTGAATCGGTTGAAATGGGAGGAAAACCAAGTTTTTTTACAGGGGAATACCAAAAATACGGTTGGTCAAAAATATTTTCGCCTCAGCTTGGGGGATTTGAAATGCTTGCGCTTTACGCGGATGCCATCACACGCATGAGCCAGAACCCCAATATTCCCCAGCTTTTCAGGGATATTTTCAAGAACGCCTTTCTGCCTTACCGTGACCCGGAAACATTAAAGCTCTTTCTGAAAACCATCAACGATTTTCACTATGATCATTCCGAACGGTTGGGAGATGCCTTTGAATACCTGCTATCCGTGCTTGGGAGCCAGGGAGAAGCCGGGCAATTCCGCACGCCGCGCCATATCATTGATTTCATGGTTGAAGTGATAAACCCTCAAAAGAATGAAACCATCCTCGATCCGGCCTGTGGCACTGCAGGATTCCTGGTCTCCTCTTACAAACATATCCTTTCAATGAACACTTCAATATCCTCCCCCTTGGGGGAGGTGTCCCGTGAAGCGGGACGGAGGGGTAACCCCGGCGATCTTCTGAATTCCGAAGAACGGAAAAGATTGCTGACAAACTTCAAAGGATACGATATATCTCCTGATATGGTTCGGCTTTCGCTTGTCAATCTTTATCTTCATGGATTTGTCCAGCCACAGATATATGAATATGACACACTCACCAGCGAAGACCGCTGGAACGAATATGCCGATGTGATCCTTGCCAATCCTCCTTTCATGTCGCCGAAAGGAGGGATAAAGCCGCATAAGAAGTTTTCAGTACAGAGTAACCGCAGCGAATTGCTTTTTGTGGATTATATGGCAGAGAATCTGTTCCCTGCCGGCCGGGCTGCTATAATGGTTCCCGAAGGGGTCACATATTTGAAGAACGAACGAAAGGAAAGAAGCGCCACCCCTCCCCGGGAAAATGATGGTTTATTGACCATCGCCGGCATGGGGAGGGGCCTTTTTGAAAGCAGGCAAATACGCACTGAATGGAATGAGACAGCGCAAAAATGGTATTTTTCAATAATTGAGTCCACTCCGAAAAGTCATATGTGTCTTTTCGGAGTGGACTCAACCTTTTAATTATGAAAGTACCAGAAATTTATACTGATCTATTGTAAACCTCCTGCCACGAGCATCTTGTCAGCCTGAGTAAAGAGATGCAACTTGCGGCAAAAAAATCATGACATTAAAGAAGAAGAAAAGCAAGATGGTTGCCATCACAAGATTGGTAGGAAAGTGGTCTCAGCCAGGTTGAATTTGCCCGTCACCATGATATAAAACTGGCCACCCTACGTTATTGGATATTCAAGCATCGGCAGGTCAAACGTAACGCGAGACTGATTAAGTAGCGAAATGGTGAAGTAGCGAAAAACAGATACCGCACACGTGACGCGTAAGGCGTAATGCGTGACGATTGATTGCTTAGGATTCCTATTGCTTATTGCCGACTGCCGACTGCCGACTATAAACTGGTGAACTGGCGAATTGGTGAACTGGTTAGTTTTTGCGATACCCGATACTCAAGTACGTGACGTGTGACACGTGACGCGCGACGGATTAAAAACTGGTGAGGTGGTGAACTGGTGGAAAGACAGATACTCGATGCTGGATAATCGATTCTCGCCGGTGATTGGTGATTTGCGGACGGGAAAGATTATGGATTCAGAGGGAATAAAAGGAAATATAATAACTATTTTATTCTTGGAATATCAAGCTGGATACAGATTTTCAATTTATTCCTTTTTCATCTCCAGTAGCTCCTTTAGTGCGTCCGCAAGGTTAGATTCTAATTCTTCAATAGTTTTCCCTGTGTTAAAGCCACGGATGTTCCTGAATCTGCCACCATCCATCGTTTGTTTTCTCGATTATATACAGGACAAGCCCTGAACCCTTTTTCCGGGGGAAGCCCCGTGGAATTTGAACAAAACACTCCCCCCTCAATCCCCTTCTCTATGAAATGAGAGGGGGAAGCCGAAGACGGCGGTGAGTTCATTAAAATTCCCGGATCATTGCAGCGATCTTCCCGAATGAATTTTCATCTTTAATTACATATTGCTCGGCTCCCTTCTGAATGGTCTGAAGAGCGATCGCATATCGTTCCTGGTTGGAAAGCATGATAACATGCAGATCAGGATAATGCTTCTTGATCACCTGTAATATTTCCATTCCATTGGCCGCATCTTTCTGGACGGTATTCAGGTAGTAATCGAGAATGATGACATCCGGATTTTGTGAGAGATGCCTCAGGCAATCTTCCCCTGTACTGAAAATATGGATTTCATTCGGGGTTCTGCGTGTGAGATAATCTTTCAGAGCTTCAGTGAGCATCGCATCATCATCCACAATAAATATCTTTTTCGGTTTATCTAAATCCATATCCTTTTTTTTACAAAAATAACGAATAAAAGATTTTGATCCTTTTTATTTTAATTCACTAACAGCAAATTCAACATCCCGGAGTAGTGCTTTAATATCCGAATGAATCGTGGCCGGTTTTGAGTCACTCCTGCAATGCTGTTCCAGAATCAATGACAGGCTGCCGGTGTTCTTCATTCCCATCATGATGAACTTTGTCTTAAAACCATGAAGCTGATCGGCGACCATAATAAAATCATCAGCAGCAAGAGCCGCGTTTACTTTTTCTAACAGAACAGGAGCCGATTGTAAAAACATGGCAATGTACTTTTGCATTTTTTTCCTGTCGCCTTCACAGAAAGTATTAAGATATGACATATCTGTTACCAGGCTTTTATCGGACGAGCCTGTTTTTTTTTCTTCAATGGTGTTCTCCAGCGTCCTTATTTTTATACCCAAAACCTCAGCAATGCCACGGATCAATTGCGATGCATTAAAAGGTTTGGGTATGTATGAGTTCATACCCGCCTGCCTGCATTTGTCCAGGTCGGTTCGCAAAACGCTCGCTGTTAAGGCGATGATCGGAATATCTTTTTTGGGTGAAGGCAGGTTTGTGCGAATCAACCTGGTTGCCTCAAAACCATTCATCTCGGGCATCTGTACATCCATCAATACCACATCAAAGTCATGCAGCTTAAGCAATTCAATCGCCTCATGGCCGTTTGAGGCAGATTCTATTTCAACATCCGCTTTTGATTTCAGTGTATCGTATGCAACGATCCTGTTATATTCATTATCATCGGCTATCAATATTTTCAATCCGTTTAAAATACGGCCATCCATGTTGGCCTGAGAACTTGTGTGCTGCAGCAAGCGCTCAGCAGAACCTGTTTGAAAATTCAGGGCAAACGAAAATGTTGTACCTGCTCCTTCCACACTCTCTATTTTTATTTCACCGCCATACAGTTCCACCAGTTGCCTGCTGATGCTCAGCCCCAATCCTGTACCGCCGTACTTCCTTGTATCCGAAGCGTTGACCTGCCTGAAACTTTCAAACACAGTTTCAAGTTTATCTTCAGGGATCCCGATGCCGGTATCGATAACCAAAAACCTGATGTTCATCACTGATGATGGGTCGCCGGAGGCCAATATTCCTTTGATCTGTACACTTCCTTTTTCGGTGAATTTAATGGCATTGCCAGCAAGGTTTAAAATGATCTGGTTCAGGCGTACCGGATCACCTATCAGTACATCGGGGATGCGGCCATCGATATCGCTAAGCAAGTACAATCCTTTTTCATCGGCTTTATGACGCAAAGTTACTATTACCTGTTCAATTGTCTGGCGCAGGGAAAAGTCTGTCTTCTCCAGTTCCATTTTGCCGGATTCAATTTTTGACAGATCCAGGATATCATTGATGATGTGAAGAAGTATGTCTGATGATTTCTTAATGCCTTCCAGGTAATGCTGCTGGTCGGACCGGGGATCTTTGTCAATTAACAGATTTGTCATTCCCATCACGGCATTCATCGGAGTCCGGATCTCATGGCTCATGTTGGCCAGGAACTGCTGCTTGAACTTTTCGCTTTGCTCCGCCCTTTCCTTTTGCTCCAGTATCTCTTTTTGAGCGGCGTGCAGACGCAGATTGGACTTACGCTGATTGTTATAATTCCTGAATACAACGAACAATAAAAAAGCAACCAGGGCCATGCCTATAAAACCCGCATAGGTAAAGGTCTTCTGCTTCTGCAACCGAAGTTGATTCAGATTGTTTTCCACTGCATGCTGCAAGCTGTCAGTGGCCTGTTTTTTATCAAACTCAAACTTCATGGAGAGTTGGGTGAGCTTTTTATCCTTTTCAAGATTAAAAACCGAATCCCTGATGGTAATATAATTTTTATAAAATTCCAGGGCTCCCTTATAATCCCCGATCTGCTCCAGGCATTGGCTCGTAGAAATGTAGGTATCCTGTAATAAATAAAGATCCCCTAATTCTTTCTGAATCGCAACAGAGCTGTCGACATATGTCAAAGATCGTTTTATAGCCGCCGGTTTGTTCCCGGCAAACAGTTTATTCAATATGGTTTTATTCCGGTCGGTTGCGATCAGGAAATAGGTATAGGCAATTACCCCATAGTTATAACTTACACTCCTCTTGTCATTTAATTCCTTTTGAAGCCTCAATGCTTTAAAAAGATACTTCAGTGCTTTAGGGTATTCGGCCTCCTGGCGATAAAGGTCACCGATGTCTTCCAGCTCGGCTGCCATGGCTTGTTTGTTTCCATCAGATTCATAGTATTTTACGGCTTCTTCAGAATATTGATGCGTTTTCACGAAATCCTTCTTTAGCCTGTATACATATCCAATCGCATTTAAAGCCCTGGCACAACCTGTTTTATTCCCGATTGCCTGGTTGATCTTCAGCGCCTGGTTAAAATAATCCAGTGTTTTGGGATAATCATGTTGTTTTTGATAGATATCACCCAAATTGATCATGACATCCTGCATGGCGGTGTTATCCCCCGATTCCCGGGCCATCCGTAAAGATTTCTGATAATAATCCAATGCCTTTGCATATTCAGACAAGCTGTAATAAATCAATCCCAGCCTGTTGAGACTACTTGTAATTCCTGATTTATTGCCGGTCTCCTCATTGATCTTCAAGGATTGCAAATAATATTCAAGGGCCTTTGGATAATTGGCTTTTCCATAGTGATAGTTAATTCCTGTTACAACATTGGCCTTGGCCATCCCGGGTTTCCAATGAAGTCTCCCGGCCAGCGACAACGATTGCATCCCAAATTTGATCCCTTCGTCGGAGTTGATGGTGCGATAGGTATAACTCAGGTCATTCAGCAACTTTACCTTGTTTGAATCTTCTTTTGATCTGGTTAATTGCTGAAGTAAAGAATCTATGCGGGCCTGACCCTGCTTTTGGCCGATGGCATAAATTGCAATCATTGAAATCGCAATGAACAGGATAGCTTTGTTTTTCATTTTTTTTGAACGCTTGATCTGTTTATTCAATCAGGAAAATGCAGTTGATCTTGCGGTAATTAATGGCCTCTGAATGTGGCGCCATCAAAAAGCCGCCATTTCCAGGTATTCTTGACTTTTACAAGAATTCCTGTGAAACGGTAAGGAAATTTTAGGGTTTTTCCCTTATCACTGGTCACGATCATAGATCCATCCATAAAAACCCATGCTGTGTTTCCGTTGTGATCGATATCGACCCTGTTCATTTCCCATGAGAAACCTCGATGGGCAAACAACATTTTCATCCAGCCTTCTATTTGTTCTCTGCCTTTGAAGACTTCCCCGCTGTCAGAGCCAATAACCATGATTTCTCCCGTATTATCAAATAAGTCCATGAAATGAGTTACATCCCTGTTTTTAGCAGAATTATTCCATAACTCCAATGAAGCAGTGATCTCTTTTATGATTTTTGTATTCGTTTCCAACTTGTTGTCTGGTTTGCCGGTCCGGGAATGACCTGATAAGGTGATCAATAAGCAAATCAACGTGAAAAGTGCCGTCTTGAATTTTTGAACTTTCTTCATCTTCCTGTTTTATCGGATTATTACAATAGCAGGATCCCTGCATTCCGGAATCCACTGATAACCTGTTCCGTTATTATCTTTCAATATCAAATGCAAATATATAGATGCTTATAATGGGTTTTGCCATAAAAAAAAATTATCGTAACAAAACCTTGTGTTTTCTTCGCTTTTGCCTGTAAGCCTCCAGAGCACAAACTTGTCCTACTGATTTTCCGCGGCAGCCTGAAAAAATTAAACTTTTTGGACCCAGATCTTGCTATTCAATGCTCTCAAGACCACAAAAATCTACTTTGGAATTAGGGAGAAGGAGATTCAGGATATTTACCAGAATTTGTGAATTCCCAGAAAATAGAACTTTATGGTCAAAAAAATCAAGTAAAAGTTCATTTTGTATTGATAATGCCTATCTTTGTAAAAAAAAAACATGACTCAAAATACGGAACATATCAAATTGGCCAAGGAAGCCAGTAGGTCTCTACCGCATAAAGTTTATGTTGCTCCGAATTTACCGCGCAGAGAATCACATTCACCCCCACCCAAGGCGACTCCTCAAAAGCGTGGTTAAACTCTCATGCCAAGACCTAAATCTTTATACCTCAATAGGGATAAATTAAGGATTCTATCTGAAAAAGATAGGAATACTGACCCAAGAAGTGTATTTAGACGGGATTATGCGAGACTAATCCACTCCAATTATTTTCGTAAACTTTCCAATAAGACACAACTGTTTCCGGGTCACGAATCTGACTTTTTTCGAAATCGGTTGACACATAGTTTGGAGGTAGCCCAAATAGCAAAATCTATTGCGCTTAAAATAAACACTGAACATAACTACTTCCAGAAGAACAACATTGACCTTGATTTAATCGAATTTTCGGGATTAGCTCACGATTTAGGTCATGCACCATTTGGACATATCGGAGAAAAAGCCTTAGATAAATGTTTACATAAAAACGGGGGGTTCGAAGGGAATGGACAGACCTTACGCATTTTAACTAAAATAGAGAAAAAGAGAAAACTCCCTGCTACAAATGATTGTGGCTTCATTTCTGGCAAAGATTTTCGATTGGGATTAAATCTTTCTTTTCGGACCTTAGCGTCGATTCTGAAATATAACAATAAAATTCCAGTAACTCGTAAGTACGATAATTCAGTTGTTAAAGGGTACTATCAAACTGAAGCTGAGATAGTAAAACAAATAATTAAGAAAGTTACTGGATATGAGGATTTTACTGACCCATTTAAAACAATTGAATGTCAAATAATGGATATCGCAGACGATATTGCCTATTCGACATTTGATTTAGAGGACACTTTCAAAGCCAATTTTATAAGTCCTTTACATTTCCTCGCAGTAGGTCCTGAGTTACTTGATAAAATATTTGAAAAAATTACTTCTCGTGAAGAAGTTACTCTTCATTCAAAAGATGAAATATTAAAAGTACTTCAAGTTACAATTCAACCTTTTATCAATATTCAAAACTTTGAAGAAGTAAAAAACTTGGATTTAAATATTCCAGAAGCATTATTACCATCAGTTGGACTCCTGTATTCACTTTCCACAAAATTATCAGATGATGGTTATATCAGGAATGCGTTTACTTCAGGATTAATACATGAATATATTAATGGTATAAGTGTTGAATTTAACAAAGAGACCCCTGCACTTTCCAAAATAGTAGTAGACCCGGAAATTAAACTAAAAATCGAGATAATTAAGTATTTTATTTTTTATACAATTACATCATCAAGTAGACTCCGTATTCCCGAATATCGGGGGAACGAAATAGTTACTTCCATATTTGATGTCCTTTCTAATGGAGGCAAATGTGATTCAAAAGATTTACTTCCCAAGGATTTTCAAGAACTTTATACTCAGTCTTCTTCGAAAAACCATAGGATTAGGGTGATTTGTGATTTTATTGCTGGTATGACAGATAGATATATAATCGAATTTTACGGTAGAATCAAATCTGAAAATCCCCAAACAATCTTTAAACCTGTTTAACATCAGAACTTCCACCGAATTCGATCTTTTCACTTCCCCGGATATCTATCCACTTCCGATTTCCAAATTCTAATCGATTCTCTGGCTCCCGGTTTATCCACCGATGAAATCCCAATTTTCTTCAGTTTCCCCTTCTTAATAAGTTTGTAAATCATAGCGGGTATCAGTTTTGTATAATTGGCCACCTGTTCTGCGGTCATAACTTCATTTTGATCATTCTGAGAATTATTTGCTAACTTTGATACTTTAATAATCTTAAAATCAATCTAAATCTATCTGCCTTAAAATCTGTATTATGGAAACAAAAAGACCTGGTGGAGTATTATCAAATCGCCCTTTACATTTTATTTGGATTCTCGATGTAAGTGGCTCAATGGAAGGTGACAAGATCCAATCGCTTAATTACGCGATCCGAAATTCTATACCGGCGATGAAATCTGTTGCTGACGAAAATCCCAATGCAGAAGTACTTGTCCGTTGTATAACTTTTGGGAATGAGGTAAAATGGCATATAAGAACTGCGGTAAATGTTGCCGATTTTGAGTGGAAGGATATTCAGGCAGGTGGTATGACTCCGATGGGAAAGGCAATGAACCTGTTGGCTGATCAATTAAAAATTCCTCCAATGACTGACCGTGCTTTGCCTCCGGTACTTGTTCTAATTACAGATGGACAGCCTACAGACGATTTTGCTACTGCATATCAAAATCTCATGCAGGAATCATGGGCAAAAAAGGCTGTTCGTCTTGGAATTGCAATGGGTGAAGATGCCGATACAGCAGTGATCGAAAAATTTATTGGAAATAAGGAGATTAAACCATTGGTAGCAAATAATTCAGAACAACTTGTGAACTTTATCAAATGGGCTTCAACAGCAGTTGTACAAGCAGCCTCCAGTCCTGCAAGCCAATTAAAAGACGAAAAAGTAACAGGTAACGTACCCATTGGAACTATGCCGGATGTATCTGATCTTAATCAGGATGTCGTTTGGTAGATATTTATGTGGCAAATCATAGCGGAAAGCGTTAAAAGTGCGAATCATCCTCTAAATCAGGATTCAAAAAAATATTTTATTCCAAAAGACAAGGAGTATGTTGTCGTAGCCATTGCAGACGGACATGGGAGCAAGAAATGCTTTAGAAGTAATGTTGGTTCAGAATTCGCAGTTGAAGTTTTAATAAATATTTTTCGTCAGCATTTCTCAAGCAACACATTCGATAATTTACAGGCAGGGTTCTCTGGGATTAAAGATAATTTGGCTAAAACGATCCATCGACAATGGATGGAAAAAGTAAGAAATCACCTTGCTAAAAATCCCTTCTCTTTCGAAGAAGAACTCATTGATGTGAAGGTTCTTAACAATCAAGTGATCAGCTATGGAACTACTTTACTGGGAGCATTAATCACAAAAAATTATATTATCTATCTGCAATTAGGCGATGGCGATATTTTAGTGGTTAAAGATAATGAGGTTACACGTCCAATTCCTAAAGATGAAAACCTGATTGCTAACGAAACATATTCCTTGTGTGATAAAGAGGCTGATTCCCTTTTTAGGTTTTATTACCAACCGGTTATCGGACAATTACCAGATTTGATTTTATTGTCCACAGATGGATATTCAAACTCTTTTCCAAATGACAATGAGTTTCAGAAAACTGCCCTTGATTATAATAACTTATATAAAGAAGAAGGTATGAGTTTTATAAGAAAGAATATTTCCGGATGGTTAAAAGATACCACCGTTCATGGAAGCGGTGATGACCTCACTACAATTTTAGTTTTTAAAACATCAGATAATGAATCAGCTACTAAAAGAGAAACAGATAATACCAATTGACGGAAAGGATAGTTGTCTGGTTGAAAGATTTCTTGGGTCTGGCGGACAAGGGGAAGTATATCGTGTTTCTATTCAAGGTAAACCCTATGCTTTAAAATGGTATTTTCCAAAACAAGCAACTTCGGAACAGAAAGCAAGCTTGGAATACCTCATTCGCATAGGCGCTCCGAATAATAAATTTCTATGGCCAAAATTCCTGCTTACCAATCCAAAGAATAATACGTTCGGTTATATCATGCCATTGCGTTTACCACAATACAAGGGAATAAACGACCTGATGAGGCGAAGGGTTGAACCAACATTCAAAGCATTGGCAATTGCAGGGGTGCATCTTGCCAACAGCTTTTCAAAACTCCATGCCAACGGACTTTGCTATCGTGACATCTCATTTGGCAATCTCTTTTTTGATCCGATAACTGGAGATATTCAAATTTGCGACAACGATAATATTACGACCAATGGTGATCCATTGGTTACCGTTCTTGGGACACCACGTTTTACTGCTCCCGAAATTGTGCGAGGAGAAGCTCATCCTTCAAGAGATACCGATCTTTTTTCTTTAGCAGTTTTGCTTCACTATATGCTTTTTGTTCATCATCCGTTGGAAGGAGAACAAGAGGCCAAAATCCATGCGTTCGATCTTCCGGCGATGACAAAATTGTATGGAAAGAACCCTGTTTATATCTATGATCCAAAAAATACTACGAACCGCCCTGTTGCTGGTATACATGACAATGCAATAGCCTTCTGGAAAACATACCCAACATTTATAAAACAATTGTTTATCAGGGCATTTACAGTTGGATTAAAGCCAAATGGCCGTATCATGGAAATTGAGTGGAGGGATAGTATGGCTCGAATGTATGATAGCCTGATCTATTGTCGGTGTGGTGCAGAAAATTTCCATGATGCAACAGAATATGAAACGACAGGAAAAACTACTGTCTGTTGGTCTTGCCATAAACCGACAATCTTGCCTCCTCGACTGAAAATTGGAAAGAACCTGATAATGATAAATGTGGATACTCTAATTTTTCCATTTCATGTTGACCCTTCAATTAGCTGCGAATTTTCAGATCCGGTTGCAAAAGTAAACCAGCATCCGCAAAATAAGAGCCTCTGGGGTTTTCAGAATCTTTCAAAAGATAAATGGACAGTCATCTCTAATGAAGGCGCTATTACTGAAGTATTGCCCGGAAAGAATGTCTCTTTAATCAATGGAATAAAAATCAATTTCGGAAAGACTGAAGGTGTAATCATAGTATAGTCCGTATTGAGATGACTGAAGAATTGGAAAAATTGCGTGATTACCTCCGTACTAAAAAACCGGCATTAGGCAGGTTGGAGGGGGTAGTAAATGATATTATTATAAAAAATAGAAATGACCGGGAACTCCTGGTAAAACTGTGTATCAGAACAGGAATTTTGCAGTCCTTTTTGACCCTGATCTAAACTGCTACCAGTAAACGGAACAAAACGATACCACCCCAGGGTGAATGCGGCCACTTGCTTGTTCTAATACGTATCGTTATGATAGGTATCAGGGAACTATTCGATGTTTAATTTTGAGAGGTAAAGCATAGAAAGAAAACCCTGATAATGACATTTTTGGAGGGATGGGGTTGATCTGTTTTCAGATGTTTAAGGTGATAACCAAAAGAAAAGGCCGTCATAATTGACAGCCTGGCCTTGTTTTTTATCGACGCCCGCGATGATTGGGCGAGTGATTCTGTGGGGTATTTACTTATGTTTTTCATATTTTTTCTGGAGTTCCATGCCCTGGTACTGACGATAACTGGGTCCACGGATCTCGATCTTTACGGCATGATGAAAGATGCGGTCCAG
>JAPLDH010000038.1 GCA_026391355.1 Bacteroidota bacterium | reverse complement strand
TTACCTCTCAAAATGAAACAGCGAATAGTTCCCTGATACTTGCCTTAATGATATCTACTAGACCCATAACGTGGTCGCCTTCTCCCTGGGGTGGTATCAATTTGTACCGTTTGCTGGTAGCAGTTTAGATCAGGGTCAAAACTCCCGGGTAATTTAAGTTGAATCTGTTTTGTAATTTTTCCGGATTCATTTCAAATATCATGTATTTCTGTAACAAAAGTAAAGATTTTTCAAAATTTCATGAAAATAATGACTATTGTTGAATATGAGGAAGGAAATTCAAAAGAAAAACCCGGCACTTACGTGCGGGTTTTTCTTTTGTCGGGGTAGCAGGATTCGAACCTGCGACCTCCTGCTCCCAAAGGGGCGAAAAGGGTTATTATTTTTTACCCGTTTATTGCATACGGGTACTGAAAATACTGGTGTTTCCAAAAGTTATCAACTTTCCAGTTTGTTGGTTATTATTCATTAAATTTGCATTATTTCTGATAAAATAATGCAAATTTTGTGCAAATAATCTGACCTGTTTTGACAATCTCAACATATGGAAAAGGAATATATCATCTCGTTATTTCTCGACGCCCGAAGGAAAAAAAGCAACCATAAATATCCGGTAAAAATACGTGTTTATCACACACTAACCAAAACCGCAAGACTTTATCCTACGAAATTTGAGTATTCGGATGATGATTTTAAGAAGGCCTGGAAAGCTGAAAAGGCTCATAAGAATTACCACGAAGAAAGGCAGAAATTGCAGGCTTTTGATACTCTGTTGAATGAGATCGCCGGAAAGATCGCCCCATTCTCTTTCGAACAGTTCGAAAGAAAGTACCTCAGAAAAAAAGGTGACACTCAGAACTTGTTGTATCATTATGATCAGGCGATCATTAAACTTAAAGCCAACAACCAGTTTGCAAATGCATACAATTATGGTTTGAGTAAGAAGTCGGTCGAAGATTACATGGAAAGTCTCACCGGTCATAAGCCAACTAAAATGTTTTTCTCTGAAATTACTCCTGCCTGGCTTGCCAAATATGAGTTTGCCATGCTGCACCGAAAAAAACCTCTGAAACGGTCGCATGAGTTAAGGGAATGCCCTTTATCCCGAACCACGATTTCAATCTATCTCAGGGTATTGAGGACCATCTTCAATAATGCTATTGCAGAAAAAGACATCGATCAGGAGGCCTATCCCTTTGGGAAAAACAAATACCAACTCCCTGCTGTACAGGGAGTAAAAAAGGCACTGACCAGTGACCAGCTCAACACACTTTATTTTGCGACTCCCAGAATCCCTGAACAGGAAAAAGCCAGGGATTTCTGGTTCTTCTCGTATGCCTGCAATGGCATGAATTTAAAGGATATTGCAATGCTTCGCTGGGAAAACATTCAGGAAGAAACATTGATCTTTTACCGTGCCAAGACGATCAATACCGGAAAGACCCATTTAAAACCGGTAACGGCTTACATTACCGATCATGTGAAATATGTCATTGATAAATATGGCAACAAGGACAGGGGACCGAAAAAGCTGATCTTCCCTATTGTTTCAGATGACCATGATGAAGAAACAAAGTTCTTGACGACAAAGAACTTTACCAGGTTCGTAAATCAAAATTTGAAGAATCTGGCAAGGAACAATGGGATCACCGGTAAGATATCCTCATACTGGGCACGACACAGCTTTGCCACGAATGCCATCCGTAACGGGGCAACAATGGAATTTGTCAGCGAATCCTTAAGTCACACTAACCTGAGAACCACTCAAAGTTATTTCGCGGGATTTGAGGATAAGGACAAGAAGGAGTTTATGAAAAATCTCATGACATTCATACGACCGAAGGAAACGGAACAGGAGTCAGCGGCGGTTAATGAAAATGGTCATAAGTAAAATACCAATAAAGTTATTAGCCAATGAAAACCGAAGAACTGGATAAATGCTTGAATATACTTTCCTGTTACCATGACCCTGATGAAAAGAAAATTGAGATCCTGGCAGATATGGGTACCGATTTTCAACAGGAGTTCGTCGAACCATTCAGAAGAGAACTTGGGCTGAACCTGTTGACAAAACCGACCTTCCAGGAGAAGAAAGATCTGATCACCTTTTACGTTGATGAACTTGACCGGGTCATTATCATCTCCGAAAATTTCAAGAATATCGAACCGGTAGATTTGATTACCGATGAATTGTTGGCTCCGATTTGGTATGAAGGCCAATACGAATCTGATGATGAAGGAATTTCCGAAGTCAGAGCCCATTACCTCTTTTCTTTATTGTTTGTTGTAATCCAGGAGTATTGTAATCTCTACCATATTCCCTTCATTGAAATTTGCGATGACCGGTTTTTCAATTTAGACGTTATCAATCTGGAACCAACAAAAGAGAGAGCGGAGATACTGGACTTTGGAAAATCAATCAAAGAAAAACATGAATTCAAACTGCCTGGGATAAGACCAGTCTTTGCATCAGAATCAAGAAGTGAAATTTTCGAGATCCTTCGAGATTTTTTTTCGCTTGAGGACCAGATTGAATTACTTGCCTTGTTAGAGGGTGGCGAAAACGCTCCCAAGCCTTTATTATTCCTGGATTCCAGTAACCGTTTAGCGGATGCTTTCAAGCAACTATTCGATTGCGATATTATTAAGGGATGCCAGAAAAAGGAACTTGAGGCTTGGATCTGTAAAAACTTCCTTTACCGTTACCGTGATAAGATCAACGTATTTAAGCCCAGATCTGTTTCAGATATTATCTCCACAACCAAGGATAAGTGCCAAAGGCCCATTCTTAATGTAAAACAGGATAAATCGACCGGAAATTTTCTGATAAGTAAAGTTTAGAATCTTATACGGGTTTTACACGTGTGGGCACCCGCCGTATTGTAACCCTGCATAAGGTGCAAGTACCATTGCCGCAAGTTTCACTTAAATCTTGTAAGCAATGGAAATCACATTTGAAAAATTACCGCAGGCTGTTACACAGCTCTATGAGAAGCTCGAAAATATCGAACGGCTTCTACTTTCACAAAACAATACTCCCGAGCCTGAAGAGGATAAACTGTTGACCATCCGGGAAGCAGCCGAGATTATACATCTTACGGTCCCGACAGTCTATGGTTTGGTTCAACGCTCTGAAGTTCCTGTCTGCAAGCGGGGAAAACGTCTCTATTTCTCAAAACAGGAACTTGTTGCCTGGATTTTGTCCGGCAGAAAGAAAACCATTTCCGAGATCAAAGCCGACGCAGAATCATACTTGGTAAGAAAGCGCGGATCCTGATCCGCTCCATTTCGGGAACCTGGTTGACCAAATTTTCAGGAATTCCGACCGGAAAACTATCTCACATATTTTTTAATCAATAAAACAATCAATCATGGAACCTTTATGTGAACTTGATCAACTTTATCAATCGCAACTGACGATTCTGTCTGAGACAAAAAGGATGTATAAGTACCTGGTGAACAATAATATTCTGGATAGGGAAAGCGATCGCCTTTTCAGGGAGCTAATTAGAAAGGGGAAGAAAGAACTTTGGAAAAGTTATTTATGTATCAAAAAATCCTACAAACAAGAGGAGAAAAATAGACTGAACCGTCGCCGCATTATTTTCAGAAATAAACTGGAACAATAATGCAAAACGTTGCCAAACTTGACCTAATAAATCTAACGACAAAAGCCCGCATGAACGGGCTTTTGTCGTAATCTGTGAATTAACTTTTAAAATCTTAACTCTCAAGTACAAAGATATGAATAATGAACAAACAATAATTCGAAATAATCACAAACCCTTTCCGGAATTTGGAACCGGAGATAATTCTATTCAGATTTCCGACAAGGACCAGCCCGATGATATGTCATCCATCCTTATGCGGGAAGGAGAAAAATACATCCGGGTGACAACAGATTATTACCGTCTGAGTCATATTCTGAATGCCCGCAAACAAATCACTCCTGTTCAGCAGCTTTGGAGAAAAGGTGCAATTATGGGGGACTTTGGGAAAGAGATATTCAGGTATATCAGGAAATATGTCGCTTTTGTCAACATCCCCGATAATTCCGAAACCTACCAGAAGGAACACAATTATAACGGGGATGCCTATTTTAATTTGTATGAGCAGATGAAATATGTTCCGGCGCCGGGTGATGTGACCATTACAATGAAATTCCTTTCGCGTATTTTCCAGGACAAATTTGATATCATCCTCGATTACCTGAAGATCCTTTATGAAAACCCTACCCAGAATCTTCCGGTCATCTGTCTTGTCTCGAAAATACAGGAGACCGGCAAATCCACTTACATGATGTGGCTTTGTTCCGTTTTCGGACGAAATGCTATCATTCTGGGAAATGAGGAATTCAGCACCAACTTCAATTCTCTCTATGCCAGCAAGCTCATTGTTTGTATTGACGAGTCTTTTATCGATAAGAATATCATCAAAGAGAAGATCAAACGGCTCACCACCAGCGATTCCATTAACATGGAGGCCAAAGGAAGAGACAGCATCCGCATGGATTTCTTCGGGAAACTGGTATTATCGAGCAATACTGAGGATAATTTCATGAAAATGGATGACGATGACAACCGGTTTTTTGTTGTTAAGGTTCCGGAACTCACTCGCCAGGATTTCATCCCTGACCTAATGGACCGACTGGTGGAAGAAATCCCGGCATTCCTTTACCTGTTAAAAACCCGTCAGATGGTATATCCCAGGAAAAGCCGGTTATGGTTTGATCCGAAGGTTTATGAGACAGATGCTTTAGCAAGAATGAAGGTCAATACCCGCAGTATGGTTCAAAAAGAATTATTAAGATGGTTTGAAGACATCTTTGCTTTTGATGAAGTAGAAGATCAAATTCATGTTACGCCTGGCCGACTTGCCAAGGAACTTGAAAAATCCTTAAAACTTATAACAGGGCTTCCAAGCCAGATATCATATATCCTGAAAGAGGAATGGCATCTTGCCCCTGCAAAAAACAATAAATTTGAATTCCTTTCCATCGTCGACAATTATTCGGATTCTGAACGCATGATGGTCTCTCAGATTTCTAAAACAAAAACCACCGGAACGTATTACACAATTACCCGGGAATTCGTTGAGTCAAAAAAATAATTTCAGAAAAATCCCTTTACCTTTTTACTAATCAGCTAAAACGTTGATGTATCTAGGTAAATCAATAGTAAATTAAGAGTAAAAGAAAGGTAAATTTACCAATTTACCGGCAATTTACCACATATGTATTTAATATTCAGCGTATTAAAAAATAGTAAATCAGTAAATCAAAAAACCTTAAAATTATTTTTTTATGAAGAAAGACATAGATTCAGAATCAACCACTTATTGTACATCTTGAGCAGAATGGTCACCAACCTGTGAAGGTAAAATATGGCAGTGCATGGTTTCAAAGTCCCACTCGTAGTGAGAAAACACCCAGTTTTAAAGTTGACCTGAACAAGAACCTCTGGTACGATTTCGGTACCGGTGAAGGCGGCAATCTCATTGACCTTGTATTAAAGCTCAGCAACTGCACAGTGCCGGAAGCTTTAGCGCATATTGGCAGCAATTCCTATTCCGTAGGGGACCATCGCTTTGAACCTTTGGATGATTCAGGCCGTATTAAAATCGATCGCATTCAGCCGTTGGCAAACCCGGCTCTGATTCAGTACCTCAGATCCCGGAAGATATTAATGCCATTCGCCCGCCGGTTTCTTAAGGAAGCATATTATACCGTTCATGGTAAACAGTATTTCGCCCTGGCATTTGCAAATGACAAGGGTGGGTATGAATTACGGAGCGCTTACTTTAAGACCGGTTCAAGTCCAAAATATTATACAACGCTTCGTGGAAAGGATAATTCAAAACTCAATGTATTTGAAGGATTCATGGATTACTTATCCTGTTGCACCTTTTACAGACAGGTTCCAAGTTTCAGAACGATCATATTGAACTCCTTATCTTTTCTTCCAAAGATAGAAGCTGAACTGGTAGGCACATATGAAGTTAACCTTCTCCTTGACAATGACCAGGCCGGAAGGACCGCTACACAAAACTTAATGGCCACTTACAAGCATATACAGGATTGGGCGCCGAGACTTTATCCAGATCACAAAGACTTCAACGAGTTTTTAATGAACAGAAGAATCCAATAAGACCGATTCAGTTTTCCCGGCAAGAGATCAATTCATATTATTATCAAATATTTGAAGACCAATGAGAAACCTGGGTTCAGAAAAAACACTTGAACGGATAAGATTGTATTACAAGTCGGATAAAATAAAATTATCCAAGCATGATAACCATCTCCGTTTCCGGCTGGAAACTGCTTATTCCATATTGATCAACCAGAATGGGGTCGAGAGGGATGTGGTCAAAATGCTCATGAAAATTCACGGGATTTCCAAGATGCAGGCTTACCGGGATGTGTATAATTGCACCCGGTGTTTCGGCCCCATTGGTGGCATGGACCGTCAGTTTGTTCGCAATATGGTTACGCAGTGGGCCATAGAGTCCCTGCGGAAAGCGGAACTAATGAATGATTTCAATGCCGTTAACAGATTTCTTAACATAATTATCAAGGCCAATAATCTTGACAAAGAGGATGTAGGTCTACCTGATCCTGCGAAAATCCAGCCTCCCGTTCAACTTCTTTCTGTCAACTACAGTTTTCTCAAATCGGAATATTTCAAGCTCATTGATACCAAAGCCCAGAAAGCGCTATTGAAGCTGCACAGAAAAGTAGTTGCATTAATCGATGCTTCTCCCATCGCTGAGTACAAGGACCTACTATTGGCCGCAGGGGATCACCCAGAAGACTCTTACAGTGATTCCGATTAGTGGATCAACTCCCAAAGTACAAATTAATAAGGCATTCCGGTAGGTGGAGGGGAGCATCTCCCCTTCATCCCTGATCTTACAAACGACTTGACATATATAGTATCAATTCATATATCCCTAAAAAAAGCCTCCATACAATTGTAATTTTCGATAGGGCGGGGCGTGCACTCTGTAGGCATTTTGATATTATAAGTGTGCATATTGACCCTTATAATACTAAATATCAATAAGATGACAAAATATTTTTGTTACTTTCAAATTCACCGGACTTCTTTTCTTGGTGCGGATGTCAAGAAACGAAGCAAAAGAACCATCTCCCAAACCCTTCATTTTGTTCCAAAAGCCTTGTTAGCATTGAAATTACCATACTGCAATTGCAGTTTCATTTACGGCGGATCAATCACTTTTTTTTCATCCCAACGTCAAAGAAAAAAACCTGGAAAAAAATAAAACCAAAGACAGCTTACATCGATAATTCACTTTTTTCAAGAATGGATCGTTTCCAAATCATTTATTTTCCTCAGTGGGTCAGGATGACTTTAACACTGTTTTGAATCAATTCCCTCTCCTGGGGGAGCAAACCTCCTTCCTTCCTGCCCCTATTCCAATTCTAAAGTATTCAGTATCAATTCATATATCTCTAAAAATGGCCTTTGTGCAATTGCATTTTCCGATAGGGCGTGGCGGGCACTCCGTGAGGTACAAGCAAAATTTCGGGGGTATTCAGATGGCTAAACCGTTAAAGATGAATGACTAACGAAATTTTACACGCAAATTAAAATCGGACTTCTTTTCTTTGGTAGTGGATGGCAAAGTAAAGAAGCAAAAAGAAACCATCTGCCCTGCTGCACATTTTTGTTCCAAAAGCCTTGATATTGTTGAATTTAGAAAGATAAAACAGGTTTATAAGGGTCCTTAAATTGCACTTTTCTTTACGGCAGACCGCCCGCTTTTTTCTTTACATACCAGGGTTAAAGATAAAAGCTTGGCAAAAAAGAAACCCTATCTAGCCGACGCACGGTTTAGCTCGAAATTTTGCTACAAAGGTACCTGCGGATAATTCGCTTTAAAAGTACCGTCTGGACCTGGTACAGCTTAAAACTGTCAAGGGCGACCTCCTGATGGAATAGTCGCTCGTTGAGTTCTTTCATCCCGCATTTGCAGGAGTGACCCTAACCCATTGACATTATTTATTATTCTCGGTAGTTGCCTTTGGCGTAAAAAATTTCATTTCTAACCTTAAAACAAACGCCTTATGAAAGCTTTAGCCGAAACAACAAAAGAACAGTCAATCGTTGAAATCTTCTCCGAAATGATGGATCAGATTTACTACCCTGGTTACACAGAAGAAATCATTGCCTCCGATCCTGACAAGTTCGATTGGGAACTGAAAGAGTTCCAGGGACAATTCTCAATAAAAAAATAAATGCCTTCAGCGAAGCTGTCAGTTCCGATACTCGGGACTGACAGCTTTTTTTTATGCTCGCTGATGCTTAAGGATATGTTTGTTGCAATTTCTTGCAGGTATAAGAAAAGAAAACAGGAAGCTGATAAATGCATAACTATTTAACCAAATCTACTGCAAATATTAAAATATGCAGTGCTTTTGGTTAAACTTTTAATCTTATGTGCATTTGGGGAAACTTTCGTGAAAAGTTGCAAAACCCCACCCACCATAGTAAATCGAAATTCACAAAGTTATGCTCGTGAAAATATTGTTTCACTAAACACGACCTCCTTTCGGAACTGTCGCCTTTCAGGTTCATTCAGATTGTTGTTGCACAACAATTCTGACCTGAATGTTTGCTTAAAATTTTCTCTACGCATTCTCCCTTCCGGCAAATTTCATTTACTCACTGCGGCCCAGCGCTGCTTAAAACTAATCAACTATGAAAAAAACGATCATGAATCCGGAACTTGCCAGGGAAGATGGCAAAAACTACGAAAACAGAATCCCGATGCGTTACTGGGCAGAAGATGACCTGCCAAGTCAGAAACTCCTGCTCAAAGGCAACGGAAGCTTGTCTGATGCAGAACTTCTGAGCATCATCATTGGCACCGGTGTTTCCGGGGAAAACTCCCTTGATATTGCCATGAAAACCCTGTCAATCTGCGGAAATAACCTGTGCGAATTCTGGAAGTTCAGCGTTTCAGACCTTCAGAAAATAAAAGGCATCGGTGAAAAACGTGCCGTGAAGATTGCTGCCATGTTTGCTCTGGCCCGACGACGGAATGAGTCAGAAGTGATCTTCAAAAACAAGATATCAAAGAGCCAGGATGCCTTTGAAATCTTTCATTCCCTGATGGGCGACCTTCCCTATGAAGAATTCTGGCTCCTGTTGCTGAACAGGGCAAACAGAGTCATTAAGAAAGTGAAGATCTCTGAAGGCGGGATATCCGGGACTGTCGTTGATCCGAAAAAGATCTTCCAGATTTGCCTGGAGCAACATGCAACAAGCATCTTACTTGGGCACAATCACCCCTCTGGGGCAGTCACACCAAGCGAAGCCGACAATAAAATCACCAAGAAGATCAAAGATTGCGGCTTACTGCTTGATGTGGCTGTCCTGGATCACATAATTGTCGGAGATGACCGGTTTTATTCCTTTGCGGATGAAGGTGCTTTGTAGCTTTGATGCCCCGGGAAACCGGAGAAATCTAAAACTCTCAAGTAAAAAAAACCTTTACTTGAGAGTTTTTAAACCTTCTTGCCTTCAAGGAACTGATTGATGACGGGCTTGAGATAAATGAGAACGATTGTCATTTTTTCACTATCTTTCTATTATCTTTCTTTTTTAGTCCCTCATTCAGATAAAATTGCCTTACTCCCTCGCCAATCTCCTCAATTGTAGACTTTCGGCCTGTCTCTATCCACTTTTCAAGATCCTCTTTCTTGAAGTAAAGTCGTTTCCCTTTCTTATAAAATGGGATTGTCGCCCGTTGAACCAGTCCATAAATCGTTGGGACAGCTAAGTGCAAATATTCAGCGGTCATTTTAATATCAAAAAGGTCCGGATAGGGTTTTATTTTCACCGGTTCTTGTCTCAACCCCTGAGTTCGAGCAAGAACTCTTTCTAAAGCCTTCTCAATGATTGGAGATAAAAATTCTATAAGTGCGGATTCAAAAGTGTTTTCTCTTTCCATATGCATTAAATTTGAAATATACGTTTGACATGCCAAGGCAATTTTTATTGCTGATCTCATTTATTTTATGGAACGTCATTTCTCAAATTTTTATATTTCTGAGGATATAATTGCGAAAAGTCATGATAGCTAACCGCTCGATGTGGCTGGCCTGGACTATATCGTTGTCGGAGATGACCGGTTTTATTCTTTTGCCGATGAAGGTGTTTTGTAGAATCCAGGCCCCGTGCACCGAAGGTTATCGGTACCACGGCTTTTATATTTATGCGGACACTTTGTAATTATCACTATTCGTGATGTTTAAAGATGAGGTAGGTGCAATTGTACCTGATTCCGGAATTATGTTTTAATTTTTCTCATTAAGCGGCTGGATCCCACTTGTGACCTATCTAGGCATGACTTGTCCAACCATCCAATCCGACACTGACTTTAAAGGTAGTTAACGAGTATGAATGAAACCTATGATTTCAAACATTTGCCAGTATTTTCGTTTACTGGCGTTTGTTGGAAGCCAACAATAAAATCACAAAAAAGATAAAGGATTACAGCAAATTTAATATCAGTGTCCCAAATATTTACTAAATTTGGGACATTAAATTCACATAAAATGAATATTAATATTGTAATTCAGATACTTACAAAAATTAAAAAAGCCAGAAGGGGTACGCTATTTTTTGGTGATGATTTCATTTCAAAAGGCAATTCAGAAGCTGTCCGTAAAGCATTGCAACGTCTTGTGAAATATGGCGAATTAGTAAGAGTTGCAACAGGCATTTATGTAAGGCCGGAGATAGACCCTGTTATCGGCCCGGTCACCCCCAGCATTGAAACTATTGCCAAAGCCATCGCAAGGAGAGACAAAGCCCGGATTATACCCACAGGAGTATATGCCATGAACAGGCTGGGTCTGTCTACACAGGTACCTATGAATCTGGTGTATCTTACCGATGGAGCAGCCCGAAAAATTAAAGTTGGTAAGAGAACTATCACCTTCAAAAAAACCACTCCTAAAAATGTGATTGCTATTGGTGCCATTAGCAGTTTTGTTATACAGGCTTTAAAAACTATTGGCAAGGACAAAGCGACAACCAATGAAATAGAAAAAATTCAGTCATTGCTAAAAAAAGAAAAACCTACTCATCTCCTGCATGATATACGACTTGCTCCGGAATGGATCAGGCAAATCATGCAACAGGTGTTAGATGATAACAAGGCGTGAATCCTCCTGTATTAAAGGAATGGCTTTACCTTTCAGACCAAACCAGGCGCAATATATTTCCTGAAACATCGGCGGCTATGCGTGATGACCCGTATTATTCCTTCGCTGGTGAAAGTGCTTTATAGAACCCAAGCCCTGGGCACCGAAAGCTATCGGTACCGGGGCTTTTAATATTTTCGAATCCTCCTGATAGTAAAATTTCTCACTGAATCCTCGATCTCCTGTATTGCTAACCTACACCTTCAGTTATCCACTTATCTATATCACCTCTTTTTAGTCATACTATACTTCAGACAATCTTTAATTTTCCGTGTAACATCTTTAACAATGCAGGTATCTCTTAATCCTAGCAAAGAGTAGTTAGCCTAAGATATAAACCACAATGGTGGTGATATTGGAATTTTGGCTTAATTTTACTTCCAATAATAATTGATAACAATCATATGACTTTGACAGAAGGTAATAAAAATGTGACACTTGATAGAGCAAAATTCTTTCAATCTGTTCAAGTTTGGCCCCTAACCGATGATTTAAATTATTCAGGATGGCTCAGTAATTTTAAAACTAAAAAGGAAAAGGAAATTGCTTGTCATATTTTAGACTTTTTTAAATATTACCCACAAAAAATGGTTGACCAGATGTTGCTAACTTCGATTGAAAGAGCTGGTCATTACTTATCAAAAACACTTCCTGATTGGAAGCATGACGATTTTTTTGATCGGTGCTACTATAGTTATATCCCCGGAGAAAACCCTCACACAACTGATAGTGGACATATTTTTTCACGAAAAATGAGAGATGTTCTTGAAATTCCGGAAGCAAGAATCGTTGATTTCGTTGAAATCCCTAAAATTTTGGAAGGTTTGAGTAATCCGACTCCAATCATTTTAGTAGATGATTTTGTTGGATCTGGTTCTCAGTGTTATAATGCATGGAATTTAATAAAAAATGATTATAATCATAAAACATTAAAGGAAATATGTGAAAGCCAGGGACATATTTTTATTTATGCCCCTCTTATTGTAAACCTTTCTGGTTATGAAATCCTAACCAAAACATGCACTTCGCTTATTTGCACTCCATGCCACATTCTAGGTCCTGAGTATAATTTATTCAATTCCGAATGCTATTGCTGGAATGGTGACGATAAGTTATATAAGGATGGAGTAAAGTTAATACTCAAAAAAAGTCATGATCTTGGCATTCCCTCAACCGGTGGACATCACACTCAAGATGAAAAAGGATTCGGGATGCAAGGTTTAGCACTTAAATTTGAACACGGTGCCCCAGACGCAGTGCCTTCATTTTTTTATTGGTGTCATGATAAATGGATCCCGTTATTCAAAAAAACGTATACAAGATGAGCAAGAATAATGAGTTAGAAAAATTGAATGGTTTATTCGGCAGTTATAAAGCTGAATGGCTGAGTGGGAAAATATTTGATTTGTTTGCGGAACCATCATATTTCCCTGAATTGAAAGATAATAGACCGTGCGTGTTAGAAGGAGGTCGGGGTACAGGCAAGACAACAGTATTAAGGGGGTTATCTTATCAAGGGCAGTTTGCTTTAACAAAAAACGATATAGTCGGATTTGACAAGAGTAACTTTATTGGATTATATCATAGGGTCGATACAAACCAAGTCAGATCATTCGCAGGGGGTGGAATCTCAGATGAAGTATGGATGAAAATCTTTGCACACTATTTTAACCTTTTCATTTGTCGAGAAATCCTAGTTTTTTTAAAGTGGCATGACGAAAAAAATCCTGAAGGTGAACAACTAGGACGTTTTGCGTGTGACCTTATTGCTAGATCATTAAATATAATAGAGAAAGCTGATAATCAAGATAAATTATTGAAGCTAATCAATTATAAAATAGTAGAGTTTCAATCAAAGATAAACAGCTCAAAAGGAGATATTCTTTCTTTACTTTCAATGTCAGGAGTCCCAATCACAATAATCACCGAACAGGTATTGCAACTATCACAGTATAAAGAAAAAATATTTTTTATTTTGATTGATGAATATGAAAATTATGATGACTATCAGCAACAAATTATCAATACATTAATAAAACATACAACAGAATATTATACCTTTAAAATAGGTGTAAGAGAGCTCGGATGGCGCATAAAGCACACTCTCAATACTAATGAATTACTTCATGACCCTGCTGATTACGTTTTGATTAGGATTGAAAAAGAATTTCAAGATTCGTATTTTTCCGAGTTTGCAAAAAATGTTTGTCAACAAAGAATTTCGCAGTTATTTTCAAATGAAGATGAAAGTAGGAAATATGATATCGAAAATGCCCTTGAGAGTATAACCATAGAAAAAGAAGCAATCCTTCTTGGTGTTGATAAAACAAACTATTTATTCAGCTATGAAGATGTGCCAAAAGATGTATACGAGAAAGTTAAACATTTACCTGAGTTATACCTCTTTCTTTTGGCATATTGGGCCAAGTGGCACGATATGTCGTTGACTACTGCTATTATTCATTATACTGAAAACACCAAAGAATGGGATCAGCGTTATGAAAATTATAAATATGAGATGCTTTTTAAAATTCATAAAGGAAGAGGGAAAGTTGGTATCCAAAAATATTATGCTGGTTGGAATACTTATATTAAGTTATCTCAGGGGAATATTCGTTATTTAATGGAACTTATTTATCGTGCGTATGAAATCCATATAAATGACGAAGAACCTTTGCATAAGCCGGTAAGTGTGAAAAATCAAACAATAGCAGCTCAAGAAACAGGGGAAAAAAATCTAATGGAATTAGAGGGCCTTTCAAAAAATGGTTCGCAATTAATAAAATTATTACTTGGTTTTGGTAGGATCTTTAACGTTCTTTCGAGTGTGGAGGGGAAGTTCGCCCCAGAAAGAAACCAGTTCTCTTTTGAAAACTCAGAGAGTCTTTCAAAAGAATGCCAAGATATTTTAACTGCCGCTATAATGCACTTGGCATTCATAAGAATACCCGGCAATAAACTTACTGATGCATCGCATACGAGAGAATATATATACACTGTACATCCCATCTATGCGGCGTTTTTTGTTTTTAGCCATAGAAGGAAACGAAAATTAACGATAAATCAAGAAGATTTTTTAGGTATAATTAATAAACCAAAAGAAAGAATAAAATCTATTCTTGAAAGATATAAGGTCCCTTTTTCATCAGAAGCTGGAAGCCCATTGCCAAAACAATTATCAATGTTTGAAAATTACTTTAATGATTAAAGATAATTATCTATACTCAACCGTCTATTCAAGTTTAAATGAGTTTCTCCCAGAAAATAATTGTACTTATTTTTATGGACATTCAACTGAAGGGCGCAGCTATATTGCTGAAGATTTGATTTCAAAGTATTCACATTTTGTTCGATTTGTCGAAATTAAGGAAATCGCACATGATATTATTTTAGATATATCTTCAAACACGGAGTATAATCTAAGAAGTAGCGATAGTATGAAAGGATTTTTATCTCCTTATAAATCCTCATTAATTTATATTGACTCAAGTGGCTTAAACAATAGAATTTGTGCAGCATTACTCAAAAATGCTTACAAGTGCTTTAAACAATTAAAATTTAAAGATATTAAAATTATATATGCAGAACCGGCCACCTACAAGGTAATCCAATTTAGCACAGAGGGTATTTTCAACGATCTTTCGGAAAGAATTGAGGGTATTGAGCCACTACCTGGTTTTTCATCAATAATCCCATATGGAAGTAAAGATACATTCTTTATTGCACTTTTGGGATTTGAAGGTGGTAGGTTTAAATATATTTTGGAAAATATTCAACCTACGAAAGGGACAATCTACCCTGTTATTGGTGTCCCCGGGTTTAGGGCAGAATACCCATTTGTCGCTTATTGGGGGAATCGCCGACCTTTAGATGATAAGGATATTTGGTGCAATATAAAGTATGCGGCTGCAAATTCTATTGTTGATATTTATACTCTTTTAGCGAAAATGCTTAAATCAAGTCCATCTGGTAGATTAAAGATTGCACCAATTGGAACCAAACCCCATGCAATAGGAGCAATATTATTCGCAATTAAACATCCATTAAAAGTTGAGTTAATCTACGATAATCCCAAAAGAGTAAAAAAAAGAACTGATGGTGTGGGTAAAATAATAGAATGTTCTGTATACAAACTTTTAAAGGAGAAATAGCTTTGATAGATTCATATTATACGCCTTCAGATTTAGCGGTCAGACTTATTAAACATGTTAAGAAAACTCGCATTAAAAGTGTCATCGATTTTTGCATTGGTGATGGGGAACTTATCAGGGCTGCATTAAAAAAATGGCCAGATATTAACTGCTTTGGTACAGATATTTCTAAAAAATCAATAAAATCAGTAAAAGTTAATCATCCAGAATGGAAACTTGGGGTTTGCGATTTTTTAAATGTCCGATCACAAAGAAGCTGCAAAATTCTAAAATCAAGAAATGATGGGTTTGATTTAATTTTATTAAATCCACCATTTTCATGCATAGGGGGAACAATTCACGATGTAGAATTTGATGGTAATGCTTATAGGGTCAGTACTGCCATGAAATTTCTTGCTGAATCAATTAAACACCTTTCATTAAATGGATCATTATATGCAATATTACCTATTAGCATTGCATACTCACAAAAAGATCAAAAATTGTGGAATATCCTTGTTGAAAATTATTTTCTAAAAATATTAGAGGTTCCAAATGGTAACTATTTTAAAAATTGTTCACCCAGTATAATCTTTGTTTCAATCAATGATCGAACAAAACTTGGGATTTCAATTGAATTTAATAACATATCAATCCTAACAAAGAATATTTCGCTATTCAGAGGCAAAGTGAGTATGAACACAATTAAGCATAATAGATATGGGAAATATTTCATTCACTCTACAAATCTCAGAAACAACCAAATTGAAAACCTCAATTATAGAGTTAAGAATAAGTTGTCAGAAGTTATTGGGCCAGCCATCCTTCTTCCAAGAGTTGGCACACCAAATCCGAGCAAAATATGTGTAATATCAGAAGATATTACATACACTCTTTCTGATTGTGTATTAGCTATAAAAACAAAAACAATGGAGGAAGCTATTGAAATTAAAACTAAAATATTAGATAATTGGGGGGTTTTTAACAACCTTTATCAAGGTACTGGGGCAAGATATATTACATTAATCCGGTTGGAGTCATTTTTTGGTCCGAAGAAAATAAATGGGAATACTACCAAAAAATTAACTTTTGACCATTCAAATCAGATCCAAGATAGTCAATTGGAGATACATAGTTTTTAATGTTCACTATCTTAATTTGGATATTTGGTTAAACCATCATTTACATACCTATCACCAATCCCAAATACTGGCAATCAACCACAATGATCACAGTTCACAAAAAAGAAGACGTTGGCCAGCGCACTTTATTAAACTCGAAATTTCCGCAAAGTTACCTGCGAAAAATCCGCTTTCAGCTATAAAACTGTAAAGGGCGACCTCCTTTTGGAATTGTCGCTCTTCGAGTGTATTCAGATTGATAATCAATCTGACCTGCACCCTTGACATTATTTATTTTTCTCGGTATTCACTTGGGCTAAAATTTCAATTTTAACCAGGTGGGCCAGAAACCTAAATAAGACCCGAGGGCACGGGCAGATATCATGAATAACTCACAGATCTACGCAACCATCACCGAGAAGATCATTGCCAACCTCGAAACAGCCGGAAGCTGGATGAAGCTTTGGCAGGTTCCTTCGCCAGTCAGCATGAATGGCCATTACTACCGGGGCATCAATCGCCTGGTGCTTTCCTCCGATCCCTACAAGAGCCGGGTTTATGGCACATTCCAGCAGATCCGCTCCAACGGTGGACAGGTTCGCAAGGGCGAAAAATCCACCATCGTTGTGTTCTGGAAGACCGGCATTGAACAGGATGAAGCCACCGGCGTCACAAAGAAGACATTCCTTCTGAGGTTTTACCATGTCTTTAACTCCGAACAGGCCGACTTTGACGAGCAGGGTAAACAAAAGATCGCCCAGCTTCAAAGTCTTGTTGACGAAAAGGTCAACGATGAACACCTGGAGGCTGAATCAATCATCGAAGGATACGCAGGCCGTCCGGAAATCATCTTCTCCGACAAAGACGACCGTGCATTTTATGCTCCGGTTGCCGACCTGATCTCTGTCCCGGATAAGAAATACTTCACTACATCTTCTGCTTTTTACCGGGTTCTGTTCCACGAACTTTGCCACTCGGTCGGACATCCCAAACGGCTCAATCGCTTTGACGGAATGTCGAACAGCTATGGTGATATTCCATATAGCAAAGAGGAACTGATAGCTGAACTCGGTTCTTCATTCCTTGCCGGTATTGCACACCTTGACATGGATATCCGCAACTCGGCTGCCTACATCAAGGGATGGGCATCGGCTCTCCGTGACAACCAGAAATGGATCATGTGGGCTGCCGCCAGGGCTGAAAAGTCTGCCGATTATATCCTGGGCATTGACTCTTCCTACGCTGCTTCAGAAGAAAAAACCAAGGCTGAAGCGACCAGCGAAGTTCCGGTACTGGAGCCTGTCCTGGAAGATTCACCTTTTTAACTGAACCATTCATTCAATAGAGCCATCCCGGGCAACCGGGGTGGTTTTTTCATTTACACTAAAACCAAAACCTATGAACAATTTTAACAGTTATTCCGGGGATCCCCGCCAGATCACAGCCCGCTTCGCAAGTAAATGTCACACCTGCGGCAAACTCATCAAAAAAGGCGAACAAATCATCTACTGGCCAAATGGCAAACATGCCGGGCATCTGAAATGTGATGAGGCTGACTACCGAAATTCTTTGGCTTCCTTTGAAGATGAAGAGAGGTACAACAGCCAGTACCGGTAATTCCGATTCTTAAGCCGCTGTGAGAAACCACAGCGGCTTTTTTCATGCTCGTTAATAGGTGTAGTCATTAATGTTGCCTGGGATTTTGCGCTTTCGGGATGTCTATCATGTCTTTATGCAACTCTCCGAGCATTTTTCCTTTGATTATTCAGCCCTTCTGTTTTCCTTTACTGGGATGCAGCTCACATAAATCTGATGTCTGTGGTCTTTGTTTAATTTCTATGCTAAGCTATTATTCCATTCCAGGGTAAAGTGCTACTCATTCAAGAATTTTCCCGGCATATCCTGCAGGTGTTCGGTATTCCAGTTCCTACTTGAGTGCCCCTCCATGGTCTTAATTACACTTGCATATAAATTTCACTTAAAAATCACAGCCATGAAAAATTTTGTAAAAAACTACATCGGAAAAGGAAAGAAAGTCGAAGGCCTTGAAATCATTAAGATCAACTTCAAAATTGAAGATCTCGTAAAGTTCTCACACAAATACAAGGATGAAGACTATATCACAATTGAGATCGCAAAACTGAAAAGCCCTGACAAATTTGGACATGAATACACCGCTTATGTAAACCGCCTGGAAGAATCTGAAGTAAAAGAACCGGTAAAGCCAGTTGAAACCCCCAAAAAGAAACGTGGCACTTCAAAGAAAGCTTCGAATGATGTCCCATCAGGAGATATCCCCTTCTAATCAAATACAGAATCCCTGAGAGAGGCTGCCTTCCGGCAGTCTCTTTTTTTTGTTCGCGAATCAGGCTTTTTTCTTTGAGACCAGGACAAAGAAGAAACCCTGCCAAAAAAGAAACCCCTTCCGGGCAGCTTTTAAAAAAAGCAAGCAAAAGCCAACCCACTATTACTCAAAATTTGCAGCAAAGTTAAACTCATGAAAATCTTTTTCGCTAAGAGTGACCGCCTGAAGGCACCGTCACCCTTCGGGTTCATTCAGATTTTATTGCATAAAATCATGACCTGAACTCTTGCTTAAAATTTTCACTCCGTTTGTTCCCGGTGGCATAAATTTTTTCTTAAACCCCGGCGAGCCAGATGCCTAAAAAAGTCTGCAAGGCAGCAGCGAAACACAATGACAAAGATTACAGCACCAGTACTGAAGCCGACCAACGGCGGAACATCCAAGGAAGAAAACGCAGTTCTTGCAGCTGCAAAAACGGTCCTCAACCCTGAAGAGAAAAAAACCGAAGAGCAGAAACCGCTCTTGAAGGTCGAACCTGAAAAACCTGTTGTTCCTGCTCCTGAACCGGTCAAGGAAATGACCCTGATGGAGAAGATCCTCAAGGTCGAAAACCTCCAGTTGGTCATCGAAAAAAGGGCGAAGCTGGTCCAGACCCGAAGCGAACTGGAAAGGTTCCAGACAGCATCCAATGATTTCAACTGCTCTATGCGGCTGAATGACTCAGACGGTAATGTCTTCACCACCAGTTTCACCCCTGGCATCAAGAAAGTCATTGATTTTCTCAAGTCATCATTCGATGCAAGCATCGCTGATGTAGAAGGCAAAATCAAGTTCTGACCTTCGGTTAATCTGAGATTTCGGCGTTCAGGCTTAGGCCTGAACGCTTTTTTTTGGTCGTAAAATGTCCTGATTTAATCTGCTTTGACTTTTTCAACGCACTCTTGATGCAGCCTCAATATTTCCTTTTTCAATGATAGTGGTTGAATTACTTCCACATTGGGGCCCCATCCCATAATCAACATTGTCAGCTCATAGGTCGGGATAATTTTTAGTTCCACGATGAAATGATCCTTTTTCTCTATCACTTTCTGGCTTGAATGAATCGGCTGCGTAATTACATACCAAGCCTGGCGTTTGGCAAGTTTTAATACTACTTTTTGCAGCTTCTCTCCAGACGTGATGATTCCTATCACTGATTTAAAATGTTCCCTGGTGTTAAAGCCAATATCTTCGTATGGGATGTCTACGACTTTAGGTTCACTTGAGAAGCGGTCCAGACAATAGGTGACAATTTCCTTATGGTAGTCGTGAAGGCCAATCAGGTACCAGCGGCTGTGATACTGTTTCAACAAATAGGGATGGATCTTATGTGAAAGAACTTTTTCGGTTACAAAACGTTGATATTTAAACCTGATGACCTTCTTGTTTTTTATAGCCAGGATTATAGGTTCGATGAATTGCTGCCCCAGGGAAACCGGCGAATGCTCAAATTCAATGAAAGGAAGAAGATCGTCTTCTTTTGACAATCGCTTGATGTTTACTGCTTCGACAACCTTCTGGACGGCACCGGTGAATGTGGAAAAGATACCGATGTTTCTGAATTGGTCCAGCATGGTGGCAGCAAATGACAGCGCTTTGACTTCTTCCTCCCCAAGCGGGATATTGTCGATGGAATAATCAGGATCATCGTAATAGTATCCCTTGTCCCTGTTCAGCTTTATAGGAGCGAAATAGCCAAGCTGATCATCTTCCCTCATATCCTTGAGATCCTGATAGATTGTCCGTTCACTGATCGGGCTCATGCTCAATGCATCTTCGCAGACCTGAATCAGCTTTTCCATTGTGGCAAATTGAAAATCTTTGAGGCAACGGTTGATTACCCTGTAACGGATCAGGGCATACTTGTTTGCTGGCATTTTTGAAGATTTGTTCAAAATTATCAATAAAACGCAAGCTTTTTTATTTTTTGCAGATACAGTTCAGTATCGCTTCCGAATTTTGCGCAACAATAATAACTAATCAAGCATGAAAACAACAGTAAGTGTAAGAAAAAGGAAGAAGAATTTAATAAGTGTAGTGGAGTTTATCGCAAACAAAGCGGTGGATTCAACATTATCCAACCAATTTATGAAAAGTGTGAAAGAGAGTGCAGATGAACTTTCAGGCTTCCTGGGATGCACCAGAATGCAATCTGTTTTGTTTTCCGTCATCTGTAACCTGAATTTCAGCAACAAGTCTGTCGGCCTTGAGCAAATCGCTACCTGGCTTGGATGTAATCCAATTGAGGTTGCTAATTATATGAATGAAATTGAGAATTTGCGAAAAACCAAGATCCTCCGGAAGGAAGCGGAAGATAAAAAGATTGATAATATTAATTCCATTTCTGCCATCTCCTTTTCTGTCAACCCTGACGTATTCAATGCGCTGCGAAAAGGTGAACCGTTATCGCAACCTAAAAGCGGAATCAAGGATAGCTATGAACTCATCAAAGCAATTTCCGGATTGATTGAACAACGTACTGAAGATGTGATCACCTTTAACGAGATGTGGCAGGAAATTGTCAGGATCGAGTCAAAATATTCAAAGATGGAATTCCTTAAAGAACTGAAGCGTTTGGTCAGTGATAAAAAGGAACGAATTCTCTTCATCAATCTCTGTGATGAATATTTCGCCGGAAATCTCAATTGTGATCTTATTCCTAAGATCAGGTTGATTACTCCCGATGAAAGGGAACAACTGGAGATCCGGTTCAAGATCAGTGCTGGCAATAGCCAGCTTATTTCAAAAGGATTAATTGAAATACGAGAAGGGTTTTTCCGGAGTGAAAAAGAGATTCGCCTGACAAGTAAAGCCGTTGAAATGCTCACCAAGGACAACAAGAAAATGATTATCGGCAAGAAGGAGGCAAAATCTCCTGATTTTATCCTGGCCAAAGAGATAAAGGAAAAAACCATGTTTTTCACACCTGCGGAACAAAAAAAAATTGACTTCCTGGCACAGCTACTGATGCCTGGCCCATATAGGGGTCTTACGAAAAGACTTGACAAATCAGGCATGAAGACAGGGGTTGCAGTCCTTTTTTATGGACCGCCGGGAACTGGCAAAACAGAATCGGTTTTACAATTGGCACGGCAAGCCGGAAGGGATATCTTCCAGGTGACGATCAGTGAAACAAAGAGCAAATGGTTCGGTGAAAGCGAAAAAAAGATTAAAGAAGTATTCGACCGTTACCGGAAACTATCTGAGGAATCAGAGATCATTCCCATCCTGTTTTTCAATGAAGCCGATGGGATTTTCAGTACCCGCAAACAGATTGGTGATTCAAATGTGGATCAGACTGAAAATGCCATTCAAAATATCATCCTCCAGGAAATGGAAGACCTGAAGGGCATCCTGATCGCTACAACGAACATGACACAGAATTTCGACAAAGCCTTTGACCGCAGGTTCCTTTATAAGATTCAATTCGAGAAACCAAGTGCTGAGGCAAGGTCGCATATCTGGAAAGACAAGATACCTTCCTTAACAGATGTTACAGCCCTAAGGTTAGCCGAAACCCATGATCTTTCCGGCGGACAGATTGACAATGTTGCCAGGAAATACCTCATGAGTCGTATCCTTCAGGGGAGAATCCCGACACACCAGCAAGTAGAATCCTGGTGCCGGGAAGAGAATGCAAGACAAGAAACAAAGAAAATTGGTTATAAACTTTAACTTTACACTATGAATACCCGAATCATCAGCAAATCATCGTTTATCCGTGGCACCAAATGCCCGAAATCACTTTATCTTCATTTTTTTCAACCAGAAGAACAGGATGAGATCAGTGAAGGACAACAAAGTATCTTTGATACCGGCCACAACGTGGGATTCCTGGCACAACAACTCTTTCCAGGTGGCATCGACGCCAGCAGAGGCGCGCATGAGAAAGTCAACGAGGCAATCTCCTTTACACAGGAATTGATCAATAACGGACAGAGAGTTATTTACGAGGCAGCCTTTAGTGACGGGGAAACCCTTTGTTATATGGATATTCTCGTGAAGGAAAATAACAAATGGCGAGCATACGAGGTGAAAGCTTCAACAGGGGTAAAAGATTACCATGTGATGGATGCCGCTTTCCAGTATTATGTGATCACCCGGTCAGGACTGCCCCTTGCAGATATATTTCTGGTACATATAAATAACCAGTATATCCGTCACGGAGAGATTGATGTGCAGCAACTCTTCACAAAGGTGTTCATGACCAAGACGATTCTTCCTTTGCAAGAGGATATCCCGGGTCAGTTAAAATCATTACAGGAAATGATGGATGCAGGTATTGTCCCTGACATTGAAATGGGCTTTCAATGCACACATCCTTACGATTGTGATTTCATGGAGTTCTGCAGACAGGAACTACCTGTAGAATCAGGGGCACCGGAAGCACAGCCCGCCAACCGCAACCAGGAAGCCCTGGATGAATTCAAAGACGAACTGGAGTACCCACTCTACTTTATGGATTTCGAAACGATCTTCCCGGCAGTACCGATCCATAATGAAAGTCGGCCTTACCAGCAGATTCCTTTTCAATATTCACTGCATATTGTAAAGGATCACCATCTCAGCAGTTCATTACTCCACCATGCCTTCCTGGGAGTTCCCCCCTCCGATCCACGTCCGGAATTTATTAAGTCTCTCCTGGAGCATCTCGGGGATCATGGAAGTATTATTGTCTGGAACAAGACTTTCGAGATGTGCCGATTGAAAGAGATCGCACGCGACTTCCCTGAATACAGCGATCAAATTGACCAGGTGCTTAAAAGAGTGGTTGACCTTATGGTTCCTTTTCGCAGGAGGCATTTGTACACACCCGACATGAATGGCTCATACTCTCTAAAATCCGTTCTTCCGGCACTGGTGCCCGATCTATCATACTCTAGTCTGGAAATTCAGGAAGGCGGTTCCGCAAGTCTGACTTACGAAAGTCTTTATTATGATACTGATCAGGAATCCATCGCTAAGAAAAGAATGGACCTACTTAAATATTGCGAATTGGATACTTTGAGTATGGTGAAGATCCTTGAAAAATTCTAACCATTACAAATATTACTGATATGAACAATGAATTTCTACAAAAGCTAGTCAACTTGCTCGAATATAATCAGAAGTTCCCAAAATATCAATCTGAACGAAGAGTTGACATTTTTTTCAATCTCTTTCTGCCGGATATTATTCAATGGCATTTCGGGAAAGATTATCACGTCGATATTATTATCCCTGAACTTCCTATCAAAAAAGACGAAAACCACCAATCGACCAACCTCGATTACTTTGCGATCTGCAACGATCAGCACAAAGGATTTCTGATCGAATTGAAAACCGATGTCAACTCATGCAGTATTAATCAGTTTGAAAGTTATCTGAAGGTCCAGTCTGATGGTTTCGATAAAATCAAAACAGGGATCAGGCAAATTTATCATGCAACAAACAAACAATACCGTGAAAAGTACGCATACCTTACCTCCCTACTCGAACCAGAACGGACGAACCAGGACCTACTCCTCGAGATCTTGTATATCCTACCCGCTGCCGGAAAGAAGAAATTAGCCAAAGTGACAAGGATACAAGGGCAACCCGTACATTTTATCACACTGGAAAGTTTGGCCGATCTTGAAGTAAATGGTGATTTCAAGGATGAATGGGCTGTCATCAAGAGTTTAAACCTCATTTGTGCTCATTAAAATGGGCGCACGGAATAAATTGTTAATTTTATCATGTCCGAAATAGTGGGGTGATACAGCATGAACGGATATTTACACAGGCTGATAATCCCCTTATTGAAAACAACGATTGTTTTGGTAATTCCGCAAGAACGGTGCCTGATTTTACTCATCAAATCCACTTTCATCAATCAATGCAAGGAAAACAACTCAGACTATTAGAAGCCGAGCTCTGGCGGGCCGCCGATCAACTTAGGGCAAACAGCAAACTGACTGCTTCGGAATATTCAATGCCCGTTTTGGGTTTGATATTTCTTAGACACGCTTATAACCGGTTTCAAAAAGTAAAAGTTGAAGTTGAAAAGGATCTGCCGGTTCATCCGCAACGGGGGAAGCGATCGTTGACAAAAAAGGACTTTGAAGAAAAGAATTCTATGTTCCTTCCCGATAAATCGCAATTTGATTACCTGGTTACTCTGCCTGAAAGCGCTGACATTGGAGATGCCATCGACAATGCCATGAAGCTAATCGAGGAGGAATATGACAATCTGAAAGGTGTGCTGCCAAAGAATTATTCCATCTTCAGTAAAGACTTACTGAAAGAACTCCTTCGCATTTTCAACAAAGAAGTATTGCAGAAAGCCGAAGGTGACCTGTTTGGAAAGATTTACGAATATTTCCTGAATAAATTTGCAATGACAGGCGCCCAGGAAGGCGGCGAATTCTTTACGCCCATGAGCCTGGTTCAAACCATTGTAAATATTATTGAACCGGATCATGGAATTGTATTCGATCCGGCATGTGGTTCTGCGGGTATGTTTGTACAAACAGGATATTTCATCGAAAGCGAAGGTTCACAACCTGCTGAGAAAGTCACATTCTATGGCCAGGAAAAAGCAGAGTTGAATACCAAATTATCCAAAATGAACCTGACTGTGCATGGTTTGGAAGGGAATATCCTGGAGGGGAATACCTTTTACGAAGACAAGCACAACCTGCTTCATGGCTGTGATTTCGTGATGGCTAATCCACCTTTCAACGTGGATGGGGTGGATAAAGGGAAAGATACCGTGAAGAAGGATCCCCGCCTCATGTTTGGCGATAACAAGGTGAACCTCCCAAAAAATGACAACGCCAACTACCTTTGGATTCAATATTTCTACAATTACCTGAAACCCAAAGGCCGGTCAGGTTTTGTAATGGCTTCTTCGGCCAGCGATGCAGGACACAGTGAAAAGGATATCCGTGAGAAGCTGGTGAAAACCGGTGCCGTTGACGTGATGATGGCGATTGGTAACAACTTTTTCTACACCCGTTCCCTGCCCTGTACCTTGTGGTTTTTCGACAGAGTAAAAGAACAAGATGGTGAGAGGAAAGATAAGGTTCTGATGCTTGATGCCCGGAAAATTTATCGGAAAGTGACTTCCAAGGTCAATGATTTCAGTCCGGAACAGTTGCAGAACCTGATCTGCATCGTCAACCTTTACCGGGGCAACACGAAAAAGTTTGAAGAAACCGTTAAAAATTACCTCGAAACAACAGCCTCCTTGGCAAAGGAAACCGCCAACGTTACCGCAGCACTCCAAGAACAGATCAAGTTAATAGTGAAGAGTGAAAAACTAAAAGTGATCAATGAAAAATTATCTCATGACCTGAATGCACTGGAAGAGATGGATGCTGTTTTCCAACTTCAAGATCACCTGCTCTCCCTCACGCCCCAACTATTCACTGTTACCTCTTCTCTCTTCACTGAAAATTGTTCACTTTTCACTTCCGCCTGCAAATCCCTTCGCAAGCCTCAGGACAAACTCATCAAGCAATTACTCGATACCATTTCTGCCTCTGTAAAGGATTATCAACTCAACAAAAACAAAGAGTGGAAAGAGTTGGATTTGAAAGAACTACTCGACCAACTGAAAGCGCTCCAACAGCTACTCAGTGGCAACCCTGGTGAGGAAGAACCGGGCTTACTGCACGAAACAGAATATTTCTGGAAACAAGCCCATTGGCTGCAAAGCAGATTTCCGAATGGTGTTTATGCCGATGTCGAGGGTCTTTGTAAAGTTGTAACCCAAAAGGAAATTGAAGGTAAAGATTGGAGTCTTAGTCCTGGCAGGTATGTTGGTGTGGATGCGGCTGTTGACAATGGCGTTGACTATGAAGAACGGCTTCGCGAAATACACATAGAACTGGAAGGATTGAATGAAGAGGCTATTGCTTTAGCAAATGCGATTTCTGAAAATTTCAAAAACTTGTTGTAATGAATGAAGAGTTGATTTTATATAAAAATTTACTGGTTGATATTAAAGGCCGAATCAGGCAAGGACAATTAAGAGCAAATCTTTCTGCCAATGTCGAATTGCTGGCCACTTATTGGGATATTGGCTGTATGATTCATCAGCGACAACAAGATGAAGGCTGGGGGAAAGGAGTAATACCACGACTGGCAAGGGACTTGAAAAACGAACTAGCTGAGGTTAAGGGTTTTTCGGAAAGAAACATATTACGAATGCTCACTTTTTATAAGGAGTATTCCGGTTTTTCAATTTCGCCACTGCCAGTGGCGAAATTAGAAGACCAGTCGTTTAGGCAACCAGGTGCAAAAGCCAATGACGAAATTGCGAAACTGCCCGTTTCACAATTGGAAAATCAACAGGTCAAAATTCAACTTATTAACCTTACGGGTTGGGCTCACCATGTAATCCTGATTCAAAAGGTAAAAGACCTTTCGACCCGATTTTGGTATATGCAACAATCAATCGCTAATGGATGGAGTCGTGATTCCCTGGTCGATATGATTAAAAGTCAATTGCACCTCCGTCAGGGAAATGTGGTCAGTAATTTTGACCGTGTTCTACCACTACCCCAATCCGATTTAGCAATACAATTGTTCAAGGACCCGTATATTTTTGATTTTATGACCCTGGCGACACCATTTACCGAAAGGGAACTCGAATTGGGCCTGGTTAAGAATGTCGAGAAATTTTTACTGGAACTGGGCGCTGGTTTTGCCTTTGTAGGACGACAATATAAGTTGGAAATCAGTGATAAAGACTTTTATATCGACCTGCTGTTTTACCACCTGAAAATGCGCTGTTTTATAGTTATAGAATTGAAGAAAGGTGATTTTATTCCCGAATATGCCGGTAAAATGAACTTTTATTGTTCAGCCGTTGACGATATGCTCAAACACGCCACTGACCAACCAACTATTGGACTTATTTTATGCCAGGGGAAAGACAAACTTTTTGCTGAATATTCACTCAAAGACATCAACAAGCCCATCGGTATTTCCGAATACGAACTCACCCGGGCGTTACCCGACAATTTTAAGGGTAGTTTGCCAAGCATCAAGGAAATTGAAGAAGCATTGGCTCCCGGTCATATAATCAAAAACGATGAAAGCGGAAATTAAAGATCTGATAATTGCCCAACAAAATTTGGCCAGGCAAACTCTTTCAGAATATTCTGTGTTTGCTGAAAATATTATCGTTTCGAAAACTACCGACCAGAATCGTATTGAACACACGCTCGATGGCATGCTTGATTTTTGCTTCGATGCTGATATGCTGCTCTTGTTTAAAAAATTGTGTCGTTATTATTTCACCATTAACCCGCAAGCGACGGCTTTTTATATTAAAAGCTACCGCCAAATGTGGGATAGTGAATCCATTGACAATTTAGATGATGTAGTATGAAATGGGAAAAAATACCTTTTTCTGAGTTGGTTGAATTTCCACCCAAAGTCTCTTTGGAAAAGAATGAATTATACGACAATATTCCAATGGATGTTGTGGATGGAGGAATAAAATATGTTCAGGAAATTAATCAAAGAGTTTACACAGGCGGTGGAGCAAAGTTTGCCAACGGGGATACCATTTTTGCAAGAATTACTCCTTGCTTAGAAAATGGTAAGATTTCAAAAGTAAAAGGATTAGAAAAAGAAGTCGGTTTTGGTTCTACAGAGTTTTTTGTATTCAGAGCAAAAGAAAATATTTCAGATCCTGACTTTATTTATTATTTAGCTAAAACAGATTTGGTCAGACAACCTGCAATCAAAAGTATGGTTGGTGCTTCTGGAAGACAAAGAGCCGATAAAGGAGTTGTTGAACAAATTAAAGTCCCAAAAATTCCTCTTCCCACACAATGTAAAATGGCTTCCACCCTATCGGCTTATGATGATTTGATTGAAAACAATTTGAAGCGAATAAAATTGTTGGAGGAGAAGGCAGAACTGCAATACAAAGAGTTGATGCAGGAAATTAGTAATGATAAAATTAACCGGAAGGAATACATTAAAGACTGCCTTGCGTTTTACATCGGTGGCGGCTGGGGTGAAGAAGAATATAAAGAAGGGTTCACTGAACCAGCTTATGTTATTCGGGGAACAGATATTCCTGATGCAAAAAAAGGAGAAATTGGCAGGATCCCTTTCCGCTACCACAAAGAATCAAATCTTGCTTCACGAAAAATGCAGGAAGGCGATATAGTATTTGAGGTTTCTGGTGGTAGCAAAGGTCAATCAGTTGGAAGAAGTCTAATGATTACCGATAAATTTCTCACTCAATTTAAGCATTCTGCAATGTGTGCCAGTTTTTGTAAACTATTGCGGCCCAATGAAACTGTAGCATCAGAATTCTTCTATTTATATTTATTAGCAAACTATGAAAACGGGGTAATTACCCAATATGAAAAACACAGTGCCAGTAACATTGTAAATTATGGATTTGAGGAGTTCATTGGAGAACAAAAAATCACAATTCCTAAAGACAGTGAACTGAGATCATTTATAGAACAAGTAAAACCCATTTTTACACTTATCAGTACCCTAGGAGAACAAAACGCCAAATTGAGAGAGGCCAGGGATATTTTATTGCCGAGGCTGATGAGTGGGGAAATAGAGGTATAAACAATCGAAATGCCATGTTTGACGAAACGAAGAAATACAAAAACAGCGGACACTTCTTTTTTCAAAAGGAAGATAAATTATTGGACGTGAGCAGCCTGGTTCCTGAATTGCCGGGTGTTTATTACATCTTACGCCTTGCAAAGGGAAAGATAGATTTGGTTTACATTGGCAAATCCGGAACAATTAACCAATCTGGTACTTTCAAGGAACAATTGCTGAGAGGAAGGATAAACAACAAGCAGGAAGGGATGAAGCGCCAGGAATTTTTCGATAAAAAACTAGTGGAGGAAAAGATTGATGGGTTGGATATCTACTGGTTCGTAACAATGGATAAAACAAATAACGACCTTCCCGGATTTGTGGAGGGGTTATTAATGCAACGCTATTTTGAAGTTCACGGCAAATTGCCCTTATGGAACAAGGATTTTTAATTATCAACACCTTAGACGTTTAGAACTATGGCGCATTTATTACATGAAGAAGTAGCAAAAGCATTTGAAAGTATCGCACCAAAACATGGCCTGATAGTTCAACTGGATGAAGCCTGCGTGGATAGAACCTCTGGCAAGATTTTACAACATCTGCCTTTTTTTCTTTCCGTCAATGCGCACAATGACACCGAGATCACGAATGTTGATCTGATGTTATCCAAAAACGACAAGGTTAAACTTGTTTGCGAAATCGAAGAGAGCGATATTTCCCCTGTACGAACCTATGGAAAAGCATTTACAGCCGCCACAGCGATCATGTGCCAGCTTGTAGATGATACCCGGTACGATGTTGATAAAAATGGCGTCTTTATTCAGGTTCTTTCTAACCATAAATTACCAGTAGGCTCGAATAAACAACAGCAGGGAGTAAACATTGAGGTAGCCATCAATGATCTTTTAAGATACGGTGGTTCCTGGATAAAAAAGTATTACCTGATTTACGGAGATGTGAATGACTTCAAACCAGGGAACAGGGGGTATGTTGAGATTGAGAAAATCGTGAAGTTGTTGTAATTATCAATTTTGAAACAAAATACCAAACTCCGCGAAGCCCGGGATATTTAATTGCTGGAACTAATGAACATACAAATGGAAATTTTAATATGAGTAATTTATACAGTGTTTGTCAAATTTTTGATGCCCAGAATGGTTATTTGAAAGGAGTTGAAAAGAGTGAATTTCATATACCTGAATATCAGCGGGGTTACAAATGGTCAGGTGATGAGGTGAAAAAACTTTTAAAAGATATTGAAACCTTTATTGATAAAAACAAGGTTGATGGAGATAAATTTTACTGCCTTCAGAATATCACCTTAATACCAAACATGAACGGCGCCTCCCTAAATGTAGTTGATGGTCAACAAAGACTCACGGCCTTGGTAATATTGCTTAGTCGGTTAGGACTAGAAATTCTGGTACGTAACAAGATCGAATATGCAGTTAGGAAATCGACCCACGATTTTTTGACAACATTTATAACCAAAGAAACGGTGGCAGAAGAAGAAATTGATTTTAACTCAGAATGGAAAGTATTTGCTCAAAGCCATAAACAATATGACCATCAAGATATTTATTATATTTTTTCCACCGTAAAAACGATTGATGAATGGTTGTCGGGAAAAGACGATAATTTCAAAAATGACTTCAGGAATGGTTTGCTGCATCAAGTTAAACTGATAGTAAACAAAGTAGATAGTAACAATGAAGAAAAGGTATTTGGAAACCTGAATTCTAATCGTATCCCATTAGATGGAGCTGACCTGGTCAGGGCAATCTTGATCACAAGAGTTGCCAATGAAGAAAGTGAAAAGGTTGGTGATATCAAAAATATTGTGAGAGTAAATGAGAGAAGGGTAAGAATCGGCTGGGAGATGGATGAAATAAATACCTGGTGGTCAAAAGATGAAATTAAAGGATACTTCAAAGCTTTTATCAAAAACAAAAGCGAGGGAGACATCATCTTCAATGCTGATAACTATCCGATCAATAATTTATTCCTGTTGTTCTCTGAGAAAAAAAAGAAAGCCAGTCTGACATTAGATTTAATTGAAGAACAAGAAAGTGCATTAGAATTGTACAAAGAGCTTATAAAACTGCATCATACTTTGCAAGACTGGTATGTTGACAGAGAGATATACCATTACATGGGTTTTCTTTTTGGACAAACTAAAATTACATTCAATACTATTTTTGAAAAATGGAATAAATCACAAAACAGAACTTCATTTAAGAATGATTTAAAGAACGAAATATTTATAAGTATTTTCAGTAGAAGTTCTATTATCAAAGCATTTCGTACAATCGAAAATTGGTACAAAGACAGTAAACTCGTAAAGGTTCTATTGGTTTTAGATATTATTTCAAGCCTTCCCGAAGAACGAGTAAAACTTCCTTACCTCGCATTTACCAAAAACAACAACGATATTGAACATATATTCCCCCAAAATCCGGAAGAAATAACAGAAAAAAAAGAATATATTGAGTTTTTAAATAAGTATGTTCTAAAGGATAAACAATCTTTTGACCTGTCAGATTATGAAGTGCGTAAGGATGAAGTGGAATATCAAAATAAAATGGGTGCATTCATTGATGCTGCCATACTTGATATTGGCATTAATTCAATTGGCAACCTGGTATTGTTATACTATTCGCTTAACAGAAGTTTAGGGAGAATTCCTTATACCCAAAAGAGAGGAAGGGTCATTAAATTCTTTAATGAAGGCCATTTTATTCAACCTCATACTTTTCAAGTATTTGCCCGGTATTTTACTAATGATAAAAGTGAAAGTTATGACCTGGAACATTGGACAAATATTGATATTGAGGAAAACGCGAAAGCAATACGTAACAGAATAATTGCATTTTTTAAACCAAAGAAAAAATGGTGACACATCAGCAAATGGAAGAATTAAGCATGAAAGAACTTGCTGGAAGATACAATTTTATTGTACCCGAGATTCAACGGGAATATGTCTGGGGGAACAATGAACATCAGATCCTGGATTCATTTTTTACAGATGTGTCCGAAAAATATATCGGCCTTGAAAAATTGACAGGGGATTGTTTTCAGGAGTTAAAAACTTCTATAGCGCCTGTTTTAATTAAGGATTTTACTAAGGAAACCTTAACTTTAATTGAAAAGGGATTGGAAAGATTTGAAGCGAACAGAAGCATGAACATCGGTTTCCTTTATTCTTACAAACCCAGTTATTACATATTTAACGATACAAGCGAGGATGTCTATTTAATTGATGGACAGCAAAGATTCACAACCCTGTTCATCGCTCTGTTTTACTTCGCGGTTTTGGAAGGTAAAGATAAATTAAGTGAGTTTGAAAATACATTCAGGATAAACCTTTCCATAGAAAAAATTGGTTTTGATTATCGTGTCAGGACCATAACCCATAATTTTCTTATAGATTTAATTGGGAACACTAAAACAAAAGATGACTTAAAAGATATTATTAATAAAACATGGTTCCTGTCAGAATATCGGAATGACACAAGTATAAGGGCCATTCTGGGAACTTTCTCAAAATTGAATAAAAATTATGCAGAAAACACAACCGGTTATTTTGACTTTTTGATGAACCATGTAAAGTTCTGGCACTTTAAAACAGAAGAAACATCACAGGGAGAAGAACTTTATATTACTATGAATTCCCGTGGGAAATCACTTTCCGATAATGAAATACTCAGGGCTACATTATTTGAGAAGTTAGTTAAGAACGAAGTAAGACAAAAGGGACAGGACTGGGAAGACTGGCAGGATTTCTTTTGGAATAAAAAGGGAAACAATGAGAACGCTGATAATGGTTTTAATGAATTCCTGAGATGGGTTCAGATACTTACTATGGTTAGTGGAGGTATTATTGATACGGAAAATGAAGATGAAGAAGGTACTGATAAAAAAGCCATAATTGATGTTATTAAATGGGAACGGGTAGGGATGAAATTAGATGCCAAATATCTACTCATTAAAGATATAGGTAGTTATTTTACAGCCGTTGAGTACCTGTTTAAGAAATTCTCAATTCCTGTTTTGGAAATCACTTACTCAAAGTACCTGAACAAAGAAGTGTTAGACAGTAAATGGCTTTGTCCTGCCACAGGAAGTACTATCGGACAGAAAGAATGTTTCAGGCTCCTCCCGGTAATTCAATATATCAAGCTTTTAATTGAACAGGATAAATTTCCAGATAATATTGAACTTTACAGAGTTATAAGATATTTCTACAATTTAAATGCAATTGAATCAGTAAATAAATCTCCAAATGTTGCTTGTATAAATGCTATAAAACTTATAACAGATCTTATAAAAAAATCAACCGATATTGCAGATGTTCCGGAATTACAGAAAGTATCTAAAACCCTTTTGACCGAAGAGGAGAAATACAAGTTCTGTCTTTTTAAAAAAAGCGAAAACAGGTTGCTGATAGAACAGGAATTTTGGGCAGCCGAAGATCATAAATTGAATTCAGGAAGAATTGGTCATTTAATTCAGGCATCATTTGAATCTTTAACTTCGATAGAGACGTTCAAATATGAAAATAATTTTGATAAAGTCCGTAAACTTGATTTTGATGTAACGAAATTCAGTACAATTAGAAACAAATATTTTGTTTTGAATCCGGATAAGGATGAAAAGATTTCAGACAAGTTATGGGGATTCTTATTGCCAACGCCTTATTATACCGTTTCTGATTATGGGAATAATAAGATAATAACATGTCAAGGTAGTGATTATCTGGCACTTATAAGCAAGGAGTTTTTGAAAATGGTGTTGGAGATTGACGAAAATGAAACCAGGGATAATTACCTTATGGGTAAGGCAAAATTAATCTTCGATAAGTATTCAGAAGCCAATAAATTAAAAGATGAAGTTGATTTAAAAATACAATTGTTTTGCTATTTTCTTTTATTAACCGAAATGGAAGACTGGGGCTGGTATAAAGGGAAAAATTTTGGATGTTATGATAAATCAGATGAAACAGATTTTAGATGTTTATTTTCAAATAAAATTGAATTCCAGCATTATGGCCAAAAATGGGGTGGTGCAGGATGGAGAATGGTCAATCTTGAATCATTACTGAATGGTGATGATCATCTACAAAAAATTGAAGATGGCTCGTTTTGGGTTACAAACAACGACGTTATATGACCTGGGAGTACTCCGAAGATAACCTGATTGAACAAACCGCAATAGACCTTTTTTTCGATAAACTGGGGTGGGATACGCTTTTTGCATATAATAAGGAGAGTTTTGGAGAAGACAGTACACTTGGCAGGCTGAACAAGAAAGAGGTAATTATCAAGAAAATATTTATTGAAAAACTAAAACAGTTCAACCCTGATCTGCCGGCAAAGGCATACGAGGAAGCCTACAACAAACTCACGGAAGAGAGCATCACCAAATCATTAGCCGAAATCAATTTCGAGAAACATCAACTATTAAAAGATGGCATCCCCGTTGATTTCATCAATGAAAATGGAGAGCAGGTCAAAAACAAAACCCTTAAAGTATTTGATTTTGAAGAGGCTGAAAACAATGATTTTTTGGCCGTCCGCCAGTTATGGATCCAGGGCAAGAGCAACCGTGAACGCCGGCCGGACATTATAGGCTTTGTGAATGGGATTCCCCTGCTCTTCATTGAACTGAAAGCTGCTCACCGGAAACTTGAAAATGCATACAACGATAATTTTACCGACTACAAGGATGTAATTCCAAAGCTCTTTTATTACAACGCTTTCGTGATCCTGAGCAATGGCATTGAAAGTCGTATCGGAAGTGTCACCGGAAAATATCAGCACTTTCACGAATGGAAACGCATCACGGAAGAGGACGAAGGAATTGTTGCCCTGGATAGAATTATTGTCGGGGTTTGTGAGAAACAACGTTTTCTGGACCTCTTTGAAAACTTTATTCTTTTTGATAATTCATTGGGGAAAGTGGTTAAACTGATTGCCAGGAACCACCAGTTTATCGGGGTCAACAAAGCAATTGATAATTTAAAACTAAAAGATCAGCTTTTTAAACTTGGGAAAATCAGCCAGGAAGAAAAGCAAAAACTTGGGGTATTCTGGCACACGCAGGGAAGCGGAAAATCCTATTCAATGGTTTTCATGAGCCAGAAGATTCACCGCAAGTTTACAGGCAGTTATACTTTTTTGATTGTGACCGATCGTAATGAACTGGATACCCAGATCTACGGCACATTCAGTGCAGTGGGTGCCATTCCGAAAGTCAAAGCAGGTTCGAAATATTCTTTGAAGGCAACGAGCGGAAACCATCTGAAAGAGTTGCTTGGTTCTGAGCATCGCTATTTGTTCACTCTTATCCACAAATTCAACTTTGAGGACGAAATAACGCAGCGGGATAACATAATCGTCATTTCAGATGAAGCCCACCGGACCCAGGGTGGACAACTGGCACTGAACCTACGTAACGCCCTGCCAAATGCTTCTTTTATTGGTTTTACGGGAACACCGCTTTTCAAGGATGATGAACTGACCCGGAGGATTTTTGGGGATTATGTTTCCCGGTATGATTTCAAACGTAGTGTAGATGATGGAGCAACTGTTCCACTTTATTATGAAAACAGAGGCGAGTATCTTGGATTGAAAAATCCGGTTATCAATGACCAGATCAGGGCTATAATTGATGCGGAGGGTGAAGACCTTGATAGTGACCAGCGTGGCAAAGTTGAACAACTTTTTGCAAGAGAATATCCAATCCTAACAGCAAGTAAAAGGCTGGACGCCATTGCCAGAGATGCAGTTTGGCATTTCTGCAATCGTGGTTACAAAGGGAAAGGTATGTTCATTGCTCTGGACAAATTGACTGCCGTAAGAATGTTCGATTTTATAAGACACCATTGGAATCTGAACATTGAGCAATTAGAAAAAGAGATCGCCAAAGGCAAGTATGGAGACCAGGAGATGTTGGAAAAAAGCCGTGAACTTCAATGGATAAAAGAAACCGAAATTTGTGTGGTGATAAGCTCGGAACAAAACGAGATCGAAAAATTCCGGCAATGGGATCTGGATATTGAGTCTCATCGTGAGAAAATGAACAACCAAGACCTCGAAACAAGATTTAAGGATGAAAATGATCCATTTCGTTTTGTTATTGTGTGTGCCATGTGGATCACAGGCTTTGATGTCCCTACCCTGTCGACCTTATACTTAGATAAGCCTCTAAAATCACATACTTTGATGCAGGCTATCGCCAGGGCAAATCGTATCAGTGAAGGCAAGAACAATGGATTGATCGTAGATTACATCGAAACTTATACAGCCCTCCTCGATGCCTTGGCGATTTATGGAACAGGGGGTCAAGAGGGTGGAGAAACAGGTGGAGAAGAACCCGAACCGCCAGTGAAGCCAAAAGAAGAATTGATTCGTCAACTTGAATTAGCGTTAGTAACTGTTGAAACCTTTTTGAAGGAAGAAGTTACTTTCGATCTGTATCAACTTATCAATGCCAACGGTTTGCAAAAATTGTCAGCGATGGAAAAAGGGGTAAACGCAGTTTACACTAACGACGAAACCAAAAGTAAATTTCAAATTTTAGCCCGGGAAGTTTTCAAAAAGTACAAAGCGCTTCAACCAGATAGGGTATTAAATCAATATTCACCCAGGAAAAATGCGATCGATGTCATTTACACGGCTATTGAAGACAACATAGAAAGTGCCGATGTAGCAGAGATCATGAAGAAAATTCAACAGGTCGTTGACGAATCCATTGAGAATATGGTGGCCGATCCTACGCATGATTATGGGAAACTTATTGACTTGAGTGGATTAAATTTTGAAGCATTAAAAGGACTTTTTCAAAAATCCCCAAACAAGTATTCTGCAGTTCAATCACTAAAAGACAAAGTTGAAAGGCAATTGAAACAAATGGTGGAAAGAAACCCGCTACGTGTTGACTTTTACCGGCGCTATCAGGAAATAATAGACGATTACAACCGAGGCAAAGACTCTATTACAATTGAGGAAACGTTCAAAAAGCTGATTGAGTTTGTAAATTCCTTATCAGAAGAAGAAGCAGAAACAAAACGAGAAGGACTGACCGAAGAACAAAAAGCAATTTTTGACATACTTCGCAAGCCGAATTTATCGACAGCAGAAAAAAAGAAAATTAAAGAAATTGCTATTGACCTTTTAGAGGAGCTCAAAAAAGACAAATTGAAGGTTGAACAATGGGCAGATAAATCCGTAACAGCCGCAGCCGTTTTTAATGCAGTCAGTAAAACACTATTTGAATCACTCCCATACCCGACTTATAAAACTGACGATATCGATGTAAAGACACATTTGGTGTATGAACATTTAAGACATCAATATTTTGGAGGGGGAGTGAGTGTTTACGGGCAATATTAATGCACGGAAAATTGTCTCTAGTACAATGACATTATTCCATTAATACTTGAAATCATGAAATTAGGAAAACTCGAAAAAGTCAACCTGCGTGACCAGTGGAGAAACGAAGCCATTGATTTTACACCCTGGCTTGCACAAGAAGAGAATATTAACATCTTAAGTGAAGCCATATCCATGGACCTGGAAGTGGTCAGCCAGGAGGAGTCTGTAGGGCCATTCCGTGCTGATATTCTTTGCAAGGATGGGACCGATAAATACGTGTTGATTGAGAATCAAATTGAACTGACCGATCACAAGCACCTTGGACAAATCATCACCTATGCTGCAGGTCTTGAGGCTGTTTCAATCATCTGGATTGCATCAAGGTTCACTGATGAACACAGAGCCGCAATTGATTGGCTCAATCATATAACCCAGGAAAACTTTAATTTTTTTGGAATTGAGATTGAACTGTATAAAATTGGAGATAGCACTGCAGCGCCAATGTTTAATGTGGTGGCGAAACCTAATGATTGGTCGAAAATTGTCAAACGCAGTGCCGAACCAGGAAAGTTCACCGAAACGGACACTTTCAGGCTTCAGTATTGGACCGCCATGAAAGAATTCATTGAATCACATGGCCGGCAAAGCTATAGACTCCAGAATCCTTACGCACAGCATTGGACGAATGTATCACTGGGTAGAAGCGGGGTTCATCTTGCTGCAACCGTCAGCAAGAAATATGGATGGATACGAATTGAGCTTGTTTTTGACGGACCTTCAGCCAAAGAACAGTACAATCTGATTAAAGATCAATATGGATTAGATGCTGCCGGCCAGTTTTCAGAAAAACTCGAATGGTTCGAAGTTCCCGGCACAAAAGCCTGTTCTGCTTTTATTAAGAAAACTGCAGACACTACTGACATATCGAAATGGTCAGAACAGCATGAGTGGTTCAGGGTAAATCTTGAAAAGTTTTATACCTATTTTTCGCCCAAAATTAAAGCCCTTTAATCCTCTTTCATAGCTATAACAAACAATAATATATGTCCCTTGGAATAAATTCACCATGAAACAATCCAGAGATATCATATTCATCACTTTTGATATCCGGAAAGATGAATATCCGTCTATGAGTTATTCAATAGCGGCTCTGATAGCTTCGTTAAAGCAATATAATTACCAGATTGGTCATTTCTCAATCGATTTACAGCACACATTGGAAGAAAAACCTGATGAATCCACCATTACGGAAATGGTCAGGAAACGATTTCTTGAAAATCTGGATTATTTCAGAACCTTCAGGTTTATTGCAATCAGCCTTACTTCCTGGAGTATTGAATATTGTCAAGTTTTATTAAACCTCATGGCAGGCTATGAGGGGAAAATAATCCTTGGAGGTTATGAGGTTACTTCAATGAGTGAAGAACGGTTATTGAGTAACTTCCCGCAAGCAGATTATTTCATTAAAGGATTCGCAGAGAAAGTCCTAAATAAATTAATTGCCGGAGATTTTCCGAATAATTCAAAAGTCCTTGAAGAAAAAATCGAGTTAAAAGACCTGGCTTCTCCGTATTTGACAGGAGTTATTCCAATTTTCTCCAAGAAAATTCATTGGGAAACAAAACGTGGTTGCCCCTATACCTGCGGGTTTTGTGAATGGGGGAAGGCAACGAAAAACATTATCCAAATCGACCAAGAACGGTTATTTAAAGAGATTGAGCTATTCAAGGAAACAGGAATCAACGAAATAAATATCCTTGACGGGACTTTCAACTTTGGCAAATACTTCCTTGAAATCTTCAGAAAACTCTTTGAGATTCCAGATGTAAGAATCACTTGCCAGGCACGTTTTGAAAACTTATCCGGCGATACCGGCGAAGAATTCCTGAAACTCTGTGTGAAAAACAAAGAGAGGGTTCACCTGGAATTTGGCCTTCAAACGATTCATCCCAAAGAGATGGAAATGATAGGAAGGACAAATGACCTTGAAAAAGTTCTGCAAGCCATGAATTTCATGAGAATCAATACTATAAATTTTGAAACAAGTATTATCTATGCAATTCCGGGCCAAACCGTTGAATCGTTTATTGATACAATTGAATTCCTGCTGTTAAATGGCTGCAATACGATCAGGGCCTATCCCCTTTCAATACCGAAAAACAGCAGTATTGAATGCCGGAAAGCAGATTATGATGTTATTGAAGGGAAAAACAAGTACAATGTATTTTCTGTTATCAGCACTTCTTCATTCTCTGAAGATAACCGTAATGATATGTACCGGATTGCCAATTACCTGATCGATGGGGGCTTGATAATTTCAGAACTGTCTGCAGAAGATCACCGTATAAAAACAAAAGAAATCACTCCCTATCAGAGAGAATTGGTTTTTCTCTCCCCTGATTTAATAACTCCGGCATTTGAAAAACGGCTCAGGGATGATTACTTGGGGCAAACAATGTCGGATATGAGCCGGGATGATGTACTTCAGGGAATTGGTGCTTTGGGGAGGAGCTATATGCACAGAAAGGAGATGAATGTGTTTTTCTCCGATATTATCTCCGGGAAATTTTCCTTTGAATTAAAGAACCAGCCTAAACCAGATGATAGCGATAAAAACAATGAACCAATGGTACAGGCAATTATTGACAAGATCAAACCAAATATAATCCCGCGAAGGTACCGATGCAGGGTTCGGCTGGGGTTAAGCGGGAATGTGTATATTTTCAGGGAAATACAAAATTCACAAGCATTTTAAGAATGTCCAATCCAAATTTCAATTATTTCCCTCAGTTCATATTGCCAAGTTCACTCCCACAAAATAATGCAAATTTTGTGCAAATGAAAAAGGGTCCCAGAAGCTGACCTTCCGAAACCCTTGATTTTGCTGTCGGGGTAGCAGGATTCGAACCTGCGACCTCCTGCTCCCAAAGCAGGCGCGATGAACCGGGCTACGCTATACCCCGAGGTGGGTGTGGGTGTGGGTGTGAGTGTGAGTGTGAGTGTGTGGGAAATTATTTTGCATAACTACGGTACATGCCTAAAAGCATTTTAGAGATCTGTTCGTAGGTTGTATAAAATTCTTTATAAATATTTTCTTCAATAAGATTCATTGATTTCAATAAATCCAGGATCGCAACTGATTCGAAGATGCTTCCCCGGGAAATGGTTAAAAAATGACGTTTATCACTATCAGTCATTCGTCCCGTTCCTTCTGCAAGATTTAGTAAAGAACTAAGACTTGCCCTTTTCCACTGATCCAGTAAATACGGATCAATGCCAACCGCTCCCTTCAAGTAAGTGAGAACTTTAACATTCTGATCCTTGGTGAACTGATACACATCTAATTTTTCAAAATCAAACATTTTTATTTCTTATCTGTTTATTTAGATCTGCATTCTTAATTTTGTACTGTTACCTGACAAAGGGTAACAAAGTGACAAAACATCACACACTTACCTTAAATCCCACGCCCCACGCTCACACTACCTCCACACCCAAACCCACACTTATTTCACCCACACCCGCTTCGCGGAGAAGGGGGGATTCGAACCCCCGGTACAGTTTCCCGTACGACAGTTTAGCAAACTGTTGGTTTCAGCCACTCACCCACCTCTCCAAACTCAGTGAACAGTTAATAACTAACAGTGAATAGTGAAGAATAAATGCCATTCACTGTTCCCGTTTTGGGTGTGCAAAGGTAGAAATTCTCATCATCTTCGCAAATTTTTTTTCGAGCCTTTACAAGATATCCAAAACCCTCGTTTTAAGGAAGTATTATAGGAATCGTTCTCCCTCCCCCGAATGTGGGAGGGCTGGGGTGGGGCTGTAGGAGTGCGAAATTACAAATTCCACCCGGCAGGGAGGGCGTAGGAACCCCTATTCCTTCCCGATGCCATGAATCGGTACTCTGATCGGTTTTTCTTCGACGGGGTTTGCGGCCCGTACCTCATTGATGTCATTCTCAAACCAGATACGGAATTTTGCGGACAACTTTTCAATCGATTGTTTCATCAGATCATCAAAGGTCTGCCCGGGCTTATCTTTTCCTCTCTTTTTTTCTTCACCTTTTCTTTTTTCAATGATCTTTTTACTGGTCAACTTCTTCTCAGGTAGTTCAATTATAGTATGTTTTATCCTTTGTGCCCGCTCTTTTTCCAGTTCATACTGCCTAATACCCAGGACCAAAAGCCCGATCGCAGCGGAGTATTGAGGATCTGACAACTCCGGGGGATAATGCTCTGCAAGATATTCAAACGGTGTACCGATATGCGTTTCATAATGTGTTCGTAGTTGCATCAACTTGCAGAGATGCTGCAATTTTGCGCCACCACCTGTTAAAATGATTCCATTCATCAGTTTGTCGTCATATCCCGAAGAGCTGATCTCATGAATTATAAACCCGATGAGTTCATTTATCCTGGTCTGGATCAAATCCGTGAGATTTTGCAAGCGGATCTCCTTTTGTTGGCGTCCGCGCAATCCATCGATGGTGATAATACTCTCTTTGTCTGTTGTATCGGATATTGCAAAACCAAACTGAACCTTCAATCGTTCAGCATCTTTTTTTACCACAGAAAAGTGCTCTTTAATCGCCTGAGTGATGCTCCCGCTCCCAACGGGGAGAATTGCTGTGTGTCTCAATATTCCGTCATAATATACTGCTATCGATGTCGTTCCGCTTCCCAAATCGACAAGTACTACTCCCGTCTCCTTCTCATCATCACATAAAACTGCTTCGGCAGAAGCAAAGGGTTCGAGAAAGAGACCGACAACATCCAAGCCTGATTCTCTGATACACCGGTAAACATTCTTAGCTGCTAATGTTTTTCCGATGATGACATTATAGCTGATCTTTAAGGTGTTTGCACAGATCCCGACCGGATGCTTAATCCCATTCTCCCTGTCGAGACAGTAATCCTGCGGAATCACGTCAAATATATCCTCTCCGGGTTTCATCATGAGGTATCGGAAACTTTCAAGATGCTGATCAAGCTCTTCACGGCTGACAGGCGTGTCCCAGTTTTTCCGGATCATACTGATCTCCTGCTGCTGAACTTTCAGTTGTGGACCGGCAATACCGCCATTGACAAATTTAATCGCTGATCCTGATGCCAGTTCTGCTTTCTTTACCGCCTCTTTTATTCCTTTTACCGTGCGGTCAATGTTTACGATAACCCCGTTCTCAAGACCCTCTGAAGGAGCCTCGCCAAGACCCACGATCTCAATCTTTCCTGCTTCATTGCGATACCCTGTAACAGCAACAATTTTTGAACTTCCGATATCCAATCCGGTGATGGGGACAGATGATTCGATACTATTGGCCATAATAATGCCTCGTGTTAGTTTTAGTAAAGGTAATTCAAATACACAAATTGTTTCAGACTTTTTAACTGAGCAATCCGGGAAAATATTTACCTTTAACCAATAATTATGCGAAGCAAATTGAACCGTAATAAAATCCAGATAACATGAGAAAGAATGTATCCAAAACAAGTACAAAACAGGAAATACTTGTAGCATATGAAGAGCTGGTTGATGAGATAAAAGACCAGAAAAGTCCAAAAGAAAAACAGGATCAGCAGGAAAAAGAGAGCCTTTTTTCCAGAGTTTCGGCACAGAGCAAGGATTCCTTTATTAAGCATGTCTCTGAACTGAAAATTCAGTTGAATAAACAGTTGGATGAGATTGGTGATTCAATGCTGACAGAAATCCGGCAACTGACAGATATTCGCGAAGCCATTGTTGTGGGAAAGAAAGATCTTGAGGAACTTTATAAAATCAGAACTGAAAGCGAATCATTAATGGCGTTGGTTCAATTGCAGGAGGAGAAGAAAGTGGAATTTTCAGCGGAAATGGAAACGCAGCGTCAGGCATGGATAAAAGAGAAAGAGGAAATTGAGAAGCAGGGGAAGGAGCAAAAAATAATTAAAGAAAAGGATCGCAAGCGTGAGGAAGAAGAGTATGCTTATAACCTCAATCTCAAACTAAGGAAGGAACAGGATACCTATGAAGAACAAAAGCAGATGATGGAACGCGAACTTGCTGAAAATAAAGCTTCCTTTGAAAAGGAGATGAAGGAACGGGAGCAGAATATTATTGCAAAGGAAAGTGAACTCTCGGAATTCCGTGACCAGGCTGCCCGGTTCCCTCAGGAACTCGATAAAGCTTTGAAACAAGCCGTGAAAGACAACTCCGAAAAACTGTTGCAACAATTCGAGATCGAGAAAAAGCTCCTGTCAAAAGAAACCGAAACGGAGATTAAGCTCAAGGACCAGACAATTCAGACCCTCGAACTCAAGGTTAAAGAGCTTGAAAATTCCATCAAACAAATTAGCCAAAAGAACGAAACCGCCGAAAAAACAGTTAAAGACATTGCCATAAAAGCCATCGAAAGTACCGGTAAAGTGCAGGTGTTCGAGGCATCCTCGGGTGGGAGGAATAAGAAAGATAGTGATAATTAGCGAATCATTCCTTAAAAACCCAAACATACGCAAATTTTTCACTGCATTGGGATGGGCAGATGAGATCGGTTCCGGTGTGAGAAATACAAGAAAATACTTATCGTATTATATTCCCGGTGCGGAGCCCCTGTTTATTGAAGATGATCTTTTCCATACGGAAATCCCTTTGGTTTCTATCCAAATGGGTGGATTCGCTTCCAAGTTTAAACACTGGCTTGAATTTCCTGATGAATCCTATTTTCATATTGAAGAAGGATTAAAACATATTGCCTTGGATCCATCAATTGCTGAAGCAGGATGGGAAGATCTTCTTTTACATTTGGTGCTAACCTGGCATCAGCAAGGTGCCAAGCTTCACGAATTGAAATGGCCTGAAAAACAAATATTTGCGAAAGAAGAAATTAAAAAAGTGCCTAGCTGGTCTGAAAAAGGTGCCAACCTTCTCCATAAAAAAACAAGGTACTTGTTGTCAATTCTTATGCTTACGAGCAAAGAAACCGGTATTGACCAGTTGATGGTTTGGATGAGTTACAAAAAAAGGCAAACGTTCAGGGAAAACTATATGATTCCATTACAAAAGGCAGGTCTGATCAGCATGACGAAACCAGAAAAGCCCAATGACCCGGAACAGCAATATAAATTAACTGAACAAGGACAGTTATTCCTTGCAGGAAGAATGATGTAATATTATGACCCCAAAAGAGTGAAACCGCCGAAAAAACGGTCAAAGACATTGCCATAAAAGCCATCGAAAGCGCCGGTAAAGTGCAGGTATTCGAGGCAGCATCGGCTGGGAGGAATAAGAAAGATAATAATGATTAACACCTGATCTTGCTTACATAATACCCGGGCAGAATACAAAATGTAAAATGCAAAATGTAATATTCAAAACGACTAATGATTACCAATGACTTACGACTTACAACTTACGACTTATGACTTATTGTGGAAGAATGACAAGATTTCACAAAATTATTATCCCCTTGGTGTCTGAATTATGCTAAATAGCGATACCATGGTATCAGGAATTATCAAAATTGAAATAATCCGGAAGTTAAACAAAGATTCATTATTCATCCTTAACTTGCTCGTTTGCTTGCATTCCAGATTGGGAACGATATTTCCTTATCCGAACTCGCAAATTCGCTTCATGTCAATCGCAAGACAGTTGCACGATATCTTGAATTGCTTGAAAAATGTTATGTGATATTTTCATTACATGGTTTCAGCCGGAATCTCCGCAAGGAGTTTTCAAAATCCCCGAGGTATTATTTCTGGGATAACGGCATCCGCAATGCAGTAATTTCTAACTTCAATAACTTGAATGTCAGAGATGATACAGGGCGGTTATGGGAGAATTACTGTATTTCGGAACACCGGAAAAGAGACCATTATCAGGGACACCTGGTGAATTATTATTTTTGGAGAACTTATGACCAGAAAGAGATTGATCTGATCGAAGAATCGGCGGGAATACTTTCCGGTTTTGAATTCAAATGGAGTGAAAAAAAAGTCAAACCCCCGAAAGAATTCCTGGAATCCTATAAAAGATCAAGTTTTGAAGTAATAACCAGAGAAAACTGGCTGGATTTTATTATTTGAACCAATGACACATTCAAATTGTAAACTGCAAACTTACTATGCGTGAAGAAATACTCAGATTGGTACAATTGGCACATATGTATATAAAGAGGGGAGACCTGGACCTGGCCGAACAATATTATCATGATGCTTACCGGGCAAGTTGGCAATCAAATGATATTGTCATCTCAGTCAATGTTCTTGTTGATCTTGGGATCCTTTACAGGGAGACAGGGAGGGTGCAGGAAGCCATTCAGACTCTTACAGATGCATTGAACCTGATCGATATGTACAAGTTATCGGAGGAGATTCCTGTAATTCATGCTCTGCCTGTTATCCTGAAAACTTTGGCAACGCTTTACATTAACAGCGGTGTTCCGGAAGAAGGTGAACAATTTGTTTCAGATGCTATCCGGAGGGATCTTGAATTATATGGTGAAAAAAGCATTGAGTTGGCGGAGGATCACCACATTCTTTCAACAATGTATTTCAGGATGAATCAGTTTGACAAGGCAAAGGAGATCCTGATCAATAAGGTTCTTAATGATGTCGACAGCGGGAATGCAGCTGCAGTTCCTCTTTTTCTCAGTGCATTCATGAGTCTGGGAAATGTTCTTGTCTCTCTGAACAAATTTTCAGAAGCCGAGGATTATTGTTTACGGGGGTTGCAATTAGCAGAAAAGTACGTGGATACTATTGCAGTAATCATGTACAATAATCTCCTCGGTATTATTTATAAGGAAACGGGTCAGTTTGAACAGTCGGTTTATTATCTCAGGAAAGCCGAAAACAGCGCTATGAGCATGACACCGCTTCCTCTTACAAAACTGGCCCCGATCTATAACCAGATCGGAGAAACTAACCGTTTAATGCGCGACTATTCAGCAGCGATAAGGTATTTTGAAAAAGCCCTTGAAATAGACCTGGATCTTGGAATCAATCCCGGGGATGTTGCTTCTGATTATAACAATATTGCTGTGACCTACCGGAATATGGGTAACTACTCCGAATCGATCAACCTTCAGAAACTGGCGCTTAAGATTGACCTGGACCATTTTGGAGAGAAGAGCCTTAGCGTTGCCAATGACTACTGGAATATAGGACATAATTATTTTGCAGATCAACAATTTCGCATTGCGGTTGAGTATTTGCAGCAATCATTGATCTCACTTTCCCCCGTTTTCAATTCAACTGATCATGCACGAAATCCTGACCCGGAAACATGTTTTTCAAAAACAGTGCTTCTGAAAGTCATGATAATGAAAGCAATTTGCCTTTCCTATTTAGAGGATTTGCCGGCAAAGGATACCTTGAATTCTTTTGATGAAGCCTTAAAACTTTATGAAACTATCCGTGATGAACTTTCGTATGAAAGTGATAAGGTCCAGATAATGAATAATATCACTGAAAATCTTTTTCCCAATGCCCTTGCATTTATTTATGGGCAATATGAAGTGTCAGGCAACGAATTATTAAAGCACAAAGCCTTTGAATACCTTGAAAAATGCAAGAATTACCTGTTACTATCAATGATCTGGGATTCAGATGCCATGGAATTCTCAGGCATTCCTGCTGATGAACTTTCTCTGGAAAAAGAACTGGAATTTAACATTAATAACTTAAGAAAACAATTGTCGGGGATCCCATTGAACAACCTGACAGAGAATTGTATAACCAGTCTCAAAGAAAAATATCATGAGGCCATTGAACAAAAATCTCTCCTCATTAAAGATTTTGAGAAAAAATACCCGGAGTATTTCAGGCTGAAATATGGCAGAAGTTATTCAACTCCAGGCCAGATACGGGAAAGGTGTGAAAAAGAAGAGGTAATAGTACTAAATTATTTTCTTTCCGATCAAAGTATTCATATAATATACATATCTGCAGCCCTTTTTGAATACAAGCAAATTTCCCTCCCTACGGGGTTTTCAGAAATGGTAAAAAATTTCACACTGTCAATAAACCAGGTCGAAAAAAAGAAATTCATTCAAAATTCGTATGCGTTATACAGGTATCTGATCTTACTGGTCAAACCATTCCTTGATAAAGAAAAGTGCAGGAATCTCCGGATACTTCCTCATGGGATCCTTTTCAATGTTCCTTTCGAGACTTTGCTTGATTCTCCGGTTGAAGAAAATAGTGATACCGGCTATAAGGACCTTCCTTTCCTGTTGAAAAGATATTCTGTTTCTTATCATTTCTCGGCGACACTGTGGGACCAGGTGCGACAAAGAGGCGACAGGAAAGGATATAAAAGAGAAGGTGGTTTACTCGCAATGGCTCCATGTTGCCCTGGAAATCCAATTCCGGTTCCTGCAGAATTGCAGGAACATGGCCTGGATCAAACATTCAAACCATTGGCTCATTCGGCGGGTGAAGTTGACGGTATCGCCCGGTATTTTAAAAATGCGAAAGTCCTTACGTTCAAAGAGGCCACCAAAACCAGATTTATTGAATTGATGCAATATTATGATTATGTTCATATCGCAACTCATGGTTTCTTTATTAAAGAAAATCCGAACCTGTCAGGGATCGTCTTCTTTCCTGAAAATTATTCCCTCACCGATGGGTCGGATTCCAGCCATATATTGTATAATGGGGAGGTGTACAATCTTTCCATGTCACCCAGGCTTCTCGGATTAAGCGCTTGTGATACGGGAGTGGGGGAATTTCAGAAAGGAGAAGGGCTTATGTCTGTTTCCAGGGCATTCATCTATTCAGGCTGCAACGACCTCGTTGTCTCATTATGGTCGATTGATGACCTTTCTTCCAGCCAATTAATGGAAACAATGTACCGGATACTGAGTGAGGAACCAGGAATTAGTGTTGGAATAGCCTTAACACGGGCGAAATTGGAATTTCTTATGACCGCAAAGATGACTGCCCCTTTCTTCTGGTCAGGTCTGGTTCATATCGGGTAGAAAAACCATGAAGAAACACCTGGCTGATCTCATCTGCCCTTTCGGATCGATCAGTTTCCAATAGTATTTTCCAGGTTTTTCTAAGGTCCAGGTTATAGAGGCACCCTCAATATCCAAGGTTTTTAACTCAATATTGCTGCTGGTAAAGATCTTTACCGACCACCCTTTTGGAACAGACACACTCGCTGTTTTGAAGAAGAATACCACGCTGTCAGAAAAGATCAGTTCATTGTTTTTTGGCGATTCAGCCTCTATTCCTGAGATGCCTCTGGATTTGAAATCATAATTGCAGAGCATCGACAATTCTTCCGAATCTGCAGCGTTGATATCATCAGCTAACTTTCTGAAATCACCATCATTCCCGGAATATTTCAACATGCCGTCTTTTCCAATCGAAAACCTGCTCCTTGTATTGGCACGGATCAATTCTTCATAAAACTCCCATTCCGATGATTTTCGTAAAAGTTCTTCAAATCCGGCTTCAGCTTCCGGTTCGAATTCACCATTAAGGTAATTCATCAGCAATCCTGTTTTATTCAGAATTTCCATGTCCCTGGATCTTTCATAGATGGATTTTACCAATAGCACCTGCTTTGCAAATTCCTCGTCATTGATGATCAGGTCAACAAATTGACGGGACTCTTCAGAAGTCAAAGAATTGGTCAGGTACCTGATTATGTCGGAAGAGCTGGGGTTCATATTTGTTACTGTTAATTGGTTAAATGTCACCATGGAGAAGTTCCATCAGGTCCTCGCGGGCTCTTTGTTTAAGCACACCCATATACTGAACAGAGACATTAACATCGAATCTGATGTTGTATTTCTCCATGAGGGCTGAATTTGATATATTTTCATCTTCCATCAAAGTAATAATAATAAAGCGATACTCTGGTCTCAGCCTGTGTCGGACCGATTCAATTTGTTTCTTCAGCATTCGGTAGATCAGGAAATGATCACTTTCTTTTTCATCTCTCTGGTCAATGTTTTCCTTTAGTTCAATAATACGAGGTGGGGATTTCTTATAAAGGAAATCCTTAAAAGAGGACTGAATATAATGAATATGATCCCTGAGTTTTTCAAGTTGCCGGTATAACTTCCTGTTACCGGGTAAAAGCGGTACCGAATTCGCCTCAAGGAATACCATCAGCCCGGAATCAGGGTTAAACTTAAAAGCAGGATTTGCAATATATTGATCAATATCAATCAGTAACTCTTCAAAGATGCTGAAGATCGCATCAATAATCTCAGCCCAGGTTTTTTTATCATCAATAACCACGTCAATGTGATCAAGGATACCTGGAGCCAGTCCTTCTTTTGCAAGATATCCGGTAAATTCCAGTTGTATCCTTTTATGGGTACTGATCTTATAATCCCGCGTGAACCGTTCTTTTATTACATCCCTGAGAATAACATGTTTAACATAGGGTATTGGTCCGCATTGATCATAATAGTCATAGTTCCTTATTTTTTCAAGCAGGAATGCCATTAATTGCACGCACAGGGAGTTGATCAGTTCATTCGCAGATTCTATTTGTTTGTCCCTGGTACTTAATGCCAGGTAGAAACTGTATATCTTACCTGCGCATTGTTTTTTAATGGTGAGGATTACTTTCCTGCAATCATCTTCTTTCAGCCTGCCTGAAAATGCTGCTGTGTAATAAACCTTAAGTACCTCTTCACGATGTGCCAGTTGATTGCTGAAGATATTTTTGAAAATATCGATATTGACGTTACTTTGTTCAGGTTTTATATCCGGGAGTGTATACCATTCTGGATTGATCCTCTTTTCCTCCATGTATAATTCAGTAACCAGGAAGACAAGAAGGTCGTTAGCTTCAAAAGACAGGATCTCACTGAAAATTTCCATAGGGTTATGTGATCTGTATTTTTCGAGCAATCCTTTAACATTGTTGTAAAGATATATTGATCCATTATTGTTCCTTCCACCCGGTAAGGCAATTCCCGGCCGTTCAAACAATTCGCGAAAAACCTTGAAATAGCCACGGAATAAAACCTCTTCCTGCTTCTTTACAAAAAATAATTCAATAAAATCTCCAATAGTCAACATAGGAGAAATTTTTTCGATCATAACATCAACAGATACGAAACATCCTTCTAAATCTTTCACAAAGTTATCAATAAAAAAAACGGGATAATTTGTTATATCCTTTTTTCCTCCCCCTATTATCCTTTTGACACGGTTGTTTTCAGCACCTGATCAACCTGTCAGAAGAAATAAAAAGTGTTTCACCTTTAAAACAGAAAATTATGCTCACCAACAGACATCCGGATCCCTGGCCATGCCCAAGATGCGGTTCATTCAATTGCGGACTTGTTAAAGTCAATAAATTCAGCGGCACAGGTGCCGTGAAAGGAGCGCTTGCAGGGGTGATTTTTGGCCCACTTGCAATTCCAGGTATGATCCTGGGAGGACTCGCCGGATCCAAAAAAGGATTCAGCCAGTGCAATGACTGCGGCTATTACTGGGAAATCAGCGACTGGCGCTTCACCTGAAAATGATTGGCTTCCCGGTAGTGATAAAACCGGGAAGTCGGTTAAAATCCGACCTATTCACCTATAATTAATCACCTTTTAAAATGAACAAAATGAAAAAGTTATCTGTTTTAATCCTGTGTCTTCTGGTCATGATCCTTCTTTCATGTATAAAGAAAGATTTTTCTGACCCGGGACCTTCTCCTTCAGAAGGTCTTCCGACGAAAACGATCCATGTCAGTCTGCAGCTTCCTTCAGGCTTTCCTATCAGCTATGCCGATTTGAAAGTCCTGGGTGTTTCAGAGGCGACTGCTGGAACTGACGGATCCTGCAACGTTACAGGGTTCAAGGGATATTATGATTTTATTGATATCGTGGATAATAAGGATAATCTGGTTGCCTGCACTTATGGTATCCTCGACTCTAACCTTGTTATCAACGAGAGCAGTACCGCCCTTGGTCTGATCTTCAAATTATCCCTGCCATGGGAATCCTTAACAGGAATGACAAGGGATGTGCTTATTCAGCGCATCAAAACCAACAGCAAATTCAGCGACCTTACCGGGTATGTAAAAAATGTGATGAAAGCAGACCCGCATAACCTGCTCAATTTTGACATCCATCCCCTGATCATTGAAACCATCAAGTCAATTGTCGACGATTACATCATCAACCAGTCTTTGAAAAGCACAAATGGTGCGTACATTGATCGCTGTGACGAAAGCCCTGATGAGATCCTGATTAAAAATCCCAAAATGGTTCCATTCGGGATCAGTGGCTTTGATCTGAACGGTGATCCAACCTGGCTGGATTCCTATTTCCTGGATAAACAACCTTATGCAATCCCATCAAAAGGATTAATGGGTTTGCTTTTCTCGGATCCATCCTCGGTTAAGTACAAGACAGGAAAAGGGGACTTTGTGCTCTGTTTCTCAAAACCTGACCTGATGGCTTTAAATCAGTCATTGATCTCTATCGGATTGTCGGGTTTCCAGGAATATACATTTGCAGAAGCAGGGGCTGCTTTATTCCAAAAGCAAACAGGCGTTCCACATCCTTTATACCAGGATATCATCCAGATGGACGCTAACATGAAGGCAATTCTTGCCAATAACTGTGAGATCATGATCCTGGTTGTAGGTGCATTTCCGGGAGTAGGGGGTGGGGCATCCCTGGTGCTGGATATCCTGTATTCCATGCAAAATGACCCTGAAGCTGCCAAGGAGATTGGGGGAAAAATTGCCGAATTTGCAACCTTCGAGGTGCTTCAAAAGGATATTATGTATTACCTTAAATCACACCCTGAAAGCCTGAAATGGCTTGCCGGTGCTATCCTGCATGATAGACGAATGACAAAGGTAGTTTCCGATAGAATCGAGCACTTCCTGCCATTTATTCCTTCTTTCCTTGAATTTATGCTCAAGATGTACGACTGGCAGAATTCAGATCAGTACATCTCGTACAAGATCCACAAAGATGGTTCACAGAGTGAATGTGCTCAGTCGTTGCCACCGGATTTCCCTACCGTTACAGGGGTGCCGTCAAAGGTTTCCTTCGGTTCATCGGTTGATATTACTGCTGTTTCTCATGATCCTGAGGGGAAGAACATTCAATACCAGTTATGGGTGAATCCGTACAGTGTTAAAACGTCAGGTTGGCTGGCTTCAGGAACACCCTATACTTTCTCGTTCACTCCTTCCACTACGGGGGTCTACAATATGTCTGTATATGCCCTGGATGAAGACCGTGCAATGTCGGGTCCCACGAAGGTTTCTATGACCGTTGCTTCTGGTCAGTCGGTCTTTTCTGAAGGATTTGAAAGCTACACACAGGGGAAATTCGAAAGCAACGGGATCTGGGATATAGAATATACAGCGCCGAGCGAAGTGCTCATCGTAAACAAGTCTGAAGAAGGCTCCCAGTCAGCAAAATTCATGGATTTTGACCCTGCAGGCGACAACACCGGTGGTTTATACGCTTATACAGTAGCTACCATTGAGGGTAATCCGGGTAAAGTCGAATTCTCACTGCAGGTTGAGAATCAGGAGGATGTTTTCGGTGTCAGGGCCTGGAATGTTCTCGGCGACTGGAACACCCTTGCTTATTACATCCTGATCGATAATGGGAAGCTTGAATGGGTAAGGTACGGATACGATCCTGCAGATCCGAATGACTTCGTTCCAATAATGGATATCAACCCGGGCGCCTGGTACAAAGTGAAACTGATCATCGACTGGAGCGGATCAACCTATTCGATCTATGTGAACCAGCAGCTCGTAGCTTCCAATGTGCCGTTTGTTGAAGGCTATTCCGGAGGGGTGACATCTGCTCCATATTTCCAGTGTGTGGCTTTTGTCGAGACTCAGTGCCGTGCGGGACTCATCGATGCGATATATATGCAGGGCGCGAAACTCATCAGCAAGAAATCGTCATTGGCTCCTGATGTTGTGAAGTCATTGGCAAAAATGACAAGTAAAAGATAGGACCACATCATAACCCGCCGTAAGTTTTGTATATTAAATAAACTCAGCCCCGTCACTCATGCTCTGTTGAAAAAGGAGAAGAGGACGGGGTTTTAATTAGCATTATTAAATATTTAAAGTGATTAACGATTGTCTTTTATGGCAAGCATTCCAATGGAACCCAGAAAGAATCTTTCGCATACATAGAGTAGTTATTATTTTTATATACTCTTTCGCCAACATTGAATAGCAGGTCTTTGCTAAATAAGATGTCTTTCAATTGGTTTAGGTGATAAGCCAATATAAATTTATACTCCTTAACACATTCATGCACTTCTTGATTATTGGTTAAGATCTGACGTAGCGTATATTTTTTTATGCAATCATTGGTTTCATATTCAAAGGTACTTCCCAGTAAACGAGCCATTATTTGACCGGGTGTAAAGTCCAAAAAAGCATGATAATTCAATTTTCCGCCAACAAACTTATCGAAAATATTCGACCATAGATTAACCACCCTGGAAGCGTCATTATTTGAATTGTTACTGGTCAGAAAATTTTCAATTGCTGAGATAATGGATAGAATCTCATCCTGGCTAAAAAGCGCTTCGGCTTTCCACAGGGGATATTGGTCTTCAGACCATTTTAGACAGGTATAACCCGACATGAAACAACCTGATTGTCCTGATGAGGAATTTTGATCTATGAATGCTACTCTTACCGTTCCCCTTTCCCTTCCCCATTCCATTCCCAAAAAAAGAAATCTAAGTTTATTCCCGGCCCAAGGTTTAATATTCAGCTGCAATAATCCGTTATTTTCTTCCATACAAATTTCTTTGAGTTGTGATCGAATCAATATGGAATCAGAATCTCTATTTACTCCGGGTAAGTAACTCCATAAAGGCTCTTCCCACGCAGGTTTGATCCTATTTTTTTTATCATTCACATTTTGAAGTTCTTCCTGGAATCTGAAAACTTTACATGTTTGATCCGGATGACAAAGTCTCATCAAAACTGCCTGGCGCTCAAAATTCGGTTCAAAAAATATTCTTCCAATTATCTCAAATACCCTGGTTTTATCAACCCACCCGATAATCTGCCTCGCAATTTGGTTCGTATCAAGTTTATAATCAAAACCTAACAGGAATCTTCCCTGTTCACTTTTGTAGATGTAAAAGAAAGAATTCCGAGGAAGCTGACCAATGGGTATAGTATCATGAGGAGACCTGTAAATGAGAACATGACTGTATATTTCCATTTGATTCTCCCAATTACCATCAACATTGTAACAAGAGATAGTGGTCAGACATTTACGATGAATGAGTGAATTCTCACTGCGTTCAGCTCCAAAATACATAATGAAGGCGGTTTTCGAAATCCAACCTTTGTCAATAGGATTCAGAAGTCTCCTTTTTACATGTCCTGAAGCTTCAAAAACATGAACTTGAGATGTGTTCTCTTCAACAACATAATACATTTTTGAGAAATTTTCCCCTCTGTCGGAATAGACAATCCATGGTTGATATTTTATTCTTTTTTGGTGTGATAATAGCGTGCCAATATCAACTTTAACGGATGGATTTAAAAGACATTCAGGCAATTCCAGGCATCTCTGAGCAGATATCGATGTAAAAATAAATAGCATGATACCCCCAAGAGTAACTTGTATATAATAATTGTTTTTTTTCATATTCCATCGATTTTTGATTGTGAGTTTATCGGTGCAGATGGATCCCCTGAATGACCCCACATTCGTCCCATAAAGGCTCAATTCTCAAGTTCAAATTATTGACCGGGAAATTCTCCGGAAGCAATGAAGACCCGGAATTATTCCCCGGAACATCGTAGAGAACCCTGCAATGATCAATTCCCTGCAATATTTCAATTGCCTTGCTTCTCAAAGAAATTATTTCTTTCTGATTTTTTGTGGCATTAATCTGGTTGACAATTCCTATAAACTCATCAATAATCTTTTGGCGTTTTACATTCAATCGGGAACGAATAATTTCCGGAGGACACCTAAACTTTTTTGTAACCGTTACCAATGAAGAATCTAAATGACAATACACCAGCTGATACTCGAAATCAGCAGATTTCGAATGATAGCCTTTCTTAAATGGCGTTACACGGATGGCAACAGAACCTTCTGAAAGCGCACCTGGTCTTGTGAATGTCACCTTCAGGTTTTTTCCTGACCCACTCTCAGGAATTACAGAAAACCCATTACCGGTTTTTTTAGGTATTAGTTTCCAACATATCGAATCATAATCAATATTTGTTCTGAATGGTCCCAGATCCCTCTCTATTTTTACTCCACCACCGGAAAGACATAGATAATTTTCACCGGGAGGATTGGTCAATCTGATTTCAGAATGATGTATTCCCGGATCGTAAATGATGAGGTATTCACTATTGTTGCGACTTTTACATGAACATTGACAGGAGCAAGCGCAGGAGCATCCGGTTCCCGAAGCTTGATCGGAATAACTCCTTTCTGTTGCAATCACGCGTTGAATATCAACAGGATTATGAAAAACTTTTAATTCTATTTTACCTGGAATCAGCAGAAAGCTTTTCAAATTTGTGTCGAGTGAATAATAAAAAATATGCCCTATTCTCTTGTCCTTATTGAAATATTCCCCCAATAAGGATTCCATCAGCTTATAATTCCTGCCGGAATCCGATATTTTTATTGTGCGTGTTAAATCTTTCCCTATTTTATTTAGCCTAAAGCGTTGTTGAATATCCTCCTGAAGAAGTTCTGGATGCAGTGGAAATATTAAACGGACAAATTGCCTAAAAGGAGGTAGGCCTCTATTTTCAAATCTTTGTTCATCATATAAGGTATCAATTCTTGTTACTTCCACTTTCGGAATTAAATAAAGTTTTGAATTGGAATCCAATCCGAACGGCATTAACATTTCAATAATATCCTGAGGAAAAATATCTGTTTCCTTCAATGGGATCTGATCGATAAAAAAGATTTTGACTCTGATCGCTTCCTGTCTTTTGCATCCATGAGGAGAACAACCCATAACAACGAATAACATAAAAAGAAGAACATGGCTTCTTTTAAGGTTAAAGATCAAACTATGAGTTTTCTTTTTCATGATGAATGTTATTAGTATTGGGATCAGCTTGATTTATTAAACGTTTTAGATGTAATCATCAGGTCTTCATTATTGTTCAGGAACAGGACCAAGGGGTGAAGGTGGTTGAGGTATTTCAGGTAAATCAGTATTTAAAGAAAAGCCATGAAAAGGTGTAATTTCCATTATATTCATAAGCTGATGATAGGTTGCATAAGAAAGAAATGCATCCCTCTTTTGGCTCCGAACATTTGGATCAGGATCGTGAATCCTTTGAAGCAGGTAGTACTTTTGACTGTCAAGCAAAATACCGCATGTTGAAAGTGTATTATATTCGATTTGATGCAAGTCATGAATTATGTGAGGTCTTGGAAATTTAGGAGTGAATTGTTGATCGTTGTTTTGTAATCTGTTATCCGGGGGACCCGGAAAGGTCAGATTGTTCGGATTAGGAATTTGAATTTGTAAAAATGGTTGCGAAGGAAAAAATGAGATGCCTGGATTGCAAAATCTTTTATAAGAAATATGTTCTCTGATTTCTCTCCTAAGACGCAAACGAAATATAATTTCTGAACCAAAATATCCAGTACTGAAAAGATGGATCAGGTTTACAATAATATAAGAGCTTATTATTATCAGAGGTATTCCTAAACTTGACATTCCTGAATCTGTCCATCCATTTACAAATCCACTAGTCTTCATAAACAATACATAAAAGAGTAAACAGGCAAAAACGATTCTATAGATTTTAAAGTGACGAATTATTTTTCTTCTCCACTTTATTCTGTGCTCAATCGGCTTTTGTTCCCCATTGATATAATCTTTATCTTCCGCAAATTTTAAAAATTTGTTACTATTTAGTAATGACAATTCTATTTTCAATTCTGTCCAGCGAGCTTTATTCCAGTGACATCCTGTGGCAAAAATGAAATCCAAAGAGAAAAATAATACTGCAAAAAAAAGAGATCCAAAATAGATATAAAAGAATAATAAGCCTAGAACTTCAAGAATTAAAACAATAATGAAAAAGAAGGAATCCCAGAAAAACCAGTATGTTTGAAACAATCCTGGGACTGAGACCTGTAAACCACCAGGAATGTTCAACTTTCTGGTGTTAAGCCATAGTCTCAAGCTTGAGTGACTTAGTACGAACCAAGGATAGCGGATGAAAATATCTTCAATATTCATTCAATATAATATCATTTTAAGAGAAAACAGAATATCATTCAGAAACAGGTGCCCTCGGGACCGGAGGATCAGGTATTATTGGCAGTGGACTGGGAATTGATTCTGAAATTGAGATCGGACAAACATAAAGGAGGGTAGTTAATTGGTAATACGTTGCCATTCCAATAAATGCATCCTGCTTGATTTTTTGTATTGCAGGATCAGGATCAAAGATCTGTGAAGCCATTTCAATCTTTTGTTTATCCGTGAAAATTCCCAGAGTCGATAACGTATTATATTCCAAACGATGAAACCCCGATTGAATGTGAGCCCTGCCAAATTTTGGATGAATAACCTGTTGTGTGTTGTTAATCATAAAGGTTGAAACTTTAGGAAATGTCAGGTTGTTTGGATTAGGAATAATAACCTGTAAATAAGGTTGCGGAGGATTGGAAGAAATTCCGGGATTACAAAACAACCGAAGCTTCAGGTGCCCCTGGATTTCCTTTTTTAGATGATAGCGAAACATAACCTCAGAAAGGAAATACCCTGTAACAAAAATGTGAATGAGGGCAACTATCAGGAAGAATAACGAAATAATCGTTGTTAGGACGATAACATAAATCCCGGAGGAGAATGAAGCAATGCCCATTATAAATCCATACGTTTTAAATAGCGCTAAAAAGATGATCATGAAGTAAAAGCAGAACCTGTAAAAGTTTAGTCTCGCCAAACGCTTTTTCCTCCAGGAAATTTTTAAAGGGATAGGGTTAAGAACCGGTGTGAATTGAAGATAATCTGAATGTTTTAGTAAGGCAATCTGCGTTTTTAAAATGGTGATCCTGCCACGGTTCCAATGTGAACCTGCCACCAAAATAAAGGATAAAAAGAAGAACAAAACTGAAAAGTATATGGACCGGAAGAAAAGATAGAACAATGACAATCCAATAATTTCAAATATAATTCCGATGAAGAATATGGTTGCATCCCGCCTGAATCCCAAGGTTTGAAAGAGACCAGGAAAAGTATCACCCGGATTGTACAGACTTTTTGATTTTCGGGTAAAAAGCCAAAGGTTCAGGGTTCCTGGACTTGGTGTAAACCAGGGGTAAATTGAGAATATGTTTTCCATTTTTTGCTTGTCTTTAGGTACTAAGTTAGGTTTTAAATTGGGTCCGATGAAGGTCTATTTTCCCTTTTCCAGCATTTCTTTTATGCCACCAATTGAACTTAAGATCCCGGTTGCTTCATATGGAAGGTATATGATTTTATTGTCCTTGCCGGAAACCATTTCTTTCAGTGTATCAATATATTTGATTGCAACCAGATAGTTGATAGGATCTCCTTTGATGGAGTTGGTAGCCTGTTTGATCCGTTCAATGGCCTGGGTTTCGGCTTCTGCAACTTTAATTCTTGCATTGGCCTGTCCTTCCGCTTCTAATATTTCAGATTGCTTTAATCCCTCCGTTTCGAGAATCTTAGCCCGTCGTTCACGCTCTGCTCTCATCTGTTTTTCCATTGACTCTCGGATATCCTGAGGAGGATTAATATACTGAAGTTCAACCCGGTTAACTTTGACACCCCATTTGTTTGTTGCATCATCGAGAATTGCGCGAAGCTTACTGTTAATGGTATCCCTTGATGTAAGGGCTTCATTCAATTCCAGTTCGCCGAGTACATTTCTCAACGTGGTCTGGGTCAGTTTTTCAATGGCATCCGGCAGGTTTGCTATTTCATAGATTGCCTTGACAAGATCAACGATCTGGAAATATAAAAGTGCGTTGATTTCCGTGCTTGCATTATCCTTAGTGATTACATTCTGCTTTGGGAAATCATAAACAGTTTCCCTGAGATCAATTTTCCTGTCCGTCTTGAAACGGATGACTTTTGAACCGTCACGTCCTTCAACCGTATACATCCAATGGATTTCACACAGTTTATCGAAAATGGGTAAGATAATGTTGATTCCTGATGAAAGGGTACGGTTGTACTTACCCAACCGTTCAATGATCATAGTTTCCGATTGCTGGACGATCTTAAATCCTGCGGCAGCAAAGATGATCAGGAACACGATGATAAAAGCCAGAATAAAAAGAAATGCATAATCCATGACAAATCATCCTTTTTTAAACAGGTTTCACAATTAATATGATGCTTTCAAGTTTGATGAATTCCACCTTGATACCGGTATCAATGACCTCGTTTGTCAGGGAGACAGCCTTCCAGTCATCCCCGTCAATGGCTACCCTTCCCTGGTTCACGCTGTTGTCAATTCTGACTGAAACGGTGCCTCTTTTGCCGATAAGCACTTCTGCATTGGTTTTGATATGCTTCGATCTCCTGTATTCATGCCTAAGCATAAACGGCCGCACCCGAACAAACTGACAATAATACCACAGATCAGCAATATCATCTGCAGCTTAAGGTCGCCATTGAAGAAAGCTCCGGCTCCTGCACGGAAACAACCAATGGCAATACTTGCTGCCAGAAAGGAGGGGACGAAGATTTCAATGATCATAAAAAAAATGGTGACAATTAACCAGATGTGCCATGCATCCATAGAAAAAAAATTAAAACAATCAGTTCCTCGAAAAATTGAAATCCTTGCATTTAAATGGTTGCATTTCGGTACCATCCATACCTAAAGAGTAACCAACCCTTTCATCAACAATATACAAAACTTTGTTACTGTTTTTCTTAGTTATCACACAAGCCCCGGTGGTACCTTTTAATTTAACCCATGATTTTGTTTTTACCCCGTTTTAAACAAAATAATGTATTTGGAGTTATTACGAAGACATGATCACTATATGGAACATCCGGCTTTTGAGGAGAATTGAGATCCATATGGTTTTCATCTGTAGGAAAATTCAAAGTGATGCTTTTTGCATCAAGTTGAACAATTTTCCCTGAGTATAGCATGCAGTCATTTTTTAAAAAAGCAGTTCCAGAACCATGAATTATTAGAAGATTCTGGCCAAATGAAAAGGAATTTGTATAAAGCAGGGTTAACCCAGAAAGCAGCGTAAATGCGATAAAGATCTTTTTCATGATTTCATTTCCCTTTCGTTTTGGTGATCTCAATAATATGCCCGTCTTTATCATACTTAATGCCCATTTTATACCTATTATTCACGGTTACACCTGATAGATAATTTTCAGGAGTGTAAGAATAATCATAGGTGCTGTTGCTTTTCCGGATACTCTTTAAAAGCCCTTCTTTGCCTTTTTCGGTATAGTAGGAATACGCAGTCTGGTCTCCATTGAAATCGGTTGACCTGTTTACCAGACCGTTGTAAAATTCAATGGATGCATTTGCGTTACCGGTTGAATAACCGACTGTTTTCAGATTTCCGTCTTTATCATAACTTGCCTGCTGTTTCGTGCCCCAGCTCGTTTCAACCGTGCTGACATTCTTCTGTTTATCCCGGTTAACCAGCACTTCGCCCTGGCTGGAAAGGACCCTGTTGACATTTCCGTTATTGTCATAGTCATAATATTGTTCATACCCGCTATAATCACTGATCTTTCTTACATTCCCCGTCTCATCGTATTGCACCTGCTGCCATTTATGAGTGGATTGCTCGCCCGGAGCGGTAATACTATATCCGGAGCTTTCGCCGAATTCATTGTATTCAGGGATCACAGTATAATTCTCGTAATTTGATGCCCTGAGCCGCTCTCCATCCGAATATTCGTGACTTACCAGTACTTTGTTATTCTGGCTGGCCGTGATAAGGTTCCCGTTGGCATCGTACTGTGCTGTATAGATATTCCCATCCGGTAATTTTATCGTCTCCCTGCTGTTATCATTCGCCCGGTTGACCTCGTATTTGTAACCCTGCGGGTCTTTATAGCTGACCTTTGTTTGTACAGGAGAGGTGTAATCCCAGGAAACCTCGGACTTATCTATATTTACCTGGTGTAATGGCCTCATCGCATAATCATAGCTAACCTGTGTATTCCCGTCTTCTTTTCCATCCTGCGATAAGGTGTAGCCTCCCCCGGTTGTTACAATGTTTGTTTTAAACGAATTTTTATCATCAGAAACCGAAAGAACCTGTCCCTGATCGTTATAGGCATATTTTTTCAGTAATTTATTGTCAAGGCTTACCGTTGCCACCCGGTTATTCGGCTTGCAATAGGAGTAGGATAATGTTCCCCATTGGTTTTTTACGCTTTGCAACGTACCATTCGAAGCATACAGGTAGTGGACGGAACTTCCATCGCTTCCCTGTAATGACGAGATACGACCTTTGGAATCGTAAGACAGGTTGATCCATGCATGCACCTTCGTGCCATACCAACCTTCCATGCGCACGATTCTTTCTTGCTCGTCGCGCCGGTAGGTGATCAGGGCTTCCTGACGATACCCTACGAGGTAACCTTGCATATCGAAATAACATTGTGCGCCGCTCTTCATTTTGCACATACGAACGGGTTCGCCAACACGCGGGTCATCACCCTTGTAGGTCGAGACATTGTATTCAGAATAACTGTTCAACGGGGTTGAAATGTAAAAGAAGTTTGGATCAATCATCACTTTGCCGTTGTTATCGGTCAGTTGCTTCTTTGGATTCTCAAGGAATGGTAGATCCATGGTCCAGGAACCTCCGAATATCGGGTCAAGGGTTTTGAAAAACGAGTTATAGCTCCGGCCCAATGAGAGGTACTCACCGGTGGGTAGGGTTAAGGAAATATCTGTTTCATTCAGAACGCAAGGAGCGAGCGCCTTCGTTTCATTGCCGGGGATGGGGAGTACCGTGAACTTTTTCCCGACGGAGGTAAAACTCTTTGGTGCAAGCAGGGGAGAAGTGCGGATCTCTTTACGGGTTTGGTTCAGAAGTTGTTTCGTTTCCGGGGCTATTACCTCCTTGACAAGAGTTGGATCAGTGGTACTAAGCGATACCCCGCCATAAATATGAATCCTTGGATTGGCATCAGGATTATTGGCGTTAATAGCCGGGGTTGTTTTTGGGGTTGGACAGGGTTGTATAATGCTTTCCCTCATCCATGAGGGAAATGGCACTCCCTGGTCGCGCAACTGCTCGGCAATGGCTGTGATCAGCGCCATCCTCTGCAGTTCGCTAAAGATAGGAACCGGCTTATCGAAACCGCTTTCCTTCGGAGGCTGTGACATGGCCTCTTTGGCAATTTTATTATAATTTTCAGTAAACCAACGGGTAAACATTTCGGCGCCTTTCGATGACTTTCCTCCGTGGGCAGGTTCCAGTTTCCCATTCCGAAAAACCATGCTTTGTGTCTTCACCTTTAAGGGGACATCGTACAACGTGAGTTCTTTGTTTTCTGAACTCCGCTTTACAACCTGGGCAGGTACAATCCAGAATCGTTCCCAGTTCTCATTGCCCCTCCTGTCGCTATACATGGCATCCTGCACCTCTTTATATCCTGGAATGGATGTTTTCACGCGTGAACCGGTGATGTTATCAGTGCCGAGTGTGTAGGCTTTCATCACGCGATCGGTTTCAAAAAGGATCCAGCCAACATAAGTATTCTCTGTCATTTTTCCATGACGCGGTATCATGATCGGCCCATAACGATCCTCCGGGTTCGGATCAATCGAAACAAAGGGGGCATTCCCTTCTTCATAAACACTCCTGAAAATGGTTACCACATCATCCATTCGTAAAGGGGGCAGGTTCACCGTGCCATTGCCTTCGGTTACAAGAACTAATTTTCCTGTTGATTCATCTACTGCTATACCTCTTAATTGGCCTAGGGTTTCAAGGCTTTTGCCGGCTCCACTAAGATAAACACCTCCGACATTAGAAGGGTTATTGGCAGTGAATTTACTATCGCCTAAGTGGCTATCCCTATTAGTATTTTTATTTGAAAGCAAATCTGTTTCGTTACCAGAAGGATAGAGATACTTTACCTCTGCGTCAATGGCAGTTTTCCCTTGATCTAAAAGTTTAATATATTTTTCCCCATAAACATATACATAATTAGTTCTTTTTAATGTATTTTCTAAACAATACTTTTCAACATTTTTTAGAATAATACCTACACCTTTTTTTTCGAGAAAAGTATTTAATGCAGTTAAAGTCAAATCTCCTAGATCAAAAGCCGCTTCAGTTTTATTTTTTTCTTTTAAATCATTATAAAGTGAGCAAGAAGTCCTTGCAACCGCTAAAGGTGGCATCCAGGTAGAAGCTAAATCCCAAATTATTGTACCCATCCTTTGTTGCTCATTATAGGATTCACCTGGTAAAATTCCTGATGCTACATTTATTAATGTCTTACCCCATCCAGTTGAATTTTCAGCCCAATCACTATACAACTTTTTATTAACAATATCTTTTTGGGCTTGAATCATATTGTTAGCCCAATCAGTATACATTTTTTCAATATAATTTTTATCATTCCGGTTCGCTTGAATTAATTGTTGGAACGCCCAGCTTTCAGGTCCCCAATAATATTGTGATTGAGTTCCTATTAGGTCTTTATAATTAATAGGGTTATTTTCGCAATATTTATATTCATTTTTTATATTTCTGGTTAAGTTTTGGGATAATATTTGAGGATCCAATTGATGAAAGACACCTAAGAATTGATTATAAGTTCTAGTAGTCGTTAAAGTTAAGTTATCAGTTTGAATTGAAAACATTCCTAAAAATCTAGGTGCAATAACTCTTTCTAAAGTCGTATCGTCAGGTTTTCCGAAAGGAGAATAGTTAATGTTTTTTATATTTAGTCCATCGTAATTGCAGATATTCCTAATAGAGTTAAGATGATCCGTTAAAAAGAAGTTTACAATTCCATTTTCGAAAGATCCTATGGGGCTATCTCCTTCATATAAATAAAATATTTCTTTATTCTTAGAAATAACCATTAAAGGTTCCCAAATTAACTTAAGAGGATTATTTACAAACGAGTTGTTTTCTTTACTATCGTTTAATTTGGTCAATTTTCCCGCCGCGTCGTACTCGTAGAATACGTTTTTTCCCCTTTCAAGTTTATTCTCGCTATTATAAAAATATTTCTGTACTTCAGAATTGTAAGAGAGTAGGTTTCCCATTTTATCATATTTGCATGGGGTTCCATTAAAAGTCATCATCCTCCCAAACCAGTCGTATGTTATTTCCTGTTTCTCACCAGTTGACGAGGACATTTTCACCCGGTTACCCATGGTATCATAACCGTATTTCTCCCAGTTGCCTTTCGTATCAGAGTAAGAGATGAGTCGTTTTTCATTATCATATTTATAATCGGTCACATTCTCATCGTTGGCCATCACCTCCTTTATTTGGGTAATCAGGCCATCAGGTGTGTAGACATATTCGTATCCGTGGATGATATGGTTCTCGCTATCAAGATGAACAAGAGATGCAAGTTTTCCATCAGGAGAGGTAGTCCAGCGTGTTTTGATGCCATTGGGCAGGGTGCGTTGTACAAAGCCCTGGGCTGCCTGGTATTCATATGAAATATCTCCCGCCGGTGTCCCCATTTTTTCTACCCGGCCAAGGAAATCGTAGCTGTAATTCGTGAAATATTTACCTACCTTCAATGATACTAGCTGCCCAAGGGTATTATATTCATAATAAATTGAAGGCTGTCCGGTTCGGTGAACCGCTTTCACGTTACCGGATTCATCATATTCATAGCGTGTCGTTCCCTTTGCATCCTGCATGGATATTTTCCGCCCGAACTCATCGAAATCATACACCACCTTCTCCATCCCGGTCGTCTGTTTCGTCATTTTCCGGATCACATCCGGATGCACTTTGTCAAATTCATAATCGAAGGTGGTTACGATCCCTCCGGGTCCGGTCATTTTAACCACTCTGCCGGCGTCATCATACTTGTATTTCCAGGAGAGTTGATCCTGCGGAGGATTGCATGTGGTCAATGCAATCATTATTATTGCAGGGAACAGGAAAAAGGTGAAAAGCTTTTTCATATCTGAATGGTTAATTGTTGATACTTCTCATTCCATCAAGCCAGGACCCAACCCGGCTCTGACATTTCAATGGAGTCTTTATATATTATGTTTGGGGTATGTGCCCCGATGTTGACTTTGCCAGGGTAATTTCAAAACCACCTCCAAACTGGGACAACAACCCGGAAATCTTAACCTGGGAATCCTGGATGCCTGCAAGTTGCGAGGAAAGAAGGTTCAGGCTCTCAATGGTCTTTAGATGAATATCTTCACGCTGTTCAGTTTGTGCCCCGGTGTTATCAACGGCATTTATTTTATAGTCAGCCATCTGCATTTTTGAATCAAGGACATGCTGAGCCAGTTCCTGGATTTGCCCGGAGATCTGCTCCTGTATGAGATTAGCTTTTTGCATTGCCTGGTGAATCTTTTCATTGATGTCATCCATCTGCTCAATCGCACTATTTTGCCGCGATAGGGAATTGTCGATCTGTTCATTCAATTTCCGGCCGGTCTCAGAGATCTGTTTAAAAAATTCAGTTGCCTTCAACCCGACTTCCTCCACTCTTGCCTGGGGAGCATCAAGTTTCTTTATCAGTTCATTCAGGGAAGATGAAAATGTATCGAGAAGCCGGCTGACTGTTTCAGCTTTATGTTCGGTTGCATCATCATTTACCAGCTGTTCTTCTGAAATGACAACAGGTTGCTGGGCGCCTGACTTGTAAGCAGATAGAATATTTAGTCCAAGTTTCTCAAACCTGATCATAAGCATATCCTCCTGCTTCTGGATGATGGTGGTAAGGATCATTGTAATAAAAGCAGTCGACAGGCAGAGGAGGGTTTTATCAAATGCATAGGCAAGGCCTGTGGCAATCTTTCCAAGTTCAACCTTAACAACACTGATATCATCGATGTTCCCTGTCAGAAATCCGGAGAAACTCCCGATAGCGATCCCCATTCCGAGAACAGTACCAATAAATCCCAATATCGGCATTGCCCATATCATGAGCTTTACAAGAGAGTATGAGTTATACGATTTATTCGCTTCAATTTCTGTCAGATGCTTAAAATATTCATGTGATTTTTGAGTGTTGTTCTGTTCAACAAGGTTATCGAGAAGCAACCTGACCAGCGAAGGGTAATATTTATTTTTCCAGTCTTCCCTGAAAAATGAAAGAGCGTACAGTTCGGGAATAGTGTTTAGCCCACCAATCTGGTCAGGAAGTGAACGGATGTATTCATGCCTGAGCTGCTTCCTTAACCTGATAATTCTGATCTCCTTGATCAACAGGTCAGTAAGTGACCAAAAAAAAATAAACATGTTGAAAAAAGGTACAAAATTCAGTACCGGGTCGTTTGCATTAAAGAGCCTCTCCATCATACTGTGTGGCGGGGCAGAGGCCACGATCACATTGATAAAGAAGATCAGGGCAATGAAAGCAATAAATAGAGTTATTGCAGGCGAAGAATAAATAAAAAACCTTTTTAGAAAAGGTTCATTTCTCGTTGACCTTTGTGTGTAAGTGACAGCCGGTGTGCTTCCTGCCGGCAAAGGGCTTCGTTCTGAGGGCAATATTGCAGGTTGCATTTTATGTACGTTTTGAAATGGGAAGATCAAACTCATTAATATTTAGTTCCTGATTGAATATCGTCTTTTGGTGCATTCTCATTGTATTTTCCTGGATCCCCGGCGTACATGGTATCTGACGTTATTGATTTCATGGATGTAGTGACCCATCCAATATTGTACTTCTTTTCAGAACATAATTGTCTGGCCTTTCTAAATATACCGATACTTGATGAATCAACCATAAAATCTAACCAATACTTCTGAAAATCAAAACCTGAAAGAAGTGATAGAAATCTATTATCAGGTGTGTCTATTTCCTTTTCTGAGATGTAATTAATATTTTGTCTTTTCGAAATAATGCAAAACGGAACCAGTTTATACCAACCATACGTTTCAGCCATTAACTTGTAATAAACTTTATATGAGTAAAAATAATCGCTGAATTTATTTTTTTCTCCAACTTTGTTGAGTACAGATATCTCATTAGACCTGACCTTCTTAAAAGGAGTCTCTAACCGGGATCCCAGTTCCTTTGAAGGCATTATTACAGACAACTGGTTATCAAGGCAGAGTATGGTAATTTGTTCCTGGGTAGGTCTCGTTCCTGCTGAAACGTCTGAGATATGTTGTCTTGGAAGGATTTTATAAATAACAGATTTCTTCCCCTGGAGAACACCAAGAACAACGATAAGGAATACGAGCCCGACAATGCAGGTCAGGATATCCATCAGTGAATCGAGGTTCACTGAATCAAAAATATTTTCAGACCTTCCGGAGAATCTCATTTTCTGACTTTTATCCGGGTATTTTCTTCATAAAGTTCATATCCGATATCAACTTTAATTTTATTTTGTACAAAACCAAGGAATTCTCGAAAATTCCTAAAGCCGCTTTGCCTTATGAATACGAAGAGAAACAGGCTGTCTTTTCTTTGCATAATTTTTGAGAACAAATAGGAGTATTTTTTATCGGCATTTATCACCTGTTTTATATAGTCGTAGGATTCATTCCAGGTTTTTATTTCCGAAAGGTTCTTTTGAAAATTCAGTGTGTCATGCGAAGGGTGGGAGACTAACTGGTCCTTTTTCCACTCAAAATATACAGGTTTTTTATTACCTTCATTTAACCTGGAAGGAAGAAGAACCTCGGATTTGCCAACACCAATGGAGATCGTAATCGAGGATATTAATATGAAAATAAAAACACCCAGAACACAAACTAAAATTGTGAATGCAGTAAAGAGAGTAAATCTTGACTCTGAGCGACGAAAATTTCTCATGACTTTCTGATTTCTTGTAAACAGGCAACAGAAAATATTACGATGCCACTACTTAAGAGGACATCCCGGAAATATTGAATAAAATTCACAAACCGAGCCAGGTGTTGAAAGATAGACTATCCCCAGAACACAAATCAAGGCAGGATCATTGTCTCTCCATAGGTCCAACGTATCTGGAATCCTGCAGTATCAGCATCTCACCGTCCCATGTATCGAAAATTCCATCAATTGAAACGGTAAGGTTGTCTTTAACATCGTTTCTCAATTTTGTTTTCCTGTTGATGAGAATATTCCCACTCATCTTACAACATATCCCGGTATAATGATATTCACCTTTTTTATCAAAAATGAAAGCAGGTTGATAATTGATCCACATGTTTACATTTCCATGAACCTCGATTCTCTTTCCTGTATATAATTTACGGGCTGAATCGGAATTCGAGATGAAAGCTTTATAAAGGTCCATAGCACTGATTTTGATTGCAGTGGCTTGTTGTCTCTGGGTATCCATGCAAGAAGAAGCAATCATAACCAGAAGAAAGAAAAACAAAAAATATTTAGGCTTCATATTGTCAAATTGAAATCAGTCAAGAAAATACAGATTCAATTCCTAAATTACTTGCGAATAATTTTAATTGATGCACCTATGATCAATCCGCATTTATCAGTTTTGGGTGTAATTGATAAACTATCAGTTTTCTTTAGGTTATCCAATGGGTTCAGGGATTTAAGGAAGCCATTCAGGTTATCATTCGGGGTTGGATAGTCAAACACAGGTTTTGGTTTGATTTCGTTTATTTTATCATAGGCAAGTTTTTGATAGTCCTCTCTTGATTTCTGCCTGTTCGTGTGCATGATCATATAGATAAAACTGTCAAATTCTTTTATGACACCTCTTCTTTCCGGGTTTAATTTTGCAGTATCCTTTGAAGAACACGGGGTACTACTTTCTGCATTTGAAGCAACTTTTTCCCTGTCTTTCTTTTCCTTTTCCAACTTTTCTTTCTTTTCCTTTTCCAACTTTTCTTTCTTTTCCTTTTCCAACTTTTCTTTCTTTTCCTTTTCCAACTTTTCTTTCTTTTCCTTTTCCAACTTTTCTTTCTTTTCCTTTTCCAGCTTATCTTTCTTTTCCTTTTCCAGCTTATCTTTCTTTTCCTTTTCCAGCTTTTCTGCCTCTAGTTTTCTTTGTTTCTTCGCTTCAATATTTTTTAATGAGTCTTTTTTAGATACAAAACGGCCTGGTTTCCCAATCTGTTCGGGATTACATGGTTTGAAATGAAACTTAATGAAGGAAGTATCTGAAAAATATCCTGGTTTATGGGGAATTGCTTTCATTGTTACAGAACCTTCCCTATTTTCGAGTTCTCTTGAAAAGATCAGGAGGAAGTTTGAATCTGCCTGTTCAATTTTAACAAATCCGAAACCGCAGGTAGTTTCATTAACTATCCATTGAATAGAATCTGGCCGAACATTAGTAGAAAGATGATAAATTGTATCATAAAAGATTTTAATTTTTTCATTGATTACGCATACAAAATCTTTCTTCTGATATGAGATAATTTTTATTTTATTTATTGTTTTTGGTGGTTGAAAGATAATGACACATTTTTTTAATTTTCCTGTTTCAGAGCACCCTCCCCCTGCAGATCCTATTCCCATTAATGTTTTTGCAATTTCTTTGTTTAAGGTATCAGCATCATGAAAGATTTTATATCCATTTTTATCAAGAGCGTTAAAATAGTAATCATTATCAATATCAGAGCTGAAGATGAAGAAATTAGCCTTCCCATTTTCTTTATGAAGAAATTTGTTGATCCGTACAATTTTTAATGAATCATTCAACTTGGAAGGAATTGTAAACCCTTTATCGACGTTGTTCGTCTGAAACCTTAATCTAATATCCTGTTCAATTGCGTCTGGTGCGTTGACCGGGAAAATAGCTCTTGGTATTTTTTTATAGACGGGAAGTCCTAGATTTTCCATTCCTGAAACTGAGAAAATTGTATCTTTTCTGAAAAGTTCAACTTTTGGAACATAATATAATCCAGAGTCAAACCTTTTTGGTACTATGAATGAAATGATAGCGTCAGGGTAAAGGTCAGTTGTCTTATCTGCAATTTTATCGACAGTAATAATATCGAGGGAAAAGTGATCCATTTTTTTACACCCTTTCTGGGAGCATCCTAGAATTAATAATAAGAAGAAATACAGGATCTGTCGTTTTTTTCTAAAAAAACTGTTTATTAAAATGTTCATTATCCCTGGTTTATATTGTTAATAATAATTTATCACGGTAATTTCTGTTGATTCACTGCATGAGCAGGAGGTTGTTCGTCAATAGGAGGCTGTGGTGTAGGGCAATCAGGAATGGAAGGAAGAGGTACCCCTGGAAAAAGTGCGCCTGCAGCAATGTGCTGGGTTTCTAAGATTGTCACCAACTGATGATATACTGCAGCAAGTAGAAAGGCATCCCGTTTCTGGAACTGATCCGTGACACCGGGGGCGGGAACTGGTGGAGCTGGTGGAGGAATACCTTTAATGTTCAGAAGCATGTTCACCAACTGGCTATCCAGAAACATCCCACAAGTGGATAGTGTATTATATTCAAGATGATGATAGTTTTGGTTGATATGTGGTCTAGGCAGACGTGGAAGTAATATTTGCCCGGGGAGGCGGCCATCCGGTGGTTTAGGGAAGGTCATGTTGTTCGGATTGGAAATATCAATCTGTGTGTAAGGATTCGGATCGGGATTGCCAAGTGCGGGATGGCAGTAACCGTGCTCAACCAACCTGTCATGACTCCTGATCTCTCCGCGAAGCCGTAATCTGAAAAAAACTTCAGAACCAAAATATCCTGTCACAAAAATATGAATCAAAGCGACAACGATATATGTCACCATAATAAGTATCGGGGTCGCACTCCATGAGAAACCACTCTGAAGCCAGCCTGAAACAAAACCATCAATCTTGAAAATTGCCAGAAAGCAAATTAGGAAGAAAAAAAAGCCTGCATAAGATTTAAACCAAGAGATTTTTCTTCTTCTCCAAGCTATTCTTTGATCAACTGGTCTTAAAGGATTACCCTCAACCTGGAAAGTATCCATCTCTGATTCCTTTGAAAATACATACGGATTTACCGCATTCTCACACCTGAGAAGGTCCATCTGATTTCGTAATTCCAGCCACCGGGCTTTGTTCCAATGGGACCCGGCTGCAAAAAGAAAGTCCAAAAAGAAAAACAAAACAGCAAACCAGATACTGCCAAAATAGATGAAGAAAAATGACAAGCCAACAATCTCAAGAAAAACGGCAAGCATAAAAAGACTGGAATCCAAAGTGAACAGATAGGTTTGGAAAAGCCCAGGCGTATGGGCCATTGCGCCCCCACTAAGGCGTTTTTTACGTGTATTCAACCAGAATCTCAATGTTGCCTGACTTGGGAAAAACCAAGGTCTTTGAATAAAATAATCATCCATGTTGATATGATTTAAAGTTAACGCTTGAAACTATTTCATAGTTGTATAATATGGGATATTTGTTATTTGTCAGTAAATGTAAAGCAATATATTGATATTTTCAAAATATTCTTTGAGTTAAGTTGTTTTTTTGACAAGTTTTTTCTTCTTTCGTTTCATTTTATAATCACGCTCATACACCAAGTCACCTGGTGAGTTTTTGAGTGTGTGGAAAATAGAGAAATATATGCTGACCATTGTAGCGATGATAATAAATCCGACAAGAACAAAGAACCATGAATTCACCAATGAAAAGGTACTATGGTCGGTCTGGAGCACAAGAAGCTTCTCAAGGAATACTTTTTCTATTAATTTCCCGGTACCAAGAGAAAAAAAGAAGGCTGGAATTATTGAGATTATCATAATGAGTAATGCCAAAATGAGATAAATCCAAAGTAACTTGTTGTTCCTGATTCCAAAGGCCAGAAAGTTTCCCAGGTTCTTTTTGATCCTTGCGATGTGATTTATAAAAGTTGAGGATATGAAAATGGTAATCGAAAACAATGAAAGGATCAGTACCATAATTATCAGACCCAAAGAGAGATTGCCGGAGAAAAGGTAGTTCTCCCTATCTTCCAGCAACTCCATAGGAATAGTTACAGAATAGAGTTTGTTAATAAAATCTGAGAAAGCTCTTATTTTATCCAGTTTACTAAATTCAACAGCAAGTCCCGTATGACTTAATTTGTCAGTTTCACAAACTGTATCATTAAATATTCTTATATACCTCACAAGATGATACTTTTGTAAAAGTGGAATACTTCTTATCGATATAACATTCGATCTGTCTGATATTTTTTTCCCTTCATTCCCAATCTCAAAAATCCAAGCAGTTCCGTATTTATTTGGAGTATTGATCTTATAGTACATTGGTGAATTATTAAGATTCAGTTTTTTAACAATGAAATTCTGAACCTGGTCGGCGGTTTTTTTATCAAGGTTCTCAATCATTATTCTCAAATACTTATTGTCTAAATCAAAGGTAGAACGTTCGAGTTTTTTACAATAAAATAAATATGTACAAACAACATCAGATAGATCCGGGAGTTCCCTTACAACTGCGAGCACCTGAACTGGGACCCATATGCCTGGGCTAATATTCAAAGAAATGTAGCTTGTTTTCAATGTATCTAAGTTGAGCACTTGTAAAAGCCGTTTCGTTACTATTAATCCCATTGGATAGATTCTCAATGGATTAAGAATTGTGTCGCCTCCCGAAGTTACAGTACCATAGAATTCCTTTTTTCTAAAAGTGGATTTATCTTCCTTTTGTTCCTGAGTCATTGAAAACGGCCTTACAACATTGCCAGTTTTTAGTAATTCGGTAATCACGGAACTTTTAGGATCAATTGTTCTTACCGAGAATGGAAGGGCAGAGCTATCTCCTTTGCTGTCTAGAAATGAAAAACCGACTTCTGTATAGAAGTAAAGATCTTTAATATGGAAATTTTGTTTAAGACATTTCTCGTCTGTTTCCGAATATAATTTTTTCATGCCCTCCTGAACGTTTGAGGTGAATTTAATCGAAATCCAGTTTGAGAACGAACTTCTGGAAAGTGCTTTGTATGAATGCCAGGCACTTTTAGAGAATCCAAAGCAAATAAAAGTAATTATTAACAGGAGTGTTAGAAAGATAATAGTGATACCATTCCGACCTGATAAGGCTTTTAACTCATTCTTAATGATCGTATATTTTACATGGAAATGTTTAATCATATTCTGTATATTTTCATTTGATAAATTTCAATATTTGTTTCTTTATCCGTACTGGTTAAAATTTCAGGTTGGTTAAAGGATATTTTTTATGTGATCAATCAGGTCTTCTTTACTGATCTCATCATTGTTAAGCTTCCATTTTCCGTTTTCCTTATTAAGCACATTCTCAGGCAAAATCTCATAAGGTCCATTGGAACTCCCCTGATCGGGATGCTTCCATTTTCCGTTTTCCTTTTTAAGCACATTCTCAGGCAAAATCTCATAAGGTCCATTGGAACTTCCCTGATCGGGATGCTTACATTTGGTCAACACAACAATACAATCTCCATACTTTATGGAGAGTTCTATATTATGTGAAACGATTATGGCAGACTTATTTTCTCCGGAATTTGACTCATGTATCTCATGTACAACTTGTTTCATAAGGAAGTCTGAATTTTCGATATCGAGGTTACCTGTAGGCTCATCACCAAAAAGTACGATGTAGTCTTTCATTAACGCCCTTAAGAAAGAAAGCCTCTGTTTTTGTCCACCTGCCATTTCATATGGTTCTTTCTCATCAATAATTAATGGATCCAAACCAAGAGATTTACATAGTTCAAGGATTTTTTTCTGAGTTTCTTCTTTGCCAACTTTTTCTTTTTGAATTAGCAGGCTGATGATCATATTTTCGATGGAAGAATAATATGGCATTAGATAGTCGTGTTGAAAGACGAAAGAAAAGTTCATATTTCTTATCTTTGCGAGTTTCTGTGGTTTTTCCCATGTTTTGCTGTCAATCGAGATAGCCTCAGGTTCAAAGGATATTGAACCAGCCAGAAATGTATTGCTCATTAATCCGAGGGTTTCAAGGAATGTAGATTTGCCACTACCGGATTTACCTAAAAAAATTGTTATTTTCCCGGACGGAATAATCAGTGAATCCACCAGAAGCACAGGTGGGCACTTTAATTTGTCCGTTTTATTTTTGCGTTTATTCTTATACCCGCATTTTAGCCCGGTAACTGTAAATAACTTCTCTTCCATTTTTTTATGGTTTAAGGGAGAACATCAATCGGAATCCAATAGTAGAAAGGGTTTGAACCTTTTTGTGCTTTTTTAAAGAATATTTCTTCATCCTCCAGGGTGAAAATCAAATGGTTACCAAACATAATATCATTGAGTTTTGAATCGCAATCCAACAGGCGGGGCTTGTAAAGTTTGACAGCTTCTTTAATTTCCTCATCATTTGTTTGTATCCGGCGTAAAGAATAGCGTTTGATTACATCTGTCATTGAGTATCCGAATTTGCTACCGATCATTGAAACCATGATTTCAATGGGTTTTTTATCAATAATTGATTTTAAATCAAGGTTATCTCCGACAAACCTGTTATAAAGGTTTAACCATAACTCATAAACTAGTTGTGATTCTGTTTTGTTATCCTTATTGATTTTAAATTGATCTAACTGAGAAACAATGAATTTTAACTCATCCCTGTTCATAATTACTTCAGCACGCCAAAGAGGTTCGCTTTTTTGAGGGTATTTAATAACTGAGAATCCCTTGGTCAGATATCTGACTATAGGGATCTCAAGATTCATGTCAATTAATTTTAAGACTGTTTCATCGGAAGGATTGTTAAAGACTGCTTCAGTTCTTGATTTTGATATGGTATTTTCTTTTTCGCATACGTATTTGATAATGGAATCAATATGCCTTCTGTATGTGGTATTTTCAAAACTAAAAAAGTTGACAACCTGTCTTGGTGGATTCAATCCGGGTTGCAATTGAGCAAGGGTAGAATAAAGTCTTCCATTCAGTTTAAAGTAATTACCAATAGTTTGGAAGGAAGCATTATAGTTGTGTTGGGAATGTAACACAATTTTGTCTAATGAATCTGACGCTTGTACCAGTATCCCGGTAAACTGGTTGAAAAATTCCTTACTATGGGAATAATCAAAAGCGACGACAGCACAATTATTTCTGGCAAGTTTACCAGCAACATGGCTGCATAGTGTTTCATCATTTATTACAGGACTATTGTTCAATAATAGAATAAGGTTTGTCTGCCGGATTTCAAACTTCTCATTATCCAATATCCAGTCGAGTGTTTTTAACCAATTATCTCCCGGGAAAATATCACCTTGTAAACTGTTGAACCCATCAACAAAATCAACCGCATAATCAAAGTTTGGAGAGGTATCTCCAGATTCTCCCAATGAAATCTTGAATTTCACACCTTTTACCCTGGGGAAAAAGCATATCCCGTATTTTTTTTCGAAATTCTCATCCTGTTCAATCTGGTTGATTACAAATGTTGACTTATAAGCTGGAATGGTTTTATCAAGAATAAGAAATACGTTTAGTTTCTTGTGATTTTTTAACAGTTCCTTACACCTTAATCCGGATAGAAGTGCCCTGTTTTCAAATTTTCCCGCAACACCCATCATGAAGGTATTTGTATCTTCATCATCAAGTTCAATCAAAGGGTAACGAAAAATCCCGCCATCAAGCGGGTTGTTATTCAGATAACTGCTGCTGTTACTAGAACCTGACTCCTTGCAAGCCTTAGCAAGTAAGGCATCAATTACTGAAGATTCTGTAGTATCAGAACACCCATTCAGGTAATAATACCTGGGTTCAAATAAAATAGGTTTGGCATTTGGTGTTGGATTGGATATAAAGTTATTCAGGTCTACTTTGTATCGAAAAGGGTTCGCTGCGAATTCTGGAGAACTTCTTCGTTCTTTTGTAGCTTTGATATCATAGTTAGGCTCGAAGCAAATCCTCGAATCGTATTCATACACCCTTTCTTTATCAACCCAACCCAGAATTTGATTTTTAAAACTAACATCAGGTATTTGAAAATTCCTTCCGAGGAGATATCTCCCATTCTCAAATTTATAGATAAAATATAAATAATACAGCGGGAGTAGGCCAACTGAATCTTTTGAGGAAGGTGATTGGTAAAGATAGATCATTGATTCAAGTAATTCCTTCTTTTTAAACTTATTGAGTATTGATTCATCATTCAATACAACACATTTTCTGTGTATCATACTATTTTTGGGTAGGTCGGCACTAAGGTTAACGAGAAGTGTTCCCTTGTGTCTCTTTTCTGTTGTTGTGGGATCGTCAAGCTCAAGCTTATGATGAGATTTGGCCTTACAGATCCATAAGAAATTGACATCGTTTTTATCTTCATTCACAACGTAGTACATTGTTCCAAAATCCGGATCCCTGTCAGAAAATACTACCCAAGGTTCATTTTTTAATTTGTCATTTTGCGACAAATAAGAAAATAAGTTTACCCTTACATTTCCTTCCCTGAGGCATTTTGGTTGTTCGAGAGCAGTATGATACGTAGTTTGAGAAAAAGCTGGAAATAAAACAGCTATACATATCCCCGTTAACAGATTTCTGGCTGATTTCATAACTTGGTATTTTGGTTTTATAATAAAAAGCCGATGATTAACTTGATACCCGGATGCAAGGTATATTTGGGTGTTTCTATACAGTATAGAATACTTCTATAACCGGACTCGGGATATAATATATAATTATTATCCTTATCATTATTTTTTACATACGAAGGGCTAATTTCAAAAAAAGGTTCAAAATCAAGAATAAGATTTCTGAAGGTTTTTTCAAAACCAATACCCAAAAAAGCTGAAATACTGAACGTATTAAGGTCAAGAGAATGTGAGTAATGCATCGGACGATTTCTGAAGAAACCAAACTCAGAATATGTAAGTTCGTCCTTGGGTTGGAGATAAAACCAATCATGCGTATTAAGGTTTTCAACCTTCCCTCCACCTGTATGTGAAAGAATAAAATCCGAGGTGAAAGTTCCGCTGATATAGTTGAATTGAATTCCAGCCCTGCCATAGAGCCAAGACTTAGCATAATATTTAACTGAAACAGGCAAAGAAAGATGGTAAACCTTAATTATTTCCGATATCAAAGGGCTTCTGTCGTAAACGGTGCATTCAAAGCGGTTTATCGCAGCGGAATCAAATATTCTTCTGACTCCTTTTTCAAAATTGTTTATACTAATTTTATACTCTAAATAGTTAAATTGTAGACCTAACTCCAAAAGCAGCCAGTTCCGTTTATTCCTGTCAAACCTGATTTCAACTCCCAAACCGGCGGATAAATCTGCTATTTTTGATCCCGAACACGTATAATATGTGAAGTCTTTAGGTGAGAATATGGGGTTTTTAATCAACGACAATGAAAAATTGTTCCAGGGGGAGTATGAAAACGCAAGGTAGATGCTCCGGAGAGCACTATTTCTTCTATCTTCTTCGATGCCGGAGATCAGGGCTGTGTTTTCATGAATATGATAGTTTATTCTTAACTTTCTTTTAATCACTCTGACCGTATGACCCGTGGAATCTTCTATATCATTGAATTTTGTTAAAAGTACTGTAGAAGTATTGTCTCCTATCGTTGGAGATATCTTAATATGTGAATATCTTAATTTAGGATGAAATTTATAAATATCCCGTGCTCTTTTAATATAATTGCTTACTTTCAGAGGGGGTACTCTTTTTACTGTATCACTTTTATCCAGGTCCCAAAAAATATAAATATCGTATTCAAACAATTTTCTGAACTGATCGCAATATTCGGTTGAAAATTCCTTTGTGTAACCTGGTCCCAATAAAGACAATCGTGTATATTCACTTAAAGATTTCACTGTTTTATCAAGAATGGCCTGTTTATCCTGGGGGAATACCACTTGTGACAAAAGTATGAAGAATATAGTGACAAAGAAAACCGGACTTCTTATCATCTTACTAATATTTAATCAATTTGTAATGGAAACTGCGATTCCTTCCTGAAATTATTTTCAGAAGATAAAGACCGTTTGGGCAATCAGAAACATCGATTTCAAACAAACTCTTGCAACCTGAAGCTGAATTGACAATTGTGCCGTAAATATTTAGAAGATAAATTGACAATTGTGAAGTGTCAGTACCTTCAACCTTAATAAACAATTTAGTGCTTACAGGGTTTGGATAAACCGAATAGTTGAGGATATCTTTGTTACTAGTACTTATTCTTGAATTAAAATTAAAATGGTAAGAAGTATTGCAACAACCCCCGTAGCAGGTTTCAACCCAATAATCATAGGGATCAGAGGACTTTGCCATAAAATATCTCTGTGAATTTGAAGCCGAGTCTTGAAGAATTGAATTGTAATACCAATGATAGGTTAACCCAGGACTACTATCGCTGCAAACAAGGAGTTCGTAACCGAACAACCAGATTGTGGCAGGGTTCGGGGCTGAATCGTTCTCAATTGTCACATTTCTATAAGATGTCCCTTCACAACTATCTTTAGTGACCGTGACAGATAAATATCCATATCCACTTTGGCTATTCCATTTCATGGTAATGGTTCTGGACGTGGTATCTCCGATTGGAGTTCCGTTCTGATAACCCCAAGTGTATTTATAGAAACCAAGGTTCGCATTATAAGTAACCAGCTGATTTCTGCAAACATTATCAGAGGTGCTCAGAGGGTCACTAAGATTTATTATTGTTGGAACGAGTTTTGGTTTAAGTTGGATATTAAATGGATTTGAAGGATTTCCAAGTTCAAGACATGTTGAATTCCATCCCTTAACTGTCAAATTTCCTCCTGAACCAAGTGTACTAAAATTTAATGTTATACTGTCGGGAACAGTGAGGGTGTCCAAAAGGGTGTCGGGACCAGAAATGAATTTCCAGTGAAATTTTTCAACATTTTGATAGGCAATTGCTTTATATTTACCTATTCCATTTGAGCACACTACATTATCGCTACTGATGATGTTTTGTCCAACAGTTGCATGAGAACCAAAGGTAACAGCGATCTTACCGGCATCTCCTTTTAAACCAGAAACTAAATTAATTCCCTGAGCCAAAATGGTATCTTCTATAGGAGGTTTAGAGCTGTCTATATAATAATCTGCCGAAAAATTGGACCTAACCTGTGAAAGATAAACTTTATCTGTTTTTGAATTGTACCAAACAACCGAATCAATTCCGCTTACATTTATTGAATCAGCCCAATAAGTAACGGGAGAAGAGCTTCCATCACATAATTTATCAGGTCCGTGAATAACTGGTGTGCCAGGAATCTGCCCTTTAGTAAGATTGAAAATTAATAAAGCAATAAAAAGAAAATAAAATGTTTTCATAAAACCGAGTAAAATTGTTTAAATTACTACTTAATCATTGGTTATTAACTAACATTATGGCTGGTCCATAAAATGCTGAAAAATGAATAAGTTTAATTATCTTGCTGTTTCGGTGCATCCGGGAAACGAACCCCAACGTACTTTGATACGACGTTTCCTGATGAATCAGTTCGATCACGTCGGTTCGCAGTTATAGAATAAGAAAACGACACATTTGACGTACCAGATTGTAATTCAATAACATCAAAACCAGTTATTGATTTATTTGTTACATAAACTCCTTTGCAATCACCCTCTAATTGAATGAATACTTTCATAGGGTGATCAACTGTCGAAATAATATTAACTGATAAATCAGGATCAAGCGTAATATGGCATTTGCCGGCGACTAACTGACCAGTGCCATAATCAGTCATTATGAATTCAGGAGATTCTATACTAAATGAAGATCCTTTATGCCCATTGGCTTTATTTGTCACTCCATTACAAGGATCGCTACCCCAAACTCGATATAAATATGGAGAAGGCCCTGCAGTTGTAGAGGTTGCCACATAAGCATAAGTACCTCCCATAGTGAAATATCCGCCTGCTCTAGGATTGGCAGAAGAACTAGTGGCTCTGGCATATAATCCAAATTGGTTACCAAAAAACTGCCCACCAGCACCAGAACCATTTAATGAAGGTGTTGCACCATTACCAATACCAACAATCCCTGTTCCTGTACTATATGAATTTACGGCATAAACAACAGGGGTGGAGATGGATCCTGAAACATGCAGAGGATATAGAGGTGAAGAACCTGTACCAATACCTAACCGGCTATTGCTATTATCCCAAAATAAATTTGTATTAGAAAAAGCATAGGTGCTGCCATTGGAGTAGGCCAGGGTGCCGGCTGTACCAACGGAAGTGATTCCAGTTCCACCATGGGCAACGGCGACTGTTCCATTCACATTTGCAGCATTCCCGGAAATATCTCCGGAGATGTCACTACCGGGTATAGAGGTAACCGTTGTAAATGCACTAGTACCACTGGCTTTCAAATACCCTGCTGTAAAAGTTGTTGCTCCTGTACCTCCATTTAAAACTTGGAGGGTTCCATTAACATGGGTTGTTAGCCCAATTTTCCCCCATTGTGGTTGAACATTTACACCTCCAGAAATTAAAGCATTTCCCGTTGCTATATCATTAATCCTTGTGAGTGAACTGGGACTACTGGCGGTGAGTAAATCGCCTGTCGTGTAAGTTCCATAACCCGTACCTCCATTTGTAGCAGCAACGATTCCAGTCAATGAAATATTTGGAACGGGCGAAGCGTGATCACTGTTAAGTGGCGAATATGCATTAACATCAGTTACCGGAAGATTTGCCCAGCCAGGAATTCCACCCCCAATGCTTAAGAACTGGCCAGTACTGCCTATTCCGAGACGGGTGCCTGTTCCGGAAGTGCTGTAATAAATGATATCGCCTGTCGTTGTCATCGGGCTGAGAGCATCAAAAGCTGCTGATTTTGTTGTTTGTCCTGTTCCACCATTTGCAATAGCAACCGTTCCTGTAACATTGGCTGCCGTTCCAGATACGTTTCCAGTAACATTTCCGATCAACGGGCCGGAAAAAGTAGTTGCAGTCAGGGTTCCGGATGACGGATTAAACGTAAGTTTAGACGATGAAGTTTTTTGCGGGAAAGATCCTGAGATTGCAGTAACCCAGGTCGGATACATTGTTGCATTTGTACTTGCATCATCAGTAATGCCTGTATTGACAGCATTTGTAGCTGTGCCAACAGATAATAAGCCAGGAGAAGTCCATCCCGGATCAGAAGCAGTTGTGGAGGTTAAAACATAACCTGTCGTTCCTGGTGCTAAAGCAGTTACCGGAGTAGTTGACTCTCCAATCAATACTCCATGTTGAGTAAAGGTAGTTGCACCTGTGCCTCCATTTCCAACAGGCAAAGTTCCTGTTACTTTTGTAGTCAGATCTATTGTCGAATTAGCAATATCAGAATTTACAACAGATCCAAAAGAAGGTGTTGTACCACCATGTAAAACTGTTGATGGTATACCTGCAGCTATCATACTGGTTGCGGCTGGTCCAGTTTGATAGGGTACTGTCCCAGCGCTGCCCCCGGAAAGATTCGTGGCAGTATTAACAGATAATGTAGAAGGCGCCACCCATCCAGGAGGGGTGCCAGTGCTAAAAGTGGTTAATAAAGAACCCGATGTTCCTGCAGAAAGAAAGGCTGTTGTGTTTGGAGCACTTTGGTAAGGAACAGACATTGCAGTTCCCCCGGCAAGATTTGTTGCAGAACCAATAGTTAATGAACCAGGAGAACTCCATCCAGGTGTTAATGAGGGTCCATTGGAAGTTAACACCTGCCCAGAAGTACCAGCACCAGCATTTTGAAATGGTCCAGTTGAGGTGGTTCCACCTAATATAATGCCATTAGCTGTCGTGGATGGAACGCCAGTACCGCCATTACTTAAGGGTAAGATGCCCGTAACTTTAGAGGTAAGATCAATGGTAGAATTGGAAATATCGTTGTTGACAATTTGTCCAAAATAAGGAGCACTGGTTCCATTACCATGCACCACTGTGTTCAGACTTCCAAGTGAGAGGGTAGATGGTGTCGCACCCGTCCCCCCACCTATCAATAATGCATTTGTTGTAAGAGTTGGTGAGGAAGCCAAATTTCCACTTGCAGTAAATCCAAGTATTCCACCAGATGTTCCAGATGTCAGTCCTGTTCCGCCATGACCAACACCAAGCGTTCCACCCATGTTGCTCAGGGTTAAATTTGCTTCAATAACATCTACTGAAAAGGATTTGATAACTTGGCCTGAAGTGGCGCCTCCTATGTTAATTTTGGAGCTCCCTGCAGTGGCATTGCCAAGTATGGCCACTCCACTTCCTCCATTTCCAATGGGTAACGTTCCCGTAACTCCAGTGGTTAAATCTACCTGGGCCCAGGCAGGGATGTTGCTTGAACCCGTGTTAGAAAGATAACGTGTTGGAGATACAACTATGGGAAGTGTTGCTAAAGTGTTAGTGGCTGAACCATAAAGCAAATCTCCCAGAGAAACTCCTGTTAACCCTGTACCACCCTTTGTAACTCCGATAGCGGTTCCACTCCAGATTCCCGAGGTAATATTGCCAAGCCTGGTGATATTATCCTGAACTGCAGATGGAAGCGTGGAACCAATGGAGGGTATACCGGTTCCATCAGTAACAAGCACCCCGTTACTCGCTGTATTAGTCCATGAAAGGGTATTTGTTGTCGGAGTGTAAAGTATCCGGTTGGTACTTCCAAATGAAGAAACTCCGGTACCTCCATTTGCAACCGGTAAAATGTTCGCGACTTTTGAAGTCAGGTCAATAGAACCGGCAAGCATGCTGTTTGTAACCTTACCTGCACCTATGGATGTAACGCCGGTGTTGTCAATAGTTACATCACCAGATGGAGTTACGGGTGCAGCTACGTTAGAAGAGTTACCCAACCATATTTTTCCGCTCAGTAAGGAAGAACCATCGGGGGATACGCCTGTAGCATTAAGGGTTGTTCCTGTGATGTTAAGGCCACTGCCAAGGCCTATTTCCTGAACAGAATTAGAAGTAGCCGAACTGCCTAAAAGTTTACTTGTAGAACCAACAGTCTGCATCTTGGTATAGGTTACTTTGTTGCTTCCAATGGTCGTACCTCCGGAATTGTCTATGGTTATATCACCGCTCATTGGTTGGCTACACCAAGTAGTTCCATTTGCAATCAGGATATTTTTATCGGTAGCAGCAGTGCTTCCCAAAGTTACACCATTGATCTTAGCAACAGTTGTGGCGCTTTGTGTACCTGTAACATCGCCAGACAAACTTCCGGTAAAATTTGTCGCATTACCCACAGATATTGAACCAGGAGGAGTCCAGAAAGGGACGCCACTTGTAAAAGTTAAAAGCTGTCCTTCAGATCCTGCTACTAACCTTGTACCGGTGCCTGAAGTTCCACCATAAATCATGTCACCAGGTGCGCTCATTGGGCTGAGGGCATCAAAAGCTGCTGACTTTGAGGTCTGTCCTGTTCCACCGTTGGCAATAGCAACCGTTCCAGTAACATTCCCCGCTGTGCCTTCTGTATTCTGATTCAGGGTTGGAAATGCAGTAGGATGTCCAAATCTGACTTTTGATACCAAACCATCAACAGCACCCGTGTCAGCAAGTATGGTTCCTGTTGAGGTAATTGGTCCGCCTAATACACCATATCCTGTTGCTACTGATGTCACCGTACCGCTAGTAAGAGTTGGTTTGTTTTTGATAGAAGAGCCACCAGAGGTAGCATTCCAATCAATGAACTGGGCTGTCAAGCCTCCTGCGTTTCCACCTATATCACCACTAACTTTGGAGCCTGCCAAAGAGGTAATCCAGGAAGGATCAGTATATGAACTTGTGGTGTAAACCCCATTGGTAACTGTTGCTGCATTACCGTCAATGCTGACGCCATTTAAGGTTTGTGAACCGGAAGCCCTGTTTATTGCTTCAGCCGTTGTACCAATATACATCGTTTGACTGGCATCTGCTTTTCCATTAAATGTAGTCCAATTGTCTTTGGTTAAATAACCATCAACAGAACCCGAAGCAGCAGGCATGGATAAAGTTAAAGAGCCGCCTATAACGGACCTTATTGCATCGGCCACTAATGGAGACGTGGATGTTAATGTACCGGTAATCAGCGTATTTTGTTTACCCGACAAACCATTGTCAACATAAGTTTTAACTGCATTCTGAGAAGGATAATATATATCAGATGCCCCTAGGGTTGGATTGGTAGCTTTGTTTTGTTGATTTTCAAAAGGACCAATAGTTGTTCCGTTTATCTGTCCATACAATCCAGAAGTTGTAGTCCATAAGTCGCCATTAACAGGTGAAAGAGGCGCCGTTCCATGTGGTAAAATTATACCCGAATTAGAAGTTGATGATGCCATGGTGGTAAGCTTATCAGCTACATTTAATGTTCCTCCAACCCTGGCATTTCCGGCAACTTCAAACTGAACAGAAGGCGAGATAGTTCCGATTCCTACACGCCCATTAAAGGTGATCATATTATCAGACGCACCGGAACCGGTAGCATAAAAAATAGAATTATTCCTTGCGTTTGATTCATTGGTCCTGGTATCACCATGGTTATCAAACATTATGGAATTATTACCGGTTTCAAATTTCCCTGCCGAATTTCCAATAAAAATGTTGGAGTTACCGTTATTAATTAAACCAGCATTATTACCAATTCCTATGTTATTTTGACCTGTTGTAAGGCCTTCTAAGGCATGGTTTCCTATGGCAGTATTCTCGGATCCATAAGTTAACCCAGACAATGAATAATATCCGATACCGATATTGCTGTTGCTTTGTAATTGGTTTGTAAGAGAATACAAACCAATACCAAGATTATAGTTTCCTGTTGTGTTTGAAAAAAGAGAGCCTTCGCCAAGCCCGAAATTATAGCTACCTGAGGTATTCGAAAATAGAGCGTTTCTTCCAATTCCTACATTACTCATTCCTGAACTATTGGCTGAAAGGGACAATGGTCCAATTCCAATATTATTACTTCCTGTCATCAAGAAATTGCCCGCATTCTGGCCGAGAAAAACATTTCGCGTACCGTAATCATGTAAAAAAGGATAAGGACCTTTATAGATCACTCCCGTTGAATCATCAGTAGTTTCGGGCAATTTCATTGATTTTGTCAGTTCAAGTTGCTTTCCGGGGGTGCTTACCCCGATACCGACATTACCACCAGGATAATATATATTATTTCCGACAGTGATCCATTGACCTTCTATAGCAACCCAGTTCTTTGAAGTAGGAGTACCCTGGTTAAAATAAAACTTGTTATCGCTGGTAGAGAAAATGAGTAATCCTTACGCGGGATTAGAGATCAGGTCACGTTGCCCTGTTGTCATTCGTGGAACAAGCAACCCTTTTGTAATTGATTTTATATCCAGCATAGCTGAACTATCCGGTAATGTGCCATCCTGGTTTATGGCAACCTGGGAAAAAGAAAAGTGAGTCCCGATAATGATGCAAAGAAAGAATAATATTACCTTTTTCATTGTCTTCCTGAATTAAGGTTAAACTTAATAAATATGAAGTCCAGGAAGTTTTAGGTTCTTATGACATCAAAAATTTTTTGATTAGCAGTAAAGTAGATTTGTTCGATAGATTAAAATTAAAAGTTAATGTATATAAGAACAAAAAACTAATTCAAAGCAGCATAATGTATTACCGCATAAAATGCAGTAAGGTATTATCTTTTATGAGTATCGTGTGTGATACCTAAAATTTATCTTTAATATCAAAAGAATAAATGAAAAGTAAAGCGCTTAAAATTATGAATATTAATCGAAAAACAATGTATTTTAAAAAATAAAATATAAAAATCTTAAAAATAATTGCTATCGTATAGTATATCAAGAAGATAGAAAAATGTATATTTAAGCTTGCGTCATAGGCTCATAGATCCTAAACCTCCTCACCCCCATCTTCTGCAACGCATGTTTGAATGAGGTGCCAAGGACTCCCAATCCATACTTCATGCTACGGCGGAAGTTGATGGAGGAGGCCTCTTCGAAGTATTTGGTGGGGCAGGTGATCTCGGCGATGTCATAGCCGTGGAAAAGGATCTGGGAGAGCATCTGGTTGTCGAAAACGAAGTCGTTGGAGTTTGCGTGGTAGTTGATGTGCTCCAAAACCTCTCGTGAAAAGGCACGGTAGCCTGTATGGTATTCGGATAGCTTGGCCCGGATCAGTATGTTCTGGCTGAGGGTAAGAAGGCGGTTGAAAATATACTTGTACCGGGGCATACCACCTTTCAGCGCGCCCCTGCCAAGGATACGGGATCCAAGTACTACCGGGTAGAGATCAAAGGCGATGAGATATGACATGGAATGGATCAGCCGGGGGGTGTATTGATAATCGGGGTGGAGCATGATCACGATATCGGCATTCAGTTCAAGTGCCTTATCATAACAGGATTTCTGGTTGGCGCCATAGCCTTTGTTCTGCTCGTGCCGGATGATGGTTTTAATTCCGATCCTGCGGGCAACTTCAACAGTATTGTCTTTACTGGCATCATCCACGAGGATGACATCATCGACGATATCGAAAGGAATTTCATTGTAGGTGTTTTCCAGCGTCTTTTCAGCGTTGTAGGCCGGAAGAACCACCACGACCTTTTTACTAAGCAACATAGGGGTTTGGGTTTTGTTAATTCTGTACAAACCTATGGAGATTTTTGGGAAAAAAAAAGTAGTGACACAGTGACATAGTAACAGAGTGACAAAGAGAAGAAAAGTGTTTTGACATTCTGTTACTGTGTTACTGTGTTACTGTGTCACCTTGTTACTCCTTTAACAGCCTCACCAACAATATCTCTCCGGCAATAAACAGCAAAGTGAGAATAATAAAATATTTCCACAGTGCCGTTCCCTGGCTCATTTGGTAGATCTGTTTGGTAAGGGGAACCTTTTTGGCGGGAAGGACAGCAAAATACCGGATCCGGGTCTGCTTAAGATCTTTCTCTAATTCGGCAGGAGTCAAGCATGTGAGGTCGGATTCAATGCGATTGTAATTAAACGCAAGTCCGAGCAAAGTTGTATGATCTGCAGAAACGTTATAGTGGCCTGCTTCTTTGATCTGGTCGTGGGGAAACATCACCATCTCCTGTCCGACAGAACGCATTTCGGGGATGATCTCGAAATTTGTGCCGGGTTTGCTGATCTTATATACTTCCCTGCCCTTCAGGGAATCGGCCGTGATGTTGATGGCATTACCCGCATCAATGTTATAATACAACGGGATGTCCGGCTGACTTAGCAAGGCGATTTTGTAAAGGGTTGGAACGAACAGGGAGTGTTTTGGGAAGCTGGTAAATTTCTCGTCGAGAGGTGCTGAGAAGAGATAAACTTTTCCTTTTTCTATCCCGGTTACGGATAGGAAACATTGACCGTTCTGTAGCTTCAGCAGGTTTTCTGTTCCTGAACGAATGGAGGCGTTTTCAGGGTAATGACGAAACACCATCGGGAGATCCACATTTTCCGGGAGGTGTACCTTCCCGTTTGCATCCTTTAGGAATACATCATTGAAAATCCGGCTTTCTGCATTGACTTCACCGATCCGCTGACGGTTTGTATCCAATCCCGAAAACCAGGGCAGGGTGAGGGATGAAAGGAACGTCTTGTAATTCCCTGTATTGATCTTGTCTGACGGAAAGATCACGACATTTCCGCCTTGCTTGATATACCGGGTGATCTCCTGGCCGAGACCCGATGAGATCTCATCAATGCTGTTCAGTATGATCAGTGGATAATGAACAAAAGAGGAGTAATCCAACTGCTTTTCAGAAGCGTTTGTAAAGGTGAAGGCAGTATCATTCCTGAAAAGTGCATCCAGGTAAACATTCACCTTATCTCCGTTAATGCTCAGGACAGGAATGGCCGGGTTTACAGGATAGGAGAAGTAGAAGTTATCGTCCCATGTTACCGGGTAATCAGTGATCTGCAGTGTTCCGTACTGGATACCCTTTGCATTGTTTGTAAAAGGAAGAACAACAATGGCATCACCGCGGGGTGAAACAGAAAAGCTTGCTAACCCTTTCTGCACATTGTTCACCAGGAGTTTCAACGGCAGCTTTTCAAATGATTCATCCGAGCAGTTTCTGATCCTTACCTTTAGTTTTACTGCCTGGTTGGGTTGTTGTACAGGGGAATCAAACCAGGCAGAATCGATATAAAGGTTGTTGACTTTCTCAGCAATAACAGGGATAAAGAAATAAGCGACAGAGGTATCGCTCTTTACTGATCCGATACGGGCAGTGGATTTCTGAAAATCGGAAATGATATAAGCAGAACGGTTTCTTCCATTCACATCTTCCAACATGCTGTTTTGTTTCTTTATCACCTCCGGGATGGTATGTAAAGCAGGGCTGATCTGCACTTCGTCGACCAGGGTTTTCAATTCTTCACGATTCACAAACCGCTGGTGCCGTCCTTCAAAATCGTTAGTTAATAATTGAAACAGGTCGGAAGGGTTATAGGCATCTGCAATCTCATGGGCTTTTGTCTTTGCAAGGTCGAGCAGTCGTCCGCCGGAAGCAAGGGCTTCCAGGCTGAATGAGTTGTCAATATAGATGCTGACAATCTGTTTGCCGCTATATTTTTTATACTGCATGGGTGAAGGAAGATAAGGTTGTGCAAAAGCCAGTACAAGACAGGCAATCGCGAGGAGCCGCATAAGGAGGATCAGAAGATGTTTAAGCTGGGAGCGTTTCCTGGTCTCCTGCTTGATCTCGGCGATGAACCTGACATTGGTGAAGTAGATTTTCTTAAACCTGCGGAAGTTAAAAAGATGGATGATGACAGGGATTGCGAGCGCCGAAAGTGCAATAAGGAACAAAGGATTTGCAAAACCCATGATTCACCAATTAAGTATGGATGAGAGAAGCAAAAGTAAAGAAAAAAGAAACGCAGGGGAATATGCGAATATGAGAATGACGAATCGGGAATGAATTTTTATTCGTCATTCGTCATTCGCATATTCGTAATTTCAGATCACTCCCTGATCCAGCATTGAGTTTGCAACTTTCAGGAAACCGGCGACGTTGGCGCCTTTTACGTAGTTGACGTAACCGTCTTTATCTTTTCCATATTTTACGCAGGATTCATGAATACTTTGCATGATGCTGTGAAGCCGTCCGTCGACCTCTTTTATTGGCCAACTGAGTTTCATTGCATTCTGTGACATTTCGAGTCCGGAGGTGGCAACACCACCGGCGTTTACAGCCTTCCCCGGTGCAAACAGTATCTTGTTCTCGAGGAATACTTCAACTGCTTCAGGGGTGCAGGGCATGTTTGCACCTTCTGCAATACAAAGTACGCCACCTTTAATGAGGTTCTGTGCATCTTCCTTGTTCAGTTCATTCTGGGTAGCGCAAGGCAATGCAATGTCACATTTCACTTCCCATGGATGTTTACCCTGGAAGAACTTGGCATTCGGGAATTCATAGGAGTATGGTTTTACGATATCCTGGTTGGAAGCCCTCAGTTCGAGCAGGTATTCGATCTTCTCACCGGAAATGCCATCAGGATCGTAGATATAGCCATCGGGACCGGAGATGGTCACCACCTTTGCTCCGAGTTCGGTTGCCTTCAGGGCTGCACCCCATGCGACATTACCAAAACCTGACAGGGCAACGATCTTCCCGTTGAAACTTTCACCCTTGGTTTTCAGCATTTCATCAGCGAAATACACAGCGCCAAAACCTGTTGCTTCAGGACGGATCAGGCTACCACCCCAGAAAAGGCCTTTGCCTGTCAGCACGCCTGTATTTTCGCGGGCAAGTTTTTTGTACATACCATACAGGAAGCCGATTTCTCTTCCACCAACACCGATATCACCGGCAGGTACATCGGTTTCCGGACCTATCACTTTCCAAAGTTCCATCATAAAACCCTGGCAGAAACGCATGATCTCACCATTGGATTTTCCTTTCGGATCAAAATCTGATCCTCCTTTAGCGCCGCCCATGGGGAGTGTAGTCAGGCTGTTCTTGAAGATCTGTTCAAATCCAAGAAACTTCAGAATACTCAGGTTCACACTCGGGTGGAAACGCAATCCGCCTTTATAAGGTCCGATGGCATTGTTGAACTGTATACGAAAACCCCTGTTTACCTGTACTTTGCCACTGTCGTCAACCCAGGAAATTTTAAAGGTAAAAATACGATCGGGTTCGATGAGCCGGTCGATGATGTTGGCTGATTCAAAATGAGGGTTCTCATTGTAAACCTCTTCAATGGATTCCAAGACTTCCCTTACCGCCTGGAGATACTCCACTTCACCCGGATTCTTCTTTTCCAGGTCGTTCATTATTTTTTCTAAATTCATTGTGATTGATTTTAAATTAGTTAATAGTGTCTGAGAAAATATCGTTATGAAAAATTAATGTCCGGAAAATCAGGCGGCAAAGGTAATGGGATTAAAATATTTAACCAAGAAAAGGCCGGAATTTTTCTTCAAGGTCTTTTTCTTGTTTATATCAAACTTTTTCTGGCAAACACAGCCCACCACGCAGCGGAGATGTCCAAAAAGTATTATTTCACCGCTAAGGCGCAAAGGCGCAGAGAAATAATTTATTGAAATTGAATTCTTTGCGTCTCTGCGTCTTACACGGTTTTAAATTAAATCTTTATGTTTTATACAGCCACAAACACGTAAGAGGAAGTAAAGAAAGACTATTATGGTTTGTCAGCAGGATTCCTGATCTCCAGCAGGGTATCTGCGCGATAGGTCTTGATGGTCGTGAGCTTGCCTTCCATGTTGTAGTAACGTGCTTCACCGTCCTTTTTATTGTCTTTATATGTCAGCACCTCCTTCACCTGGCCATCGTCGTAATATGCAGTCTGTTTTCCATTGCCGTTTGAGAATATGCCTTCACCAATCAATCGTCCTGTATAATCGAAATAAAGCCAAAGACCATCATAGTTCCCTTGTTTGAACTGCCCTTCCACCTTGTGTGTTCCGCCGGGGTACCATTCCAGGAATTTTCCATCCAACATTCCATTCTTATATGTTCCTTTTAAGACTAGTTTTCCGCTCCTGTCCCAGTCTGAAAATGCTCCTTCCTGTTTGTCGTTCCTGTAGTGTGCTTGTTCCTGGATGTTCCCGTTATTGTACCAGCGGGTCAGAGTGCTGTCGAGAAGGTTGTTGGTGTAGTAACATTCCAATTGTTTCTTGCCGTCCTCAAACCACCAGGTAGCTTTACCCTCGTATGATTCACCTTTAACATGGATTTCGGATTTCTTAGTTCCGTTCGGGTAAAACTCCATTTTTACGTGGGTGCAACTCTGCAATAAGATAACAAGTGGAAGACAAAAAATCGGGTTACAAATTTTGATTGCCATTATTTTTTGAGAAATTTAACACATTACTTCCTATTGCCTATTTCCTATTGCCTGTTGCCTGACTGAATATTCTCTTGCATGTACCAGAAATGCTTTCAGTACATGACCTGATAATGGATTTGCCGTATCCATGCGTTCAGGGTGCCATTGGATCCCGATCAGGAAGGGTTTATCGGAAAGATTTTTCCATTCAATGGCCTCCGGAATTCCGTCAGGGGCAATTGCGCTGACGATCAATCCCGGGGCTGTCTTTTCGACCGCCTGATGGTGCGTGCTTGTCACCAAACCGGAATCGCAGCCCAAAATCTCATGAAGAAATGTGTTTTTATGGATTTTCACTGAATGACTCAACAGGTACCGGTCTTCACTCATATGGCTGATTTCGGGAGAGACATAACCAGTTGTTCGTGCGGTACTGAGGTAGCTTGGGATATCGGTTATCAATGTACCTCCCAATGCAAGGTTAAGGATCTGCTCACCACGGCAGATACCGAGAATCGGCATCTTCAAATCGAGCGCTTTCATGATCAGTTTTAACTCAAGGGTATCACGGTGGGGATCGGTCTCTGAACAGATATCTATTTCCGATTCCTTCCCATAGATAGCAGGCTGAACATCTTCGCCCCCTGTCAGCAGCAGACCTGAACAGCGTTCCAGTTCCCTGACCGCCGAATCGAAAGGCATGTCAAACATATTCACCGGGATAAGGGTGGAATCTCCTTTCTTTAACCAGTTCAGATAGTTTGATGTTGCTTTGGAGACGGCTATTTTCATGGGTTTATGTTTGGAAGGGGTGCAACCGTAGTTAGCAGCAATGATGATGATGATGATAACGGTGAATGTCCTCATGAAGCGGACCCTGTGGTTTTTCATCTTAAAGGATTTTATTATGAACAAAAATAGTCAATCCAACATGATAATCCCTGGTCATCTCAAGATATTCTTCCGAATAGGAGTTATCTGAATTACGAATGATCAACTCATGGCAGGATTCTTCTTCTGGCGGGGTTCTGCCAAAACGGGTGATGACCCTGTGAATTGCTTTCCCTGGTTTAGATTTTATATTCAGTCTTCCAATGACATACAGGTCGAAATTTTCTGCAACATTCATTGCGGAAAGAGATTGCTGTGAAGGCAGGATGATATAAAATTCTCCGTTATTATTGAGTAGCTGATTTACGGATTCAAACAGATCCTCTGTCAGTTCAGAATCACCATGACGTGCAAGGTTTCTTTTTTCATCGGGTGATCTAAGGGAATTCATGAAGAACGGGGGGTTGGTAATGATCAGGTCATATTTTATCCCGGCAAGTACTGCATGACCGGTAAAAGACCTGTAAAATACTGTTAATCTTGAAGTCCAGGGGCTGTTTGAAAAGTTCTTTTGAGATTGATCTACTGAGTTCCTGTCTATATCGATGGCGTGGATCATGGCTTTAGACTTCTGTGCCATCATGAGCGCGAGAACTCCGCAACCGGTTCCGATATCGAGGATTGTTCCTGCATTCCCGGGATCCACCCAGGAACCCATTATCATGGCATCCGTTCCGATCCGCATTGTGCTGTGATCGTCTTCAACCGTAAACTGTTTGAAACGGAATGCCATTTCTAACCAAGATAGAGATCAATGAGTCCTTCCGGGGCTTGGATATGAATTTCTTTATGCTTCCGGTCAATTTTCAGGACAATATCACCTGCCATGGGAACCAGTATCTCCCTGGATCCATTATGAACCTGCAGCACATTATGCAAGGGAAGTTCAAGGACAGAGGTCACAGTGCCAATATTACCTTGCTTCTTGTCGATAACGATAAATCCAGTGATTTCACGGTGAGAAAACTTTTTTCCTTTCCGGGGAGGTAATGCAGCGAGAGGGAGATACATTTCACGACCTGTAAAAAAAGAAGGAACTTCTGTTTCGTTAATATCTTCCAGTAACAGGATCGCATGGTTGTTATCCCTTATTTCAAAGGATACAATAACCCAGGGAATAAATGTGTTGTCAATTTCAATAAAAACACTTTGCAACTCCTCATAGAACTCAGGATCATCAATATCCATAAAAACAAGAAGATGACCTTTACTACCGAAAGGTTTTAATATCTTTCCAAAGTAATAAAGGTCATCCTTGTTCATATTGAACGCAAGAAATCAGGGAATTATTCCTGTTTCGGTTCTTCTGTTTGTGGGGTTTCTGCCTGTGGGGCTTCTGCTTTAGGGGCTTCTGCTTGAGGGGCTTCTGCTTGAGGGGCTTCTGCTTGTGGAGTTTCTGCCTGCGGTGCTTCAACATGGGGAGCTGCAGCTTTTAAGGCAGCAGCTTCTTTTGCTTCGTGTGCAGCCTCAGCAGCAGATTTCTGAGCTTCTCTTTCTTTTGCGAGCTTAACAGCAATGGCATTCGCTTTGGCCTCATTTACGCTGGTTTCGTATGAAAGGGCTTTTTTCCTGGAATCTTTTACCTTCAATTCTTCCTCTTTGATGGCTCCTGAGATCTTGACTTGTTTTGCATCCTGCCATTCCTGGAATTTTACTTCGGCCATTTCCGGTGTAAGTGCACCTTTATTTACTCCTTTCAACAGATGATATTTGTAAAGTACCCCTTTGAAAGAGAAAATGGATCTTACGGTATCGGTTGGCTGTGCTCCTTTTTGCAGCCAGGCGAGCGCCTTGTCGATATTGAGTTCAATTTCTGCGGGTCGGGGGAGCGGGTTATAGATGCCAATGCGTTCTATGAACTTCCCATCACGTGGTGCACGACCATCCGCAATAACGATGTGGTAATAAGGTTGCCCTTTTTTACCTCTTCTTTGCAATCTGATTTTCGTTGGCATTAGTTAATTATTGAATGATTGATTTGATGAATTATAGAGTTTCTGAATTAAGGGGTGCAAATGTCGGAATTTTATTTGAATTATGAAAAGAATTTTTCAATAACCCAAAGGCTATTTACCGGCAGGTTGCATAGAGATGTCTAAAAGTCAAATGCCAGAGAACCTCCAAGGTATCCCGTAATGCCTACAAAAATGACGGCAAGAAAGAAAAGGCTACTGTAAAGGTACCTCAATCTTAAGGTGTCATGTTTCTTATATGTGATTACGATCCTGAAAATTGAAGTGACAATTATCGTGATTAAGGTGAGCGTTGCAAAAAGTTTATGTTTAGCACGCAGCAGTCCGGGTGCACCATCAAGTTCACTTGTCAGGAAATAACCTGTTGACCAGGCAACGATTGCTGCCAAGGCTCCAAGAAGCATCAGGTAAAATCCCATTTTTGTAAGGCACTTCTCCTTATTTATAAAAAGTCCCAGAAACTCTGCCAGAAAACCTACCATGATCAATGCAATTGGAAAATGCACCACCATCGGATGAATATGTGACGGATTGAACATTGGCTGAATTTTTGAACAAACTTACATCAATTTAAGAGATGTTAACAAAATTTCCGGAAGAAATTCTTATTATCAGGAACAGAATAACTTTCAATCATCCTTCATCAATAGTTATCAACATCAGGAAATTTGCCTTGATTTTCTGTAATTTTACCATTCCGACACCTCTTATAGATATTCACACAGACAGAGAAGATGAGACTGATTTTAGCACCCGTTAATATAGTGGGGGATTGAACTATGGTGGATTTTGTGCATTTACATATTCATACGCAATTTTCGATACTGGATGGCGCTTGCCGTATCCCTGACCTTATCGCCAAAGCAGTGAAAGACGGGATGAAGGGCATTGCCATCACCGACCATGGAAATATGTTCGGTGTGAAAATCTTTCATGAAGAAGCCTGTAAAACAGAGGGTTTTAAGCCTATCATAGGATGCGAGACCTATGTGGCGAGAAGACACCTCAAAGACAAGTCAGAACTTGCAGACCGTAAAGGAGATCACCTGATCCTTCTGGCGAAGAATGCATTGGGATATTCAAACCTGGTGAAACTGATTTCCTGGTCATGGATCGATGGACATTATTATAAACCTCGTATTGATAAGGATCTCCTGCGGCAATACCATGAAGGACTGATCGGTTCTTCAGCATGTCTGGCAGGAGAAATTCCAAGGGCGATCCTGGCCGGGAACCTTGATAAGGCAGAAAAAGCCATCAATGAATATCAGGAGATATTTGGAGATGATTTTTATCTGGAGTTGATGCGTCATAAGACAGATGATCCCACCAGGGATACTACGGTTTATCATCGGCAGGCGATTGTAAATGAAGCATTGATAAAACTGTCAGCCAAATCAGGTGTCAAACTGATCGCAACCAATGACGCGCATTTCCTTGATGAGATGGATGCAAACGCGCATGACCGGCTGCTTTGCCTGCATACAGGGAAAGATATTGATGATCCGACAAGACTCCGGTACACTGGGCAGGAATGGGTCAAGACCAGGGCAGAGATGCAGGAACTTTTTCGTGATATACCGGAAACCCTCAAGAATACGATGGAACTCTTTGATAAGATTGAATTCTACCCCCTGAACAAGGATCCCATCATGCCTGATTTTCCCTTACCCGAGGGTTTTTCCGAACCCATGGATTACCTTCAGTTCCTTACCTATGAAGGCGCAAAAACGCGGTACCCTGAAATTACATTTGAAATAAGAGAGAGGATTGATTTTGAACTTGAGACGATTAAAACCATGGGATACCCAGGGTATTTTTTGATCGTACATGATTTTTTAAATGTTGCCAGGGGGATGGGTGTTTCGGTGGGACCCGGCCGTGGATCAGCCGCAGGATCGGTAGTTGCATATTGTATAAGGATCACAGATGTGGAACCCTTGAGGTACGGACTTTTGTTTGAACGTTTCCTGAACGTTGATCGTGTTTCAATGCCTGATATTGACATCGATTTTGATGAAGACGGAAGGGATAAGGTACTTGCGTGGGTCGTTAATAAATACGGAAAGGACAAGGTTGCCCAGGTGATCACCTTTGGTACAATGGCTGCGAAGATGGCCATCCGTGATCTGGCACGGGTGCAGAAATTGCCCCTTCAGGAGGCAGACAGGCTGGCCAAGCTGGTTCCTGACAGGCCAGGTATCACATTGAAGGAGGCATATAAGGAGGTTCCTGAACTGGAGGAGGCACGGCACTCAGGCAATCCTTTGATTTCAGAAACACTTAAATATGCAGAAACCCTTGAAGGTTCGGTACGCCACACCGGTATTCACGCCTGTGGGATCATCATTTGCAGGGATAACCTGATCGAACATGTCCCGGTTACTACCTATAAGGATTCAGATCTGCTGGTATCCCAATACGACGGCAAGCACATCGAATCTGTAGGTATGCTGAAAATGGATTTCCTGGGGTTGAAAACACTGGCTATCATTAAAGATACTCTTAGGAATATAAGAATATCCAGGGGAGAAGAACTAAATGAAAATTCATTTCCATTTGATGATGAGCTGACATGGAAACTTTTCAGCCAGGGAAAAACAACGGGGATATTCCAGTTTGAGTCAGACGGAATGAAAAAGTACCTGAAGGAACTGATGCCAACAAGGATAGAAGATCTGATCGCGATGAATGCTCTTTATCGACCGGGTCCTATGGAATATATTCCCCAGTACATCAACCGTAAATATGGCAGGGATGAGATTAAATACGATATCCCGATCATGGATAAGTATCTTCACGAAACTTACGGGATCACTGTTTACCAGGAACAAGTAATGCAACTTTCGCAACTTCTGGGCGACTTTACCAAAGGTGAAGCCGACACCCTTCGTAAAGCGATGGGGAAGAAGGATTATGAACTGATGAACAAATTACAGCCAACGTTCATAGAAAACGGTAAAAAGAATGGACATAATGAAACGATCATCCGAAAAATCTGGAAGGATTGGGAGGCTTTTTCCAATTACGCCTTCAATAAATCACATTCTACCTGTTATGCTTATGTAGCCTATCGCATGGCTTACCTGAAAGCGCATTACCCGGCTGAATTTATGGCGGCTGTTCTGAGCAGGAATATGAACGATATCAAGGAGATCACTAATTTCAGTGAAGAAAGCAGAAGGATGGGTATTCCGGTTCTCGGGCCAAGCGTGAATGAGAGTGATCTGCAATTTATGGTGAATAAGAAAGGGGAGATCCGGTTCGGGATGAAGGGGATTAAGAATGTGGGAGAGAACGCTGCACAGAACATCGTGGATGAGCGCAACAAAAATGGAAGTTTTATTGATATTTTTGATTTTACAAGACGTGTCGATTCGAGATCTGTAAATAAAAGATGTTTTGAGTCACTCGCAAAAGCAGGAGCATTTGATACTTTTGAAGGAAGTCATCGTGCACAGTATTTCTTTAAATCGAATGGAGACGATACAGTTTTTCTGGAGAAAATTGTAAAATATGGCAGCGATTTCCAGGCCAGGGCAACCTCCATACAACATTCACTGTTCGAATCGGGGGAAAAGGTGATGCTCCCCGATCTTTTACTGCCCAAATGTGAAGCCTGGTCGAAGCTCGAGCAGCTCCGCCAGGAAAAGGAGGTCACAGGATTCTATATGACAGGACATCCGCTGGATACGTACAAACATGAAATCGAAAACTTTTGTTCTGTCTCGGTCGTTGGGTTACGGGCAGACCTGAAAGTTTTTAAAGGACGGGAGATCACGTTCGGGGGAATGGTCACCATTGCCAACAGGAAAACAGGGAAAAACGGGAAACCCTTTGGAATATTTACCATTGAGGACTATTTTGATTCCATCCAGTTGACCTTGTTTTCCGAAGACCTTTCAAAATGGTCTGACTATTTCCAGGAAGGGAAATATCTCTTCATAAAAGCACGGGTTGAACCAAGATTCGATTCGCAGGATCAGCTTACAATTAAGGTAGTGTCAGTAAGTTATCTTGCAGACCTTTTTGCTAAATTAGCCCGTACCATTACGGTTATCCTGAATCTTGAGGAGTTATCGGGAGTAATCATTGATATCATTCAATCGGTTGCATCGGAGAATAAAGGCAAGTGCAGTCTTCATTTCCAGGTTTTTGATGAGAATGATAAAATATACCTCGACCTTGTATCGGGAAAATACAAGGTAGATGCAAAGAATTTTGCAACTGCAATGACTGAGTACCCGGGAATAAAGTATAAAGTGGGATAAACATTTTTTGTAATTTTGTGATCCTGAAAATTTATCATTTTTAATAGTTTAGATATATGTTTGAAACATTAACAGATGCCACTTTTGAGGAAAAAGTGCTGAAATCGGATAAACTTGCTGTAGTTGATTTTTCTGCTGAGTGGTGCGGTCCATGCCGTGTCGTTGGTCCGATCATCCATGATCTGGCCAGTGAATACGAAGGCAGGATCGTAGTTGGAGAGATCGATGTTGATGAAAACCCCGATGTTACCGCTAAATACAGGGTAAGGAACATCCCTACTGTACTATTCATTAAGAATGGCGAGGTAGTTGATAAACAGGTAGGTTCAGTCCCTAAGTCGGTTTATAAGTCGCTTGTTGAAAAGCATATTTAAAGGACATTATTACTCTCCTGTCAATGGCCTTTGAGATCGATCAATCCAGTTTCCGGCAGTTTGGTTCACTTGAAATTATAGCGAAGCAGGTTGTAGAAGGATTTATCACCGGGCTTCATAAAAGTCCGTTTCATGGATTTTCTGTGGAATTTGCCGAACATCGGCAATATAACACCGGTGAATCGGTAAAAAATATCGACTGGAAGTTGTTTGGCCGCACCGACAGGTTATACACAAAACGATTTGAAGAAGAGACCAACCTTCGCTGCCAGATTATCCTTGATAATTCGTCCTCCATGTACTACCCGGTACTTGAGAAGCCTTCGCTGGAACATCCCAATAAAATTACCTTTTCAATATATGTGGCTGCTGCCCTGATCAACCTGCTGAGAAAGCAGAGAGATGCTGCAGGTATCAGTATCTTTTCCGATACGATAGAATTGCATACGCAGGCCAAGTCGAGTTCGGTTCATAACAAGTATCTTTATACGGAACTTGAAAGGCTGCTTCATCCGATCTCACCGGATGTCAGGAAAAAGACCGCCGCTGTCGATGCCTTGCACCAGGTCGCTGAAAGGATTCACAAGCGTTCGCTGGTGATCGTTCTCAGCGATATGTTTGAAAATATTGCAAACAATGAAGACCTTTTTTCGGCCTTACAGCATTTGCGTCACAACCGCCATGAGGTTGTACTGTTTCATGTGGTTGACAAGGGTAAGGAACTTGACTTTGATTTTGACAACCGACCTTACCGTTTCATCGATCTTGAAAGCGGGGAAGAACTGAAAGCTTTTCCGGCAAAAGTCAGGGAACAATACCTTGCCACCATTGAGAAGTACAGATCTGAACTCAAACTCCGCTGCGGGCAATATCACATCGACTTTGTTGAGGCAGATATCAATGCAGGATTTCAACAGGTTCTCCTTCCTTATCTTGTCAAGCGGGAGCGAATGATGTAATATCCAAAGATGAATTATGGATTATGAAATAATAGGATATGGAGTTAGCTTCGAAATATGATCCCTCGATCGTTGAAGATAAATGGTATGACTTCTGGTTGAAGAACCGTTTTTTTCATTCCGAACCTGACAACCGGGAGTCGTTTACCATTGTAATTCCTCCGCCAAATGTAACGGGTGTTCTGCACATGGGCCATATGCTTAACAATACGATCCAGGATGTACTTGTCAGAAGAGCAAGGATGCTGGGCTTAAATGCAGAGTGGTTGCCGGGAACAGACCATGCCTCCATTGCTACAGAAGCAAAAGTCGTGAACAAACTGAAAGAAGCAGGCATCGAAAAAGCCTCGATTTCACGTGATGAGTTCCTGAAACATGCATGGGAGTGGAGGGAAAAACATGGAGGAATCATCCTGGAGCAGTTAAAGAAACTTGGCGCTTCCTGCGATTGGGAGCGGACTTGTTTTACCATGGATCCTGCATTGTATGAGTCGGTAATTTCCGTTTTTGTAGATCTTTACAACAAGGGACTGATCTATCGGGGAGTAAGGATGGTCAACTGGGATCCGAAAGCCCTGACCGCCCTTTCCGATGAAGAGGTGATCTACAAGGAGGTGCAGTCGAAGCTTTACTATGTCAGGTACCAGGTGGAAGGAACGAAGGATGACTGGGTGACCGTGGCGACTACCCGCCCGGAAACGATCCTCGGCGATACAGGTCTTTGCGTACATCCGCTGGATGAACGCTACCGGCACCTGAAGGGAAAAAGAGTGCTGGTTCCATTGATCAACCGGTCAATCCCGGTTATTTTCGATGAATATGTCGATCGTGAATTCGGGACCGGCGCACTGAAAGTTACCCCTGCTCATGATATCAATGACTATAACCTTGGGATAAAATATAATTTGGAGGTTGTGGATACTTTTAATCCGGATGGTACAATGAGTGTGGCTGCCCGGTTATTTGTAGGGGAAGACCGTTTTGTTGTCAGGAAAAAGATTTCGGAAGAACTGCAGCAAAATGGCCATATTGTTAAAATTGAGGAGTATATCAATAAAGTTGGCTATTCCCAAAGAACTGACGCAGCTATCGAGCCAAGGATTTCAATACAGTGGTTCATGCGAATGAAGGATCTTGCCAAACCGGCACTGGATCTGGTAATGAATGATACAGTGCGTTTTCATCCGGCGAAGTATAAAAACATGTACCAGCATTGGATGGAGAATGTAACCGATTGGTGCATCTCCCGGCAATTATGGTGGGGACACAGGATCCCGGCATATTATACCCCTGACGGGGAAATCTTTGTGGCCAAATCAGGGGAAGAGGCACTGGATCTTGCCAATTCAATAGTTAAATATCAAAATTCAAAATTAAAGATAGAAGATCTTAAGCAGGATGAGGATGTGCTGGATACCTGGTTTTCGTCGTGGTTATGGCCTATCTCGGTTTTTGACGGCATCCGGTTTCCTGATAATCCCGATATAAAATACTATTATCCGACCAGTGTGCTGATCACTGCACCTGATATCATTTTCTTCTGGGTTGCAAGAATGATTATGGCCGGTTGGGAATACCGTGGAAAGATCCCCTTCCATTCCGTTTATTTTACAGGGATGGTACGGGATAAAATGGGCAGGAAGATGTCCAAATCCCTGGGTAATTCACCGGAACCGATGGAATTGATCGGGCAATTTGGTGCAGATGCCGTGAGGGTGGGAATGCTCCTATGTTCTCCTGCTGGGAATGACCTCCTTTATGATGAAGGACTGATCGAGCAGGGAAGGAATTTTTGCAACAAGATATGGAATGCCCTTCGCCTCGTGAAAGGCTGGGAGGTGGACGAATCTTTGAAACAGCCCGAAAATAATCGTATTTCGATTGAATGGTTCAATGCTGTTCTCAGTTCGACCATCGTCAATATCAATGATCTCTTTGAAAACTATCGTCTGTCGGAAATTCTGATGACAATCTATAAACTCGTATGGGATGATTTCTGCTCCTGGTACCTCGAGATGATAAAACCCGCTTATCAGAAACCCATCGACAAGGTCACTTATGAAACGACTATCGGATATTTTGATCAGATCGTCAGACTTTTACACCCTTTTATGCCTTTTATAACGGAAGAGGCCTGGCATATCCTGAAAGAGAGGCAAGATGATGAAACGATCATGCATGCTCCAATGCCCAAGGCCGGCGAATTCGATAAGGAACTGATCAAGAAATTTGCTGTTGCCGAAGAAGTCATTATAGCAATCCGGAATATCCGTAAGGAGAAAAATATTGCTTTCAAGGAACCAATTCCTCTTTGTATCCGGAAAAATTTGGGGGAGATCCCTGATTTAACCTTTGATCCTGTGGTTGTTAAGCTATGTAATCTCAGCGAACTCAGTTACACGGAGGAGAAGATCTCTGCAGGGGTTTCTTTTATTGTCAGGAATACAGAGTTCTACATTCCGTTGACGCACAGTGTGGATAAGGAGGCCGAGATCAGGAAACTGGAGGAAGAACTTTCCTATACCAGGGGATTCCTGCAAATGGTGATGAAGAAGCTGGATAACAAGAAATTCACAGAAGGAGCGCCGGAAAAGGTTGTTGAAGCAGAGCGCAGGAAACAGGCCGATGCGGAAGGGAAGATTTCAGTGATGGAGGAGCAGATCAGATCGTTGAAAGGGATGACACGGTGACATGGTGACAGATGGACAAAGATCCCAGTTCCCAGTTCCCAGTTCCCAGTTTCCAAAGACTAATGACGTGCTCCCCAACTCACCAGTTCACTAGTTCATCAGTTGAATTTTAAGCGGATGCGCTTCCGTATTAAATACCACCTTATTCAGGTCCAGGGTTGATTCCGGAGCAAAGAGAAGCCAGGCATACTTCAGGGTTTCTGCCAGGAAGAAGCTTTCCATGGAATCGCTCAGTTGAAGGGGCTTTACGTTCTTCACTTCGGCAAAACCTGCATTTGTCCTGCATTTTTTCAGGATGTCACCGATCATTCGCTTGCCCATCCTGAGATACTGATCCTCCTTCGTCATCCTGTAGAGATAAAAACAACTTTCCAGGTTCTCTGGGCGAAGAGGATATTCGGGAGAGATCACGGAATCTTTTTTGAAGTCAAACTCTTCGGGTTCGATCTTAAAATGGGTCCACATATAAAAATTACCTTTCTGAACTTCGGATGCTGTTTCAATATCTCCTGAGAGCGCAAGAATACCGGCATAAAATGCATCCAATGCCCCGTAATAAGGATGGGTTTCCTTGCCTGAAATCATGTTCACCCGTGTAAAGAAAGAACCGTTGGGAGTTTTTGTCAGCAGAAATTTCTTTATTGCTTTATTGGATACCTCCCAGGCATGATGACAATTTTCATCTCCGAAAAGTTTCCAGGATTTATAAAGATATTCATAGTATGAATCGATCCTTGCGCCAATCTGGCTTTCCCGGTTTTTCCACATTCCTGTGGTAACATCGATGATGGTTCCAACCAGATCATTGTCGCTGCGGTTTCTGTAAACCATCAAAGCGGCTTTTTTCGCTGTTTTGAAATATACCGAATCCCCGGTAAATTGGGTCAACTTGCCGAATTCCAGGAGGTAGGTACCGATCTCTGCAGGGTTACTTAGCGAATCCCTTGTTTTTCCTGTTTTCAGATTTACATATCGCCATGGCATTCCTGTCTCAGAATGAAAGGCAGGAAGCAGCCTTCGTCCCAGGTCTTTTGCCAGGGTCAGATATCCGGGATCCCCATCCAACTCATAGGATGATAGTAATCCACCCAGCAACCGGATGCTTACCTCGAAAAGTTGCACCTCCTGATCGACATCAAAGGTCAGTTTTGATAAAACAAGTTCCTTGGCCTCTCTGGCTTCTTTATCCAGTCCCATCAGGGTAAAGGTATCAAAGGCATCTACCGGTGTCATTAGAAATGAAACCCCGTACCAGTTTTGTCCCTGTTTACTGATGGGTTTTAATGCATCAAATCCCCAGGCGTATTTCTTATACCCTTCCCATGCATGTCGTGTGGCTGCTTTGATTTTTTCACATTGCGCTGCTTTTTGTTTGTCACTCATGGGCCTGCCAAAAAGGGTAACTGAAAGAGACAAGATGCAGCATAATAAGAGGATCCGGGATTTCATATTGAGATACTATTTTGTTGATTACTATTTACAGAATTGGCCAATTAATTCCCGGGCGGATTTATTCCCGTGGGCAGCAGCTTTTTTCCAATCCACGCAAGCTCCTTCAAGATCACCCAGTGCATGCTTACAGTTTCCGGCGTTTACCATGGCCTGATCGAAATCAGGCGCTTCTGCCAGTGCCTTATTGAAAAAATCCAAAGCTTCTTTATAATGACCCTTCTGGCCTTCATTGATACCTGCTTCATTGAATTTCGCAGCCAATTGAAGCGCAGGCGAAATGTTACTCTGGATCTTTTCAATATTCGACAAGTATTGCTTTGCACCCTGATTTCCGGGATCAACTTTCAACACATTTTCAAAGTCGCGTTTTGAAGCATCGGCATCGTGGAGATCAAATTCAATGATTCCCCGCATAAAATACGACTGGGTGTTATAATCAGGTTTGGCTTCCAGCAGGTAGTTCAGGTCTTCCAAAGCTTCAGGGAACATTTTTTTCTGGAACAGGAGCGCTGCCTTGTTGTATCGTGCATCATAGAATTTCGGATAATATTTGACGGCATTGGTAAAATCACTCAACGCTTCTTCCTTTTTCCCCATATTGTAAATCTCATTTCCATGAATAAAATAGGCCATCGAACATCTCGGATTTTTCTGAATAGCGCTTTGAGAGTAAGCAAACGGGTTCTTATAGATCGGATGAAGATAAAAATTCATGGAGATAAGGTATGCTATTATAACGATAAAAAATGCGAGAATCAATTTTGGGAAGTAGGCTTTGCGGGAGCCGGTTTCGATTTCCTGAACCGGAAATAAAAGGATCATCAGCAACCCAAAGCAGGGAAGATAATCACGGTGATCAAGATATTCGTACGTATAGGATGCAAATTCAGGACGGTATGCAATCCCGGGAAGCAGGAATAAACCAAACCAGAGCAATGAAAACAGAATGGTATTATTGAAGAATTTCTTTTTCACCACAAAGAAGGTCGTCATCCCAATCATCACAAGGGTTCCAAGAAGAGTGGCAAGAAGGTCAAAAGAGGGCATTGTGGAAAAATTCAAAGGGATGAAGAATTTGATGATCACCTCCGGGATGGTTCTGAGATTAAGTATGAGAGGACCGATACCGACTGCCTGTTGTGATTTGGCAATGGAGAGATCTCTTAAGCTGTAGAAAATAATGATAATGATGACATAAGAAGCCACAAGAACCAGGTTATTTTTATCCCACAATCTTTTCTTATTAAAAAGAAGGAGATAGAACAGGAAAATGACGGGTAGTGTGATTGCAGTTTCTTTGGAAAACAATGCCAGGGCAAAGGTTAAAATATGGAGGACATTATAATACCACCTGCCCCGTTGGAGGAGAAGGATAAAAGTGATCATGGCAAGGAAAGAAAACAGGGAGAGAAGAAGGTCACCCCGTGCCGGACCCCAGATCACAGCATGGAGGAACAGGTAATGAACTGCATATATCAATGCCCCTGCCAATGCATACTTTTTTCTGAACCTTAGCAGGATCAGGAGATGAAAGATGGATATACAGCAAAGTATATGAAGGATAAGGTTCGTGAGGTGTGTTACAAATTTGATATCTCCGCCCCATTGTGCATCCATCATAAAAGAAACATTCTGCAATGGACGGTAAAGTTCGATCTCTTTATGTCTGTACCAGGCATCAGTAAGGATGGCATCCGGCAGGTTTGAAAGATCTTTAAGGTAAGCCAGGTTGTTGATTATGATTATATTATCATCGTGTCTTGTGAAATCATAGAAGATGGTTTGAAAATAAACCCCGGTACAGGCTAAGGTAATGACAGAATAAACAGCGATGAAAGTGAGGATTTTTCTTTTGTTGGTATTGTCTCCCGGTATCGTTTTCATTATCTTTATGTTGGTTGATCAAAATAATTCTTAATAAAGATCAAATATATTCGTGGTTTGAATTACCCTGGCCTTCAGGCCGGGGTTTCAGAAAGCCAAATAAAGTAAGGGCTTTAGCCGAAAAAGTCGAATAAAAAACAGTTTGCAAAATTTTAAAATATCACATCACACGTAAAAATATTAAGCTTAGTTTTGATCTGGCTTTTCCTAACCCTAAAGTGCATGAAAATTCATCTCAGTTTTGTTATAAGCCTGAAATTAAAGTCCAAGAGTTTTATCTGTTTGATTTATATACCATTCGTTAATAAGTGGATTCATTGAGTATACCGAAAACGTCTCCTCCTTGAAATTATTCACAAATGATTTTGGAATGACTACCCCAAAATATTCATGGGACAGAGGAAAGTAATAGGTTTGGATTACTTTAAAATTCTCATCTAATCGTGTAATATCTGTAAGTTTCCCGTTTAGAAGATTAAATGAGTGTGTAATTATAGGAAATTCCAAATTTGAACACCGAATAAATCCTGTCACATAGTCACAATTGTTTAATAAAATACAGAGTGCTTTTGCTGAATAATGACATTGGCCTGCATGATGGACGTAATTCTTTTCTCTTAATTCTTTTAAAGTTTTGGAAGAGGGAACGACTTCTCGAAATTTATTTATAACTTTAAACCTTCTAAAATTTTCATGCACCCAAATATTAAACGAGTTCTTATTTCCAAGTTTTCTTAAATCATTATAAAAAGGACTGCCCTCATGAAGGAATTGATTATAAAAGTCAAATTCTAAAGTAATCATTTGAGTCATTGTTTAACTTTAATAGCAAATATTTTAAGAGTTACATTGAAAGGAAATTATTATGTGTTTTAATCATGTAATTGTAATATATATGTCATAAATTAAAATATATTATTTCTCTTTCTGTAATTGTAATCGGATAAAAATTAATATTCCCCTTCACTTTATAATATTCTATCCTTTTAATCCAATTACCTTTCACATCACATTCATATTCAAATAGTCGGCTCTCAACTAATTCATCAACTGTGGAAACTAAATCATGGTTAATAGAATATATTTCGTATTTAACTAACCAGTTGTTTAAGTCATATGTAAACACCTTTTTTTGAAAGCAGGTAAACTTATATTCATAAATTATCTTAATCAACTGATTATTAATCTTATTTTCTTCAACGACCTCGAAGATATCTCCATTTGTACCATACTTTCTAACTTCGGAATGATTATCATCAAGATATGTATAAACATGTTTTTTAGATAATACTGAACCATTATTAATATACCAAGCATGTTCCTTAACTTTATCATTTTGATAATATGAATATGTTTCCTTTTTAATATATTGTTCTTCGATTTTAATGCCAGATTCTATTAACAATTTAGTCTGATCGTCATATATAAAAATGATTATTTCTGTTTCATAATGCGTATCATCTTCTTCGACTGAATAATCTGAATCATTTCTATAATAATTATAAATTGGATTTCCATAGTCATCAAAATCATCAGGTTCTGAGAACCTATCTGGTTTGTAAATAAAAGTGATTTCCGTCTTTATTAATTTATCTTCATTATAAAAATAATGAAAGACATGACTCTCAGGACCATTCAGCTCTTTACTTGATTGTTCCAATAACCGATTTTTACTATCATATGAATATTTGTAATCACTTCTAAATACTCCTCCTGATTTATATACTATTCTTGCAGTCTGATCACCTCTCTCATCGAAAAAAGCTTTAAAATTAATATAATCAGCATCTAAATGAATTGGCTCGTCCTTAGTTATTATTCCATTTATAATTTTAACAGAATATAAGCAATGATGTAACATGCTCATTTGCCCGCAAATGATTTTATCCTCTTCTTCAGAATATTGAAAATAGTCTAATAAATTATTGAGTGTTTCATTTGATTTCTCTTGCTGAGAAGTCATTAATTCTTGATTAGTGTTAGAAAGGTCTTCTTTCTTATTTCTCCAGAAAAATCCCTTAAACGCCATTAACTTGTTTTTACTTTCCCTGAATTCTTTGGAGTTAAAAAAACTTGACACTATTTCTTCTATTTCTTCATGCGTATAAACAAAGAAATCCAATTCCTCCTTATATAAAAGATCCCAACTCTTTATTTTAATTTCGACTTGCTGGTGTATTTTTTTTGATAAATCTATATATCCTGCTTTTGCATTTCTATCAAATTCATAAAAGCATTCAATTTCTATTTCTGCTCCATCTTCAAATACACCAAGTAAAACCTGCTCAAGAAATTTCTCTGGAAATTGTCTATCTACTAGAATGACTTTATAGACATTATCAGGTAAGAATTCGTGCCCAGCAAAATCATAAAGGAATCCTTTAGAAATATCATGACATTGAAAAACAACCTGATATTTCCATTTTTTATGTGACACCGTCATCTTTTGGACAAATAAATCTCCAACTTTAATTTCATCATCATTATAGGCAATATAGGTATAGATGGCAAATTTAGGATCAAGGGAATCTTCCATATCATTTTCTCGGAAAATTTCATCAGGCAGAACAGCTATAGATGGACGTCGATCACTCAGAGGTGTTTCATTCCCTTTTAGTAAATAAATAATTGCAAATTTTGCTTTCGTTTTGTTCATACTGCTATTTATATTGGTTTAATAAATTTATGAACTGGTAGTTCTTAAACCTTTTTTGTACATATCCCATTTCTAATAGAAGTTTTGGGCTAAAGCCCGGTTTTATTTTCGCTTTTAACCCCTGCGCTAAAGCGCAGGGTAATTCAAATTACTTTTGTTAATTGTGCTACAGGGTTATATTTAGTACCTGGTATTGCCTGACAAACAATTTCTGCAATATCCCTGACCATTACGGATGAGTGTTTGCTCAGGGTTTTTTTACATAACGGACAGGCTGTTGCAATCATTTCAGGGTTGCCTGACATCAGGGTCTTTAGGGTTTCATGTATTATCGCATCGCGTTGATGCCTGTCGATATTCAGAATCCCAAGACTGCCCCCGCAACAAAGCGAACGATTCTTTTCGTTTATTATGGATCTGACGTCAGCAACTTTTTCAAGAACCTCCCTGGGTTCCATATAAACTCCTGATCCTCTGCCGAGTTCACAGGGATCATGATATACCACATTTCTGAAATATGCCTGCAGCGGTATTTTTCCTTTCCTGATGAGCTGAAGGATGTATTGAGAATGATGAAGTACCTCAATGTCCAGTTTGTACTCCTCCCTGAAAATCCGGTAACAGATCGGGCAGGAGGTAACCAGTAACTTTGCACCTGAAGTTTTAATTAAATGATTGTTCATCCCGATCATTTTGGCAGCTTGATCTTCCTGGCCGGTGATCATTAAGGGTCTTCCGCAACATATCGTTTTTTCTTCATCCAGGAACAGAAAATCAACATCTGCAGTTTTAAAAATGGTAATCATCGATTTGATTATGCCCGGTGTGAGATGGGTCATACAACCTGCAAAATAGATAATTTCCGCTTTTTCCCTGATAGAAACAGGAATGTAATCCTGAACCGGAAGCTGATTGATTGCAAAGTTTCTTCGCTCGATAAGCCGCAAGGAATCGGTATTTATCCCCACCGGACAGGTATCTGTGCACCTCCCGCAAAGGAGGCATTTCATGGTTATATCTGCCCTCACATCCCGGTCACGAATGGACTGGATGAAATAGACCGATTGAATATTCAGGATGCTGTTTGCGGTGGCAAGCTGGCAAACATCAATACAAACTCCGCATCTGGAGCAGGAGAAAACTTCAACATCCGCATATGCAGAAAAGGATTTGACATGTTTGATTCCGAAATTCCGGAACAGGATCAACAGCAATTCAGTTGGAATGTGCATGTACCTGGAATAGGGGAGTGTAACGAAAAAGATTCCCAATGAAAGGGAGTAAAACCACCAGAATCCATAGGCTATACTTTTATCTGAAAATGGATATAGTATCGCAAGGAGATTCCCGAAATGCTGCGTAACAAAACCACCACCATATCCATATGCCCCTGATGTGAAACTTTCTGCAAGGAACCGTAATGGGAAGATCAGCCATAAACAGGTCATGGCAACCTTATCAGTAAGCTGCAACCTGGTTGTTCTTTGTATTCCGAACCATCTGGATCGTCTCCTTTTAATAATGGCCAGCACCAGCCCGCTGAGGATGACTACCAGCACCAGGTCCATGGAGAACCTGAAAAAACCGGGTACGGTGAATATCTCAAAAGGCAGGACATGTTTATCATGAATGAAGAACTTCATGAAGATCGGGTAATAGGGAGGGTTGATCCACCATCCGCTATAGATCCTCGACTCCAAATTCCCAAGAATGATCAATAAAAACCACCCGAAAGCAAAGGTCATATGCATATAACCCAGCAACGGGTTCTTACGGAACATTTTTCTATGCAGTAAACTTTCGAAAAGGATTTCCTTCAGGGAGAGAAAGAATTTTCGGCTGTGTAATCCCCGGGAAAACCTTATCCTGTCCTCTTTTTCAAGTGCTTTTATCCATTTCCTGTATCTGAAAAAGATAGTAAGGAGGAGAAAGATAAATCCCAGGCTGAAAGGAAGAACAAAGATATTAAAGGTCATACATTGAATTTTTCAACAGCAACATGGATTGAACGTATGAGGTTCCTGAGATTTACACCGGCCGGACAAGCAAGCTGACATTTCCCGCAGAGCATACATTTCTGAATTTCCTTTTTCAGTGTAGTGATCTCCCCACGTCGAAGCAGAGTATGCACCCGGCGAATATTAAAGTCGGTAAAGTGACCCGCAGTACAGGTGGCTGTGCATGTTCCGCATGAGATACATGACAGGAGGGATGGTTCGAAACTGACAATAAAAGAAAGCAGGCTCTTATCCGTCAGATCATAATCAATCTGCCGGTCAGGATTAATGCTATAGCCAAATTGTTTCATCGCTTGTTATAACATCACATCAACCCCCACCCCAGGGTGGCTGACTAAAAAGGACTCTTTTATTTTAATACTTTTAAGTCAACCCCAAAGTTTGATGGTTTTTTATTTTTCAAGGTATTTAATAATGCTGATCGCTGCCGACCTTGCATCGGTTATTGTATTTTCGATGGTTGCCGGACCTTTTACAGTACCGGCCAGAAATAGTCCGTCAACCTGAGTTTCATTGGTTCTAAAATGTTCATCAACCGGCGTAAGAAAACCGTCACTTCCCGGTAATAATCCCAACATATCTGCAAGTTTGTTTGTATCGGATGAAGGTACAAAACCGGAAAGGAGAACAAGCAGGTCTACTGTCATTTTCAGCGGGCGTCCTGTGAGGGTATCTTCCACTTTCACAAGGATGGAATGATCCGGATTCTCGCATGATTCGGATAACCGGCCACGGATAAATTGGATACCCCATTTTTGCTGGGCCTCATAATACAGATCTTCGAAATACCGGTCAAACATCCTGAGATCCATATAAAAACAAAATATTTCCGTGTCCGGTTGTTTTTCCTTGATCTCGATGGCCTGCTTGACCCCGGTTACACAGCAAACCTTTGAACAATAGAGGTGTCCGGCCTTCTCATCGCGCGATCCGACACAATGAACAAATCCAACCCTGCGGGGTTTCTGATTACCTGATGTTTTGATTTCAGCGCTATTCCTGAACATCGCTTCAAGATCGGCAGATGTGATCACATTATCGTAAATACCATAGCCGTATTCTTCCTTCTTTCCGGCCTCAAAAAGATCATAACCGGTTGTCAGTAGCAGGGCATCGCTTTTCAGTGACTCGCCATCTTCAAGAATAACAAAGAAATGACGGTCATCTTTCTTAATTTTATTGATTTTGATATTTAGCCGAATGGTTACCTTATCATTCAAACCATTACTGAGATATTCAAATACCTCATCACTTTTCCTCCGGGTTGGAAAGAGCCTGTCCCATTTCCGAAGGTGCCCTCCCAACTGATCACTCTTTTCCAGCAGGATGACTTCTTTTCCCATGGCTGCAATTCTGGCTGCAGCCTCCATGCCTGCAATTCCTCCTCCTATGATTATGACAGATTTGCCCATTTATCAATAGAATTTCAGGATTGATGGCATATTTGGTTTGCCAAGGTCTTTATGATCTATACCTTGATATTTTTCCAAAGGATTATATTGGACACCAATTTTATCGAGTAATGGTTCTACCGCTACCTGATGCACCTGAAGTCCCAAATCCCACGGATCATATCCAAGGATAAGACCTGACAACTCCTCATAAGTCAAAACAGGAATTCCATGGTCGTTTTCGCCATATGTTTTACCTTCCATTTCGCTGATAGCATATTGCCATCGGTCAAAAAACATAGGACAACCCGGGCAATTGGTCAGGATCAGATCTGGTTTATAAGGTTCCATGGATTCGAACTTTTTCCGGGAGCAGGCAATAGAGTAGCCACGGTTGGCCATCACCAGGTACTGGCGAAATCCAAACCCGCAGCAATGCCTTCTTTCTGGATAATCAATCACTTCGCCGCCCCATTCTTCAATCATTCCGATCAGTACATAAGGGTATTCCGCCCCGCCTACCCCTTTTGAAGGAAACATTTTTGAATAGTGACAACCGATGTGTTCAACTGCTTTCAGTGGTTTGCCGGTCTGCTTATTGATGAGTCTGTTAGTGCTTTTTGCTGCTATATTATTCCGGAATTTGTAAATCAGATCACTGGCATGAGCCAGGTTTTTGGGAATGTTGAATTCCCGTCCGGTGGCATTCTTCAAATGCATGCGGATTTTTTGAAGAAGTTCAGGAAAATGATGCCATGTTTCCAGCACTTCTGAGTAAAGTCCAAAAGAAGTGATACAGGAGGTAACCAGGTTCTCATAGCCGGCTTCCGTCATCAGTGCAAATTGCCGGGCTATTACGGTCATGGCGGTTTCGAAAGGGACAATATCACTGTGATACCCGATCCCCGTGCAGGTGGTATGAGATGGATTTTCGTAAACATCCTTTCCCAGTTCATGTTGCATGATCTTCAGGAATGTTTTTTCCGAGCCCGGGAAAAAGTTTTGCCTGACACAACTTCTGACATAGAAATAATGGTCATCAGCAATCTCTTTCTGGTACTCATTCCAGATCCGTTTTTTCCCCTCAGATATCATCGTTCTTTGTATGCAGGTTGGAGTTGGTAGTATAAATATGTTTTATATAATCATTGTCAAGTCCTTCACCAAAAGATATTCCCATTTCGCCTGCTTTTGCCTTTGAATATTCCTCGATCTTTCTGAACCTTTCTGTACCTCCTGTTTCATCAAATATCCTTTTTAGTTCATCCAGCGCTTCATCAGGGATCTTACGAAGAATCCCGGCTCCGGTTTGCTTATAGTTTGCGCCGAGCCTTGCCATGACATCTTCGATGTTTTTGAGTTCCCATTCCCACACAGGGCCTTGCTCCGGGTGGTTTTCGGGAATTATTTCAGGAGGGAAAAGGCAGTAACCGTATTCCAGGATCCATTTTCCAACTGTCCGTTTAATGGCTAATTGCTGACGGCCTTTCTCTGATTCCACAAAATAACCCAACTCCTGAGATAATGAACGTAATGCGGTGATCAGCAAGCCTGGTGCATTTCCACGCGGACAACGGGTGACGCACGACATACATTCACCACAATACCAGATTGTATCGCTTTTCAATAATTTTTCAATCTTATCCTCATCCTTTGTCTGGAGGATATCAGTGATCAACCTTGGCTGGTAATTGTAGAATTCAGCGGCGGGGCAGATGGCAGTGCAGGTTCCACAGTTGATGCAGGCTTTCAGTCCTTCAACGAACCTTACATCCTGTTTAAGTTTATCGTAAAGTTGTCCCATCCCGGCTCAAGACAAGTTTAAAATGAGATCGTAAATATATGAAAATTATGGGTGAGCAGGGTTTTAGTTCTTCGTAAAAACATACTGCAGGAGATTTGCTCCCATCTGTAATGCTTTTAAACGGGTGGCTTCGGAATCATGATGAACGGCCTGGTCTTCCCATCCGTCGCCCAGGTCACACTGGTATGTATAATAGAGGATCAGCCTTCCTTCATAAATTACACCGAACCCCTGTGCGGGCAAAGCATCATGTTCATGGATCTTAGGTAATCCTTTCGGAAACTCGTATTTCTGATGGTAGATCGGGAAAGTTACTGGTAATTCAACAAGGGTGAGCTCCGGAAAAAGTTTCTTGATCTCGGGCCGGATGAATTTGTCCATCCCATAATTATCATCGATGTACAAAAAACCGCCGCCCATCAGATAATCCCTGAGATTTTTTTGCTCCTGTGCGGAAAAGATCACATTGCCATGTCCGGTCATGTGGATAAAAGGATAATTAAATATCTCCGGACTACCCACATCAACAGTCGCAATATCTTCATTGATGTTCGTCCCGAGATTCTGGTTGGCAAATTTTACAAGGTTGGGAAGAGAAGTCGGGTTCGCATACCAGTCGCCACCACCGTTATATTTTAACAAAGCGATCTGGAAAGATGGAATGTTGAATGAGGAACTGATCAATAAAATTGTCCCAAGGATCAGGATGCATTTAAGTTTAGCTAACATGTTAATTTACCATTTACCATTGACTATTTACTATTGAATTTACCATTTACCATTAAGTCAGGAACAAGTTAACCACATGACTGAATATCGAATATCGACCAACGAAGTACAATGTCGAAATATTTCCTTAATGACCTAATGATCTTTTTCCTATTGCCTATTGCCTATTGCCTATTGCCTTCTATCAGATTACCAATAACCAATGATAAATGACTAATCTTGATTAACAAAGTTTATGGTATTACACGCTACGATTCCCGCTGTTTCTGTTCTCAAACGACTTTTGCCCAGACTTATTGGGATAAACCCCGTATTTTTTGCTTCAGCCACTTCTTCATTTGAAAAGTCTCCTTCGGGACCGATCAGGATCAATGCGTTTTCCCCTTTACTGTAAAGATCTTTCAGAAGCCGGTTTTCCGATGGATCACAATATGCGATGTATTTCTGTCCATTGAATGGTTGATGGATGAAGTCGGAAAAACTTACAGGATCGTGAAGTTTTGGCAGATACGTTTTTAAGGATTGTTTCATGGCTGAGATGAGGATCTTCTCTAATCGTGAGGCTTTCATGTATGTCCTTTCAGAGTAATGGCAGAATAAAGGGGTGATTTCATCTACCCCGATCTCTGTGGCTTTTTCGAGGAACCACTCAAAACGGCCCATATTCTTTGTCGGCGCAATGGCGATGTGCAGATAAAAATCCCGTTTAAGGTATTCTTTCTGAACGGATATGATCTCCACCGAACATCTTTTTGTGTTATCGTCAACGATGGTGGTCTCGAAAAGATTCCCGTTCCCATCCGTCAGATGTAAAAGATCTCCCTTCTTCAATCTCAGAACCCGGATGCAATGCTTCGATTCTTCTTCATTGAGCGTGAAGAGGTTTCCTTGTAAAGATGGGGCAAAGAACAGATTCATTCCGCAAAGTTAATGGTTAAAACGGCAGGATCAACCGGCTTTTTGAGTATGATGATTTTATTGATGCTTTAGAAGGAGAGGTGTAAATAAGGCATGACTTTACTTTAGAATTCAAAAAATCGATCATATTCCCGATCTTGAAGTTGCTATTTAATTGGATTGATTACCACTGAATTGGATCCCTTATACATGAAGTTGATTTATTGGGCAACAACTTTTTTCATTGGTACAACCGCAGTGGGAATACCCAACGGAGTGATGCTTATGTTATTGCACCTTTAAAGACAACCTACTTCCCAATTTGGTAAATAAAAGGATTTGTTGTACTTTTGTTGAATGAGAATTATTGCATTTAGAACACTTCGGAAGTTTTGGGAACGACCTGAATATTCTGATTCAGAAGTGTCATTACGAGCATGGTATCATGATGTAAAAGGTTCAAATTGGGAAAATTCAAACGAACTTAAGCTGCAATACACTAATGCAAGTATAATAGGAGAAGGACGAATAGTATTTAATATCAAAGGTAATTCTTATCGACTTGTAATTTTGATTGACTATGAATTTCAAATAATTTTTATCCGATTTATCGGTACACACAAACAATATGATAATATTGACGCTAAAACGATCTGATCATGGAGATAAAACCAATAAAAACGGAAAAAGATTACAACGAAGCAATTCAAAGAATTGAGAAGTTATGGGGAGTTAAAAAAAACAGCCCAAATGGAGACGAATTAGATTTACTCTGTACGATAGTTGAAGCATACGAGATGAAACATTTTCCGATTTTGCCCCCAGACCCAATTGACGCCATTATTTTCAGAATGGAACAAATGAATATGACCAAATCTGATATGGCGAAATATCTTGGAAGCCAAAGCAGAGTGAGTGAAATATTAACCAGGAAGAGACAATTAACCTTGAAAATGGTTAAATCTTTGTACAAAGGGTTAAAGATTCCGGCAGAAATCCTATTAGCGTAACAGAAATGAAACGTGCTATAATATTTTTGAACATTTTGCCGAAGCCGGAAGAAATTCCGGTCTTTTTTTCGAGACCCTTGGATACTTTTTGATTTCAAACCTCTTTCTGGCTGTGCTCGATCATATCATTATCGGGGATGAAATATATTATTCCTTTTCGGATGATGGTTGTCTCTAATTAACCATAGCGCCTCAAATGCCACAACAAATCCCAAGGGCATGGGTTTTTTTAATAAAAAGTTTTAAACGATGGTTACCTTGGTTTCGATAAAAGGGTAATTTTGAGAAATTTCTCAAGAGAAAATGCTATTGTTATTTAATTTCTTTTAGAAACTAAAAAAAGATCAATAAAAAGGTGATGGGAAAATGTTACAAAATCCATATCTAAAATATGATATTGAAAGAGTAAATGATATTTTATCTAAACTCTCCTCTTTAGACCTTCATGTTGTCGATTACAGTGAAGTTTATCAATGTATCGATGACATTTTTACAGAAGTTGTATTTAAAATTATTCGTTGTCCTGTAACTCCCATCTTTCGCGCAAGAAAAAATAATAATACCTCATTTTTGAAAATGGATGATTTAATTTTTCCCAAAGCGGATTTAATTGAAAATTTTGGTCGATTATCGAAACCACATTGTCCAGTATTTTATGCATCTTCAAGTGGGGATATTGCTGTATTTGAGATACAGCCAAACGATGACGATATTCTAACCATCGTTCAGTTTCAACTTAAGCCGCAATTTATATATATTCAGTCTTATAAACTTGGGGAGAGTAGTAATGTTTTTCAAAATAATAGTCAGTCGCTTAATAATGAAGGAAATTATTCCCCAGAATATATGAAGATTGTTGAAAGAATTCATTCATTCTTTACAGAGCAATTTTTGGTCATTATTGATGCAAACGAAGGAGATAAATATAAAATTACGGCTGCAATCAGTGAAATCCTCTTCTTAAAAAATGATTTTGCAGAATGCCTTATTTACCCTAGTGTCGCTGCTAATATGGAAGGATTTAACGTTGGAATAAAGCCCGATGTATTTATCTCAAAATATAAACCTACAGGGATAGCTGAATATAAGATTGTAAAAAAGGATTTTAGTGATGATGCAAAGGAATATGTTATAGTTTGCATAAAGAAGGCAGAGAAGATTCTTGATAATGGAGTTATCAAATGGTAATTTTCAGGTAGGATAAACGAAGAATCAAATTATTCATGGGTAGTAAATTTGTTAAACATTTAAACTTCTTTATGGATTTATCTTTATGAACTATCCTCTTCGTCCTCAGAATCATGTAATTGAAAATATTTCAAAGTTGGCATTTCGACAAGCAATGCCTCAAGAATGGGTGCTGAATGAATATTTTATTGATTATGGTACTGATTTTCAATGTGAAATAGTTAAGGATAATGCAGTTCTCGGGATTAAATTTTCAATTCAGTTAAAAGCAAAAAGCAAAGAATTTGATGTAGAATCAGTTATAATCAAGAATATTAAGAGAAGTACTATTAATAGGTGGATTAAAAGTCTTGAACCAATAATGATTGTTGCATATGTTGACGAGGAGAAAAATATTTACTGGCAGTGGGTCACAGAGAATACCTTTGACTTAACAAGTAATCAAAAATCGTATCAAATTAAGATTTCAAAGAAACAGATATTAAATGAAACTGTCTGGGATGATATTACTAGGCAAGTGGAGAAGATTTATGAACGTAAGTATCTGGTAAAGGGTTGGTAAACTACATTCCCTACATCATAGCCCTCCAGTAGCAACCTTGGCATCCTGCTCTTTTTTCCAGTTTGCAGGAAGCAGTATCGACAGGTCATCATTCTTTTTAAAGTAGGGCAGCCGTTCAAGAACATT
>JAPLDH010000007.1 GCA_026391355.1 Bacteroidota bacterium | reverse complement strand
TTCGACCAAACCCCAATTTCCTGCGACGATGTTGCCCCTGTCTTGCGACTCTCCTGGTTCAATCCTGCAACTATCTCTTAGCTAAGGTTCAGTATAGGTTCTGTTAAGCTAAAGTGTCACTGGACAGATGTCAGCCTTCAGGGCACAATCGGGAACGACCAGGTGAGAGTGCCCCTCCTGATCACTCGATCACTTGGTCAAGTGATCAAGTGATCGAGTGATCGAGTGACCGGGTGCTGCAGGTTTTATTACAGGCTTCTCCCATGCGGGGGAAGGATGGCGTCACACTTTTCCGCTTCGACCAAACCCCAATTTCCTGTGGTTCAATCCTGCAACTATCTCTTAGCTAAGGTTCAGTATAGGTTCTGTTAAGCTAAAGTGTCACTGGACAGATGTCAGCCTTCACGGCACAATCGGGAACGACCAGGTGAGAGTGCCCCTCCTGATCACTCGATCACTTTTTTTGTACCCTTGTGACTATTTTTTTTTACCTTTGCAGGATGAAGAATGAGAAATCGAATAACATTCTCACAGACATTTAATAATCATAATATTAACCTTAAAAATAACTGATTATGAAAAAATTACTGTTTATTCTTTCTGTTATGCTGATTGCAGGGTCGGCATTTTTCTCCTCCTGCAGCAAGAGTGATACGACACCTGCAAGTCAGCCACCTTCGATTACTTTCGGTGCAGGAACGGGATATCTCACCGGCGATGCTACGATCAATGCAGGAACAGGTTTCAGGGTGAATATCGTCGCCTTTCCCAACACAACCTCCACCAGCAAACTGACAAAACTGACCGTAACCAGGGTCCAGAACAATAATCCGACGGTGGCCATTGATACCACTTTCAGCCTGACTTCACTGAACATTGTGATCACTGCCCATGCAAGTGCAACAGCAGGGACAGAAAAATGGTTTTACAAAATCACGGATGCTGCCGACCAGGCTGCCGAAGTCAGCTTAACGATTACGACGGTAAATTCTTCCGGTCCGATCAACACATTCTCCATGAAGATCCTGGGGGCACAACATTCAACTGCCGGAAGTTCCTTTGCATCCTCAAATGGTAATGTCTATTTGCTTGCAGATGCCAAAACAAACCAGACCCTGATCGACTGGGTTTATTATTACGGCGCAAGCGACTTTGCCTCCATTGCAGCGCCTGATGATGACAATGCCATGGCCGTCTTCAATGATGTAACAAACGGTCTTCAAACCTGGTCAATCCGGAATGCTACCCGGTTTAACATTCTTTCTGATGCAATCACATGGGATGCAATCACCAACGATGCTGTCATCATTCAGCAAACAGCAACAGGGGTGGACGGTTCCAGGATCGTCAGCCTTTCGGTCGGCAACTATCTTGCGTTCATCACCTCCTCCGGCAAAAAAGGATTGATAAAAGTAGAAAGTATCACCGACGGCGCTGACGGGGAGATCTCTATTTCGGTGAAGGTTCAGCAATAAAAAGAAGTGACAAAGTAACAGAGTGACACGGTAACAAAGTAATCAGGATGAAGATTTTATGACATTATTACTGTGTTACTGTGTCACCTTGTTACTAAAATCCCATTTATCCCGATTGATGTTTGATGAAACAAATTCACCTGATTTACCTTCTCGTATTCTTATTACCAGGTTTTTTACTTTCTCAAAACAAATCCCCGGGCATTGTGAAGGGACGGATCCTGGATTCGAAAACGCTGGCGCCGGTCGAATATGCCAACATCGTTTTACTGGACAGTGTTACCCGGTCAATGATCACCGGCGTGGTGTCGGACAGTGCAGGCTTTTTCAGGATCAGCAACGTTTCTCCCGGAACCTATTTCGTCGAATACACCTTCATCGGATATCAGAAGCTTCGGACACGCGGTTTTACGATCAGCCGGAAGAAACCTGTGACTGAATTGGGCGAATTGCAATTGGTTCCTTCCGCAGTGACCATGGATGAGGTTACGGTGACAGCGGAAAAAAGCCTGATGATCACCAAAATCGACCGGAAGATCTTCAATGTTCAGAAAGATGTGATGGCACAGACGGGGACAGTGCTCGATGTGCTGCAGACGATCCCTTCGGTTTCGGTGGATGTTGACGGCAATATCAGCCTCCGGGGTTCATCGAATGTGACGATCCTCATCAATGACCGCCCATCGGTGATGGCAGGCTCGGTCAACCTGGAACAGATGCCGGCTTCGCTTGTTGAAAGGATCGAGGTGATCACCAATCCATCGGCAAGGTACCGGCCTGACGGAACAGGCGGGATCATCAACATCATCCTGAAAAAGGAACAGAATACCGGCATGAACGGATCCATCGCAGCCAATGCTGGAACCGACAGTCGTTTTAACACCAACCTGCAGCTCAATTACAAAAAAGGAAAGGTGAACCTCTTTGGCAGCTATGGCTTCAGGCAGGATTACCGGCGACGTTCCGGCAATATTTATTCAAAATCAACGGACACAGCGGTGAACCAGTCAGTTTCCCTCTGGCAGAATTCTCTGGGCAGTGTGCGTCCCCACTCCCACCTTGGCCAGCTTGGCGTTGACTGGGACATCAGCAAAAAGGATGCAACCAGCATCACAGGCACATATCATTACAGGGATGTCAAAAGAAATGATGTAAGCCATAATATATATAAAGGGAGTGACCTGAGCCTTTCGGAAGATTTTACACGATCCCTCACCGGGAAGCAGAACGAGAACAGTGCAGGGGTCACTGCCTATTACCAGCATACCTTTAACCGCGGGCAGGAGCATATCCTGAAAGCTGACATCGAATATGAAAACCAGACCGAAAACGAGAATGATCTATGGAATTCCAATTACCTTTTCCCAGTTTACCCTGAAGGAAAAGATTCTACCATCGCTAAAAATAAAGGGCAGAATATCGACCTGACGGTTGACTACTCCCGTCCCCTCTGGAAGGATGCTTCTCTTGAAGCCGGTTATGCAGGAACCATGGAGATCACTGACCAGGATCAGCAGGTAGCACACTGGGATTCTATATCCGGTGGCTGGATCTCGGACCTGGAATCGAGCAACCGCTTTTATGCCAGCCAGACGGTACACGCGCTTTACACGACTGTGAGCTACGAATGGAAGAAGTTATCGGTGATGGGAGGATTGCGTGCAGAGGAAGCCCTGCTGAGCCTGGAGTTCAGGACGAAGGATACAACTGTAAAAAGATCCTATTTTGCCCTTTATCCCACAATCCACCTTGGACTTGCCTCGGGAAAGAACGAATGGCAACTGAATTACAGCCACCGGGTAAACCGTCCTGATCCGGACGAAATGAACCCTGTTCCCGAATACCGTGACCCGCGTAATATTTTTACCGGCAACCCGGATCTGAAACCTGAAGATATTCACTCAGTGGAGTTCGGTTATGCGATCCGTGCCGACAATCTTACCTTTGTGCCTTCACTCTTTTATCGTTACGTGGTTCATGGATTTACTACAGTGACCCATTCCTTCCAGGACACAATACTGATCACTACTATGCAAAACCTTGCCACGAATCAGTCGGCAGGGCTCGATCTGAGCGGTAACTGGCAGGTTAAAAAGGTTGCCGGCATCAATTTCAGCGCTTCCGGCTTCTACAACCAGATCGATGCTTCCAACATCGGATACAGCAGTAACAAATCGTCATTTTCATGGAATGTCAAAGTGAATGCCTCTATCAGCATCACCCGTACTACTTTATTCCAATTCAACGGTCAGTATCGCTCGGAGGCGCTTACCCCACAAGGGATGCGGCGTCCTTCGTGGGTGGTGAACCTGGGGTTCCGCCAAGACTTCCTTAAGAAAAAGCTTTCATTGATCGCCACTGTTTCCGACCTTTTCGATTCCCAGGCATGGAAAAATAGCATCAACACTCCCCTGTTGATCCAGGAGTCGACCCGGCGCCGTGATGCAAGGGTATTTTATGGTGGGCTGGTGTTCCATTTCGGCGGCCAGAACCAGAAAGAGAAGGAGCCGAAATTTGAGTTTGAGAATGGGGGGGAGAAGTAGTTTGCAGTTCCCAGTTTCCAGTTCCCAGTTCCCAGTTCCCAGTTTGCAGTTAATCATCAGTCATCCGCTTCGATGTTACCCATGTCGCCGGCATGACGGTTCATATCGGACGGGCCGCTGTGTGATTTCATTGCAGGGCTAAAGTACCTTCCTGCCGAACATTAAGGTCTTTATGCGTGATCATTTCCTTCGTTTCCCTACAAAATTAAAAAACTTCCAAAAAGATTTGCAGAAAAACTTTCTAATAAATATTTTTGCAGCCCAAAAATAAAATAACCTTTTTAATGTTTATCCGAAACACAAACTGAAAACCTTATGGAAGTAAGTGTTGAGAATATTACCAAGACCTATGGCCTGCAAAAGGCGGTCGACAGCATGTCGTTCAAGGTGAATACAGGGGAGATTGTCGGTTTCCTGGGACCGAACGGAGCCGGCAAGACCACCACGATGAAGATCATAACCTGCTTTATGACTCCCAATGAAGGGGATGTAAAGGTGGGTGGCTTTTCCGTACTCGATGACCCCGAGGAGGTGAAAAAACACATCGGTTACCTTCCCGAAACGAACCCTCTTTACAAGGAGATGCCGGTGATCGATTATTTGCAATTCGTTGCCGAGATCCAGAATGTGCCCAAAGCGAAGATCCGGGAAAGGATCTTTGAGATGGTGCAGATTTGCGGCCTGAAGAATGAGAAGTACAAGAAGATCGGTGAGCTTTCCAAGGGATACCAGCAACGGGTTGGTCTGGCGCAGGCATTGATCCATGATCCGGAAGTGCTGATCCTCGATGAACCGACCTCAGGGCTTGATCCGAACCAGATCGTGGAGATCAGGGAACTGATCCGGAAGATCGGACGCGAAAAAACGGTCATCCTCTGTTCCCATATCCTTGCAGAGGTGGAAGCCACCTGCGACCGGATCCTGATCATCAACAAAGGAAAACAGGTCGCTGACGGAACTGCATCTTCCCTCCGTAAACAGGCACAGAAGAAAGAGATCGTAAGGGTTACCATCGAAGAGGGTAACAGGGATGACATTATCATTGCTTTGCAGAAGATCGATACGGTAGAGATGGTCGATCCCTTGCCTAATTACACCTCTGCCTATGAGATACAAAGTAAAGCTGATGTTTCTTCACGAAAAACCATTTTCAGGCTTTGCGTGGATAAAGGTTGGGTAATGACCGAAATGACCCCGGTCGAACGCAAGCTTGAAGAAGTATTCAGGGATCTGACAATTAATAGTTAATAACGCCCCCACCCCCAATGAGGCTGACTAAAAAGAAAAAAATAAAGTCCCACCGCAAAGACGCGGAGACGCAAAGAAATCAATTTCAATAAATTATTACTCAGCGCCTCTGCGCCTCTGCGGCGAAAAGGAACTTTTAAGTAAGCCCCGGAAAGGAAGAAAGGTAAAAAAAAACCAACATGAAAAAAATCTGGATCATAACCAAAAGAGAACTAAGGTCATTCTTCGATTCGCTGATGGCATACGTCATGATCGTATTGTTTCTTGGCTTCAGCGGATTTTTTACCTGGATTTACGGAAATGATATTTTCATGGTAAACCAGGCAACTCTTCAATCCTTTTTCGGCATCAGCTTCTGGACCCTGTTCTTTTTTATCCCGGCCGTTACCATGGGTTTACTGGCCGATGAAAGAAAATCAGGGACCATCGAATTACTCGTTACCAAACCGGTTAGCGACTGGCAGATCATCATCGGCAAATTCCTCTCCGCCTTCATCCTGATCTGTATAACCCTGGTGTTGACACTCCCTTATTACATCACCGTGGCGAGTATCGGAAAGATCGACCATGGCGCTGTTTGGATGGGGTACCTGGGTTTGCTGCTGATGAGCGCCTCTTATATCAGCATTGGTCTTTTTACGAGCAGTATTACAAATAACCAGATCGTGGCCTTTCTGATGGCCTTGTTCATCGGTATCTTTTTCCATCTGATCTTTGGCCTCCTGGGGAACAATTCCGGCGGCTGGTTGGGAGCCATCCTCAGCTACCTGAGTATTTCCACACACTATGAATCAATGGCCAGGGGAGTAATAGACACGAAAGATCTCTTCTATTTCTTCTCGATCATTTTTGCAGGTCTCATCGGGACCGAACTCACTCTTTCCAAAAGGAACGTATCATATTAGCCAATTAAGGATTTCAACTTATAATAACAGGATCAACATATGAAGCGCGGAAAATCAATATTTACATACCTCTTGTTAATTGCAGGTGTCATTGTGCTGGTAAATATCCTCTCCGAACGATTCTTTCTTCGCCTGGATTTTACCTCCGATAAACGGTTCACACTCAGTAAAGCCACCAAGGATATCCTGAATACCTTGCATCAGACGGTGACGGTGACAGCCTATATGAGTGAGGAACTCCCTTCCAACTTCTCCCAGTTACGGCGCGATTTCAAGGAAGAACTGATCGAATATGCCAACCGGTCGAAGGGGAAGGTCATGTATGAATTTATCAACCCCAACAAGGATGAGGCTACGGAGCAAAAGACGATGCAGGAAGGGATAAACCCTGTGTTGATCAACGTGAGGGAGAAGGACCAGGTGAAACAGCAAAAGGCGTACCTGGGAGCGGTTGTCCAATACGGCGATAAACGGGAGGTGATCCCGCTTATCCAGCCGGGGGCAGCAATGGAATACAGCCTCTCATCCAGCATAAAGAAAATGACGGTTGAAAACAAGCCCAGGATCGGCTTTATCGAAGGTCATGGTGAAATCTCCCTGAACTCAATGATGCAGGTTATGCAATCATTGTCGGTTCTGTATGATGTGGAACCCGTCAACCTCAAGGACTCTTCATTGAACCTCAGTAAATACAAAACCCTGGTGATCGTCCATCCGAAAGATTCAATTTTACGTGTTTATTTTCAAAAGCTGGATGAATACCTGGCTGCCGGAGGCAATATTTATATTGCCATGAACCGGGTTACCGGGAATTTCCAGACGGCTGCAGGAAGCGTAGTAAATACAGGCCTTGAAACCTGGCTTGAGCAAAAAGGCCTCAGGGTCAATCCAAATTTTATCGTCGACCAGAGTTGCGGAAGTGTCATGTTGAACCAACAACAGGGGGGGATGACTTTCCAGACACAGATCAACTTCCCCTATTTGCCGATGATCACGAATTTTGCCAAACATCCGGTCACCAAAGGACTGACCTCAGTCCTTCTTCAGTTCGCCAGTTCCATCGAATATGCCGGCAGGAATAATGAGGTTACTTTTACCCCACTGGCTACCAGCTCTGACAAATCGGGAACTGAAAATCCTCCGTTATATTTTAATGTAAGCCGTAACTGGCAGCAAAGCGACTTTCCCCTGTCCAAACTCACCGTAGCCGGTTTGTTGAGCGGAAAATTAGTGGGGAGCACGACATCGCGGATCATCGTCGTTTCCAATGGTGATTTTCCCGTGAATGGGGAAGGCCGGGAAGCCAGGCAGCTTCCTCCCGACAATGTGAACTTCCTGGTAAATGGCGTCGATTGGCTTTCTGATGCAACCGGACTGATTGAGCTTCGAACCAAGGAGGTCAGTTCAAGACCTCTTGACCAGTTACAGGATGGAACAAAAGCTACCCTGAAATACCTGAACTTTCTGATTCCTTTCATTCTTATTGTTCTTTTTGGGATCTTCCGGTGGCAATATCGCAGGAACCTGCGTATGAAAAGGATGAATGAAAATTATATTTAATATTCAGGAGGATTATCTATGTTCAGGAAAATTGATACTAAACTACTGATAATACTGTTTGCAGTGTTGATTGTAATTGTCGGGATAGTGCTGATTTACGATCATAATAAAGGGGAGAGGACATTTAAAAGCGATCTGTTCACAGTTGACTCGGCGAAAGTAACTGCCATTACCATTTATCCGAAAGGGAAGGATAAATCCATGATCCGGCTGGCAAAAACCGGGAAAAGCTGGGAAATAAAATGCAATACTAAGAGCTATCCTGCTGATACCAATGTGATTCAAAATCTTCTGAGGACATTAAGCCATGTGAAACCGGAAAGGGTTTCAGGAACCGATCAGTCGAGCTGGAAAGAGCTGGAGATTACCGACTCATCGAGCGCCCATGTCGTTGTGGAACAGGGGAAACAGGTGACCGCCGATTTCAGGCTGGGAAAGATCTCCTTCACTCAGAATAACAATATGCCGGATTACGGCGGAAACAGAAATATCAGCATCAAATCGCACATCCGGGTTGCAGGCGATGACCGGGTTTATGTTGTGAATGGTTATGTCAGCGGAATGTTTGGCGATCAGCCATCGATGTACAGGAACCGGAACGTATTCAGGATCAACAAGTCTTTACTGACAAAACTGACCTTCATTTACCCTGGTGACAGTTCGTTTATCCTGTTAAAAAGCGGTGACAAATGGCTTGTGAACGATCAGCCTGCCGATTCTGCCGGTGTGGAAACCTGGCTGAATTCGGTTGCCAATACCTCCAACAGTGAATTTGCCGATGATGCGCCGCCTTTTCCTCATTTTACCCATATCCTTAAGATGGAGGGGAACAGTATGCCACAGATCGATGTAAATGGGCTTTTCGATCCCAATTTAAAAAGATACCTGGTCCGGTCTTCATTTAATCCGGTTGCAACATTCTGGTCCGGCAATCCCCGGTTATTTAACCAGGTTTTCCCTTCTAAAGCCAGGTTTGAGACTAAAAAAGAACAGGTGGAGAAGAAGACCAGAACCAAAAAAAAGGCAAAGTAGTTAATGCCTGATAATTCCGTAATGGTTTGTTATGATCCGATTCATGGACTGCTGACTATAATGTCTTTTTTGTTTCTCGCTGATTCACGCTGATTCAAGGCATATTTTCACAGAACGTTGAATTTCGATCTTCTAACATCAGCGAGAAATTATTTTTTAGTACTTTTTTGGTAACCAGGATATTTCCCCTATATTTGTCCTATTCTGAATAATTATCTTCGATTAACTACGGATCATGAATTCACCCGGAGCCTTACAGGAAAATCTTTTCCAACATATCAAGGCTAAGCTGCCTCCCCATTTATCTTTTGTTCATGAGATCTCTGAATTGCTGGGGATCAGTTACGACAGTGCCTACCGTCGGATCAGGGGAGAGAAGAAATTAACGCTTGAAGAACTGAACAACCTTTGCCGGCATTTCCAGATTTCGCTTGATACCTTATTCAGTGTCGACAACCAGAATATTGTCTTTACCTCGCTTGCCATTGGTGAAAAAGGATATACACTTGATCAATGGCTTCAGGAGATCCTAAGGCAGGTCAAAGAAATCCATGGATGCAAACAAAAGGAGTTCTTTTATTCGGCAAAAGACATCCCTGTTTTTCATTTTTTTGAGTTTCCCGAGTTGTTTGCTTTTAAGATATTCTTTTGGAATAAGGTTCTTTTTACAGCGCCGGGGTTTGAAAATGCCCTTTACCGGTTTGACCTTGCGGATCGCTTTTTGCAAACCGGGAGAGAGATCCTGGCCATCTATAATAAAATTCCCACTGTCGAGATCTGGAATGAAGAAACCTTCAGCAGCCTGATCAGGCAGGTTGAATATTGTTATATCTGCGGCTACTTCGGGGAAAAAGAAGAAATTTTGAAAGTTCTGGAAATCTTAAAAACCATGCTCATGCATTTGCAGCAGCAGGCAGAATCGGGCTTCCGTTATATGTTCGGGACTCTACCGGAAGGTGTTGACGGGAACTACAGATTCTATTGCAATGAAGTTCTCCTGGGGGATAATACCATCTTTATTTCGGCTGACGGACACCTGAAAACCTGCCTGACCTATAATGTCATCAATCTTCTCATTACGGAAAACCCCACGCTTTGCAGGCAAATTGAAGTCTCTCTCCGGAATCTTACAAAAAAATCAACGCTGATAAGCTCAACCTCAGAGAAAGAACGCCGGCAGTTTTTCAGTTCGATCTGCAGGAAGATAAAAACGCTGGAAGATAGCGTCAACTCCTGAAATTCAGGTATTCAACTCCCTTGGAGATATGCATGGCCAAACTTATGTAACTGACTACCAGCAATTCAAAAACCTGTTGCCATAAAGATTTATTGCTTTCTTACTGCCGGAATCCCTAATGCGACATCGAGCAGCGGCAACAGGTGCAATTGTGGCCCTGATGGATAGATACCATAGCAGAGTTTGTATCCTAATTCTATGTGTAGGGTCTGTTTCTTTGAATAATAGCCGAGAGCGCTCCTGTTTTCAAAGAAGACATTATTTGTCGTACCCGGAAAAATAAAGCTTTCTCCCGAAAATTGCCATCCAAAACAAGATAAAACTCTCCACCGGAAATCAAAACCGAGGTCGATCTCAGGGTTATGATAAAATACCTTCAGCCGGGGATATATCACAGGCAGGTCGATCGTGCTGTAAGGGTTGATGGGACCTGACCTCAATGAAAACGCCATCCCTGCTTTTCCCGTAAGAACTGCATTTTTACTAACACCCCAGGTGGCCAGGATCCCGTTATAGATAGCGATCATCTGCGGATAATGAAATTCAGGTGAGATCAGTCCGCCGGTACCTTTCATGCTGACTACCCCCAGAAAAAAAGTGGGATAGATGAGCTCATGTTCTGATGCTATTGTAGCTCCTGCAATTTTGCCCCAACCTGCCTTCAGCTTCACCTGGGGTAAAAGGAACATCATCAGGGGATGTGCCGAAAGTTCAAGTTTGTCTGTCAAACCTATTGAAGAAAGTTGAAAAAGCTTTAACTCGATACGGTTTTTCGGAAGTGTGTTCGCAGTGCCATCACTCCAGCAAGATAAATACAAGGGGGCCTGTGCAAGAAGCCCTGTCAGTGTTAAGAACATAAAAAATGTGATCAGTATCCTTCTTCGCATCTTTTCATTTTTTTCGGGTTTGGGGTAGCCGGAATGTTGCGATAAGCGGTGCATGATCCGAAAGCTTTGTGGCCTCCTGCCTGACATTGCCCGAGTTTTCAACCCATTCAGCGTTGGTAAACAGATGGTCAAGTGTTCTGTCCCAGAAATGTTCCGGACGCGTGGTATGTGTAAAAAAGCGTTCCTGGTCCTGGTGATATCTCTCCAGTGTAACAGCAGGTTTGTAGTCATTATAAAAGCTGGTCAGCCAATCCTTTTCGGGGGTATAATTGCTTCCATCCTTGTGCAGGGGATCATCATAGGAGTGGTGAAACGATTCTCCGGGGCACATATCCTCTTCGCAATAATCGGTGGAATCGGAGCCGGGTGGCAGGGTGTTGAGGTCACCGCCGGCAAAAAACCAGTTTCCTGTATTGTTGAGGCGGTCGAGTTCCTGCTTAAAAGCAAGGATGTGCTTGTGTTTTGTATCATCAGTCGCAAAGGCAGAAGCATGAATGTTCACAATATAAAGATGATCAGTGCCCGGAATACCGATTTTTGCCCTGACCATGCAACAACGTTCATAGAAAAAGCGTGTAAGTTTATCCTGGTCACCCCGCAGATCAAGTTGGATCCGGCTTGCATCGCTGATCTTCCATCGTGCAAGAATGACATTTCCTTCGTCCATTCTTCCCAGTCCGTCACTGGGAATAAACTGTGCTTTCCATTGAGATCCGTAAACAGCATACCCGAAGTAGGTATGATCCATCAGCCATGACAACTGGTTGATATAATCCGACCGCTTCGAATTGAGGTCAACCTCCTGCAACAGCAGGATATCAGGTTGAAGCTCATTGATTTTGTCAGCAATACCCTGAAGGGAACTGTAAACTTCATCGGTCGTCAGAACCACGCGGTCGCCACATGCATCACCAAACCAGGGGATCCGTGCTGCTCCAAAACGTATATTCCACGTCATCACTTTAATTACGGTAAAAGTGTCGGGAGGTGTAACGGGATGTTGAGCAGTTAAATAAATGGCTTCTTCGGTTGATTCAAACCCGGTTGCCAGGGGCTCACACGAAAAAAGCACGACCATAGCAGACAAAACAGCGGCAATGGCTGTAATGCGAAAGATGATTTTGGATAAACGTGGGGTCATCAAAACAATAGTTATTGAAAAGCAGGATAATTACGCAGCTAAGATAAGGGAAAAAAAGAGTAATCAGATAACCAATCAAGGAGTGGTTAAAAATTCAACCAAATTAAACCATTGGATTCCATTCCTGTTGGAGTCATGAAATTTGTCCATTGACAATACTACCTTTGGATAGTTGTCATTTATTTTCCCCAATACTCCAAATTCCCTGTCAATCGTTTTTTGATCATGCAACATATACGCTACCTGGACATATATCAGCTCATTGGCTTTTGTGGCAACAAAGTCAATTTCCTGATCGTTGTATTTCCCAATATTTACTTTATAACCTCTGCTCAGTAGTTCCAGATAAACGATGTTCTCAAGATGACCGGCTATTTCACCTATTTTATAACCAAGCAGGTTATGTTTTAATCCGATATCACCTGAATAATATTTTTCATGGATTTCAAGTAACCGTTTCCCTTTAATATCAAAACGGTTGGCCTTAAAAAAGAGATATGCATTGGTGAGCATATTGAGATAATTCTGAACAGTATCGACTGAGCCACTGATCTTTTGTGACTTCAAAAAATCGGCAATTTTTTTCGAAGAAGTGATGTTTCCGCAATTATCTGCGGTGAATTTTGATATCCTTTCCAATAATGCAATATCTCTGACCCCGTTTTTAGCCACCACATCTTTAAGTAATATGGTATTATATATGGAAGAGACATACTGTTCGATCACTTCATCATCATATTCCATATGATGAATACCAGGAAACCCACCATATTTCATGAACAAAATGAATTCCTGCTCAACATTCAATGAGTCCTTAACCTGACGAAATTGTAGAAACTCTGAAAATGTCAACGGATATATTTTAAACTCGATATACCTTCCTGAGATATACGTGGCAAGTTCCGATGATAACAACCTTGAATTCGATCCTGTGATGAATAAATCGGCTGTATTATCTGCAAGAAATCCTGAAACAGCTTTTTCCCATCCTTCAATTTCCTGGATTTCGTCAATAAATAAATAGATTGTTCCTTTGATGTTTTTGGTAATTTTCTTTACATATTTGTTCAATTCCCGGTAATTCGTGAGAAAATCAAATTCCAGGGAGTCCTTATTTACCAGGATGATGTTTTCATCAGGCACTCCATTTTCAGATAATGCATTGCAGATCATCTTTAGAAAGGTACTTTTCCCGCATCGCCTTATACCCGTAATGACCTTGATAACGGGTTTACCAATAAACGGGGTGATTTGCTTTAAATATCGCTCACGTTTGATCATAAAACAACAGACTATATCAGAACCTTTACAAAGATATTAATATAATTTCGACTATAGTCGAAAGAAAATAAATTTTTTAAACCCATATTCTGCATCTCCAATACATATCATTGGTATTATCTTCTGCATAATGATTACTCTTAAATCTTAATGGTTGATTTATTGTCCAATGATTATCTTTGCTGATTAATATTTCTTTCATGCAAATAATAAAACAACCGGCTTCATTGATTAAAATTAATATTTATCCGCTCCGAAGTAAGGATGATCAACTTGAATTTACATCGTTAATTAATATCAGGCCTGCAATGGGTAATCGAAATATGGAAGTAACAAACCCCACAGTCAGAAGAAAAATGCGCCTAATCGTAACGAATCTTTTAAAATAGAAGTTTTGTATCCTCTTAAATTGCATACCGGTTTAAATCCTGAAAAATGGGCGACATATACCAAAACCCAGCAGGTACTGATGATCTCGAATGAGTTGAACAGGGCATTGAATTGTTTGAAGAGCAATCATCTGCCTGATGCTGAAAAATGTTATGAGCGCGCTTTTGAACTCACAGATCTGACGGTTGAGGATCAACGATGGGACAATGCTTTAAAAGAACTATTGAGGTTCAGGGAGGTGCTATCCGATCTTTTTCTGTCGAAAGATATTAAACTTAACGGACTTGCTTTATCTGTGCTCCTTTTATTCAATGTGGAGGCATATAATATGCTACATTAATTCCGATATGAACACATACAACTGGTATCAAACATTAATAAAACCGGCATGGGCGCCCCCCTCCTGGATCTTCGGCCCGGTGTGGACCTGCCTCTACATTCTGATCGCCATCTCTTTTGGCAAGGTACTTATACTGTTTTTTCAGCATAGGATCCCACTAATCATTCTCCTGCCATTTGTCCTTAATATTATTTTTAATCTTGCTTTCACCCCATTGCAATTCGGATTAAAAAATAATCTTCTGGCAGCCATAGATATTTTACTTGTCCTCGGTACACTGATTTGGGCTATGGCCGGAATTTACCCAGTTGTGCGCTGGATTGCATATACACAGATCCCATATTTGCTGTGGGTTTCGTTTGCAACGATCTTACAATTGACCATCACATCTAAGAACTGGTGAACTGGTGAACTGGTGAGTTGGCAAAGTGGGAACTGCGAACTGCGAACTTGGAACTGGGAACTGGAAACTGCGAACTGGAAACTCTGTCCTTTTGTGCCTCTGTGCCTTCTAAGCTCACACGAAAACAGTTTTAATAACGAATACGTCGAACCAATGAATTAAGTCGTACCTTTGCAAAAGTTATTCCTCCCTTTATCCAACATAAACGACCTCGGATAATTCCAGAATTTTTTATTTTTTTGGTACTGTCGTTTTAGGTTTAAAGCGCAGTCTCAAGAATAGTTACTCTGCTGTATCAACTGGCTGCTGATACAGGATTGAGTTATTTTATGCAGCCTTTTTTAATATTTCTATAATGACATTTGAAAATTTAAAACTTATTGAACCTATCCTTCATGCAGTGAAAGCAGAAGGATATACAGAACCTACACCGATACAGGTACAGGCAATTCCCGTATTACTGAATGGAAAAGACCTGATGGGCTGTGCCCAGACAGGCACCGGTAAAACAGCAGCTTTTGCCATCCCGATCCTGCAACTTCTTTACGGAAAGCAGCTTCCTTCAGTTGGAAAACGGCAGATAAAGGCCTTGATCATCACACCCACACGCGAACTGGCAATCCAGATAAATGAGAGTTTTGCCGCCTATGGAAAATATACAGGGCTCAGGCATACAGTTATTTATGGCGGTGTATCACAATACGCCCAGACGACCGCACTGAAAAATGGAGTTGATATCCTGGTTGCTACCCCGGGGAGACTTTTAGACCTTATCGACCAGCGGTTTGTAACCCTTCAGAATATTCAATTTTTCGTTCTGGACGAGGCCGACAGAATGCTTGATATGGGTTTTATTCATGATGTAAAGAAAATTATCGTGAAATTGCCGGCAAAACGTCAATCTCTTTTCTTTTCTGCCACCATGCCTCCGGATGCCCAAAAACTTGCGGCAACGATCCTTGTTAATCCTGTAAAGGTTGAAGTTAAGCCAATTGTGGCAACGACAAACCTGATCAAACAGGCAATCTATTTTGTTGACAAACCTGATAAAAAATCACTTTTGATCCATTTATTGCAGGATAAATCCATTGAAACTGCGCTGGTTTTCACCCGGACAAAACATGGAGCCGACAAGATCAGCAGAGACCTTACGAAAGCCGGGATCAAAGCCTCAGCCATCCATGGTAACAAATCCCAGGTTGCACGCCAGGATGCACTGAACAATTTCAAAAACAAACGTACCAGGGTTTTGGTAGCCACAGATATTGCGGCAAGAGGAATCGACGTTGATCAGTTATCGCATGTCATAAATTTCGAACTGCCCAATGTTCCGGAAACCTATATTCACCGAATAGGACGGACAGGACGGGCAGGACTGGATGGTGTCGCATTGTCTTTCTGTGATGCTGAAGAGAGGGATTTCCTTAGGGATATTCATAAACTCATCGCCAAAACCATCCCCGTCATTGAAGATCATCCTTTCCCGATGAAAAACCCCATTTATACCGGACCGGCATTACAGAGCAGGCCATTCAACAACCACAGACCTCCAAAGGCCGAATTTGTGGCCTCAAGCAGGTATCGCCCGTCACGCGTAACGCGTAACGCGTAACGGATGTGCCTCGGTGCCCCTGCCTGCCTGCAGGCAGGTCTGTGCCTCGGTATTCAATAAATTCCTAACTTCGCGAACAAATTATAACAAACAGTATTTTACTAAAATAAAGATTTTCACCCTTGACATTTAACGAATTTGGCTTTGAACCCGGATTGCTTGAAGGGATCATGGCAATGGGATATGAAACAGCTACCCCGATACAGGAAAAGGCCATACCGGTCATACTGAAAGGCAGAGATCTCATTGGTTCTGCACAGACAGGGACCGGTAAAACAGCAGCCTTCCTGCTTCCGCTGATCCAGGAGATCATTAATTACGGACCGGGTCACCAGGTAAAAGCATTGATCATCGTACCAACCCGCGAACTGGCCATCCAGATCGATCAGCATATGGAAGGTCTCTCCTATTTTACACATGTAAGCTCTATTGCCGTTTATGGTGGTACCGATGGGTCAAGTTTCATGCGGGAAAAGCAATCCCTTACCGATGGAGCTGACATTATTGTCTGCACCCCGGGAAGGATGATCGCTCACATTAACATGGGGTATGTCAACTTCTCAGGTATCCGCTTCCTGGTCCTTGATGAAGCCGACCGGATGCTTGATATGGGCTTTTTTGACGATATCATGAAGATCATTTCATACCTTCCTGCAAACAGGCAAAACCTCCTTTTTGCCGCTACCATGCCGTCAGAAATCAGGACCCTGGCCCGTAAGGCGCTGAAAGATCCGGAGGAGATCACCCTGGCCATATCAAAACCGGTGGAAAAGATTTTGCAATTGGCTTATTCGGTATATGATTCCCAGAAAATTCCATTGTTGAAGTTCCTTTTACAGTCAATGAAACTGAAAAGCATCCTTGTATTCTGTTCAACAAAAAGCAGCACCAAGCAACTAAGCAGGGAACTTAAGAACCTGGGCCTTCCTGTGGAAGCCATACATTCAGACCTCGACCAGGATACACGGGAAAAAGTGTTGAATGACTTTAAAAACAAAAAACTGAATATTCTCGTAGCAACAGATATCCTTTCGCGCGGAATCGATGTCGAAAATATCGATATGGTCATTAATTATGATGTACCTCACGACGGAGAAGATTATATTCACCGGATTGGCCGTACTGCCAGGGCTGAAGCATCAGGAGTGGCTGTAACCTTCATTAATCCTAAAGAGCAATATAAATTTCAGGTGATTGAAAACCTGTTGGACAAGGTTGTTCATAAAGCCACTGTCCCGGTTCAGTTTGGCGAAAGCCCAGTGTACGACCCTAAGAAAAACAGGAAGAGAACTGACGGACGACCAAGAAAATAAATCAATTGGTATGAACCCCAGGGACCCCGAATACTCGGGACGGGGAATTTACCATGCACCTCATCCCCTGCAGGGGCTGAGGTGAAAAAATTAAATTGTTATGCCTTTAAATAAATTAAGAAATATCGGTATTGCTGCTCATATTGATGCAGGCAAAACAACAGTAACGGAAAGGATCCTGTTTTTCACGGGAACAACCCGGAAAATGGGAGAAGTCCATGACGGCCAAGCCACCATGGATTTCATGAAACAGGAACAGGAAAGAGGGATCACCATTGCATCCGCAGCCATATCCTGTCAATGGAAAGGCTCTCAGATCAACCTGATTGATACGCCGGGACACGTTGATTTTACGGTTGAAGTTGAACGTTCTTTACGAGTAATCGATGGGATGATCGCGGTTTTTTGCGCAGTTGGCGGGGTTGAACCACAAAGCGAGACGGTATGGAATCAAGCCGACCGCTACCGGGTTCCGCGTATTGCCTTCATTAATAAAATGGACAGAACCGGCGCTGATTTTCAGGCCGTTGTATCTCAGATGACCAAATACCTTGATGCCAATGCAGTACCGTTGCATATCCCCATGGGAGCGGAAGAACATTTCACAGGGATCATCGACATCCTTGATTGTAAAGCATATGTATTCCGCGATTTTGAGCAATATGAAACGGATGTCCCGGATGAATACAAGCCGAAATGCAAAGCCGCAAGAGCCTTCCTGACAGAAAAACTGGCGGATTTTAATGATGAGATCATGGAGCTCTTCCTTGAAGATAAAGAGATCCCTGGCGAATTACTGAAAAAAGCATTGCGGGATGCTACCCTGAAACTTCTTATTACTCCGGTATTCTGTGGAGCTGCATATAAGAATAAAGGGATTCAGATGCTGTTGGATGCCGTTCTTGATTACCTTCCCTCCCCGATTGATGTAGGTGCAGTGGTTGGTATTGACGTGGATAATCCGTCGAAATCCCATACGTGTCACCCATCTCCGAAAGAACCATTTTCGGCGCTTGCCTTTAAACTGATCAATGATCCTTTTGTGGGACAACAGACTTTTACGCGTATTTTTTCCGGAACATTGAAAAGTGGGATGCAGATATGGAATGCCACCAAAGCCAAGCATGAAAGAGTGGGGAGAATATTAAAGATCCGTGCCAAAGAGCGTGAAGAAGTTTCCGAAGCAACCGCAGGTGATATCGTTGCCCTGATCGGCATGAAATTTACAAAAACAGGAGATACCCTTTGTGGAGACGAACACCGTTTCCTGCTGGAATCCATTTTTATCCCACCTTCAGTCATCGAACTTAAAATATCTCCTGCCAGCAGGAAAGACCAGGCAAAACTGGGTGAAGCGTTGGGAAGACTGACAAACGAGGATCCTTCATTCAATGTTCGTTTTGATGATGAAACAGAAGAAACCGTGATCTCCGGAATGGGTGAACTTCACCTGGAAATCATCATCGACAGGTTAAAACATGAATTCAATGTGGAATCGATTGTTGGTGAACCATCCGTGGCTTTCAGGGAAACCATCACCGCCGAAGTGGAGTCAAACTACAAACACAGCAAGCAAACAGGCGGGAAAGGTCAGTTTGCCCATACCGTTATGCGAATCGAACCGAATGAGGCAAAAGGCTATGAATTTATTGACAAGATCAAAGGTGGATCGATTCCTGCAGAATTCATTCAATCGGTCAATAAAGGGATTCAGAAGACACTCGACCGGGGGATTCTGGCAGGTTATCCGGTCGTTGATGTCAAGGTGGTTCTTATCGACGGAAACCATCATCCGGTGGATTCTTCCGATATGGCCTTCCAGACCTGCGGTTCCATCTGTTTCAAGAATGGTTTCATGAAGGCCGGACCCATTCTGCTCGAACCCATGATGAAGATCGAAATAAACACTCCGGATGAATACATCGGCGATGTTGTTGGTAACCTCAACCGCCGGAGAGGTAAGATCGAAGCAATGAGAAGATACCGTAAAGGCGCCCAGAAGATAACCGGTTTTGTGCCCCTGATGGAGATGTTCGGATACTCCACGCAATTGAGAAACATCTCAAGCGGAAGAGCAAACTATTCAATGGAATTCTTTAACTATACTCCCTTACCTAAAAACATCCAGGAAGAAGTGTTAAAAAAGCTGGCAGTGAAAATATAGGTCAAATATTCCTTTTTCTCCCTAACTTAGCATAATTATTTACAATCGGGAAATAATAGCAGGTTATCAACCAGTAATGCAATGACAGAGCATCTGAATACCGGCAGTAAACGGCTTTTAATTTTCCTGGCATGCAGTTTATGTATTTTGATCCTTCTTGGCGGATATTTATATTTTCGATACGAAACGAATATCATCCGTAAAGATAAATACAATGAACTGAAAGCTATTGCTGAACTCAAGATCAACCAGATCACCCAGTGGAGGAAAGAGAGGCTTGGAGATGCAAATGTTTTTTACAAAAGCGCCTTTTTTGAAAGAAGTATTGAACAATTTCTCATTAACGATTTTAATGCAGATCTGAAAAACGAAATCAGGGAGCAACTCTCCATTATCAAAACACAATCCGGGTATGAAAATATTTTTATCACCTCTCCCGCGGGAAAAGTCCTGTTTTCGCTTGATCCGGCGCTGAAAACAGTTGATACGATAACCAACGGATTTATTACCGAAGCTGCATTCCTGCAAAAAGTGATCATTACGGATCTTTACTATTGCCATTTACACAATAAAATTCATTATGACATTATGGTTCCGTTTACAAACAGGAACAATATTTCAATCGCTATATTGGTTTTTCGGGTTGACCCGAATGAATATCTTTATCCGCTTATTCAGTCTTGGCCCACACCCAGCAGGTCGTCGGAAATATTGATTGTCCGGAAAAATGGCGACAGTGTGCTATTCCTGAACGAATTACGACACCGTACACATACTGCATTATCTTTCCAATTGCCGTTAACAAGTATAACCATTGCGGCAGTAAAAGCTGTTTTGGGTTATCAGGGAATCTGGGAAGGGAATGATTACCGCAATGTTGAAGTTCTTTCCTATGTGTGCAAAGTGCCCGGAACTCCCTGGTACATGGTGGCAAAAGTTGACCGGAGCGAGATCTTTTCTGAACTCAGTTACCGGGCAGGCTATATCATGATCTTTACCATTGTTCTTATTATTTTAATTGCGGTAGCAATTTCCAGGTTCTATTTTCTTCGGCAAAGTAATATTTACAGGGAATTATTCCTGAAAGAAAAAGATCTGGCCCAAACGCAGGAAGAATACCAGACAACACTTTACAGTATTGGTGATGGAGTAGTAATAGCGGATAAGACCGGAATTATCCGGAATATGAACCCGGTTGCCGGGCAATTGATCGGCTGGAACGAATCTGATGCAAAGGGAAGGATACTGGGTGAGGTGTTCCGTATTGTAAATGAGAAGACAAATACCAGGGTTGACATTCCAATAGAACGTGTGTTAAAGGAAGGTGTGGTTGAAAGATTACCTGATCAATCCCTGATCATTTCAACAACCGGAATGAAAACGCCGATTGCCGGTAATTGTTCCCCAATTATCCATGAAAATCAACAAATCAATAGCGTTGTATTTGTTTTCCGGGATCAGACTGCAGAACGGGAAGCCAATAAAAAGCTGAATCAGACAAATACCGAACTTGAACGTTCCAACAAAGAACTTGAACAGTTTGCTTACGTAGCATCCCACGATCTTCAGGAACCGCTCCGGATGGTTGCCAGTTTTACGCAGTTACTCTATAAAAGATACAACAATGTACTGGGAAAGGATGCGGACGAATTTATCCATTATATCGTTGACGGCGCTAACAGAATGCAACGGTTGATACAGGATCTTCTGTCATACTCCAGGATTAACACCCGAAGCGGGTCTTTCAATCCGGTAGATTCACATCTCGCTTTGGGAGAGGCCATTTCTAATCTGCAGGTTGCGATCATTGAATCAGGTGCAATCATTACAAATGAGGATCTGCCGTTGATTATAGGTGATCATGGACAAATTGTCCAGGTTTTTCAGAATCTTATCGGAAACGCTATCAAGTTTCATAGTGAAGAGAAACCACGGATCCATATTTCCGCGAAACTGGAAAAGGGAGAATGGATCTTTTCTATGAAAGATAATGGAATCGGAATCGAAACACAATTTTTCGACAAGATATTTCTCATTTTTCAACGACTTCATGCCGGTAATCAATATCCGGGAACAGGCATTGGTCTTGCAATATGCCATCGCATTATTCAACGGCATGAAGGAAGGATCTGGGTTGAATCAGAACCCGGAAAAGGATCCGTTTTTTATTTTTCCTTTCATCGAATCGACAATTCAACAATTCATAGAGATGGAAACAGCAGTAAGACCCATTGAAATTCTCCTCGTGGAGGATAACGAAGGGGATGCCCGGCTTGCACGGGAAGCCCTTCAGGACAGTAAAGTAATCAATAATATTCATCATGTGATGGATGGCATCGAGGCCATGGATTTTCTTTACCATAGAGGCAGATATCAAGACGCGCCACGTCCCGACCTTATTTTACTTGATTTGAATCTTCCCCGCAAAGACGGAAGAGAAGTGCTTGAAGATATTAAGAAGGATGAGAGTTTAAAGAGGATACCGGTTGTTGCCCTTACAATTTCATCTGACGAACAGGATATCCTTAAAACCTATAATCTTCATGTAAATTGTTTTATAACCAAACCAATCGATTTTGAACAGTTTTTAAAAGTGATACATTCGATTGAAGATTTCTGGCTGACTATTGTTAGATTGCCTCCGAACAACGGAATTAAAAAGAAATGATTCATACGAACAAAATGAGTGATAAACTTAACCTGTTATTAATTGAAGATAATCCGGGTGATGTCAGAATTATCGAGGAGATGGTTCTTGATTTACCTGAAATGAAGCTTTTTAATGTCAATTGTATTTCATTTGCCTTTGAATACCTTGATAAAAACAAGACAGATCTTGTTCTTCTTGATCTGGGATTACCGGATAGCCAGGGATTGGATACCGTCAGGAGGGTGGTATTACAAATACCATCAATACCTGTCGTTGTTTTTACAGGTCATAAAGATGATGAACTGGCGCTTGCTTCGATAAAAATCGGAGCCCAGGATTATCTTATCAAAGGAAAAATCGACACTGACATGTTTGCGCGTTCAATTCATTATTCAATTGAACGGAAAAGTTTGGAAATAGCGCTGCGTAAAAGCCAGGCAAATCTGACTATACTGAATGAACAACTGGAACAACGCGTCATTGACCGCACCGCGCAGCTTCAGGCAATAAACAAAGAATTGGAAACGTTTTCATATACCGTCTCACATGACCTTCGTGCGCCCCTGAGAGCTATTGACGGGTTTACCAGTATTCTTTTGGAAAATTATAAATCGAAGTTCGATGATGAAGGAAAACGATTGTGTGCTGTAATCGGTGACAGTGCAAAGCATATGGGACAACTTATTGATGATCTTCTTGACTTTTCACGGCTCAGCCGGATCGAATTGAATATTTACAGCATTGACATGGAGCAACTTGCCGGTTCTGTTTACAGTGAACTTACAACACCCGAAACCCGACATCGGATCAGTTTTCAGTTGGGTAACCTGAACCCTGTTTCCGGCGATCGAATGTTGATAAGGCAAGTGTGGGTCAATCTGATATCCAATGCAATCAAATTTTCTTCACGTCGCGAACACGCTGTGATTAAAATATCGTCCAAACCGGAAGAAAACAGGGTGGTCTATAGCATCATGGATTACGGAGCCGGTTTCGATATGAAGTATATTAATAAACTTTTTGGAGTATTTCAACGTCTTCATAGTGTGAAGGAATTCGAAGGAACAGGGGTCGGACTGGCGATTGTTCAGCATATCATAATCCGGCATGGTGGAGAGGTTTGGGCAGAAGGTGAAGTCGATAAAGGAGCAACATTTTATTTTTCATTGCCAATTTAGGCATTAGGCATTAGGCAATAGTAATGAAGAATGCAGAAATTCAAAATGCAAAATGCAAAAAGAAAATTCTAATGAACTAATGACTGATCACTATAGGCTAATGACCAATGACTTACGACTTACGACTTATGACTTACGACTAAATAATAAGACATGAACCAATTTGATCCTGTCGATATTCTGATTGTGGAAGACAATCCACATGATGCAGAATTAATAGTCAGAACTCTGCAAAAACAGAAACTGGCCAACAATATATTCGTCGCTGAAGACGGAGCAGAAGCGCTCGACTTTATTTTCTGCCGGGGAATCCATTCAAACCGCGACAAATTCAAACCCCCCAAGGTAATTTTTCTTGACCTGAAGCTCCCCAAAGTAAACGGATTGGAGGTTTTAAAAGAAATTAAATCAAATGCCGAAACAAAGAAGCTGCCGGTTGTGATTATTACTTCTTCAAAGGAAGACCCTGATATTACAAAAGCATATGAGTTGGGCGCAAACAGCTATGTCGTCAAACCGGTTGATTTTGTTGAATTTGTACATGCTTTCAGTAGTACCGGCGTTTACTGGCTGCTGGTAAATGAAGCGCCAAGATAAACTTGCCTTCGAAACTGGTTTTTCTCATCTTTATAAAATCTTTATACCCCCGGTAATAATATTATAAAACCCTTATAATTCCCGTCGCAATTTTGCATCGTGTAAAAATGTTCTGACATGGATGCAAAAATTTTGCTGGTTACATTCAAACCTTTTGAGATGAATTCATCCTCCGGGTATATTGTAGGAGCCATCATTGCTATGCTTATTCTCGGATACCTTGTTTATACACTGGTAAACCCCGAAAAATTTTAATAAACAAAATGACAACTCAGGACATCATCCAGGTAATCCTGTTCTTTAGCCTGTTAATAGGATTAACACCTGTTTTAGGGAATTACATGTATAAAGTATTCACAGGGAATAAACATGTGATGCTTCCCGTTTTTGGCTGGCTTGAAAAGCTGACCTATAGATTCACAGGAGTTAACCCTGATGGGGAAACAAACTGGAAGTCATACACTTTCGGGTTACTCATATTTAATCTGACAGGATTTGTTTTTGTGTTTCTGATTCAGCTCCTTCAGGTATTTTTACCCTTGAATCCTGCACATCTTCCAAATGTATCCTGGCATTCGGCCTTTAATACTGCCGTAAGTTTTACAACCAATACCAACTGGCAGGGATACTCAGGGGAAACAACATTGGGTTATTTTGTTCAAATGATTGGACTTACGGTACAGAACTTTGTCAGCGCTGCAACCGGAATAGCTGTTTTACTGGCGCTCATACGGGGTATTTCACGAAAAACCACCGAGAAGCTTGGGAATTTCTGGACAGACCTTACACGCTCAATATTGTATGTGCTATTGCCACTCTCCATATTATTGTCTGTCATTCTGGTCAGTCAGGGAGTTATTCAGAACTTTAAACCCTATGAAACCATTAAGACCTTACAGGGGGCCACGCAGGTAATCCCTATGGGCCCTGCAGCTTCGCAAATTGCAATAAAACAACTGGGAACGAACGGAGGCGGATTTTTTAATACCAACAGCGCTCATCCTTTCGAGAACCCAACCCCATTCAGCAATCTTATTGAAATGTTGGCCATTTTGCTGATTCCATCATCATTGACATATACGTACGGCAAAATGGTCGGCTCCACACGGCAGGGTTGGGCGGTTTTTTCGGCCATGTTTATTTTATTGATCGCCGGTTTGGTGATTTCCTTGTATGCTGAATATTCTGCCAATCCTATATTCAGACATTTGCCCCGGATGGAAGGCAAAGAAACCCGTTTTGGTATTACAAACAGCATTCTTTGGTCAACTTCCACGACGGCAGCATCGAATGGTTCGGTCAATGCAATGCACGACAGTTTGTCGCCTCTGGCCGGGATGGTTGCCATGCTGAATATCATGCTTGGTGAAGTAATCTTTGGCGGGGTAGGTGCAGGATTATATGGTATGGTAATATTTATTATTCTGACGGTTTTTATTGCCGGGCTTATGGTTGGACGTACCCCTGAATACCTGGGTAAAAAGATTGAAGCCTTCGAAGTTCAAATGGCAATTATCGCTGTTCTGGTGCCAAATTTTGTCATCCTTCTTTTCTCGGCGTGGGCTTCGGTAATTAACCCCGGATTATCGGGTCTCAATAATTCAGGTCCCCATGGCTTTTCCGAAATCCTCTACGCCTATAGTTCTGCTGCAGGGAACAACGGAAGCGCTTTTGCAGGGCTAAATGCCAATACATTATTTTATAATGTGACACTAGGCATCGGAATGCTCCTCGGCAGGTTTGGGGTAATTATTCCGGTAATGGCAATAGCAGGAAATATGGCCGGAAAGAAAATTACCCCTCTTTCAGCAGGTACTTTTCGCACTGACAATGGGCTGTTTATCAGCTTACTTGTCGGGGTTATTCTCATTGTTGGCGGGTTAACCCATTTCCCGGCCTTATCGCTTGGCCCCATTGTTGAACATTTACTGATGAATGGTGGAATAACCTTTTAAATGCTGGATGAGATGAGTTCAAAACAAAATACGAGCATCTTCAATAGAAAAATATTATTTAAGGCTGCAATAGACAGTGTGATCAAATTAAACCCTGCATTGCTGATAAAGAACCCGGTCATTTTTATTGTGGCCATTGGTTCTCTGCTTACAACAATTATGGTGCTTGCCGGTATATTCCAGGGCAACTTTTCACCTTTCAATCTTCAGATCGCTGTCTGGCTATGGTTTACCGTATTGTTTGCCAATTTCTCAGAGGCCATTGCGGAAGGCAGGGGAAAAGCCCAGGCGGATAGTCTGCGTAAAAACCGTACACAAACCAAAGCCCTTAAATTGGTGGGAAAACAGCAAGTTCCGGTATGGGCGAACGATTTGAAAAAAGGTGACATTGTCATTTGCGAAACCGGTGATATCATTCCATCCGATGGTGAGGTCATTGAAGGCATTGCCAGCGTTGACGAATCGGCAATTACAGGAGAGTCAGCCCCGGTTATTCGTGAAAGCGGAGGTGACCGTTCGGCAGTTACCGGAGGCACGAAAGTAATCAGCGACCGTATTATTATCCGTATTACTTCCGAACCCGGCAACACTTTTATCGACCGCATGATTGCTTTGGTGGAAGGAGCGAAACGCCAGAAAACACCAAATGAAATTGCCCTCTCCATCCTGCTTTCGGGTTTGTCCATGATCTTTCTTCTGACAGTAGTAACACTACCGGCATTCTTCGGATACAGTCTTTCGGCTTCTGGTTTCCCCGGGTCGCACAACTTAACCATTCCGGTACTCATTGCATTGCTGGTTTGCTTAATTCCCACGACAATTGGCGGTTTGTTGAGTGCAATCGGGATCAGCGGGATGGACCGGTTATTACAACGCAATGTTATTGCTACCAGCGGCCGGGCCATTGAAGCAGCAGGGGACGTAGATGTGCTTTTACTCGATAAAACCGGAACGATCACCCTGGGTAACCGAATGGCAACCGATTTTATCCCTGCCGAAGGGGTAACTGTTGAAGAACTCGCCGATGCGGCACAAATTTCCTCTTTATCAGACGAAACACCTGAAGGACGCTCTATTGTTGTACTTGCAAAAGAAAAATTCAATATCCGTGGCCGTGATGTACACCATCTTAATGCTTCATTTATTCCGTTTTCAGCACAGTCAAGAATGAGCGGAGTGGATATCAGAGACAGTGACGGGAAAGTTCATCAGATCCGGAAAGGATCATCAGATGCAATTCGCACATTTGTACAAAACAACAATGGATTTTATCCTCAAAACATTAAGGACATTGTTTCCGGTTTGTCACGACAAGGTGCAACACCATTAGTGGTGGCAGAAGATAATAAGGTATTAGGAGTTGTCCATCTTAAAGACATCGTGAAAGGCGGAATCAAACAGCGGTTTGCCGAATTGCGGAAAATGGGTATTAAAACGGTAATGATCACAGGAGACAATACTTTAACTGCAGCAGCTATTGCAGCCGAAGCAGGGGTTGACGACTTCATGGCCGAAGCCAAACCCGAAGATAAACTACGCCGTATCCGCGAAGAACAGGCAAACGGCCATTTGGTGGGGATGATCGGCGATGGCACCAATGATGCCCCCGCCCTTGCCCAGGCCGACATTGGTATCGCCATGAACTCAGGTACCCAGGCAGCCCGTGAAGCAGGAAACATGGTTGACCTCGATAGCAACCCTACCAAATTAATTGAAGTTGTAAAAGTTGGAAAACAGTTGCTGATGACCCGTGGGGCGCTCACTACGTTCAGTATCGCCAACGATGTGGCAAAATATTTTGCCATTATTCCGGCCATTGCCCTGTCACTATACTCGGGTAAGAATGGTGTTGGTCCCCTGTCTGCCCTGAATGTTATGCACCTCGGTTCGCCCCAGAGTGCGATCATGAGTGCGGTTATCTTTAATGCAATTATTATCATACTATTGGTTCCATTGGCTTTAAAGGGGGTTCGTTACCGGCCGGTTTCGGCCAAATCCGCCTTAACCCGTAACCTGCTTGTTTTTGGTGTGGGGGGTATTCTTGCCCCTTTTATTGGAATTAAACTGATTGATTTGATCATTAACCTTTAGAAAAATGAAAACATTCTTTATATCAATAAAAATATTCCTGTTTTTTACTATTCTTACAGGAATCCTCTACCCGCTTTTTATCACAGGAATAGCACAGATACTATTTCCGGCAAAAGCAAATGGAAGTATCATTTCAAGAAACAACAAAGCGATAGGCAGCGCGCTTATTGGTCAGCAATCCGATACTGCCATTTATTTTTCTTCCAGGCCATCGGCTGTTTCATATAACCCTTTGCCTTCAGGAGGTTCCAACTTCGGGTTATCCAATTCAAAACTGAAAGATCTTGTTAACCAGCGCAAAAAACAGTTTATTGCCTTTAACCGGTTGGATTCTTTTACGGTCATCCCATCAGAAATGCTTTTTGCTTCTGCAAGCGGACTCGATCCCCATATTTCTCCGGATGCAGCATTTTTACAGGTTAACCGGATTGCCAAAGCCCGTCATTTCACTGATATTCAAAAGAGAAAACTGGAACAATGTATCAGGGATCTTACCGAAGGTCCACAGTTTTTATGCCTGGGTGAGGAAAGGATTAATGTTTTATTGCTAAATTTGAATCTGGATCAAATAAAATAAATCTATTTAATTTATCATGTCATTTTCAAATCTTCAAATTCTGAGTCCACTCCGAAAAGTCATATGTGTCTTTATATTTTGGGCTAAAGCCCTGATTATCTATGTTTTGCCTTACCCCAGCCTTAAGGCTGGGGTAATTGAAATTCAACTACTTATGGACTTTAGTCCAAAATACAAGACTTTTCAGAGTGGGCTCAATTCTCAAATCTTCAAATATGTTATTACAAGATGATGGGACCTGATGACAGCAGACCAAATCCCGATGAACTTCTGGCTTCTCTGTTAAATGAGGAAGAAAAAAGCAAACGGGGAAAACTGAAAATATTTTTCGGTATGTGTGCAGGTGTCGGAAAAACATACACCATGTTAAAAGCCGCCCATACTGAGAAGGAGAAAAGTTGTGATATTATTATCGGCTATGTTGAAACGCATAAACGTATTGAAACTGCCGGATTGGTGAAAGGTTTTGAAGTGATTCCCCGCAAAACCTATGATTACAAATCAACTGCTGTTCAGGAAATGGATCTGGATGCTATCATCTCCCGAAAGCCGCAGATTGTTCTTGTTGATGAACTGGCACACACCAATGCTCCCGGAAGCCGTCATGCAAAAAGGTACCAGGATGTTCTGGAGATTCTCGACAACGGCATCAATGTTTACACAACCCTTAATGTCCAGCATCTTGAAAGCCGCTCCGAAACGGTTGCACAAATTACAGGGATCATTGTCAGGGAAACATTGCCTGATGAGATTTTTGAGAATGCCGATGAGGTGGAAGTGGTTGACCTCACTCCTGATGAACTGCTGCATCGACTTTCCGAGGGTAAAGTTTATACACCTGAACGTTCCAGGGAAGCCATAGAAAATTTCTTCCGCAAAGGAAATATTACCGCTTTGCGGGAAATGGCATTGCGCATCGTTGCCGACCGGGTGGATAAGCAGCTGCATGATTACATGCAACACAAACGTATCCGGGGTCCCTGGAAATCGGGACTTCACCTGTTGGTAGCCATTGATTATCATCATCATTCAACAAAGTTGTTGCGCTGGGCTAAAAACCTTTCCTATTCAATGGGTGCAGACATCCAGGCTATATATATTGAAACCCTGCATAAACTTACCCCCAGAGAGCGTGAACAACTTGATAAAAATTTCAACCTTGCCAAACAACTGGGTATTAAATTCCGGATCATAACAAATTATGATATTGTAAAAGCCATTGTCGATTTTGCCCAGAAAGAAAATGTAACGCATATTATTGTCGGGAAACCCCGTGTTCGCAATATGTTATCCATGTTCCGGCTTGGTAATTTTGTAAAACGATTGATACGGTACAGCGGCAATATTGATGTTTATATTCTTGGCTCGGATAGCCAGGCAAAAGATTATTTTAAAAAACGGGTTTCTATTCCCTCCTATACATCCAATATCCGCCAATATGTGACAGTTTCATTTTTTGTGATCCTGTCAGCTATTATTTGCCATATTCTCGAAGATTATATCGGTTATCAGGTTGTGTCTTTCGTTTTATTGTTCCTGGTATCCATTCTTGCACTGTTCTTTGGTACCGGCCCTATTTTGCTTGCTGCAACACTGAGTGCACTCATCTGGGATTATTTCTTTATTCCACCCCAAAATACGCTGCATATTGAAAAGCCACTGGATTTGCTAATGCTCATTATGTTTTTTATCATTGCCCTGCTTAATGGGATTTTAACATCAAGAATTCGCCGTCAGGAGAAAAAAATCAGGATCCGTGAAGAACGAACACAGGCGCTTTATCAGCTTGCCAGAGAATTGACAATGGCGTCGGGGATTGATGAGGTATCGAAAATTGCAGTCAGGTACATTCAAAAATATTTCAATTCAGATTATTCCATTATTCTTAAAAATGATCTGAATCAACTTGATAATCAGGTTCCCAATGATGTTAAAATAAAACTTACGGAAAACGAGTTAAGCATCGCAGCCTGGGTTTATAAAAATTCGGTTAAGGCAGGGAAAAACACTGATACCTTGCCATCAACCGATTATACCTTTTATCCATTAACCGGAAATAAAGATAACATGGGAGTTCTTGCCATTAAGCACCCTCATCCATTTACACAAGGGGAAGAACAATTCTGGGAAGCATTTCTTTCTCAGATATCCGGCAAATTCGAGCGTGAATTTTTACGAAATGCTGCGAGAAAAGCATATATATTGAATGAATCGGATAAACTCTACAAAACCCTTTTCAATTCTATTTCACACGAGCTGCGGATTCCCGTGGCCACCATTATGGGAGCTTCCGATACTCTATTATCCCAGAGCTATCCGGAAGAGACAAAACTGAAACTGTATTCCGAAATCAATACAGCTTCAGTCAGGCTGAACCGGCTGATAGAGAACCTGCTGAATATGTCACGTCTCGAATCAGGCCGCATAACCCCGCATCCCGACTGGTGCGATGTTCACGATTTGGCAAATAAGGTAGCTGATAACCTTAAACAGGAATTATTGCCATTTGAGTTTTCAACGGTTATTCCGGCAAATATGCCTTTGGTGTTTATTGATTTTGGGCTCATCGAGCAGGTGCTGCATAATCTTGTACTAAATACAACGCAAAACGCCCCGACAGGAACCAACATCCGGCTCAAGTTCTTCTATGACAGCGGTTCTCTTACTATTCAGCTCATGGATCGGGGAAAAGGGTTCCCTCCGTCTGAATTAACCCTGGTTTTTAACAAGTTTTATCGTGGAAAAGATGCAAAAACAGGGGGAACCGGATTGGGATTATCAATAGTAAAAGGTTTTACAGAAGCACATGGGGGTACGGTGATCGCGGAAAACCGGCAGAATGGTGGTGCTATATTTACCATTAAAATCCCGGTTAAAATTTCCGACATGAATCAATTTATCAGGCATGATGAGTAAATGACAAATACAGGCAACATATTGATAATTGATGATGAAGTACAAATACGCCGTTTGCTGGAAATAACACTTTCTGCCAACGGGTATAAAATTTCCGAAGCGTCAACCGGCAAAGAAGGTCTGGCAGCGGCAGCTACCGGCCAACCCGTGTTAATCGTCCTCGATTTGGGTCTGCCCGATACCGATGGCCTTGATATTCTAAAAAAGCTCCGTGACTGGTATCAAAAACCAATCATTATCCTTTCCGTCCGCAATTCAGAAGAAGACATCATCAAAGCCCTCGACAACGGGGCAAACGATTACCTTACCAAACCCTTTCGTACAGGTGAATTATTAGCCCGTATCAGGGTTGCCATCCGGCAAAGCCAGGGCATACCTGATCAACCGATCCTGGAATTTGGCTCGTTAACCATCGATCTGCCTAATCACTCAGTTCATAAGAACAACGAAATAATTAAACTTACATCTACCGAATTTTCCCTATTGGCTCTTTTGGCAAAGAATGAAGGCCGGGTTCTCACCCACCAGTATATCCTGAAAGAGGTTTGGGGAATGGGATATATAGAACAAACCCAATACCTGAGGGTTTTTGTGGCCCAACTCAGGAAAAAGATCGAGGATGACCCGGCAAAGCCCAAACTGCTGACCACAGAGTCAGGAATCGGGTACCGGTTTGGGAGTTAGGAAATACCAGGAATGAACAAGAATGATGAATCCGGGAATGAAATGACATGAATTCGTCATTCCCATATTCGTCATTCCCATATTCGTCATTCCCATATTCGTCATTCCCATATTCGTCATTCCCTTATGGGATTTTGCATTTTTCGATTTTCCTCAGATAGATGGTTTCACCAATTCTTATCTCAAGAAAATAAAACCCCTGTTTAATAGTTGACAGATCAATATTCTCAACATATTCATTTCTCTCTGCCGACTCTTTCCCGATCAGGGTCCGGCCGGATATATCGAGAATTCTGATGAATACCGGGCTTTTATCACGGGTTTTTACCCTGACCATAATCCAATTATCTGCCGGATTGGGATAATACTGAATAAGGGGTTCATTCTCCTGCGACTCAGTAGCCGTGTAATTGATGGATAATTTTGCATGGCGGGAATCTACCGGGCCACATGAGGTGGTAAGTCTGCAGAAATAAGATCCTGTATCAGCCACCGTAACGGAAGTAATTCTCAGGGTATCCCTGGTGCCATCAGGGATCTGTACTCCATTCCTGTACCATTGGTAGGAAAGTATCTCTCCTCCAGCTGCAACGACAGAAAAAACAACGGTATCATGCTTTCTGACCAGTTGATCGCCGGGCTGGATCAGGATGGCAACAGTATCCTTGATTTTCAACTCTGCGCTATCTGAACAGAGCGCATAATAACTGTTATAAACCTTGCATCTGTACCAGTAATCGTATTGATGCAGTTGTGACAGATCAATAACAAGGGATGAAGAATACATTCCCTGATAAATATTTGTGTCTGTAATATCCGTCCAGGATGAAACATTAAAATTCTGCCATTGGAATGACCTGTTTCCGTCGAATGTAGTTATTCTCATTTCGGCAGGCTGATCCCTGCAAACATCTGCTGAATCCGGTTGAGAGAGGATATAGATCGCATTGCTGTCGCAACCCATATTCAGACAGCCGTACCGGTCTGTTTTGACAATCCAGTCATTACCCCTGGCCTCTCCGTGATAAACAGGATAATAGGCTCCGACAGACAAAATTCCTCCATCCGGACAAATGATAATTCCGGAAATTTCCCGCATCGTATCGTACCTGTTCCTGTCTGGCAGATTGAAATTACGCCTCATGAAAAGACTGTCACCTTCGCTGTTGAACCGGAAAAGCCAAACTTGTTCAAGATATAGATCTGTTCCGCATGCCACAAACGTTCCATCTTTGTCACGCCGAATCTGGTTCACCCAGTACAACTGATTTGTATCTCCATAAAGGGTATCTTTCAGAACCTGGTACAAAGGAATTCTTATTTTTAAAAGCCTTAGTCTGCCTTCTTCCGGGTCACCATACGAGTTTGCTTTCGTTATATAAGGAGTTAACACCATGATGGTTGAATCATCAGCCACAACGGGGAATGCGTCTCCATCTGAATATATTCCTCCTTCCAAAACCCGCCAGATCGTCCCCCCGGTGCTGTCTAAGAGGTAAACCATTGGTTCACCTGAATTGGCATCATATGCATTATAACTATAACTTCCCATTATGAAGCCATGATCTGACAATTCCTCAATAGTCGACGGGTATTCATACCAGCTTATTTGACCATCGCCAAATGTTTTGTACCATTGGATTTCGCCAAGACTGTCTGTCTTATATAATAGCCCCCTGATGCCACTTTCACCGATTATTGCAAAACCATGATCGGAAGTTTCAATGACCCCGACACCGTTTGTCCAATCTGTTCTGTACAAGGTATCCATCAATGTTTTCATCCAAATGATCTGACCGTTGGTGGTCAGTTTCATGATGAACGCCCGGCCATAGAAAAATGCTGAATCAACATGACTATCGATTTCCCCGGTCAGGATCAGGGAACCATCGGAAGTAATGTTCAGACAATTACGCCAACCCGGTAAATAATTGTAAAGTGAATCGCCGATAATTGTCGTCCATATTTTATTCCCGAGGGAATCAATTTCTGCAACTCCGGTTTGATAACCGTTTTGCTCAATGGTTGATGTTATAAATATTCGTCCGTTCATCCTTGTTACGCCGTAACCACGTTCATCTATTGTATCATTGGTAAAGATGAAACTTTTGTTATAGGTTATCACCTGTCCTAAAGAATTGTTTATGTTGATGAGGATAAAAAACAGGCCAAAAAACAGAAGGATGCCTTTGTAACGAAATTTGTTTGTTCGCATAAAACTATTTTATACGTCGAAGGACAAATATACAAATGAAATTCACGAATGACGAATAACAATTTTTTGATGAAATTCTAATCGAAATTCCAAAGTCGTATCTTTTTTTTCCCGGATTCCCAGGTTTAAATAATTTTTCGAAAATGTATGACCTTCTAAATGTAAAGTGGATTAATCCCTAACCCGGAAAAAAATACGTATTATATTACTCATATGAAAGCCCCAGTTTCTCCATCATTTTGTTAGTTGACCTGGTGATTTCGTTAAATTTCCATCGGTCATTGATTTTTATCTTCTTAAGGTCGGTCAATTGCTGG
>JAPLDH010000051.1 GCA_026391355.1 Bacteroidota bacterium | reverse complement strand
ATGCTTGCTGTTTTCTTTTATCTGCACCAGATCAAAACTCGCTAGTATTTCTTCAGGCGCAACTAATAATTTGGAATTTTTAATATCCATTTTATCTTTTTCCATCTTATACGTAGCACCTCAAAAAAAGATACAGCCTTATCTTCGTCTCCCTTTTGATCAATCCATAATGGAGGGTATTGTTCACATATTTTCTGGAATTCAATATAGAAACTTATGAAAAAGTTTTCCCTTCTACTCTGTTTTTCCGTTCTCTCAACTGTTGCCTTTCCCCAATGGAGATGGCAAAACCCCTTACCTCAAGGGAACGGACTAAATGTTGTTCAAAGTAAACCCTGCAAATCATCTCCCTTGCCGGCAAGCTGGGAGTATGTCGGATTATCCGGATTTACCATCAGTTATGCGCAATACCTGAGTTTCGCAGTCAGCCCGGCCGGGGTGCCCTGGATTGCCTTTGTCGACGGGTCTACACCGTTAGATAAAGCGACCGGAATGAAGTTCGACGGAACGGAGTGGGTGGTGGTTGGCGCGTTTGGTTTTTCTCCGCAAAGCGCAACTTATACCTCCATTGCCGTTAGCCCGGACGAGGAACCCTATGTGATCTTTATCGATAAAGGCGATTCCTCCAAATCGACTGTAATGAATTACACCGGCGCCGCTTGGGAGTTAGTCGGTAACAGGGGCTTTTCTCCGGAAAGTACAGATGAGCCTTCCATTGCCATCAGCGCTACAGGTACGCCATATGCTGCTTTTCCCGATTGCACTGTTTCGTGTAAGGCGACGGTCATGAAATATGATGGCAATGGTTGGGTATTCGTGGGTTCGCAAGGGTTTACCGAGTACCAGTGTTACTCTCCAAAACTTGCTTTCAGCCCTTCTGGAGAATTATATATGGCATATGTTAGCTTCAACGTTGCAAACGTCATGAAATTTGACGGCTCAAACTGGGTAAACGTGGGAAGTGGGGTATGCTCCGAGGGATGGGTAGGCAGTATGAGCATTGAGATAGGCCCCACAGGTATTCCTTATGTTGCCTATGAGGATGAAGAGGTTTCCAGAAAAGCGACCGTCGTGAAATTTGATGGTGCGAATTGGGTGCCGGTAGGTCCCATCGGTTTTACACCTGGAACGACTGGTTTTGAGAGTTTGGGAATCAGTCCGGGCGGTCAGCTTTTCGTGGGTTTCGCTGATTATAGTGTGGGCAAGGTATCAGTTATGTCATTTAACGGTGAGAATTGGTACTATGTCAGGGAACCGGGCATCTCGGCAGGTGCAAGCGATCGCGGGAACATAGATATCAGCAACGCCGGAGAACTTTATTATGCCTATATTGATTGGGAATACGGAGGAAAGGCTTCGGTGAAGAAATTTGATTCTGTATTTCTTGGAACATTACAACGTACGGGTCTTTTTTTCTCTGTTTTTCCAAATCCTGCGACAAATCACATCGTCATATCAATCCCTGCCGGTCAATGTGTGACCCGGATTGACCTCTTCAATACGGAAGGACAAGAGGTCATGCACAAAATGGTTGATAGCCCGGAGACAATTGTCGACATAAGCGCAATCCCTTCCGGGGTTTATTTTATTAAGGCGATAACCGGGCAGAAGGTGTCTGTCGTGAGATTTATTAAAATGTGAAATTAAAATTTTCCTCAATAATAAATGCCATGAAAAAGATATTAGCCCTTCTTTTAATATTCATGCAGGTACCCGGTTTTACCCAGGTATCCTCCGGCGGTTTTTTCCCTTTGAATGACCAGTGGAAATATGTCGGGGCGCCCGATTTCTCTTCAACACCGGCATATGGGATGGATTTTGCAGTCAATCCTGTCACCGGTGAGGCATACATCGTGCTTATAGACAATAGTTTGTATGTCATGAAGTACAACGGATCTGCATGGGCGCAGGTTGGGGATATCAGCCTGCTCAATTGTTCATCCCCCCCAAGCCTGACATTCAATTCATCCGGGCAACCTTACCTGGCCGTGAATGTAGGAGGATATTATGGAAATTGTGAGGTTCTGACTTATGATGGAACTAATTGGGTTCAGGTCGGCAATATTTTTCCGGGTCAGATTTACGGAGGTTCTTATCCGAAGATAGCGATTGATGATACCGGCAAAATCTACGTGGTTTTTGAAGGCCAGGTGCCAGGATTACTCAGTGTGATGACCTGTGAAAATTCATCGTGGGTGTATGTCGGTGACACCATTTTTTCCGGAGGAGGATATACGAGTTACGATATCAAGATCAACCCGGCTACAAATCAACCCTATGTGGCTTATTATGACGTGATTCAAGAATACAGGCTTTCCGTTAAGAAATTTAACGGCGTCGATTGGGAGTATGTCGGCGGACCCGGCTTTTCTCTTGGACCGGCCATCCGGTGGGCAAGCCTGACCTTCGATTCGGCGGGTCATCCTTATGTTGCCTTTTCAGATCACGATTACTGGTGGAAGGGAAGGGTCATGGCCTACCTTGATACTTCATGGGTCGATATCGGTACCCCGCCGGCTACCCCATCGGTAGTGCGCAGCGGTACGCTGGGATTTGACCCTTTTGGCAACCTGTTTTTCTCCTATTCGGATGGCGCCATTCATTTTAAGGCATCCGTGATGGAGTTTAACGGGGCTGGTTGGGATTTTACGGGCGAAGAAGCTGTTTCCGAAGGGAGTACTTACCCGAACAAACTCTCATTCGATCTGTCAGGAATACCATACATAGCGTATCTCGATTCGACTTACGGCGGAGATGGAGACTATTTACTTGGCGGTCCCTGCGTGATGAAATATGATTCGGTCTTTGCCGGTACCGGAATTATAAGAAGCCCGGGTTTACGTTGCTTTCCCAATCCTGTTTCGGATCATTTAACCATTGAATGCGGAGAGATGTTCCGTCATTCTTATTTAACGATAATTAATGCGCAGGGGACCATGGTTATATCCAGGATAATTGACCAGCCTGAAATTATTATTAACATGAAGATGCTTCCCTCTGGGATTTATTTTATAAAGTTGAAGAATGAAAAGGCAGTCCGGGTTTCCAAAATCAACAAATTATAATGTTAGGTAGCCTCGTTTTATTCGATATAAAAACGCATGAAAAAGCTTTCCTTCTTCTCTGTTTATCCCTTATCTCAACCCTTGCCTTTCCCCAGTGGAAATGGCAAAACCCTTTACCTCAAGGAAACGGACTAAATGCTTTGTTCTTTACTGATTCAACTACCGGCTATGTTGTAGGTGGTGGTGGGACTATATTAAAAACAGGAAATGGTGGAACTGTTTTTCTTGAAGAACACAAACCAACTCAATCGAAATTTACCATCAGCCCAAACCCTGCTAATGATATAATTACTTTTAGCAGTGAATTAATAAGGAATGAAGAAATCGATATCACCATTTTAACGATGAGTGGAGAAAAAGTATTAAGGGGAAAATTCCATAATTAAAATCAAATTGAATTGAATGTCGGCACACTCGTTAAGGGCATTTATTTAGTTAAGATACAGTCAAAACAAGGGGTTGAGGTGAAGAAGCTGGTGATTGATTAGTTTTTAAGGTATATTGCATTTTACATTTTGCATTTTGCATTTTGAATTTTGAATTATTTATCAGCCTTACCTGTCAAAAGGCTTGATTCCCGCAGGTTCAAAGCCATCAGAAACGCAACAACCATAAGTCCCACAAGAATGATCAGCGACTGGGTCATCGATCCGGAGCCCGACTTAAAGCCATCCATCCCGAAGATGAACAGGATCCCGGATATCTGTCCCATCATGAGCAACAGGCCGTTGGAGGTGCCTTCAGGTGCAGGATAGGCGACCTCGGCGCCATACTGGAAACCGACAGGTCCTGCACTGAGAAGGAAAAAGCCCATCACAAAAGAAGATGCAAGCAGGAGGGGATAAGAGGTTGCGAAAGTGATACCGAGAAGACCAATACCGGACACACCTAACGCCAGCAGGATAAAGGGAACTCTCCGGCGGTAATGGTCGGATAACCAGGAGATGATTGCGGCGCCGACAAGACCGCCAAGGATCATAAGTCCACCGGCCATACCTGCTTGTGTAATTGAAAATCCCCTCGGACGCACAATTTCCTCAATCCAGGTTGCAACGGCATTAAATACTCCCAGACCGAAAAAGAAGATGATCAGCAACAGGATATAATTTTTCTTTTTCAACATATTTTTAAGCCCGTCAAAAACCAGCGACCGTTCTTCCTGTCCTGGGGGACATGCAGGTGTTGGTGGTTTTTCACGTGCAAGGAGCAGGAACAGGATGGCTGCCACAACAGAAATAATCCCATAATCGAGCAACATACTGTGGATCCCTGAATGGATCACCAGGATAGGAGTAAGTGCCATCCCGATCACAATACCTAGATAGCTTGCAAGTGAGCCTAATCCCGATGCAATGGCACGCTCCCTGATGGGAAACCAACGGGCTGCAACGGTTGTCATAGCATTCAGGAGAAAAGGTTGCCCGATGGCAATTCCGATCTGTGCAATCAATACCCAGGTAAAATCATCTGAAAAAATACCCCTCATCAAGCCAAAGATCCCGGTAAGTCCGGCCCCGATCCCGACGGCAATCCGCAGGCCATAAGTGTCGATCACCCAGGAGGCAGGAATGGAAACAAAAATGTAAACCACCATAAAAGCCATGGAAAGCATTCCGATACTAAGATCCGACACTCCATAGAAGGCTGCAGCGGTACCGGTTACAGGTGCAAAAGTGATCCATAGCAGTTGGTTTACAACCACCACGCACATAAACATACTGAGTACAACCCAGCGATAACCATAGATCCGGAAGGTTTCTGTTGACATAATGAAAGTGTTTAGACCATGTTTTGAAGACTACAAATATAATATTCTCCTGTATTTAGGTAAATTTGCATCATGAATTACTTTACCTATCTTGTTTTTGTCGGGTTCATTACTATTTTCAGGATCCTCCCTTTCAGCTTGTTGTACATAATCTCGGACTTATTGTATTTCATTGTTTATCACCTGGTTGGTTACAGGAAAAAAGTGGTTTTCGGGAACCTCAGGAATTCTTTCCCGGAAAAATCTGAGGAGGAGATCAGAAAGATTGCAAAGGGGTTTTACCATCATCTCTGTGATCTTTTCGTGGAAAGTATTAAATCCTTTACAATGAAGGAAGCGGATGTGGTTGAACGTTACATTATCGGGGACACCGGAAATATTGATGATTTTCAGCGCCAGGGAAAGAATGCCATATGTGCAGGAGGGCATTACGGCAACTGGGAATGGTCGGGGATTGCCACAGGATCGCAGATGTTGTATTTACCTGTCGGCTTTTATAAACCGTTATCGAATAAATGGATCGATGCTTACATCCGGAAGAGAAGGGTGAAAGGGAGAGCCAGGCTCGTTTCCATAACCAATACTGCTGCTGTTTTTGCTGCCAGTTATGGGGAACCTGCCTTCTTCTATATGATCGCCGACCAGAGCCCTTCAAGCCCCCGGGTGGCTTATTGGGTGAATTTTCTGAACCAGGATACTGCCGTGTTACATGGTATTGAGAAATATGCCCGGCTCCTTAACCTTCCGGTTGTTTTTGTTGCATCCCGGAAAATTAGAAGAGGATATTATAAGGTTACCTTCACATTAATCGTTGAAGATCCTTCAAAAACAAAAAGAGGGGAGATCACAGAAAAATACATGCGTGCATTGGAGGATCTGATCCGGGAAAAGCCCGAATTCTATCTCTGGTCGCACAAACGGTGGAAACACAAGAGGATTTAGAATGTAGAAATGTAGGAATGTAGGAATGTAGAAATGTAGAAATGTAGGAAAATATTTATTACTATTGCCTATTGCCTATTGCCTATTGCCTACTGCCTCATGTCAAATTACTATAAGAGCCCACCGTTTTTATAAATAGCCAGTTGAGCATCATAAAATTTATCAATTTGAGCGGATTGTCCGTTTTTCAGGTTCGTCAATTGCCCCGAAATGAAATCCACCCTGATTGTATCCCCATCACTGAGTTCAACTGATTTCAACATATCCGGATCATAAGTAAGGATGGGCATCGCGGCATTGATGGCATTCCGTTCATAGATGGCTCCATAGGATTCAGCTAGGATACAACTGATCCCGAGGGAAAGGAAACAGTCGACGGCCTGCTGACGGGAACTGCCAGCGCCAAAATTTTTATTAGTGATCACGATATCTCCGGGCTTTGCCTTCTTTGCAAAATCTTCGTATCCTTTCAGGTTATCAAAGGTGTATTGACCCATCTCTTTAATATCGGTAATTGTAAGGTATCGATTGTGGAAAATCATATCCGTGTCGATGTCGTCTTTAGGTATGATCCAAACCCGGCCTTCTACCGCAATTGGTTTTTCGGTCCGGACTTTTTCTTTCGCAACAGCCCTGACAGTTCCTTTTTTTACGAACTTTTCAGCAGCAGATGGCATCTGATCAGGTGTCGTGATATATCCTGCAACGGCGGATGCTGCGACAACCGCAGGGGAGGCAAGGTACACGAGTCCTTTTCCCTGTTTGCCTTCAAAATTCCGGTTTCCGGTACTAACAGTGACTTCACCTGGTCCGTTCTGTCCGACCTGTCCGGCTGCACAACCTGCACAACCTGCATTGGAGACCATCGCGCCTGCTTCCTTAAAAACAGCGATCAGGCCTTCCTTCAAGGCTTCATTCCAGATTTCGTCGGTTGCAGGAACAATCTTTAATACCACACCCGGAGCAACCTTCTTCCCTTTGAGGATGCCGGCAGCAATCCGCAGATCTTCCATCCGGCCATTGGTGCAGCTACCAATAAAACCCGAATCGATCTTCATATGACTGAGATCCTTTATTGAGATATCATCATGGGGATGACCCGGTCTGGCGACCATCGGGACAAATTTCCCCAGATCAATATCGAAGGTCTTTTCATAAACGGCATCGGGATCTGAAGTTATTACGGAATAATCCTTTTTTGTCTTCTCTTTTAAGGCTTTCAGAACAAGGTCATTGGGTGAGATGAAAATGATGATGGCGCCCATTTCAGTAGCCATCGAAGAGATCGTGATCCTTTCATCCATGGTCAGGTTTTCAACTTCAGTACCGTATATCTCCACTGAATAACCAAGTAACTTATTGGCCCCGAATATAGAGAGAAGGTTCAGCACGATGTCTTTGGCAGACAGCATCTCGGGTCTTTTCCCATTCAGGTTGATTTTTACCGAGGCAGGAACCTTGAACCATACATATCCGTTTGCCCAGGCGGCTGCTATATCCTGGTCTCCCATACCTTGCCCGAAACATCCGATCGCACCCAGGATATTGGCATGGGAATCTGTGGAAACAAAAGTGCTTCCCGGCCAGGCAAACCCGCCATCGATTGCGAGATGTGTACCGATGCCTGCATCCACGTCAAAGATCCGGATATCGTTTTCCCTTGCAAATTGCCGGCAATACTGCTGATTGGCAGCATATTTCTGGTCAGAACCTCCCGGATTGCAGTCGAAAGTAAAGATCGTCTTCGAAGGATCTGCAACACTTAACCCGTTATCCAGGATGTTTTTTACAACATTTGCACCCCCAAAATCCCGTGCAGCACGGATATCAATTGTTACGTCAATTATGTCGCCTGGCTTCACCAGTATTTGATCGGAATGCAGAGCGATGATCTTCTCAATTATATTCATATTTCATTCTTTAAAGTGACAGAGTAACAGAGTAACAGAGTAACAAAGTCAATAATTTCCTAATGACTTAATAACCAGATGACTTAATAACCTGATGACTTAATGACCTAATGACCTAATGACCTAATGACCTAATGACCTAATGACCTAATGACTTAATGACCTAATGACTTAATGACCTGATGACCAGTTCACCAGTTTATTTCAGCCTGTCGCGGAAGGGTTCGAAAGTCATAAAATCTGCATGATGAACGATATATGCTTCGACAGTCCGTTTAACCATATCCCCTTCGCCGGCATGTGTTGCAATGATATGGCACACTTCTGCCGGAACGCCGCACTGTTCAGCCAGTGAAACTCCGGAAAAAGGATGCCGCAGGTATTTTCCGTATTTTCCCTGCACGGATTTTCCGTCTTTCATTTCATATTCAAGCAACTTTCCAACATCTGCCAATATTGCCCCTGCAATAAGGACATCCATATTCACCGGGAGATCCTCCTTGAAAAATTCATTCATCTTTAAACCTGCATCCTTTGCGATGTGGACTACACATCGTTTATGCGCCATAAAAGAAACCCTGAGATCAGGACCAGCCAGAAGCGTAAAAGGAATTTTCCGAAGGTCATCAACTGTAAGAACGCTTTTTTCCAAGGCAACTTCCCAGGTTCTTGCTGTCTTTTCCCGGAGATCCTCATCATTGATCCACATGAGTTCCGGCCAAAGGCTCAAAATTTCTTCAGTCATATGATTCTTTGTATTTAGTCGTAAGTTGTAAGTCGTAAGTCGTTAGTCGTTAGGTGTTAGTTGTCAATTTTGCAACAATGGCATCCCCGATCTGCTGGGTGCTTGCAGCGCCTTTGCCGATGGCTTCAGGAGTTCCGGGGAGCTTCAGCATATCATAACTCTTTACCTTGCCTTCGAGGATCACTGCAGCAACTGCATCATAGATCCTTTTGGCTTTTTCCATTTCTCCGATATGTTCAAGCATCATACAGGCAGAAAGAACCATGGCAATGGGGTTCACAATGGAGGGATTGAAATCAGCATATTTGGGAGCGGAACCGTGGGTTGGTTCGAAAACAGCTACTTCTGACCCGATGTTTGCACTGCAGGCAAATCCAAGTCCGCCTACCAAACCGGCGAATCCGTCAGAAACGATATCTCCGAACATATTCCCTGCAACAAGGACATGATAAGTCTCCGGGTTCTTCGTCAGCCACATCATCTGGGCATCGATATTGGTATCCTGAACCTTAATATCGGGATATTCGTTCTTCGACATCTCCTGGGCAACCTTCAGCATCATCCCTGAAGTTTCACGGATAACATTGGGCTTTTCACATACCGTAACTGTTTTGAACCCATGTTCCTTTGCATATTCAAAGGCTGCTTTCACGATCCGGGTTGTATATTTTTTAGTGAAGATACGGGTAGAAACTGCGAGTTCCGGCCGCGGACACCATGCAAAATTCTCCCTGAATTTTGGGTGGGTCATCAGGGCATCGTACACAATATCAGATGGATTGGTCCATTCAACCCCGCCGTACAAACACTCGGTGTTTTGGCGGAATATCATAGCATCAATTACAGGTTCTTCGATGGTGTTATTCGCACCGCGGCGAATGAAATTAAGGGGATTACCTGAAAAAGTCTTGCAGGGACGCATGCAGAGATCCAGGTCGAATTTCTGGCGCATTGCCACGATCGGGCTATAGTAAACATGGCCTTTCCCTTTCAGTTCAGGCGACAGTTCTGCCTCTGCTTTATCTTTTGGTTTGGATGTAATAGCTCCAAAAAGACCAATTTTATGTTCTTCGAGGAGTTTTATGGTCCGGTCGGGCAGTGGATTTCCTTCATTGCACCAGAACTCCCAACCAATGTCGCCATGAACATACTCAGCTTCAAAGCCGACGGCGTTCAATACTTTTATTGCCTCTACCAATACAACTTTTCCAATGCCATCTCCGGGCATGGTAACTATTATTCTCTTAGCCATAAATAGAAAAAATTATGTTAATAAACTGTTGAATATCTACTCCCTGATCATTACGGTAGTAATAGAATCACTTCGCAAAAATAAGATATTTGATGGAATTATTTTAAAGAAGATTGATCTAAAATTATCAGAAGCCACCGGTAATTAATCTGGCTAAATAAAAGCATAGAGCCGCTACTATGGCTGAGGCCGGGATTGTAACAATCCATGCCATGACGATGTTTATGGCAATTTGCCATTTGATTCCCGCCAGGTTGGTCACGGTTCCAACACCAACAATTGCACCTGAAATAGTATGGGTTGTGGAAATGGGAATTCCCAGGTGGGTGGCTAGGAAAATCGTGAATGCACCTGCAGTCTCCGCACAAAATCCATGTATGGGTTTCAACTTGGTCAGTTTCATACCCATGGTCTTAACGATTCGCCATCCTCCCATGGCGGTTCCTACTGCCATGGCCAGCTGGCATGATAGAATGATCCACAAAGTATTCCAATGATATAATGATAACTGCGTATCAGGTTTCATAACACCTCCTGCAATGAGTATCGCAACGAGTACTCCCATTGTCTTTTGAGCATCATTGCCTCCATGGCTGAGAGAATATAATGCCGCAGAAATAAACTGCCCGCGACGGAAAATATTATCAACCTTGTTCGGAGAAACTTTATGGAAGATCCAGAATAACGCAATGATAAAAGAAAAACCCAGGCCTACACCTATAATTGGTGCTATGGGAATAAAAGTCGCAGTTTTAGCCAATGTGGTCCAGTTAATAATGTGAACACCCTGATAAGCTAACCCGGACCCGACAAGTCCGCCAATAAGTGCATGGGAGGAACTGGATGGCAATCCAAACCACCAGGTTACCAGATCCCATATGATGGCCCCGATAAGCCCGCAAAGAATTACATAAACAAATGCAGGATCTGCCGGATTGATAATTACAATTTTTGATACTGTATTTGCGACTTTTGGTGCGAAGACCAATATGGCAATGAAGTTGAAAAACGATGCCCAAAGCACAGCAAACTTTGGAGAAAGAACCTTGGTTGATACAATGGTTGCAATCGAATTTGCAGCATCATGGAACCCATTGATGATATCAAAAATTAACGCAATAGCAACAGCGATGACAATGATAGGAAGTACAGAACCCATAGAATCAGCTTAAAATGTTTGGGGAAAGGAGGAAATGGTTATGCATTGTCTATCAAAATGCTTTCGATCGTATTGGCAACTTTTTCAAGCCGGTCAACCGCTTTTTCAAGCCGTTCATAGATCTCTTTCCACTTGATGATCAGAAGAATGTCCTGTTCTTTAAAAAGATTGGCAATGGCAATCCTGAGAATATCATCCGACTGGTTTTCCAGCTCATGAACCAGGAAGCATTTATCCCTGATAAACTGACTTTTCTTGATATGCCGAAGTCCCTTTACTGCTTGTTCAAGTTCTATATTACTTTGATAAATGATCCTTGCAAATTCAATCGCGTCTTTCTGGATCTCTTTAATATCATAGTAAGTTATGCGGAATGTGGCAGCATTGATCTGGTCAGCAAAATCATCCAGGCCTTTCATAAGACTATAGATCTGATCACGGTCGATGGGAGTAATGAATGTTCTGTGCAACAGATCGATGCAGGTATGGGTTACCTTGTCGGCATCCCTTTCCAGATAGCGGATACGATTGGAAGCATTCTGTAAATCGGTTTTTCCTTCAACGATGGAGATGAATTCAGTGCTGATTGTTACATTGATGGTCATCAGTCGTTCAAAAAAATCATAAAAAGCATATTCTTTTGGTAATATTCCTCTTAACATAGGGGTTGGATTATAAAATATTTCAGGAGATGAGTATTAACTCAACATTAAATAAATGATTTTTTGTCAGGAACAAAAATAAGGTTTCGTTGTTAAATGACAAACAATCGGGAAAAATATTTCCCTGACTTCAGGGTTTCCTTATTTTTGTGAAAAATTTCAATTATACCATCACTTTGAAAAGTCATCTGTCACATACCATTTTCCCGGTGATCTCTGCAGTATCAGAAAAATTAAATATACCTGCATACGTAATCGGGGGCTATGTAAGGGATATTATCCTGAAACGGGCTTCCGATGATATTGATATTATGGTACTTGGCAACGGGATCGATTTTGCTGAAAACTTTGCAATGGAGTTGGGAAAGGATATTCCGGTTAAATTTTTCAGAAATTTCGGGACCGCCCAGGTGAAATTCGGGAAGTTGAAAATAGAGTTTGTTGGCGCCAGGAAAGAGTCATACAGGAGTAATTCAAGGAAACCGGTTGTGGAAGAAGGAACGTTGGAGGATGACCAGAAACGGCGTGATTTTACGATCAATGCAATGGCTTTCGATTTGCGAAAAAAAACCTTTGGCGAACTGATCGATCCATTCAACGGAATTCAGGACATTCACGACAGGATCATCCGCACACCCATGGATCCTGATCTCACTTTTTCGGATGATCCATTGCGAATGATGCGTGCCATCCGGTTTGCAACACAACTTGGATTCTCGATCGACCCGGAATGCTTTTTATCGATCAGTAGAAATGCAGAACGGATAAGGATCATTTCACCAGAACGGATTAGTGAAGAATTGAATAAGATCATTCAGTCGGATCAGCCTTCTGCCGGGTTTTACCTGATGATGGATTCAGGATTGTTACCCATAATTTTTCCAGAATTTGTTGAATTAAAAGGAACTGAGGTAATTGAAGGGGTAGGTCATAAAGATAATTTTCATCATTCGCTCATTGTTCTGGATAATGTTGCATCAAAATCTGACAACCTTTGGCTCAGATGGTCGGCCATCCTTCATGATATCGGGAAACCTTCCACCAAAAAATATGTGCCTGAGATTGGCTGGACTTTTTATTCACATGACTACAGGGGATCCAGGATGGTCACTGATATCTTCAGGAGGTTCAGGCTTCCCATGAATGAAAAAATGAAATATGTGGAAAAGTTGGTAGCCCTGCATCTTCGTCCGATCGTACTTTCCGAAGAAATCGTTACTGATTCTGCCATCAGGCGCCTTCTGTTTGATGCCGGTGACGACATTGATGACCTGATGTTGCTTTGTGAGGCCGATATAACCTCCAAGAACCTCCAGAAAGTTAAAAAGTTCCTTGATAACTTTGAGGTTGTACGCAGGAAACTGAAGGAAATTGAAGAAAAGGACCGGTTGAGGAACTGGCAACCACCTGTTTCGGGAGAGATCATCATGCAAACATTTGGGATAAAGCCATCAAAAGAGGTTGGAATAATAAAGAATGCAATCACAGAAGCCATTCTTGAAGGCGAAATTCCAAACCAGTTCGAAGAAGCATTTCAACGGATGTTGCTGGAAGGTGAGCGCCTCGGATTGAAACGATCTAAATAGAGTTTAATCGTCCTTGTAAAATTTCCAGCATTTATTTTTTTTTTACTTTTGACCAGTTTATTGATTCAAATATTATGATAATCTATCGTTTCAGGATCACATCAGAAGACCAGGAAGATTTTTTAAGGGAGATTGATATCCAACCTGTTCAAACCTTCCTCGACTTCCATGAGATAATGCAGTCAACAACTGATCTGGATCCGTGCGAAAATGCTTTCTTTTACACCACCGACCGGAAATACAAGAAACACCAGGAAATATCACTAAAACCTCATAAAAAGCGTCTGCGTAAGTACGATCAGGAACTGGATGAGATAGTTACAGAAGAATTTGAACTTCACCTGATGAAAGATTCCCGTTTAAAGAATTTTATCGAGGATCCGCACCAGAAAATGATATATGAATATTATACAAAAGATTTATATGTATTCCACCTTGAGCTTTTTAAGCTGCTGAAGGAGGACGATTATATCATTTTTCCGAAATGCATTAAAAAGACAGGTGAGATACAAAAGAAAATTTTTATTCCTGTTGAACCTGTTGCAGAGGAAGAAATCCCCCTGATCCCTCCGGTTATCTTTGATATTCCAAGGGAAAAGGAGATAATCCTCTCAGGGATCGAAGAAAATGAGGCCGAGATTGCTGAAATAGAAGATCATATAGATGAATTATTGGTTGAAGAAGATCCGCTGACTAAGCAGAAAAGCATTTCTGTACACGACGAAACAGACGAATATTTTCCAGAGGATGAAAATATTGTGGAAAGCATGGGTGATTTTGAAGACCTGGAAAATATTGAAATGAACCAGCATGAGTACGATAGTGAACCGGATGACTACTGATGCACAACCTACCCTGATCATCATCGCCGGGCCGACTGCAACAGGCAAAACATCCATTGCAATCCAACTGGCCAAATCCTTCTCAACAGAAATCATCTCTTCAGATTCAAGACAATTTTACCAGGAACTTAAGATTGGAACAGCACGTCCTTCAGATCGGGAATTATCAGAAGTTCCGCATCATTTTATAGGACACCTTTCGATCCACGACAATTACAATGTATCCCTTTTTGAAACAGACGCAATATTAAAGCTGGAACAGCTATTTTTAACCAGAAGGATCGCTATCATGGCCGGGGGATCAGGATTATATATCAATGCAGTCTGTCACGGGATCGATGATCTGCCTGATCCGGATAATATGCTCAGGGAGGATCTGAAGGTGTTGCTTAATAAATATGGTATTGCGGCGCTTCAGCAAAAAGTGAAGGAGCTCGACCCGGAATATTATAAGACGGTTGATCTTTCGAATCCCAAACGGCTTCTCCGTGCCATTGAAGTTTGCATGACAACCGGAAAACCCTTCTCCTCACTTCGCAGAAATGAACAAAAAAACAGGAATTTCAGGATCGTCAGTATTGGTTTGACCCGTGACAGAGATGAGTTGTTCAACAGAATAAATACAAGGGTGGAAAAAATGATTACGGAAGGGCTTTTAGATGAAGTAAAATCAGTTTACCCGTTCAAAGGTCTGAATGCCTTGAATACAGTGGGCTATAAGGAATTGTTTGATTATCTTGACGGACTGACCTCATTCGATAAAGCCATTGAAAAAATTAAAACCAATTCAAGGAGATATGCCAAACGACAATTAACCTGGTTCAACAAAGACAAAGAGATCACCTGGTTTCATCCGGAAGATGTAGACGGAATTTATAATTTTATCGGAAAAGAAATACGTGAAACGTAACGCGTAACGCGTGACGAGAAGAATTATCCTTAATTTAAAAAAATTCGTAAATGAAAATTAACTCACCAGTTCACCAGTTCGCTAATTCACTAGTTATATGATACTAATTGCTGACAGCGGTTCCACAAAAACGACATGGGCACTTTCCGATAAGGAAACTGCTCCTATAACCGTTAAAACGAATGGAATTAATCCCTATTTTATTACAGAAGAATCGATTGAAAAGATCATCAGGGATGAACTGGTTCCTCTTATCGCTCCGGACAGCTTCGACAAGGTTTATTTTTACGGGGCCGGCTGTTCAACGGAAAATAACAACCGGAAGTTAATTAATATCATGGCAAGGTATTATCCTGCTGCCACTGTGGAAATCTACCATGACATTTTGGGCGCCGCACGTGCTTTATTTGGGAAAGATAAAGGTATCGCAGCAATACTGGGAACTGGCTGTAATTCCTGTTACTATAACGGTGAAGAGATATTCTCCAATGTACCTTCGCTTGGCTATCTTTATGGGGATGAAGGGGCAGGATCCAATCTTGGAAAAACCTTTCTCGGATTTTATCTGAAAAAGAAACTTCCTGCAGATATTTCAGCAGCTTTTGATCAGCAATATCATTTTACCCTGGAAGATATTCTAAATTCAATCTATAACCGGCCGGCGCCCAATCGTTTTCTTGCATCCTTAAGTACGTTTATTGCACCGCGGCAACAGCATCCATTTTTGCATGATCTTGTAAAGGCCTCATTTATAAGCTTTTTTGAGGAACAAATAGAGAAATACGAGAATTATAAAGAAGTTCCTGTCAGTTTCGTCGGTTCAATTGCCTGGTATTACAGGGATATTCTGATGGAAGCAGCCCTGGAACAAAAGATATCTGTAGGAACGATACTTCAGTCACCACTGGAGGGATTGGTCCGGTATCATGCAAGGGAAATTGGTCATTAGGTCATTAAGTCATCAGGTCATTAAGTCATTAAGGGAGAGTAAAGCGTTAAATAAAATGGTCAATGATAAATGGTCAATGAAATGGTACATAGTCAATAGTAAATGGTAAATTATAAGTATCTTCTTACCTTTTTCGTATACTCCTCCCATTCCTGGCCAAACCTGACTGACAGGAATTTCTCCTCGGCAAGAATGATCCTGTGATGGATAAAAATGGCATAGAAGACAAATACAAGATTTACCTGGTTCGGGAAATAGATCAATGAGGCGATACTTAATATAAAACCCCCAAGGTAGATCGGGTTCCTGCTGATGCTGTATATCCCTTTCGTTTTTAATGCAGCATCGCTGTTGGGCAATCCTACCCGCAGGGAGGTACCCAACCCGGCAAAGGCAAGGATCAGAATAAAGGATGCAATCACAGTGAGTATCGTCGCAAACCAGGAGATGATAGAAGGTATGGCCCACAAACCCAATCCGGGATCCACGGCTTTTGCGATCAGGAATATCCAGGTTATGACCATGCTTGCCTTGGAAGAATAGAAAAGCCATTTATCAATGGTGGGTTTGCCTATATAATTGTCAACTTTATTGCGGGTGATGAGTGCCACAACGAATACGCTGACAAGTGTGGCAACGAACGAGGCCAGAATTATCATTCCATGGATTTGCATATTTCATTTTTTTGTAAATTTAACAAAAAAGAATTGGGATGGATTTATTTGAAGATCATGAATTAAAAGAAAATATCAACAGGATCTATACCTTATCCGAGATCGCTGAACAAATGACAGCGGCTCTCCGTGAAGCGTTTCCTGAATCTTTCTGGGTCAAAGTAGAGATAGCAAAAATGAATATTTACCCAGGAACAGGGCATTGTTACCTTGACCTGATTGAGAAGTCGGAAGGGAAGACCAAGGCACAATTCAGGGGCGTAATCTGGGTCAATGATTTTGAATATATCGCCCGGAAATTCACGAATGTCGTCGGTTCCGAGATCAGGGGAGGAATAACTGTACTATTCCTTGCCCGCTTGAATTTTCATCCCGTTTATGGTTTCTCTCTTGTAATCAGCGATATTGAGCCTACCTTTACCCTTGGAGAATTGGCAAAGGAAAAACAAACGACCATCGAAAAACTTAAGAAAGAAGGGCTGTTTGAGGCAAATAAAAAATTACAAGTTCCTCTGGTGCCATTAAGGATCGCTGTCATTTCCGCAGAGACCAGTAAGGGCTTTTCCGATTTCATTACCATTCTAAGGAATTGGGAAAGGAAATATGCCTTTCAGATAACCCTGTTCCCCTCATTGCTACAAGGGGATAAAGCAGTAGAATCCATCAGTAATCAACTGAAAGCAGTCGGTACACAGAAAGAGAGCTTTGACTTAGTGGCCCTCATCCGGGGTGGGGGAGATGAGATCGGAATGACCTGTTTTGATAGTTATATGATATGCGGTGAAATAGGGAGACTTCCTATTCCTGTCATAACCGGAATAGGACATTCCACCAATGAAACAGTTGCTGAAATGGTTGCATCCCGCAATAAGATAACACCTACGGATGTTGCCTATTTTATCCTGGGATTGCTTGACGGATTTCTGGAAGAGATTGAATTCTCAGGAAAACGAACGTTCGACCTGGCAAAAATAAGGATCCGCGGGGAGAGAAATAATCTCGATCATCTTTATAAAATGCTGACCGTCTTCAAAGGTCAGGTTATCAGAAACAAACTTAATATTCTGTCAGGCTTCGAAACCCGTTTGCATGACCTCAATCCCAAAAATATTTTAAAACGCGGGTACAGCATCACATACAGGGAAGATGGAACAATTGTTAAAAATGCAGCAACAGTGGATCCCGGAGAGATGATCATCACGGAATTGGCCATGGGAAACCTGAAAAGCAAAGTTGAGACAATATCAGAAAACAATATAAAATGAAGAAAGAACTTACTTACGAAACGGCCTTTAAAGAATTGAAGGAGATTGTGAAAAACCTTGAACAGGAAGATATATCCATTGATATACTATCGGAAAAGATAAAAAGCGCCATTGAACTCATTCATTTCTGCAGAGAGAAACTGCTCCTGACCGACCGGGAAATTGAGGAGACGTTAAAGGGTTTCCAACCGGGAAAGTAGTGTCAGGTATGAAATTATTTTTTATAATCTTCCTTAACTTCAAAATTCATAGATCGTTGTTCAATATTCGATATTCAGATCAATCCCGCAGGCACCTAACACTGAATGCATTACTCCTGAATGCCGGATATATCGAAACACTGGGATCCGTATCATTCATCCCATGACTCCATGCTTTATTATTCCCATGAGGAGTTGAACTCCAGAAAAAAGTCGCAAACCCGCTCCAATCCCATGTTTTATTCTGATGTCGGGTAGCTGAAAGTGTCGCATTGAATCCTGAATAACCAGTGGATAAAAGCGGCCAGGCAGCGAAGGCATTACTAATATAATTGCTGAATAAGGTATTCCAGTCTGCTTCCGTGGGCACATGCCATCCCGGAGGGCAGAATCCCTGGGTTGGCAGTGTTTCATCATACTGCATCAATTCATCCCATTGGTAATATGTCTGCATACCACAGTTGGTTGGAAGATCATTAAAACAATACTTCTCGGAAAGACAATTGTCCCTTTGTGAAATTGCTCCGGGGATCATCGTCCCGTAATTCAGATTTGCAGCGAACCAACATTGGGAACCAATCTGCACGGTAGGATACACCTTATTGTCGCGGATGTCTGTCAGCGGGTTCCCACACGTGACGGGTGACGCGTTACGCGTGACGATCGTCACAAATGCATTGCCAGAACATAATGTAGCATTGGTATAGGAATAATTGATTTGATGCGATCCGACACCTGCAATTGCTGGGTAGAAGATGCCATTGGTTACTCCAGTACCGGAATAAGTCCCACCTAAGGGTATACCTCCTTTTAGCCTGAAAGGCTGGGCATTGATGGTCGTGATGGAATCATTGCATCGGGTGAAGGTAACAATTGGTGTAAAGGCAACACCCATAGTAATCGTATTACTGGTGGCAGGATTTCCAGTGGTACAAGTCAGGTTTGAAGTCAGTGTGCAGGTGATCAGATCGCCGTTTACAGGAATATATTGGTAAGTGGTACTGTTTGTCCCGACAATAATTCCGTTGACTTTCCACAAGTAAACCGGGGTTGTTCCGCCATTTGTCGGGATGGCTGTGTATGTGATGGGAATCCCAGAACAGACCGGGTTATTGGATGCAGAGATGACGACACTTACTGGCAAATTAGCGTTGACTGTCATGGTAATCGTGTTGGACGTTGCCGGGTTGCCGGTGGGGCAAATTGCGTTCGATGTAAGAACGCATGAAACCTGGTCGCCATTGACCGGAATGTAGGAATAGGTAAGGCTGCTTGTTCCAACCCCCACCCCGTTTACCTTCCATTGATATTGTGGCAGGGTGCCCTGGTTGGTAGGTGATGCTGTGAATGTAACCTGGGTGCCTGCACAAAGGGTGGTTATCGGAGTGCTGATACTGATGCTGACCGGCAGGTTGGGATTGACGATCATGCAGATTGAGTTCGAAGTTGCCGGGTTCCCGCTGGCACAAATAAGGTTTGAAGTCAGGATGCAACTGATGCAATCACCATTTACAGGCGTATAGGTAAACTGAGAGTTATTTGCACCGGTATTAACCCCGTTCACCTTCCACTGGTAAGCAGGCGTTGTTCCTCCATTTGTGGGGGTTGCAGTGAAGGTTACGGATATCCCGCTGCAAATAGTAGTGACAGGTGTTGTAATAACTATACTCACCGGGTTCACCGTATTCTCAACCATTGTGATCGTGTCGGAGGTTGCAGGGTTTCCGGTTGGACAGGCAATATTTGAATTCATCACACAGGTTACAAGATCACCGTTGGCCGGAATATAGGAATAGACAGGATTATTCGTGCCAACACCAACGCCGTTGACCTTCCATAAATATGTTGGTGTTGTCCCGCCATTGGTTAGGGTTGCAGTGAAATTAACGGTTGATCCCTGGCAAAATGGATTATCGGGCGTATTTATCGAAACACTGACCGGGTTCAGGGGATTGACAATCATTGTGATTGCATTCGAGATGGCTGGGTTGTTGGCCGTGCAAACTGTATTTGAGGATGTCAGTGTGCAGGTTACAATGTCTACATTTACAGGCATATAGAAATACGTCGGAATACTTATACCGACACCGATACTATTCACTTTCCATTGATAAACAGGTGTTGTTCCTCCATTGGTAGGTACTGCCGTGAAGGTTACCAGTGTTCCTGAACAAATATTATTATCAGAAGCTGAAATACTAACCTTCACCGAATCTGCAGGATTCACAGTCACAGGAAAGTCAACCGTGGTTCCTGAACAACTTCCGGCATTTGGGGTAATATGATACGTCACAATTCCTGCAGTAGAAAGAGAATTGACCAAAACCTGGTTTATTACAAGCCCTGAATTCGGGCTGAAACCGCTGATATTCCCGGAAGTTAAGGTTGCAGTCCAATAAAAATTTGTACCGGGTACATTTGAGGTGAGGGTAATATTTGTGGATTCTCCTGAACAGATGAATTTAGACATCGGGTTGTTGGTGACAATTGGCGGAACAGCGGTTTCTATGTAAATCGTGTCAGAAACAACACAATGTGCATCTTGAGCACGGACCCAGTAAGTACCCGAATTCTTTGCCCATATGGTTTGAGTGGTATCACCTGTATTCCAAAGGTACCAAGCTCTTTTTGATCCGGCATCCAGCAAAATACTGTCACCTGGACATAGAACCGTATCAGGACCAAGGTTTACCGGACTGGTCCAGTAATAGGAAACGGCTATCGTATCGCTCAGAGCGCAGATTCCGTCAGTAACGTCAACCCAATAGGTACCAGGGAGTTTTACCCAAATTCCTGGTGTATGCGCGCCTGTGCTCCAGGTGTACATGTTGAGATCAATACCTGCATCAAGAAATAAGCTGTCACCTGGACATAAATTCCTGTCTGTACCAAGATTTAATGATGTGACATCCGTAAAAAACGAGAATTTCGTGTATGCAGCAGTATTTATCACAAAGTCATCTGACATCCCTGATAATGCAAATCTTGCTTTCGGATTGCTAAAAATTGTATTCATTAAAGGTGAGCAGTTTACACAACCGGTGCCCCCCCAAACCCATTCACCGCCCGTTCCAGGTACGGGAGAAAAAATGATACTGTTGCACATCCAGAAAGGAGTACAAGAGAAATACCCCTGGTTCCCATTCTTTATAAAAATAAAAAGATCCCAATAATTTTGTTGTCCACCAAATGGGGAGGTAAAGGAAAGAGTAACCCTGTGAGATCCTGAGCAATCGTTGACCGGTGGTACGATGCATGTTCCCGCTTGAGGCGAACTTGGACCTGCCTGACTACCAGCAAACACTGTCATCGCGTAAGCCAGAACTGGTTTATCAGAGAAGATATAACCAGGTTGCCATGTTGTAAAGAAGGTAGCATTTGGGAACAAAAATTCCGCATGTTCGCCCCTGTTTAAAGTCTTATTTTGAAACGAGGCACTGTCGTTATAAGTAACATGGGTTGTATCCTCATAAGCGTAAACAAGAACACTTGACCGGATTGGTTGGGATCCATTCCAAGTCCCTGATCTAACGATAAATTCTTTTCCTCCAAGTTGTTTCGGGGTAATTTGATCGCCTGAAATATCATATGCTTTTGCTTCAGTATTTGGAAAATAAACAGCATCATCAGTAACTGTCACCGCAATGGGTTTGTTGGAAAATAAATACGAGCCACCTAAATGAGCAGATGAATCGCCCGAAGCAGCCCTTCCGCTCCATGTTTGGCCTCTGTTTAGAAAAATGGCAAAAGTATCCAATGCCTGATGACCGACAATGTCATTAACGGGTATGACGTGAACGGTTGTGCTGTCCTCTGTTGCCACAATATCGAACACATTTCTTGCGGGAGGATTACACCATGGGTAGTTAGGATAATGATTTTGAGCCGGAATAATGAATTCATACCCCAATGCATTTTTTCCTGATAATGAATAGGTCGCAGCATTCATTGGGGATTGGATCTCGTAAAAACAGTTTATTCTTTTATTGGAACGTATCCTAATGCCATAGGGAAGCACCGTGTTGGCGGGCTTGTTCTCTATAATCTCTAAAAAAGGAGTGAGATCGATTGCTCTTGCAGAATCATTGTTAACGATTCTTAATATCGGAATAAAATTCGGATTGGCAGGTTGGTCTACTGTCACCGTGGCCGGTCCTTCAGCGGTTGTGCAATAAAGTCGTATAGGGCGGTTCAAGTTGGTATCGTTTCGTGTACTGGGTGGGACTGTTTTAAAGGTTACCGCAGGAGCCACAAACCAGAATTCAAAATCGGTCTGGGAAAAGCCAAGGATTGGTAGGATGAGAAAGGCAAAAATTAAAAACCGGGTAAACCTGTTGTTCATCCCCTGTAATATTTATTATCATAACAAATGTAGGGATTTATCGTTGAATTGTGAAATCTTAATTACAGTAAAAACCCCTTGCCGATATTCTGACAAAAAGTTTTTAGTCTTTGGATTTTTAATCGTACCCAAGAACAAAAGTTAAAGGCAAAATGAAAAATATGGCAGGTTTAAAGTAAATTGAATTCTCAATTTTTCTGTTTGAAATCTGTTTCAAATATAAATCCCATTAGGGATTGAATATTGGTAGAAAATAGGTCAGGTGTTTAATATTTCGTCCCGTACGGGACGAAATAGATATATGTCCGCGCATTCTACCATTATTTTGTGCCTGACGGCACAGCCCGGTTCAATCCTCAATCCATACTACCGGTTTAAAAATAAACCGCTATTCAAAATCAACACCAAATTTTAACAGGAAATCATGGTACTCCTCAATAAATGTTCTCGTTCGATGATGAATCTCCTGGTTTCTGATATAATTAAGTACGTTCTCAACATTCGATTTGCTATATGAAAATGCCCCATACTCTTCCTGCCATGAGAAACGGTCTTTTACCAATCCTTTCTTGTTGATCCATTTTGATGAATCGCCTTTAAGATCCTGCATCAAATCAGATAATGACTAAGTAGGCCTCAATCCAAAGAATATATGTAAATGATCTGCCATACCATTAATTGCCAATACTTTATGTTCGTGATTTTGAATAATGCCGGTTATATATTTGCATAATTCATCTTTCCATATTTTTCTTATTATGCAATTCCTGTCCTGGACTGAAAATACTGCCTGAATATGAATTTGTGCATATGTATTGGCCATTCGTATAGAATTAGAAAAGGATTATTTTCGATTTCTGCTCTATGCTTTTTCACATTAATCAGGAAAATATCGAAAGGTCACATGATATTTTACAATTAATTTTTAGGTGTCGATGTTTTGTTCATTATCTTTGCGTGGAAATAATCTAAATAAAAACAATATCATATGGAAACAACGGTAAACAATAATGATACATTCTATTACCCGTCAAAGGAGATTGTCAGGCATGCCAACATAAAGAATTATGAAGAGTTGTATAGCCAGTCCATTGCCGACAGGGAGGGTTTCTGGGCTGCTGAAGCCAAAAAGCTGGACTGGTATAAGAAATGGGACAAAGTTGTTGATGACAGTAAGAAACCTTTTTATAAGTGGTTTACCGGCGGCAAGATCAATATTATACATAATGCGATCGACCGTCACCTGAAATCGGCCACACGGAATAAACTGGCAATCATATGGGAGGGTGAGCCGGGGGACCTCCGGACATTTTCCTACCATGTATTGAACCGCGAGGTCTCAAAGTTTGCCAACATTTTAAAATCGATGGGTGCAAGGAAAGGGGAGGTGATCACCATATACATGCCACAGATCCCTGAGCTGGTAATAGCCATGCTTGCCTGTGCAAAAATGGGAGCTATCCACAGTGTTGTTTACGGAGGTTTCAGTTATGAAGCGCTTGCCGAGCGCATTGCCGATTCTCAGAGCAGGATCCTGATCACTGCCGATGGAGGATTCAGACGGGGTAAGGCCACTCATCTGAAAAGCATTGCCAATGAAGCCATGAAACGGTCAGGAACCATTGAAGTCTGCATCACCGTGAAACGGACGGGAGAAGATTGTTATATGGAAAATGACCGTGATTTCTGGTACCAGGACCTGATGAACATCCCGCTTGAGTGTAAGGATTGCGGAACAGAAATAATGGATGCAGAAGATGCTTTATTCATTCTTTACACATCGGGTACGACCGGAAAACCCAAAGGGCTTGTTCATACGCATGGGGGCTATGCGGTGTACACTGCATCCACTTTTCGCAATGTTTTCGATATAAAGCCGGAAGACCGCTGGTGGTGTGCTGCCGATCCGGGTTGGGTGACTGGTCACAGCTACCTGGTTTATGGTCCCCTGCTCAACGGGGCTACCATCATGATGTATGAGGGCGCTCCGAATCATCCCTACCCGAACAGGTGGTGGCAGATGGTCGAGAAATACGGCATCAATATTTTATATACTTCACCTACAGCCATCCGTGGATTAATGCGGTTTGGGGCTTCCTGGGCGCAAAGGCATGATCTAAGATCACTCCGACTGCTGGGATCTGTCGGGGAACCGATCAACCCGGAAGCATGGAAATGGTACCACGAGGTGATTGGAAGAGGGAAGTGCCCGATCATGGATACCTGGTGGCAAACGGAGACCGGCGGATTTATGATCACACCATTACCAATAATGCCGTTAAAACCAGGATCATGTGCGAAAGCTTATTTTGGTAATGAGGTTGGGATCGTTGATGATCATGGAAATGAGGTGAAACAAGGAGAAGAAGGCAACCTTGTAATTAAAAATCCATGGCCGGGTATGGCCCGGACGATCCTTCATGACCCTGAACGGTATATTGAAAAATACTGGGAAAAATACAGTGACAAGGGGTGGTATCTTGCCGGTGACTCTGCAAGGATTGATGAAGATGGCTATTACTGGATCATCGGAAGGATCGATGATGTCATCAAGGTCAGCGGTTACCGGTTGGGATCTGCTGAGATTGAAAGTGCGCTCGTAAGTCATCCTGCCGTAGCGGAAGCCGCTGCTGTAGGGTTGCCTGATGACCTCCGGGGGAATATCATCCATGCCACGGTGATCCTGAAAGAAGGAAAAGTGGCAAACGATAAGCTTGCGGAAGAGCTTAAGAATCATGTGGAAAATGAAATCGGGCCTATTGCTCGTCCTTCCCATGTTGAATTCACTGACGCGCTCCCAAAAACACGCAGCGGCAAGATCATGCGAAGGGTCATCAAAGCACGGGCACTGGGACTGGATACCGGTGACCTTACGTCATTGGAAGAATAGGGCTAACTTTATTTAATGAATTTACATCCACTGCTTTGATTTTTAGTTATACCTTTATATATAATTATCTTGTGACTCAGGATGGAAATCCAAAATTTTTCCGCATGAACACCGGCAAGCGAAAATCATCAGAAACAGTAAAAGACAAAACATCAGCAATAACCGATTTAAGTCAGTTTCCCATCGTTGGTATCGGCGCCTCGGCAGGCGGACTCGAAGCATTGGAGCTTTTCTTTGGAAATATGCCGAAAGACAACGGCATAGCCTTCGTGGTTATTCAACACCTCGACCCTAACCATGTTGGAATTATGCCCGAGTTGTTGCAACGAATTACCCCCATGAAGGTATTTCAGGCAACCGACCGGCTTAAAGTGAAACCAAACTGTGTTTACGTGATACCACCCAACAAGAGTTTGTCGTTGCTCAATGGCGCCTTACATCTTTTCGATCCGGTTGAATCGCGCGGTTTGCGTTTACCTATTGATATTTTTTTCCGCTCATTAGCCAGCGACAGAGAGGACAAGAGTATCGGCATTATCCTTTCGGGTATGGGCTCTGATGGCAGCCTTGGACTGAAGGCGATTAAAGAAAAAAACGGCATTGTACTGGTGCAGGACCCATCCACGGCCAAATTTGATGGCATGCCCTGTAGCGCTGTCGAAGCAGTTATTGCCGATATAGTGGCCCCCGCCGAGGAATTGCCTGCTAAACTGATAGCATTCCTTAAGTACATTCCGGTAGTTAAAGCAGAACCTGAGATAGATAGTAAAAACAAAAGCAACCTCGATAAAATTATCATCCTGCTCCGTGAAATATCGGGTCATGACTTTTCGCTGTATAAAAAAAACACATTGTTTCGCCGCATAGAAAGGCGCAAGGGCATTCACCAGATTGACAAGATACAGACCTATGTCCGCTTTTTGCAGGAAAACCCCAAAGAGGTCGAGATTCTTTTTAAAGAGTTACTGATTGGTGTTACCAGCTTTTTCCGCGACACTGAAGTATGGATAAAACTTAAAGAAAGTGTTCTTCCAGACCTGTTGAAGGAATTGCCCGACAACAATGTGCTGAGAGCCTGGGTTACGGGCTGCTCAACCGGCGAAGAGGCCTATTCACTGGCCATTGTTTTTAAAGAAGTGCTTGAAAATGTGAGAAACCACCAAAACCTTACATTCCAGATATTCGCTACCGATATCGACCACGATGCCATTGAGATAGCCCGCAAAGGTTATTTCTCTAAAAACATCGTCGCCGATATATCGCCCGAACGAATCAGCCGGTTTTTTACGATTGAAGGCGAAGGCTACCGCGTTGATGCCTCCATACGCGAAATGGTAGTGTTTGCAACTCAGAATGTGATCAAAGACCCTCCCTTTACCAAGCTCCACTTGCTGACCTGCCGTAATATGCTGATATACATGGAGCCCGAATTGCAGAAAAAATTGATAGCTTTGTTTAATTACAGCCTCAATCCAGGTGGAATAATGCTGCTTGGCAGTGCTGAAACCCTCGGAAACCATAAAGAAGGCTTCCAGGAGCTGGACGCTAAACTCAAATTTTTCAAACGCACAGAAACGCCTCTGTTGTCTGAACTCATTGATTTTCCAAGCTCCTTTTACCACAAAAAAGGGGTGGAAACTGACAAAAAGATACCTTCTAAACCTGTTGAAAACATTCAAACCCTTGCCGATCAGATTTTACTTCAGCGCTTTGCCCCTTCCAGTGTCCTGGTAAATGGCAATGGTGATATAATGTACATGACCGGCCGAATAGGAAAATATCTTGAACCGGTTGCCGGAAAAGCAAACTGGAACATTTATGCCATGGCACGCGAAGGATTACGGGAGATGCTGGCAGTCCCCTTGCGACAAGCAATACAAAATTTTGACCCGGTAATCACCCGCTATATTAAAGTAGGAACCAATGGCGGAACCCAGTTTGTGGACATTACTGTTCAACGTATCGAAAGCCCCGATTCGATCAGAGGCATGGTTATGATCGTATTTACCGATGTACCGGCAATTCCTGAACATGATGAAGTAAACCCGAAAAAAGGAAAATCCTGGTCAATCGGTCAACTGAAAGAATTGGAAAGTAAACTGCAACGAAGTTATGAAGATCTGCAAAGCACCCGCGAGGAGATGCAAACATCGCAGGAAGAGCTTAAGTCGACAAATGAGGAACTGCAATCAACCAACGAAGAACTGCAATCAACCAATGAGGAACTCACCACATCAAAGGAAGAAATGCAAAGCCTGAACGAAGAACTGCAAACCATTAATATCGAACTGCAGAGCAAGGTCAGTGATTTTTTAAGGGCCAACGACGACATGAAAAACCTGCTTAACAGTACCGAAATTGCTACTCTTTTTCTCGATAAGGAGTTGAATATTCGCAGGTTTACCGACCAGATAACCTGTATCTTTAAACTCCGTAACACAGATATCGGCAGGCCTTTTACCGATCTGGTTACCGATTTGCAGTATCCCGAGTTAGGGAGCCATGCCCGGCAGGTAATTAAAACCCTGTCATCGATCGAAACGGCAACGTCAACCATCGACGGAAGGTGGTTTAATGTCAGGATTATGCCCTACCGAACAATCGATGACCGGATCGATGGATTGGTTATTACATTTTTCGACATAACTGTAGCCAAACAGGCAGAAGAGGCAATGATCGTTTCAGAAACCCGCTATCGTCGCCTCTTTGAATCGGCGAAAGATGGGATTCTGATCCTCGATGCAGAAACCGGAAAGATTATGGATGTAAATCCATTTTTGATTGAGATGTTGGGTTACTCACGAGAACAATTTATTGAAAAAGCAATCTGGGAAATTGGATTCCTTACAGATATAGTTGCTAATCAGGATAAATTTTCAGAATTACAGCAGAAAGAATTTGTTCGTTATCAAAATTTACCGCTTGAAACTGCTAACGGGCAAAAAATCAATGTTGAGTTCATAAGCAATGTTTATTTAGTAAATAATAGTAAGGTGATCCAATGCCAGATTCGCGACAACACTAACTACTCGACGGGATAAATCTGAAAAATAATTAGAAAAATTGAAGATTTGAATACCGTGGAATCAGAATTGTCAACGCATGAAAAAAGATACAAAATCAGAATTCGAAATCCTTCGCCAAAAGGCAGAAGAGGCGCTGAACACCTCGACTTCGCTCAGTCTCAGGAAAACTCATCAACCCATCAACCCTACTGAAACCGATAAACTGAAACTCATTCATGAGCTTGAAGTGCACCAGATCGAGTTGGAAATGCAGAACGAAGAACTTATTCTGGCACGATCCGCTGCACAAGAAGCTGCCGCTAAATTAACTGCATTGTACGATTTTTCCCCATCAGGTTATTTTACATTTTCGAAAAAAGGAGAAATTATTGAGCTAAACCTCAGCGGGGCAAATATACTTGGCAAAGAACGCACGTTCTTAAAAAACAGCCGTTTTAGCCATGTTGTTTCCAAGGATACAGAACCAATCTTCAGACTCTTTCTCGAAAAGGTATTTACCAGCAGAGCCAAGGAAACCTGCGAAGTGACCCTGTCAATGAACGTTAACTTACCAATGTTTGTTCACCTTACCGGCATCGCAACCGGAAATGGAGAACAATGCTATGTGACTATGGTTGATATCACCGAGCGCAAGTTGGCGGAGGAGGTGTTACGTGAAAACAATCAACAGATTCGTCTTATCACCGAAAACGTGCGCGACACAATCTGGCTGATGGACCTCGGCATGCGCACTACCTGGATCTCGCCATCCATAGTTAAAACCCGCGGTTACACCCTGGCAGAGCTCTCCGGGATGCAGATGGACCAACATCTCGCACCTGGTTCCCTCGCACGATTTATCCAACTCTCCACAGTTCATCTCACCCCGGAGCGGCTCGCGGACCCGGGCATCGAGATCATTGTGAGTGTGGATTTGGAATACTACCGTAAGGATGGATCCACCTTTTGGGCGGATACAATTGTTACCTTGTTGCGGGACAAGGAAGGGAGACCGTCAGGGTTTCTGGGTGTTGGACGTGACATCACAGATCGCAAGCAGGCTGAAGAGAATCTTCAGATTTCTGAAAAGAAGTACAGAAATCTTATCGAAAATGCAATTATAGGTATTTATACAACAAATTTACAAGGTAAGTTCTTATTCGGTAATACTGCAATGTGTAAAATGTTACAATATGACTCCATAGATAAACTTTTAAATGCAAACGTAATATCAGTTTATAAGAATAAAGAGGAAAGAAAGAAATTTATTGAAATACTCAAAAAGGAGAAACAAGTATTCAATCATGAACTTGAATTAATAACAACAACAGGTAAAACAATAGACGTACTTATAAACTCTTTTATTTCCGGGGAAGAAATTACAGGAATGATAATGGATATTTCAGCGCGTAGGCTGGCGGAAATAGAGATCCTGAAATTAAATAAAGAATTGGATCTGCGAGTCAAACAACGCACAACAGAACTTGAAGAAGCCAATAAAGAGCTTGAAACATTTTCTTACTCCGTATCACATGATTTGAAAGCGCCATTAAGGCATATCAGTGGATTTATTGGTCTGTTCCTCGATAATAAATCAACGCAACTGACGGAAGAAGAACTTGGATACCTTGAAGTTATTTCCTCTTCAGCATTAGAAATGGGGAGACTGATTGATGCCATTCTATCTTTCTCCAAGCTGAATCGTTCCGAATTCCGAAAAACCACAATCCATTCATCAGGCATGGTTCAGCAGGTTATCAAATCCTTTGAGCCGGATATAAAAACCAGAAATATCAAATTCAATGTTGAATCCCTTCCTGATGTTCAAGGCGATGAAGATCTTATCCGGCAGGTATGGTCAAACCTGATATCTAATGCAATTAAATATACCGGAAAGAAGCCTGAAGCGATCATTAACATAGGCGCTATTTCAACCGAGAACGAAACGACATTTTTTATAAAAGATAACGGAGCAGGCTTTGATATAAAGTACGCTGAGAAATTATTCGGAGTATTCCAGCGACTGCACAATACGAGCGATTTTGAAGGAGTTGGGATCGGGTTGGCCAATGTCAACAGGATCATAACCCGGCATGGAGGCCATTGCAATGCCGAAGCCGAATTGGATAAAGGAGCAACGTTTTATTTTAGTCTGCCGAAATGATTTGAAGATTTAAAGATTTCAAGATTGCTGATACCTAATGTCTTATGCATTTTAAAGAGGTTTCATCCTGAAAAATCAGTCGGATAATTTTTTTTCGTTTTGATAATTTTACCATTAAACCAACTATATTTATAGCTGATAAATTAGTTTCAAAGAACAATCAAATTTTACGGTTATGAAAAAGAAAACTTCTACCACATTTGTTCTGACATTTATTGCCGGAGCTGTTTTCGGAGTTTCAATTTTTGTCCTGCTCTCCTTTACGTCGGGAACAAGTTTACCTCCCGCTCAACCACTGGGAAGCGCTATTCCTTTGGATACCGCCAAAGTTTATGTCCAGAACTTCCGGCACGATTTTCCAAAAAGTTTAAAAGGGTATGCAATTGATAAGGATCAGGTTGATGCCATGATTAAATTATTGGCTGACCCTGCATTTTTCGGGTTCAGGGTTTATAACGGGGAAGATTTTTCGCACAGGATTATTGCCGTTGTGGTGGGTTTGACTTCAGATGGTAAAGATATTACAACTAAGCCGATATATCTCACAAGTACCCTCAATGTAGGTCCATGCCCCACTTCATGCGACAATTCAAGTCCGCTGAACTAAAAAAAATTGTATCGGGTAAGTCAATTATTGTTTCAAGGTAACTGACTTGCCAGGGAGAATAGATTCTACAAAATACATTTCAATTTCTCCCTTATGTTTTGCGGGAATTTTACCCCTGTAGGAGCAATTGAAACTGTCTTTTACACGATCAAAAGTACTGCCGCTGATATTCACTTTATTAATTTCGCAGCTACTTTCCATGCGGGATGCTGTATTTACGGTATCACCCCATATATCATATGCAAACTTCTTTATGCCAACTATTCCTGCAACGACGGGACCTGTATTAATCCCGATCCGCAGTTCGAAAAATATTTCACCTTTGGCTTGTCTTTCTTTTATCTGGGCAGCCATGAAGGATTGAAGTTCAAGGGCCGCCTTAACAGCATCATGGGCATGACTGTGGGAGGTCACAGGCAAACCGCCGGCACACATGTAACTATCGCCGATAATCTTGATTTTCTCAAGATTAAACCGGGTAATAATCTTATCAAACTCACTGAAATAAAAATTGATCACATGAACAAGGTCTTCTGCACTCATCTTTTCACTGGCTTGGGTGAAATTTTTAAAATCGGTGAACATTACCGTTACCTCATCGAATCTTTTGGCTTTTGCAAAACCGTTCAGCTTCAATTCCTCTGCTGTTTCAATGGGTAAAATATTCAACAGCAGGTTATCTGATTTCTGCTTTTCTTTATCAAGCAGGGCATTCAACCTTTTTTGGTTCCGGTAACTCCGGAAAATTACATAGGAAAGAAGGATAAAAATAAGAACCACTCCTGCTGCCATGTCACGTTCTGTCTTTTGTTGCCGGATGGTTCTGTCTTTTTTCTGCTTTTGAAGCTCAGCTGTCTGGTTTAATTGCAGGATCAGCAACTGCTCCTTTTTGTTGATATTTGTGATACTATCAGAAATCACCCCCGAAGCCGCAGCATAGGAATATGCCTTCTGAAAATCACCAATTTTAAAGTAAAGCGATTCCAGCTCCTTAATTGAATTCAACATGTATTCGAACTTGATGAAGTGCCGGGATTGTCTGGCCAGATTGTAAGATATGTTAAACTTGAGGATTGCTTCAGTATTCATATGGTTACGTACCAGGAACTGGCCATACCGGTTATTGAACTGGGAACGGTTTATCAGGTTACTGTCCTTTAGCAAACGCATTTCAGCCAACCTGAAAAAAAAGATGGCAGAATCGTTTTTTTTCTCTTTTTCCTTGAAAAAAGCTTCGAGCCGGTAATATAGTGTGGGGTTTTTCACTGCAAGGATTTTCAGATCATGAGGATAACGCCGGTAATAGAAGTTATATAATTCATCAGTTTTCTCATTGTTGATAAGGTAAACCCGGAATATTGCACAGGTATAGTTTTTTAACCGGTAGTTTTTAACACGGTTGGCAAAATCAATGATATTGTATATCATCTTCTCATCGAATTTTGATTTATCAAGCCGGTTGTGCATCCATTGAAAATCATACTGGCACCACATATATTCAACCGAGTCGACCGGTTTGTTATGTTCGATCAACCGGAGTTGTTTCTTTTTGTATGTGACCGCTGTATCAAATTTGCTGTTACCGAAAAAAGCAGCAATAGCTGAATATGCTTTTTTCATTAATGCAGGATCTTCGACCTTTTCGGCAATCTCAATTGCGTAAAGATAATTCAACAGCGCTTCTTTCTTTTGGTCCTTTATTGCAAGATCCCCTTCAAGACTTCTTGCAATATCTATCGCGCTCTGAACTTTCAGGGAATTATCATTGAGCAGGTCAGCAAGTCTTTTAGCCATTAAACTGTAATTCAATGCTTTATCGTAATGGAGGCGCGACAGATATACATTAACCGTGTTATGAAAAGTACTCCATTCGAGATCTGAGTTATAGCTCCTGCTGCAGATCTTTAATGCACTGTCGCAAAAGGCAAGGGCTGTGTTATAGTATTCGTCAACATCATTCGATTCCAGGTATTTATTATAAGCCATCAAATGGATCCTGTCGATGTGGCTTTGCCTGGCGATTGTCAATCCGATTTGGCTGATACTGTCGGCTTTCCATGGGTCATCGAAGTAATCATAATAAATCAATGCAATCGAAAAAATCTTTTCAATTTTAATCCTGACATCATTTGTTTCTTCAGATTCCTTCGACAATTGCCGTATTTTATCCTGCATATCGACCTGACCATCCATATTAATGGAAATTATACAGGATAAAAGAAGGGTAAGAATTATTTGCCTGATATGATATGACTTTTGCGCTGTCACTTAATTAGTATGATCAATATTCTTAGCTGAAGTAAATTAAGTTAAATATATGTGTGATTTATGAATTTTATTATATTTACGGCGAAAATCTGTTAAACTGTGAAACAATTTAATCCTGTACCCATGAAAAAAAACCTTACTTTACATGTTGTATTTTTTCTGACCGGTGTCATCATTGGCGCTTTAATTGTGATTCTTGTGTGCTGCCCTTGTAAACATCACTGTTGGATGACTAAAAATACCGGTTGCAAAGCGAAAACCGCATACATTGGGGTTGCTACTATTTCTTCCGATAGTGCGAATAAATGTTTTAGATGTTATTTGCATACACCCTATCACGTCGACACATTATTTGCTTATAAAATCAATATGTTGCAATTCCATGCAATGCAACTTTTAGCAGCGTCTGACACCAGCATTTCCGGGTTCAGGATTTATCCTGGTATCCACGGTGACCCTCAACCTGTATCATCGATTGTCTCAACAGATCTATCTGATAAGGACAATACTGGTGAAATCTATTCGACATCATCTATAAATTCCGGGCCTTGTCCGACTTCATGTGATGCGGGCAGCCCCATTCCAAGTCATTAATCAGGTACGCATCATCCAGTCGTAATAATAGTTTCCAAGATCGACGGGGTTGATACACATGACCGGTATTTCTGCTTCATTAAACATCATGTGTTCATCCCATGCAGAGAAGCTGAATCCGGGCATATCGCCTCCTGGCATTGTCATGATCATGATCAGGTTTGATTTGTTATTTACTGCATAGGATATCACCTGTGAGGAAAAATTCTTTGTTTGTTCCGCAATGATTACCTCGAAGTTTACTTTTTCAATTTTCAGGTAGCTGCCTATTTGTTGAGAAATAATCTTCAACCTGCTGTTCAGGGCAGGATCTGATTCCAATGACTGGTACAGGATAATCTTTGAGTTAAACAGCCTGCTGATCAGCACCAGCCAATCGATGGCCTGTCGCGATTCAAGTTCGTTGCTGATCGGGAAAACAATTTCCTTGTATCCCTCTCCGAATGTGCGTTTCTGGACTACCACCACCGGGCAGGGCGAATCAAGAACGACCCTCAGTGCATGGCTCCCGAAAAGGTGCTGTATTCCTTGTTTACCATGAGTTCCAAGTACCATCAGGTTGGCTTTCAGTTCAGATGCTACTTTTCCGATAACTTTAAAAATAGTGCCTTTCCTTGACATGATACCTATTTCGACATTGTACTTTTGTTCATAGAGATCTTTGTAACTTTTTAATTTTTCATCTATGGTATCGGGAGTGAGTTTCTCCTTCTTCAGTGTGGCTTCAGTTTGTTTATCAATCACATGCAGGATACACACTTTGTAATTGAGGTATTGGGCAAGTTCAACGCCCTGATCAATTGCGTTTTCGCAGACTTCTGAGAAATCCGTCGGGACCAGAATGATGTTATTGTACTTGGTTTCTTTGGGTTTCTTGGTTTCCATATGGTTTGGTTTTAGAAAAATTGCTGTGTTTATTTTTGGACAATCTCTTTGATTTCTGCAAGGTTCTTTAACTTTTTTTCCTGTCGGAGAGCAATGGTTGATGAGGTAAAGAACTGGTGATCTTCCAGGAATTCGATCTGCTGGTAAAGCCATTCTTTCAATGTGCAGGTTCTGATACCATTAATTTCCCACTCGAGTTTCAGTGCGAAGGAACTCATCAGGTAATCCTCCCTTCCGAGATAATCGAGATCGGCATCACAGATGATCTGCTCAGTGAATGATTTCGGCCGTTGGGGAAGAGTTGTCACACGGATCAGTTCACTGATATTATCGATTTCATTGGGAGTGTATAGAAACCTTGGCAGGGTTGCCCTGGCAATCTCAACAGATGCCATCTCATGATCCTTGTATTGTACGATCATTCCGGCATCATGAAATAATGCAGCTGTTTCAATCAGAAGGCCGGTGTACGGATCGGTTTTCTCACTCTTCATAATACGCTGTGCCACCTTGCAAACATCCAGTGTATGTGCAAGACAATGGTAGAAAAGAGTAGGACTTAATTCAGTCCGGAGCCTGTTCAGGACAAAATGCTTAGCTTCTGTGAAGTTCATTGAAGATTCTCTTTTATTTAACATTATACCAATTTTGTTTGACGGTTATTATTTTCCACCGCCAACACACAATATAGGAAGGTTTAATTCATTGAGTACGATCGTCTCTTTATCTGATTGCGCAAAATAATAATAATCTTGTGATTGGGTAGACATGATACAGATTGAGTCAGCCCCTGTGGCTTCTGCATATTTCATCGTCTGTTTTGCATAACCTAACGAATAGATTGTTTGATCTTCCTTTATCCTTTTCAAACGAACTCCATTTTTCCCGAACTGTTCTGTGGCTGTCTCTACATTGATCATAAGTTGCTTTGGCCATTCAAACCCCGGTTTATAAACAGAATAAAGATGAATTTCACTGTTGAAGATTCGGCTGAAAAACAATATGGCATCTATGGCCGGTTGAAAAGAATCATGACTGCTGACAGGGAGTATAATTTTATCAAACGAATCAATGAGCTTTTCCTGCTCAGGAACAACAAGTACCGGTAAAGGAAGTTTTGCGACCAGTTTAAGGATATCGGGTCCCGTAAGCTTTTGACGGATACCCCTGATCCCGTGCGTTGCAATGACCATGAGACAAAAGTCGCTTTCACAGGTAATATTTGGAAGGGTTTCAAAAACAGTGCCTTCTTTTATCAGATATTGACAATCCCTGCCTGATTGTTCAGCAGCCAGGCGGGCTTCATTTTCCAGTGCCTGCTGAACTTCTTCGGCAGAGGGTGATTTTTCATCAAGAATATGAAGTAATAGCATATCAATCTTTCCTTTATTGGCGATGGATATGGCTTGTCTGACTGCCTGGTGTCCGGCTTCTGTCAGGTCAGTGGGAACTATAATCTTATTTTTCATCGGTAGCGCCGTCGTATTAGATATATCTAAGCAAAGATAATAAAACTTTCACGTCACGCGTCACGCGTAACGGTTTCATGATCAGCCGGGCCAATCTCTTTCGTAATCCTGACTTCCGTATTGCTGCCTTTCTTACTGAAAGTAACCTGTCCGTTTAGCAGGTTTACACGCTGAAAGATATTATCAATACCCATGCCTGTTCCTTTTTTATGGATTTCTTTCACATTATATCCCTTTCCGTTATCCATATAGGCTAATTTAAGGAGATTTCCTGAATACCTGATTTTAACGGCAGCCTTTGTGGCTCCTGAATGTTTGATGGTATTATTGATCAATTCACAAATAATACGGTAAATATGAAGTTCAACCTGTCGCGAGAAGCGGAGGTCATTCAGGTTGGATTCGAACTCAACAGTGAAGGTGTCTTTTTGCTGCACAGTGCTGATGAAGGAGTTAACAGCAGCTTGGATCCCGTAATTCTCAATCAGCCGGGGCATAAGGTTGTTTGCAATGATCCGCATTTTACCGATGGATTCATTCACCAGTGATTTGCATTTTTTCAGATCGTTTTTAAAATCTTCAGGGTTTTTAGGGTTCTCCAGCAGGCCCAGGTGTATTTTAACAAGCGATAGTATTGGGCCAAGGTCGTCGTGAAGGTCAGCTGCAAAACGCTTACGTTCTTTTTCCTCAGCTTCTATGACTTTGCCAAGGATGTATTTTTCAATCTTCTTGCGTTCAGTATAGTCAAACAGGATCGACATGATCGCATCCTCACCTTTGTATTTTATCGGCGTATTCCGCAACAAGAAAGTTTTCAGCACCACCTTCTGGCTCTCTGTCCTGATCTCAATCTCCTCTTCTGCTATTTTTGGATCTGTAAGTCGTTGATAAAAGGATGTACTTCCCTGATGGTCAACCGGATCAGTGAAAAGCGTTTTGAGATCCTGCCCGGTAATGTCATCTTTACAATAGCCGGTAAATTCCAAAACAACATTGTTGGCAAAAACAACTTTACCGTCGATGTGGATCAGGATGGGATTGGGCAGAGAGTTGACCAGCGTTTTGTAAAGCTCTTCCGATTCTTTGATTTGCTCTTTCATGGTCATTCAGCTTAAATGATCACCAGTTTGTTCTTCAACGCATACAGGATGAGGTTAATTATATTATTGGTGCCAGTTTTCTGGAGCAGTTTGTTTCTGTATCCTTCTATAGTACGGGTACTGACAAAGAGTTTCTCTGCTATTTCCGAATTGCACAGCCCCACACAAAGTAACCGCAACACTTCACTTTCTTTTGCCGAAAAAGTGACCTTGTCAATGGTATCATACCCCCGCACCTTCTTTACAAGCAACCCCATTATTTTCTCTGAATAATAATGTTGTCCTTCGGAAACACGGGTAATTGCTCTTTTAAAATCCTCCACTTCCGAACTCTTAAGAATAAAACCATACACTCCTTTATCAACCATTGAATAGACATATTCTTCCTCACCAAACATACTCAGGACAAGTATTTTTAGCGAAGGGTCAATCTGCAGCGCTTTTTCAGTTGCCTCCAGGCCATTCATTTCAGGCATTTCGATGTCCATCAATACCAGATCGGGAGAACCTTTTTTCAGCATCTTTAGAAATTCAGCGCCATTCGGGGCTTCACTCACGAGTTCCATATCGTCCATTTCACTGATGATCCTTTTCAACCCTTCCCTGAACATGGCATGGTCTTCAACCATGATCACTTTCTTTTTTGTTTTCATCGGTTAAGCGTTTGTGTGAATTTGTTAACTCGCGTGAAATTGCCTTATCAATTTGCGCAGACAAATATAAAACAAAAATCAAGTGACTCATCCCGTTAGCGCTTGTTGGATTGAAGCAAGCAATGGCTTCCTTGTGTGTAATCCATACATTAAAAATAGCAAAAACACCTGAAAACACAATGGAAAGAAGCAGTTTTTTTTTGAAAAAAACCGATGTTGAAAAGAAAGGGTTTTTAGACGGTCTGACGCCCTGCCGCTAACCGCAGCAAACAACTAACCTTGGCAAAGAACCGTCGCCATTGGCTTTGTTGCGGATTAGCTACTCGTGTGTGCAAAGTTATTTTTTTATTCTAAATACAAGATATTCTGTCGAATCAGGTTTCCCTGGAGAAATCCTGAGTTCGCTATAGTCATTGTCAAACTCCATAATCGTAGAAACAAAAGTATTGCTATTGCAGATAGGTTTTTTAGAAAGTGCATCCTTAATAGTCACCAAACTAATGTGCTCATTATTTAATATTATGTTTTTTATTGATTCTAATCTTTCGTCTGAGAAACTTATAGATTCAGGAATTGAGCCATACAATGCTTTTAAACAAGCCAAATAAGCAGGATGATATGAATTATTTGTAAGTGGTCTATTTGCATGAAAAGTATAGTCTTTTGTTGAATCTGGCCAATATTCCGTAAACAGGTCAGAAGCACATTCCAACGATATTATATCATGATTTGAGCCAACAATATAATTCTGACCAGAGGCATGTTTAATAGTTTTAATAAAATTCACAGCTTCTTCAAACGAAGTTTTTTCTAAAACACCCCTTGCAATGCAGCAGACAGGCAATCCATTAACTGAACTCCTTAAGTCAGATAAAGTATTCTCTGTAATACCAATATGTTTGTTTAGTCCATTTGCTCCTATATATCCGGCAACAGTTGTCACTACCTTTCTCGAATCTGTATTTTTATCCTTTATATCTAATAGAATTTCAAAACCATGATAAAATGGAGTAATGTCAATGTTTTGAGCAATATAATTTGAACTTCCATCTTTTTTATAGTTGTTTATCCCAATAGATGTGCAATGATGCGGTATACTTATCAATCTTGCATTTGTCCATATCTCATCAATGAGTTGAAATGCAAATACGGTATTAAAATCTATTCCAGAACCGGCACTAATCCCTTTAATCTCTTCCAATAAATCCGGTGTCCATTTTTTAATTGCAGTAATATAATCAGTCGAATCGAGAAAGGTTTTAATAAATTTTTCTGCAGATATTTGATATTTTTCTTCAATGTCTTTTTTCCAAAGCCCAACAAGTTCAAAAATCCTGTTTTTCATAATCGTTCCGTGCTGAAATCCATTATCATACGTAGTGCCATTTAAATGTAGAATTGGCAAATTTGAATACGTTGTATCAAGGATTATATCTTTACGCGTATCACCTTCTATCTTCTCTGATGAAATGAAAAAGATTGATACTGTAATGGTCAAAATAGATATAAGAATATTTTTCACTTGTTTAATTTCTATTTAAAATTTCTGTCACACGGAGCGGTTTTTATAATTTTGCATAACGGTTGGCGTGCAACCAATAGTGCGGGTTTTACTTGTATATTCTTTGCAATTTGTTTGTCATTAGCAGGTGTGATCTATGTTGGCCCTCCGTACGAGACCCGCATTGCTCGGCTGACGGCTCGTAGGGCAAGTGGTTATTAGGCTATTTTTATCTCACCATCTCGAACTTTTCGCAAAAATTCCTTTTGCTCTTCAAGTGTCATTGTAGATAATCTTTCTGCCAATTTTTCCTTTATTTGACGAAAGAATTTGACGGTATCAAAAGTTTTTTTAGTCATCGTTTTCATGGTCAATAAATTCTAAAGGTGAACGAATATCAATCACAGGATAACCCAATCTTAAATTAATTGAGTTGAATAATTTTATCTTATCAAAGATACATAATTTGATTCGGATTACAAAATGGGATAATTATTTAGTTGATCTTTATTAATTCAATTTTTTGTTCGGTTAATAGCGATGGAAATCTATCGGAACAAAAATTGGCGTTTGGTAACAAAGCCGGAAAATAAAAAGAGGCCACCCTTTTTGGACGGCCTCGTGATTCGGCTTATAAGAAGCTCTTATTTGAACGAATTCCTGACCAGGAAGGAAGCAAGGTCATCTCCAGCTTCTTCATAACATCCTTGTATACGTGATCCTGAGTCTACCTCCAATTCGCCATAAACATGGCCTTCCTCGTGCTTCATTTCGATGGTTGCCAATATCTTTGAGGGATCTGCTGTTTCCACAACATCAACAATAAGGCTGATAAAAGGCTTCTTGCTGGGGAGGTATCCAAAGCTGCTGAAGCCTTGTTCTGTGGAAAGGACGCGAAGAATAAGTGTATATTTTACGTCCGTGGCTCCATCCCTGACACCTGAATTAACCCTGTCGAGAATCCTGTTCATGCTTCTTTCGAAAGTGGGGTGAAACCTGCTTTCCCTGTCAGCCTTCCATTTTGAAGCCCATTCATCTCCTGACCCGGCTTTCTTTTTGTTCATCTCCTTTGTTTTACTGGCCACATATTCATCATCGCTTTTAAATTTCCCGACAGCCATTTTCGAATAATCAAACTGGATATTCAGCAATTTTTCGCCTTTCAGCATGTTCACGTCACCTGATTTCAACTTGCACTGGGCATGAATTGTCAATGAAGGAAAGAGAAAGATACCCACGATTAACAGAATACTCATTTTTTTCATATGTTCTTAGGTTTAATGGTTTCAGATTAGGTTACTTTTACCTGGCAAATTTATAATAAATCTAAATAAGATACTATCATTTTTTTACTTTTTCTCCCTGTTATCGATGAACATTACCGGTTTGCGGCTCAGTTCAGGGAACTGGATCTTCTGGATGGCTTCGGTTGTTTTGAAACTTATGAGCGGAGCAACACGCAACCGCGCACGGAAATGATCCTTGATGTCTTTTTCACGTTCATCGATCGGCGATCTGCTTCCGACATGGATCAGTATCTCATCTGTTCCAATGGAATTTGTATAGACCTCAACCACATAATTGGATATATATTCAATATTATCGAGAATGTCATAAAATGCAGGTGGGTATAATGTGGTACCCTTGTACTTGATCATCTGCTTCTTACGGCCGATGACCGGGCCTAAACGCATGGTCGAACGGCCGCATTTGCAGGGTTCCGTGAAATGATGACAGATATCACCGGTTTTAAACCGTAAAAGTGGCATTCCTTCAACTCCCAGGGTAGTAATGGTCACCTCACCGGGTTCACCCTCTTTTACAGGTAAATCATGTTCGTTGAGGAATTCAACGATGATCAGTTCCGGATGATGATGTCCCCCATGTCCCTCACCACACTCTGTAAACGAGGTAGCCATTTCCGTTGAAGCATATGTAGAAAACAGCCGGATTGGCCATTTTTCATTGATCCTTCTTCCCAGGGTATTCAGGGAAAAATCATTGTTTCGTAAGGGTTCACCGATACAAACAGCTTTAACGATACTGCTTCCCTTATAATCTATGTCATGCTGTTCGGCATATTCAATAATTTTCAGGATGAAGGAAGGAACCGCAATGATCGCATTCGGATGAATCCGGTGAATGGTTTCCCATTGTAGTTCAGGAATTCCGTTGCCCACCCTCACGATCCCGGCGCCAAGTTTCCTGATTCCGATAAAATAGGCCAATCCGGCCATAAACCGGCGGTCGATCGTGGTCATCAACTGGTAAATATCCGATCTTGATCCTTCAGCACAAACGAATGAAATAGCTTCATTGTATGCCAATCGCTCAAGATCTTTATCGGTCATTGCAAATGTGACAGGATCCCCCATGGTTCCTGATGTGGTAATGTAATCAATGATCTTTTCCTTTGGTACACATATGAAAGCTTCATTGCTTTTTTGAAGGTGATTCTTGGTGGTTACCGGGATGTGATGAAGATCTTCAATGCTTTTGATCTTGTCAGGATTGATCTTTTCATTTCTGAAAAGAGCTGAATAAAATGGTGAGTGCTCCTTGAGATAAGCAAGCAGTTTACATAATTGATTCTCCTGAAATTTTATGATCTCCCGGATTGGCTCTCTCTCAATTTCAGGCAAGTAGTTGTTTATTTCCATTGGGTATGATGTGGTTCTTTCAGAAGCTGAATCCTATCAGGATCCTGAGAGTGCTATTTTCTATTTTGTATTTGAACGCAGAACCGAAGTTGTCGTATGTTATCGTACCAAAATTATATTGACATGAAAAGAGGATGATCCTGTAACGGATGTTCATGCTGACCTCATTGGAAGTAAGGTAATGACCCCATTCGTCTTTCCATCCGGTTCCTACAGGATGATGAACAAAACCGATATTGGCATTTAGTTTATAAGAAAGGTCGATCATCAGGCGATCCACCGGATTGATTGTCAGAACAGGGCCGAACTTTTGCCCGGCAAAATAATACCAGTATTTTTTCTGATCTGACCCTGTTGTGGAATCATGTTTGGAAGGATTGAAAAACAGTGATAGAAAAGTAGCATCTATCCCGGCCCGCATGTGATTACCGGCAAACGAAGGTCCAAGATAAATTAAGTACCCCATGTCCATGGCTGCTCCCATTTTGGCCGGGTCGTAGATACTGTAACCTGATGAGGATGATATTTTTAGCCGTTGCTGAGTTGTAAATTTGTTCATTGGAAAAACAGGCCCAACTTTTATATAAAACCCGCTCTCGATGTAATTAGGGTGAAATGCACCTGCACTTTTTATGGTATCCTGGCCATAGGAAGATGAAAAAACCGCAAACAGGGCAATGATGAGAGCTGAAATGTTTTTTTTCATGGAGATCTTTCTGATTTGAGGATGCTATTTAACTCCAAAGGTACTACGTTTTTTCAAAGACAAACTTAGGAAAAAACCTTTCAGGGGAATTAAGAATATCGATTAACAAATTATGAACAATGAAGTCCGGGGTAATTCAAATCATGCCTGATTCTGAAGTCAATTACGCATTATTACGTATGCGAAATCCTTAAGTTTGGGCAAAAAATCGGGCGGTAACTATTGCATCATGTCCTCATTATTTCATTCCTGCATTTTGAATTGTGCATTTTGCATTTTGAATTCCTGGTTTCGTTCTATTCCAATGGTATGACAGGGGAGGGGAAACCGGAAACGGCAAGGAGTTTCATCCAGGTTCCGGCTGTTTCGAGGTTAGCAATTATCTTTTCGGTTATGGCTGCATAGATTTGTGAATTATTCATACATGATGCTCATGCCTTTGAGTCGTTTTTAGGTTTCTGTCCCACCTGTTTAAAAGAAATTTTTGTCCAGGTAAATACCAAAAAAAATAAATAATATCAAGGGTGTAGGTCAGATTTTCCTCTGTTTAGTCGTCTGTAAGAAAGTTTTTTCCAAATGCCATGAGCAAGATCGATTTCATTTTGAGTCATGCCATAGTGCTGTTTCAAAATTATTTCGTTTGTAATTTTTAGAACTTCTTCAATGTTGGTCTTGCCTCGAATTAAATTGTCAATCTGTGTAAGCAACTTTGCATTGTAGTTATGGTAAGGCAATAAGATTCTTTCTGTTTCATTTGGCATTAGTTCTAAAACACCGCCACCATGGCTACGGCCACAAACTTCTGTAAATGCAAGTGAAAGGGAGTTGTAATAACTAGCTGTAAATGCTTTAATGTCTGTTCCCGGTTTTAAGAACACACGGTGCATAGTATCTGTTGTAAATGCTTTAGCTTCATTAATTATCAAACGTGGATATAAATTGTTCCTTCTAATAAAAAGAGCGTCTGAAATTTTCAAAGATGGCACAACGAACCAATCATCGCGAATACCAGTTTTATAGCCCTTATGAATACCTAAGCTTTCACCTTTAGCAATATATTTAATAGCTCCATTTTTCTGATTTAGTTTTTGTTTTTCCGGAAAAACCAGTAAATGTGCTTTCGCTTTTGAATATTTATTTTTCTCCCAATCCTGTTCGTTAAAAATAACGCTGTTTACTTGAACACTTCTGCCAACCATCGGCTTTGCATATTGCCCCAGGTCGTATTCTTCAACTGTTGAAAGAGGAACGGTAAAAAAGTCGTTAGAGCCAGTTGTTATACCAACTTCAACATTAGCGAATTTACCAAGTGTAAAAATTTTTCTTCTTTCTGCAATGGTTTCTAGAAAATCAATTTCTTCCTGCTCTAAAAAATAGAAAGTCCATTTGTTAGATTTAAAATCTATTTTCTTTTGAGGACTTAATAATTTTTCAACATCCAGCATTTTCAACTCACCGGCATCTCTCAATTCAATATGTTCAATATTATGATCTTTAGAGTTGTTTTTTTCACAAAGCAACAACACAACTTCTTGTTGAATATCAGAAAATACGAGTTTTTCAAAAGAAATTATATTGATTTTGTTGTAAAAATGTGCAATAAAATTCCTTAATTGTTGTGCAAATGAAACTTGCAAAATTTCAGCAGGTAGAACAAAACCAATTTTACCTCCTTTGTCTTTAAGCAGTATCGAAGAACCAACAACAAATGAAACCCAGGCGTTTGTTAATTTAGAATAGGTCAGACCAGCTTTAATGAAAATGTCACCAGCTTCGATTTGCTGTTTTCTATCAAAGAATTGATAGCGTATGTAAGGTGGGTTTCCGATTATTAAGTCGAATCGTTGAAAAGTATTATTGCAATACGTGTGAAAATCGTCATTAATGACTTGTTTATTTTCCAAGCAGATTTTATCTGCCTTTTCAGCTTCGATTTCATCCAACTCAATAGCTGTAATAGATTTATATTCCAGTTTGTGAATCTTAATTTGCTCTAAAAACACTCCATTGCCACAACTTGGCTCTAAAATATCAAAATCATTACAGCCATTAACTCCCCAACGCAAAACAAACTCTGCAATTGGTTCGGGGGTATAGAATCCACCTCTTAATTTTTCGGATGTTGCTTCAGTGATGAGCTTCATAATTAAGAGTTCTTTTGAGTTTTAGAATACTTTACTTTTTGCTCTGCGACTTTTAAAACTTCACTGGCATAATCTTCTTCTTCCAAGACCTGATAAGCGACTGTGTCGCTTAAAAAGGCAATTGTCAAATCTTTATCATCTACTTTGAACAACTTAGCAAATTTATTGATAAATGCTTTAGTAGGTTTTCGGTTGTTTTTTTCGATTTTACCAAGCATAGAAGTGTCTATGCATAATGATTCAGCCACTTCTCGTAAGGTCAGATTTTTTTCCTCACGGATTTTTTTGACTGTTTCTCCGAATGTTTTTTCTATTTTCATTTTTGGACAACTTCAGTCCAAAGGTAATAAGTTAAAATGAACTAATCGATACTTATTTAAGAAGAGTTACTAACAATCGGTTGTTGAAATATTAACCATCTCAGAAAATGAAAATGAGAAAGGGTTTGCCCTTCCTTTTTGGCTCATAAAGTTCTAGCCTTGAACCGGTGAGATTTGTTTCTCTTATAACTTCACTTATGTCTCCCCATGAAATAGAGGTTGTATAATTACCTTGACCTGCTTCTCCACTAGGTTTATGTCTAACCTCTAAATCGAAGAGCCCGATATATGCCCCTTTGATAATAATTTCAAATGGGATTTTTGTTGTCTCAACAAAAGGAGTAGATTTTACCGGTTTCCATGTGTATCTCCCGAATAAAACATTTCTAAAATAAACAGTCTGGTCAATTTTTATTCCCTTCACAGTGAAATTATCCTGAACCAAGCGTAGACCTCCAGTTGGATTCGTCCCATCTCCTCCTACCTGAACACTTGATGAAGGAAGGTTCCTTCTAACCCAAACCAAATTTCCTTTCGAAATGGTCTGGTTAACATATGACGTTATTGCCATTTTAGGTTGAGGAGGTCTCTTGACAATAGAACGTTGTAGAAATTCAAAGGGAATTTTGGGAACACCTCTTTCAGGAAACATTTTTAAGATAATTTTTTTAGTCGCTTTTCTATCTTCCTTATCAGATTTGTCTTGGAGTACACGGCGTTCCTCCTCTAATGGAACAATATGCGTCTCAACAAGATCATCAATTAGCTCCCGAGTAAGGGCTTTTAGGTTAGGATCAGTAAAATCAAATAAGCCTTTAAAATATTCTTTAAGCTCATTGATAATACCAATACCACCTTCATTTGTATGCTCCGTGCTTATTAACAAGGATGTCTCAACATTTGAGAAAAGTCCCTGGGAAGTAAGATTTGATGACCCAATGATAAGTTCCGATTTCAGTCTCCCTTCAAACAAGTATATTTTTGGATGAAAAATAGGTAATGAAGGCTGATAATAGATAAATGTCTTGGCACCAATTTTCAACAAGGTATCTAAGGCCTCCTTTGATGTCCCTTTCTGGTCAACACCTACAATTAAATGAATACCCCCAGTCAGATGTTTCATAGACGCCTCTAAATATTTAGCAAGACCTTTTACACCTGATTGGCTAGCAAAAGCAAAAATTCCTGTGAATGTATTAAAATCTTTATCTGCAAGAAACTTTATCAGCATGTTTCCGACAGAAAATTCAGATTTTACTTCATATCCTTGACCAAGTAATGAAATAGCCATAGCTCATATTTTAGAAATCATCATTCTTAGAATAAAAAAGATTAAATATATGAAAACCGGGAAAATATTTTTAATAAACCGATGTCCTAAGTTATCCAACCACTCCGACCAAAATGTATTCAATCATTCGTAGTTAAAATATTCCATGTGATGTTGCAGCTTCCTCCTGATCAGGGCTTCATCCCCGTTTGAAAGCGGATATGTATTTTTCTGAAAGTTGTTGTTTTCTTTAAGGAATTCATCAATCCTCTGAGCAAGATCATTATCCTGTTTTAAGCCAAATGCACGGTAAAGTTCAGTTAATTCATGAACCGGATCTTTTTCAAGATCTTCAAACCGCATTTCATAGAATTTTTCTTTATCGAGAAATGTGCTGTCCTGCCTGATAACCTGGAGCAGATTATCAAGGATTGATATGACATCTTCTGTGCAAGGTGCTTTGCCCAGGCTATTCAGGCAATTTTGCTTGTGGACTATTTTCCACATATGGATTGCGGAAGGAACAACCTTTACAGGATTACGGTAAATATGAATGAAACGGGCATTTGGGAAGAGTTTGGAAAGTTCTTTGATACGCCAGGAGTTAAATGGGTTTTTGGAGATTATGGTTTTTCCGGATTGCAGGGTGAGTTTTTTAAACCAGGAGGTCAGTTTTTCTTCCCAGATGGATAGATCCTTCTCTTTCGTGGGAATTGGTTCATAATCATTCAGAAAGAAAGCCACACTTTTTGGAAAGACAAGTCTTTCCAGAGGGGAGAAGGTGGTCATCCGGTAAAGGGCATATTCATCTTCCTGTGGTTCATCCATACCCAAACGGACATTGTCCATCGGGCGGTGCTTATTCACCAGTAAAGACATTATCGGACTGTAGAACCGGTGAGAGTAAAGAAAACTGTCGGGGATGGCAACCTGGAAAAGGGTAGGGGTCATCAATTCCGGATCAAGCTTTAATAATTGGTGCAGGAATGTCGATCCTGAACGCCAGTGTCCGATAATGAAGACAGGATCATCGGGAAGAGGGGTCTCCTCAATTTTTTTTTTGTATCTGACCTTTTCAAAAACCGAAAAAACTGAAGACCAGAATGAACTTTGAAGAATTACCAGTATCCTTATCAGGTACCTCGGATGGTAAGTAATTTTATTTCTTCGCAACAAGCGTAAGAAACCGGGTAACGTAATGCCAGCCGTCAGATAGGAATGTTTCAACTTCTAAATATTTTCTGGATGCTGGTTTTTTCTTTCGGTCTCGATGAATTCTGCAATACTGTTTATTGACCGCAGGGTGTACCTGGCCTGGCTCTGGTCGGTTATCCGGATCTGATAATTCCGCTGAATGGCCATAATGATCTCCAGTGCGTCTACTGAATCAAGGGTCAGTGCATTTCCACCCCCAAAAAGGGGAATCCCCTCATCAATGTCTTCCGGTTTAACATCGGTTATATTGAGGGTGTTCATAATGAGCATTTTGATTTCCTTCTTCAGTTCGTTATTTGGAATATCCGTCATAGTCAGATTTCTTTTATTGCTTTATAAAGTTCATTAAAATATTGTTCTTCTGCTTTTGCACGATCCATTAGCAGGTCAGATAGCTCTTTCATACGCTGGGGACCGAGATCCCTGTTTTTACCAAACCGGGCAGCCAGGAGGGAGAATTCCCTCCAGCCATCGCCGATAACCATCATTTTTTTTGAAAAATCAAGCAGTTGTGGTGTATTGATCTTTGCGGCTGCCTGTTGCAGAAATGTAGCAAACATGAAGCGAAACCCTGCCCCGCCTGTACCCTGGTCTTCAAGTAATACATTGATCTTCATGACCTCGTGTGAGAGATGTTCCGTATCACGGGCCAGTGCGGGCCATTCCACGATCTTCTTTGCAAACATCCGGATCCCTTTGATGCCAAGGAATGGGATGGGGATTTTCAGCATATTGAAACAGGTTTTCCTGATACCCTTCCTGATGGCGGTTTCATAATCAATTTCTTCCGGAATAAATTCAGGATGGAATAAAAAACCTTTCGGCGACATGTTTCCTCCGGCAAAACGTGCTTTTCTCAACGATTCGACCCTCAAACTCACAAGTTCCGGAAAGTAACTGTCGCTTACCAGGTAGGCCGAATCATCTTTCCCGACAACCACGATAAAGTGAACATTGATATGCACCCGTTCCCAGGAAGGAATATAATCCATGTAGTAGAAATCAACCTGGGCAGCAACAGGAATATTACTATCAAGAAGGTGATCAAGTACAAGGAATCCTTTTTCCGGATGGGAAAATGAGTATGTTTTGAATTTCACCCCAGTCCTTTTTGTGAAATTTTCCCGCATCTGGCCAGGTTTATTCCTGACGATGAAAGTCGGAAATGTAAAAGATCTCATCTTATGGAAATAAGCAAAAAAGAGCCCGCTGGAAATACCGAAAACCATCGGTTCCGTAATATCGAGACCTGCATTGTTCAAAAGGGATGTAATGCTTCCAGACTCACAATGCGCAGCCATTTTATGTTTGTATGGTACAGAGATCATGGTAATTTATCACCAATTTTTACAAGTGTCACGTAAGGATTTTTAGTATCTGTCAGTTCGATGCCTTTGTCCAGTTTTTTTTCTTCCAGAATTGTATATGATTCGAAATGGTCATTGTACCTGAGCATCAGAATTTGCAATAATGCGGAGACGGGGATATTGAAAACGCCGGCATATTTCTTCAATGTACTGACCCTTGCCTGGCCAAATCCTGCAGGATCCAGGTGTTTTTTTACAATTGATTTACGAATGCCTGCCCTGGAAGCCAACTCGGAAACAGTAAGATCTTCCAGTATCATGTAATATGAAACCGGACTTATTTCGTTGTTTATCACCTTGTTTCTGAGGGATTCTTCAAGATGACCCCGTTTTAATTTATAATCATCAAGATAATTTCCGGTGATATAGGAACCTGTCTGCATGGGGCCATAATTCCCGTCCTCTTTCTCAACATACAGGATCACCTGTTGTTCAGGAGCATTGGTATAACCATCTTTTTCTTTCATAGAGGGATAGGATGCGGGTAGTTGCCCTATTTTTTTCCTGCAAAAATATAAACGGAAATGATCATGGCAAAACCAAAAAACAAAAGTAATAATAAAATGTTCGGCAGGATAGAAACCAGTGATTGATGACGGATAAAAACAGATAGATAGGAATCGATTCCCCAGCGCATGGGAGAAAACCAGCTAAGGTACTGGATGGCTTTTGGAAAGAGGTGAATAGGCAGGAAGGAGCCACTGATGATCCCCAGTATCACGACCATCACAGAGCCAAACATGGCTGCCTGCCCATGTGTTGTTGAGGCAGCCCCGACGATCAGGCCAAAGCCGATGGCTGCCAGGGCCGAAGCCAGGGTCGTCAGGAAGAGTGCAAAATATTGATTTCCAGGCTGAAATGCAGGAAGATCAAACAGCAATGGGAGCAACCACATTCCCACTAACATCATCAGTACAAATTGTAACAGGCAGACAAAAACATAGATGATGACTTTAGAGGTGAAGAGAAGGCTGACCCTGACAGGAAGGGTTCTCAGGCGGTTGTAAGAGCCCTGGTTCTTTTCATTGATGATACTACCCGATAAAGGGATCACAATAAAAAACATGGCAAAGAGGATAAACCCCGGGATACTGTTCTGAAACAGTGAGGGTTTCAGATCTGATGTTACCCCGGAAGGATAGACTTCCGTGATGGGTGTGAGCTTTTCCATCGAGGAACGGATCATCCCGTCAATCACATCTTTCATTTCCGGTGAGAAAGCAGAAAGAACACTTTCGATGGCGACCCTGCTTTGTGTTCCCCGGATGATGAAATGAATGGAACTGACGGTTGCATTTTTAAATGCTTCCTGCAGGGTCGGGTCTACCAGCAGTTGAATGGCTGAGTCATGAGGGGTAATAATAATTCCATAATGGAAATCACCATTCATGACCAGGTCATAGGCAGACTTATGATCCAGTTGATGATTACTGACTGTTTGGATCAGACTGAAAAAGCCTGAACCGGCAAGACTCTGCTCAATGGCTTTCGAGGCCGGAGAATGTGATTCATCGGCAAAAAGAAGCAGGGTCCTGGTCTCTTTCATTGTTTTCTCTGCATTTTCCTGGGCAACGGTCACGATCAGGATCAGGATCACCGGCATCAGGAAAAGGATGATCAATCCCGGAATATCCCTGAAGAGGATAAGGATCTCTTTGGTAAAGGCTGCAATAAGTTTGTGCATGCGGCAAAGGTAAGAAGAATGCAGGAATGAAGGAATTTAGGAATGCAGGAATTCTCTATTAATTCAAAAGTCAAATTGCAAAACTCAAAATTACTAATGCCTATTGCCTATTGCCTATTGCCTTCTTATTTTGGATGGGTCATTTCTATAATACTGACAGGAGCAATGGTTGGGATAATTCTGTTGACCCTCAAGCCAGAATCCGCTATTATGCGGCGAAATTCCTCCAGGGTTCTCTCTTTGGCGCCATCAAAAAATGTCATCATCTGGATATCGATCAGTTTGCCAAAGGAAGGAGAATTGTCCTCCTCAATAATCATCTCTATCAGCAATATTTTTCCATCCACTGGTAAGGCTTTCTTAATGTTTGATAAGATCACAACGGCCTTTTCGTCATTCCAGTTGTGAATGATATTTTTAAGGATATAAACATCGGCTCCGGAGGGGACGGATTCGAAGAAATTTCCAGGTGTAATTGTAACTCTTTCACTCACATTGTATTTAGCAATGGTTGTTTCCGCATTTTTCAAAGCTTCCGGGAGGTCATTGAGGAGCCCTCTTAAATGTGTATGTTTATGGAGAATACTGGAAAGGAGAAGACCTTCGCCTCCACCGATATCGGCGATGATTTTATTTTTACTGAAATCACAGGCGCTCAGAATGGGTTCAATGGCCAGGTTGGTCAGATTTGTCATGGATTTGTCGAACAAAGCAGATTCCGAGGGGTGATCAGAGAGAAAATCGTAGATCCCTTTGCCGTATATTCTGGAAAAGGTATTTTTTCCGGTCCTGACAGAATAGGAAAGGTCACCCAGGGGAATCCAATTAATTGTTCCAAGGTGGTGAAGCAACATATAACGGATCGAGTTTTTTCCTTGCGTTAATGCCTTTGATTTTCTGGTATTGACAAATCGTCCATCTTTTTGTTTTCTGAAAATCCCCTGGCTGCAGAGCGCCCGCATCATGCGAAAGAGCGATTCGCGGTGGGTTCCGGTCATAGAAACGATCTCATCTAATGTTTTTGGTCCTTTTTTCAGGATACCGGCAATATCCAGTTCGGCAGCCACTTTAATACAGGGCAGAAGCCAATAAACCTGAAACTGTTCGTATAACACAACACTTGCCGGAAACAGGTGATCGCTCAAGGAGATCAGGCAATGTCGGAAACGATTAACCATCCGTATGAACCAGACAGGAGGCAGGGAGTGGAAGTGGATATCTTCAGACATTATTACCATGTTCAAGGGGCGAAGGTACTAAAAACGGGATAAAGTCATTAGTCATTTGTCATTAGTGAAAAAGGCAATAGGCAATAGGCAATAGGCAAAAGTCAAAAGTAATTTAGCAGTTTGAATTCTGCATTTTGCATTTTACATTTTACATTTTATTAAGCTGCATTCCCGGAGCATCATCCGGCCGGAAAGAAAAACCATGTTTCATATAAAAGGGAAACTTGTCCTTTGCGGCGAAAAGTTGAATATCCCTTACTCTATGGTCTTTGCATTTCTTCACCAGGAGTTTCAGAATTTGTGTGCCGATGCCCCGGCATTGATAATCCGGATGAACGATCATGTTCACAATCAAGGCATGATGAATACCATCAGAAATGATAGCCCCTGTGCCAACCATCTTATCTTCATCATAAGCAGAGATAAAATACCAGGTGTTCTGAACCGAATAGATGATTTCTTCTTTTGTAAAGTGATACTCTTCGTTCCAGTTGGTTGTAAAAAATAAATTACAATAATCTTCCGGGTTAGGAAGACCTTCAAAATAGCTGATAACTCCTGCTTCAAATAATAAGGTTCCTGCTTTCATATCTAAGAAGCCATTTCCAGACCGGCAAAATGTTTACTGTCAAACCATTTTCTTCAATAACTTGTTCCGTGGTATCGTGCATTAATATCAGTCCTTTGGTGAGGCCATAAACCTCCATTGCTTCCAGTATTCCTTTCAGCTCACGCGTTTTGGTCTGGGCTGAATCAAACGCATAACAAACCTGTATGGCTTGCACAATCTTAATTCCCTGCTTGATTAAAAAATCACATTTATAGCGATTACTGTGGTAAAAAATTTCAAATCCCCTTCGCCGAAGTTCGAGAAAAACGATGTTTTCCAGCAGTTGTCCTTTTTCCTCTGAAAACATAAAACCTAAGCGACGTACCAGGGCATTATCAATGAAATATGTTTTTTTTAGATTTTGTATCTGCTTATTCAAAGAATAATCAAATTTGCTGATCTGAAAAATAAGGTAAGTATCCTGCAGAAAAGACAGGTAATTCCTAATGGTAGTGGCATTTTTTACGCCTGTCACTTTTGTCAATCCATTATAAGATGTAAGTTTGGAAACATTGCTTGCCAGAAAATTAACCAGTTCGAGTAGTTCCCTTTCACTAACCAGTTTATTGCGCACCAACACATCCTTGTATAAAATACTTTCATACAATGCTTTCAGGTAATCGTCGCGACCCTCTTTGACATATAAAGGGAATCCACCCGTATTAAAATAGCCGTTGAAATACCGGAGCAGTTCAACCTTGCCTTCAGTACTGTAGAAGTCCTTTTCGCCATAAGTAAACTGTTTGAAACTAAGAAATTCTGTGAATGAAAACGGGAACAATTCTATCTGTACATAGCGTCCTGTGAGGTGGGTACCTAATTCGCGACTGAGCATGTTAACATTTGAACCTGTAAGAATAACCTTGTTACCTGCATCATGAAGCCGCCTTACGAAACGCTCCCAACCGGCAATGTTTTGAATTTCATCAAAATAAAATGTCTTTTGAACTCCAAAAAGTTCGATAAATGTTTCATGAAGTAGTTGAAAATGATCTACCTCAAAATGAATTATACGTTCATCATCAAAGTTGAAATAATAGTCACGCTCCTTGTTTTCAACTCTGATTTGATTGAGCAATGTTGACTTGCCACAACGCCTGATACCAGAGATCACAACAATTGATTCACTTTCAATGATGCCATCGGGTATGCTGCGTTTGATGAAACGTTTGCTCCATCCGGGTTTCTGTTGATCGAAAATAACCGTTTTTATCAGACTCTTCATTTATTTGCTGATTTACTGATCGCAAATATAATAAATCATCTATTGTGAATGCAAACATTTATGAATATTCTTCTTTTTCAAATAGAAGATAACTATGAAAGGCTATCTCTAAAGCACGGGTTAATTCATATTACCTTTGTTACATTAAATTTACGTATTTCTGTGGAGAATAAAAAAAAAACAGCTAAAGAATGACAACCTTTGTGATGGTAACAATTCCATTTCGATCAATCCATTATAGTTAGCTGCCAAATAAAGGTATTTATCCTGGATTAGGAGATCAAGGATCGTTGACTGATAGCGGTATTCAAAGACTTGCTGACAGGGGATGGATGTACTTGGAGAAATGTTTTTGAATTTTTCACCAAATGGTCAATGGTAAATTATTTTGAACCTGATCTCACGAACACCCATCCGGTAAGGGTTTTTGCATCTTTGATGGTGATGACATAGAAGTAGGTTCCGTCCGGAACAATATCTCCATGTTTATCTTCGCCATTCCATACCCTGGTTACATTATCATAGTTTGAAATAGATGTGATCAGATCTCCCCACCGGTTAAAGATCTCAACTTTGTTTACAGGAAAGTTATCAATACAATCGATGATCCACCGGTCATTGGCTCCATCGCCATTGGGTGTCAGAACATTATAAACAACGATGCAATTCTCGGTTATTTCATGTGAAGTTATATGAACACGAACGTTGCCGGTAGCAGTACAGCCAGTCACCAGATCTTTAATAAAAAGGATAAACAGTGTGTCACCGGTAAGCGTAACGGTTACAGGATCCGACACTGAATTGTCAATAAGCAATGAACCAGGCTCCCAGGTGTATTGGTAATCTCCGGATCCGCCACTGATGATGGCTGATAATGTATCTGATGAATTATAGGGAATGGTATCCGCTTTATTTGTCAGGATGGAAATCGACGGCTGGATCACAATTTTCATCTGATCGCCGGCCATGGCACTGTTGCAGTTTCCGGTTCCTGAGACATTCATGATAAGTAATATTTCTCCCGATTCACCCGGAGGAGGGAAGTAGGTCGGTGATATTGTATTTGCACCTGTCAGTTGTCCCTGGCCGTTATTGGTCCAGTTTATTGCATTGTAATTCAGGGCTCCGGCATCTGAAATATGGACCATACCCTCTCCTGCACATATTGAAATATCAGGACCTGCATCAGCAGAGGGTTTCTTTGAAATGCGGATCCTTATTGAGTCAGATACGACAGGACAAGGTGTATTTGCTATGGCTGAAAGGGTCAACATGACAAAACCATCGGAAATATCACTTGATCCGGGAGAATATACCGGGTTCAGGATATGAAGATCACTGAAGGTGCCTGAGCCGGATGTTGACCAGGTCAGGGATACAAAATTCAGGGCAGTGGCTGAATTAACTGGATAATCTTCTCCTTCGCAGATGGAATCATCAGTACCGGCGTCAACTGTTACGGTTTTATTCAGGATAAGGATCATAGAGTCCGTTCTCAACGTACATGGTTCATCTGAACCGGTTATGGAGAGGATGACCTGCCCTGCCAGCAGATCCGCATTCCCGGGAGAATAAACAGGATGAAGCAAACCAGGATCATCAAATGTGCCGGAACCGGATGTTATCCAGTTCCAGGATTTACAATGAATAGCGGAGGAACCTGTCATTGGAACAGGAATTAAGCCGCAGACTGACTGATCAGGTCCTGCATTGACCAAAGGTTTTTGCCTGTAAAGAATGGTCATCGAGGAGGAATCGTCCGGGCAGGGGGGAGCTGCAAAAGCTGTTAAGGTTAATCTTACGATTCCTGTATCATGAACAGAAGGGGTATAGGTAGGGTTCAGGGTGGTACTACCTGAAAGTACACCCTGTCCTGTGCTCGTCCATAAAAGGTACTGGTAATTTGAGGCATTGGATTGATGAATGGTAACGCTCGTTCCTTCACAAACTGTTTCGTCAGGACCAGCGGATGCTTTTGGTTTGTGATTTACAATAACGGGAAGGGGTGGGGAAGGAGGACCGGTTCCGCAAGCATTCGTTCCGTAAACGATGAAATCACCGGAGGAAGCATTCTCAGCAAAGTTAACTGTGATGGAGCTCGTGTTTCCTCCTGAAACAACTGTAACGCCTGATGGTGTTGACCATAGATAGGATAAGGCATAAGGAATGTCTGGTACTGAGTAGGTAAGCCCTTGTACACCGGCACATACCGGGGATAATCCTGCGATATTTCCTGCCGGGAATGGGATGTGATCTACCGAAACAGGATAATTTGCCGGGCTGGGCGATGTACAATTATTTGGATCGGTATAATTTACGGTCACGTTTTGCATACCGGTGTTATTCCAGGTGACAGAAATTGAATTTGATCCTGTTCCTGAGTTAATTGTACCTCCTGAAGATACCGTCCACAGATAGTTTGTCATCCCGGGTTCTGTGGTATATACATTTCCGGAAGAACCCTCACAGGCCAATTCAGGACCTGAGATAGTCGGGACAGGCAAAGGAAAGATCAGGACATTATAAACCGTGGGGTTTATCGCAGTGCAACCAAAGGCAGTGGTATAAGTGACGCTCAGATTCTGATTTCCTGTAATATACCAGATGACGGTAATCAAACTGTCGTTTGTTCCACCTCCTGCTATTATCGATCCTCCGGGGCTAACACTCCACAAATAATTTAACATTCCACTTTGTGTATGATAGGTGCTTCCCTGGCCGGTGTAACAAAAAGAAGAAGGACCTGTAATCACCGGTACAGGCAATGGATTAACGCTGACATTTTTATATGCAGGGATACTTGTGCAGCCGCTACTGCTCGTATAAGAAACGGAGACAATCTGGTTTCCGGCAGTGATCCAGGAAACTATAATTGTATTCGTTCCTGCTCCTCCGGTTATCATGCCCCCTGCGGTTATGGTCCAGGTATAATTCGTCATTCCTGCGTCTGTTGAATATATGACTCCGATCGTACCTGCACAAACTCCCGGTGAACCGGTAATGGTGGGAACAGGTAATGGAATTACAGTGATAGACTTTGTCACCGGTAATGCAGTGCATCCTGAACTGTTTGTATAAACTACGGTAATATTCTGAGGTCCGCTATTGTTCCAGGTAACAGTAATTGTATTTGTCCCGGTACCGTTTGTGATCATACCTCCTGAAGAAATGATCCAGAGGTAACCGGACATTCCGGCCTCTGTAACGTACAGAACTCCGGCAGTTCCGGCACAAACCTGGATGGGCCCCGAAATTGTCGGAACCGGCAGGGGATTGACCGTGATATTTTTTACAGTGGGAACAGAGGTACATCCATTTCCATTTGTATAGCTTACGCTGATCGTCTGTAACCCTGTATTGTTCCATGTAACTGTGATGGAGTTGGTTCCTGACCCCCCGGTAATGATTCCCCCGGAGGAGATCGTCCATGAGTACCCTGACATTCCAGCTTCAGTTGTATAAATTACTCCTGTATTTCCCACGCATGTGTTTAATGGTCCACTGATCGTGGGAACCGGTAAAGGATATACCAGAACATTGATCACCGCCGGCGGAGATGTACAACCACTTCCATTGGTACAGATGAGGGTGACAGTTTGAGAACCTGCAGAAATCCATGTAACCGTGATTGTATTTGTCCCGTTGCCCCCTGTTATCATACCTCCTGCTGAGATTGACCAGATATAAGCCGACATTCCTGCCTGGGATGAATAGGTTATTCCGGAAGAGCCGATACAAACAGATACCGGACCTGAAATGGCCGGTGCAGGCAGAGGACTGACAATAACATTCTTTACAATCGGAACTGAAGTACAACCATTCCCGTTGGTATAACTTACGCTGATGGTCTGTGTTCCAACAGTATTCCATGTAACAATAACAGAATTGGTTCCGTTCCCCGAGGTTATTATGCCTCCTCCGGAAATGGTCCAGTTATACCCAGACATCCCTGGTTCAGTAAAATAAATATTCCCTGTTGCACCGGCACATACTGCCAGAGGACCTGATAAGGTTGGAACAGGCAAAGGATTAACTGTAACAGTTTTAATGGCAGGAACAGAAACACACCCTGAACTATTCGTATATGTAACACTGATTGTTTGGGCGCCTGCTGTGTTCCAGGTGACTGTAACAGTATTCGTAGTCGTGCCGCCTGTGATGATTCCACCGGAGGAGATACTCCATGAGTAGCCTGACATTCCTGTTTCGGTAGTGTAGTTCACACCTGAAGCCCCTGCACAAATACCCGCAGGTCCTGTAATAGTGGGCACCGGTACCGGCTTGATCGTTGCTACCACCGCCGTTCTTGAAGCGCTTACACAGATCGAGGAATCGCTCCTTGCTACTGCATAGTAAGTGGTGGTGGTACTGATGGATGGTGTGATAAACGTGGTATCGCCTGTCAGTAAAGGCGTTCCTCCGACCGGGGATGAATACCAGTCGGCTGTTTCATGTGGTAATACCGTCACATGAAGGGTAACTGTTCCGGGTCCGCATCGGGAACCGTCATGCCCGGTAGCAAGAGGAGGTGTGCTTTTAAAAATAGAAGTGAAAGTGATTGTACTCGAACTTCCAAACCACCATGTATTGATCATTTTATCATGACAATCATTTCCCCACCAGCTATGACAACCACTGGTACCGGACACACAACCTGCAAGGTCGGAAGAAGAAGGACAGACATTATAACCGGTAAGATTTGTATCATCCCAATATACTGAAGGTACCTGGCCGGAAGTATTAACCGGCCGGATCAGGGAGATAAAATATCCGTTGGGGTTTTGTTCCTGGTCCCATATAGGGAGGTTTGTGAGGCCATTCATGTATTTGATGGTAATTGTGATAAGGGTCCCGTCGGGAACTAAAGTTCCGGTGCCATCCTTCCCGTCCCAGGGAATATTATTGATACCGGGTACAACATTGGAATAAAGGGTGACATTCGTTGAAGATCCCCCATAAGGAAATGAAATACCAATTTCCAGTTTCCCGGTTTTATTAACATTCAGTACGATGACTTTTCTTCCGCTGCAAATCGCATAATTCGGGTCGGGTATCATGGAGGGAGTTCCAATGACCTGCCCATATACTCCATTAGGATAAACCAATGGATCCGGATTATTCAGAAAGACTTTGTATTGTGCGATACCGGGAAAAGCATTGTATGTGTTTGTAACCATCGACATCCTGTCGGTAGTAAAAACACCGGTATTCAAACAACCATATTGGTTACAGAAAATAGTAACTGCGCCGACACGTCCATTGTTAAAACGAAGTTTGGTAACGATACTATCATCAGAATAAACAAAGACTTTCGCATTGAAAGTCCTGTATTCGGCAAGATCGGCATACATCTGCCATGATTTGGACCATACCCGCCCATTTATGGTATCGCTGGTAAGAGGAGGATAATGTGCCCCGGAAACTATCTGAAAATCCCACAAATCAAAAATTTCCTGTTCATAAGACAGGAGGTTGGTAATTTCAAAGTAGTAATCTCCTGTATCACTGATACTTGTTACATGGTAACTGAGAGGGGTGTAACCCCCGTTTGAAGGAAAGGGGCCAATGATGGCCTGTTGAAAATAATGGATAAACCCATTAGCATATGGGGCATAGGGACACAACCCGGTGAGTACAATGGTTCCGTTGGGCTTTCTCAGATTATATGTCAAACCGCCTACAGGTGATTTAAGACCAAACAGAATATATTCCCCTACATTACTGACATGAATATTTAACCTGTAATTTGCCGGACAATTGATCAGTCCGAAATTGGTATACCAGACACCATAACTATTATCGAAAAAAAGTCCAGCGGAGGAAACTGTCGAGTCAGGCATTAATTGTTTGATACCTTCTGTAAATCCCGGAAATGGTTTGAAGGCAAGTAATAAAAAAAACAGAGCAATGTTGCGAAAATATCTGTTAAGATGTTGCTTCATTGAGACAGGCTGATGTTCAATCTTTTTCCAAAAATACGGACAAATGTCAATCAAAGCAAGAAAATTATGCAATTAGCCATTTGGGATTAGTCATTGGAAGAAGAAGGCACCAGACAATAAGCACCAGGCAATAGGCACCAGGCAATAGGCAATAATAATTACCAACTGCTGTATAACTTAACAGATTCGGTTGAACTTGTTCGAAAAAACTATTTCTTTGTCAACCTGATCATAGAACCTTCATTAGGAGGATATTCAGCTCTGTGAACCACGCCATTAATATCGAGTTCTATATCGCCATAAAGGTCTATATAAGTTGGTGCTGCACCGGTTCCACCATTGAACGGCCCCCAGTCCAGGTCAATGGTATGGTATGGATCTACCTGTATTGTGTCGCCAATCCTTATTGAAACATTATTCACCGTTATATTTGCTTGAACATAATTGATACAACCCCAGATAATGATGTCATAACCGGGCTGCGGATAAAGGGTATGGACGAAATTCATGCTCCAGGCGGCACTGTCGACATCCCATGTAAATGTACCGCTATAAGCCCATGTTTTACTGGTACTCCCCTGAACAGTGTCATTGTTTTCAAGATTAACCTCATTGAATACAATCCTGATTTTTTTATTGGCAAATGGCTGAATGGTTGAAGGGGTTGTACCTTCCCAGGTACCAATAAGCCAGTTTTCATTCCAGCACTGGCACTTGTCGTTGGAATTGTTGTCGGTCTTTTTTTTACAACCTGATGAAACAATGAAGGAGATGCATACAGCTATCATTAAGACAGCACCGGACAATCGAAAAAATGTTTTCATACTTTTTGGTCTTTGGATTTTTTTAATTTTTATATAATAGATTATTTCAACGCCAGGAATAATTGTATTCAATTGAGGATGAATAATAAATACAGAACGCCGGTCAATCGACACTGAAGCAGTAAACATTGCCATCAGCACAGGAAACGTAAATCCTGTCACCATCAAGGGTGGGGCTGCTGAATCCTTTTCCATCCTGGCCCGCCGCTGTTTTGTATTCCCAAAGAAGTTCACCTGTTGTAGCATTAAGGCAGAGTAGTCCGTTGCCGTATCCGACAAATATCTTATTCCCGGTAACCAATGGTTCACTGTTTGCCCCGGCCGACATAAGGTGTGACCAGACAGATGATCCATCGGCAACCGAGCGGCAGCATAAGGTTGTCATCCCGATAGCATAAACTTTATCTCCTGCAACAACGACATCGGAGAAGATTATACCTAATTTCACGCCCCATTTTTCTGTTTGGTCCGTTAAGTTAATACAGCGCAACGTTTTGGTATTGATATCTGAAGTCTGAACGCCAATAAAAATCTCATTGTCGGTTACGGCAGGTATATTGGAAAATGCACCTTCAAATGTCAGGAACCATTCAACATGCCCCGTACTTTCAATAAACGAAGTCATTCTGTTATAGGAAGCGTCACCAAAGTAGAGCTTCCCGTTATTAAATACCATCCTTGAATTACGCAGATTATAGTAAATTACGCTGTCTCCTTCTGTCTCCCATACTAAAGCTCCGCTGGATGCAGCATGCTTTGTAACAGATATATAGCTTGTAAAGTACACGGCATCACCAACCACCAGGGGATTGCCGTAAAGTGAATGCTCCATCAGATCATCCCTGTATTTCCAGGCGTGCGTTCCATCACTCAAATAAAGCGAATGGGGGTTTATGCCGCCTAATATGACCAGATCACTATACACCATCGGATTGCTGATAATCCCTTGAGACAGGGAATCCGAACATTTCCAGATGGATTCCCCGTTGTTACGATTGATACAATGAACATTGTTTCCAATAGAGCCGGAATCATTCGACACGCAGAAAATTACTTTATCTCCTGACACACAAGGTTTTGAGTTATATGGATCACCTTGAGTGTTATATACCCATAGGGGTGTTTTTGTATTACTAACCTGATCATCCTTCTTTTTTTTACAACCGATTGTAAAGACGATCAGGAAAGAAGCGACCATATACAAAATGGTCCTGAATGAAGGAAGGAACGTTTTCATGGTTTTTGTTTTTTTGTTGGATAATCCTTGATCGATTAACTATGGTAAAGATATGAACTTTATTAAAAAAGAAAAATTTTACTAAAAAAAATCAATTACATATCACCCTTTTCCGAATTTCAACACTTCCGTTCGTCTGAAGCTGATAAAAATAAACCCCTGCCGACAGCCCCGATGCATCAAAGGTTACGCGGTGTTCCCCCGGCTTCAACTCTTTTTTCTGATTACCGGTACCATACGATTTTTTTCCAGTCTCATAAACTTCATGGCTGAAGACATTTTACCACATTAGACACAATAGGGCATATTGGTTTCACATAGTTACTATTGTGCTTTTCTATTGTGTTCTAAGTGTCTATTGTGGTTCGCTTTTATAGTTTTACAATTTTCTTCGTAACGATCGAATTCGATGTTGAAATCCTGCAGAAATAGATCCCCGGCGGAAGGTGGCTCATGTCAAACTCCTTCCCATCAGAGGGAATCCTTCCTTTAAAAACCTTCATCACTTTCCTGCCGGATAGATCCAAAAGTTCAATATCACAATCCACCATTTTACATTTTGTATCTTGCATTCTGAAGTTATCTTGTACTGGATTCGGATACACCGTAAAATCCACCACCGACTTGTCTTCGATGCCGCTTACCTGTGTGTACTTCAGAAGCAATGCCCTATTGAAGTTTGCTCCATATTTCCGGCCGGTTATATATACCTCGTGGTTGTTGACTGCAAATACAGATAAAAGGAGGGTACTATCTGTAACTGAAGTGGGTTCTTTTGTCCATGTTACACTGCCATCGGTCGTATGCAAAATAACTTCATTACCTACCGCCCAGCCTTCCTGGGTGTTCAGAAAAAATACATCATTAAGATTGTTTGTATCCGGATCAGTCTGAAAAATCCAGTCTGTTCCATTCGATGTATGAATGATTGTTCCATGTTTGCCTTTCCAGTTTGGGACACCAACTGACCACCCGTTCAGGTTATCGACAAAATGAATTCCGTTGTACCATTCTCCTGTACTATAATTCTGATCGGGGTGCCATCCGGCAGAAGTTCGATGACGTATCACTGTTCCCCCGCAGACCCATCCATCCGTTGAATTTACAGGAAAAACAATGGAAGTTAAGGTTGCCGGAGTTGTAAATTCTATGGTAACAGTATTACCGGTCACCCTGCAAACCTTTCCGCCTGATCCTGCACAAATATATCCTGAGGTATCCGGTAATGGAGGAAAGGATATTGAGTAAAGCAATCCTAATCCTGTACCTATGGTCATCCAGCTATTCCCTCCATCCAGGGTTCGAAGGACATGCCCGTTATTTGTCACAAAATACCCTTCCTGAAGGCTACGCATAGCGATACTCATCCCGTTCCCAAGTGTGTTTGCCGGCAAAGGCTGGCTGGTAAAAGTCAGCCCCCCATCCGAAGTGTGATAGATCTTTGCATCAGTATAATATCCTCCGGATATCCATCCCTCTTGCCCGATGAAGTACACATCACGAAGGCTTTTATAAATATTATTGCTGTCGGGGATATTGGGGCTCAGGTCGATCCAGCCGTACTGCTGCGCAAATGCAAATGGCAAAATGCAAAATGCAAAATGCAAAATGAGAATTAGTTTTTTCACAACTGATGCTTTATACCACATTAGGCACAATAGGGCACATAGGGTTCACATAGATTCTATTGTGCTTTTCTATTGTGTTCTGATGTGTCTATTGTGGTGAAATTATCATTTTCTTTGTTTCTACGATTCCATTTACCTGAAGCTGATAAAAATATACTCCTGCCGGCAACCCGTAACCATCAAAAGTTACCTGGTGTTCACCTGGTTCCATCTCACCATCTGTCAAGGTTCTGACTTCCTTTCCCATAAAATCATAGACCTTCAAAACAACTTGACTGGAAACTGCCAACTGGGAACTGGAAACCTGCCTGTCCGGCAAGCAGGCTGGAAACTGCCAACTGATAACTGTCGTCTGGTTGAATGGATTCGGTTGGTTCTGTAAATCAAAGATAGATTTGTGTTCATTTCCCGGATCTTCCATTCCAACCGGCCACCTGAGCCATTTTGCAATAAAGGAAGATGGCTTTCCGCCTGCTACCTCGAAAGTTCCGCCACAATATATATCATCAACCATTGGGACAATGGTTTGAACGATTGGATTTCCCCACTGGCTCGGGGTCATTCCGTTCCCGAATTTTTCCCAATGGCTGCCGGTCCATTTTGCAAACCTGTTGATACTGTCATTCCCTGCTTTCGTAAAGCTGCCTCCTGCGTAAAGTTCTCCTTTTATTAAGGCCAGGGACCTGACCCAGCTGTCCATACCTCCTCCGAATTCACTCCATTGCGATCCGTCCCATTTAGCAATATATTTGGCAGGATTACCTCCTGCAATAGTAAAATCACCACCAACGATCAAATCATTTCCGTAAACAAGAAGAGCACGAACCTGTCCGTTCACCCCGCTCCCGAGAGTTGACCATTGTGTTCCGTCCCATTTTGCAATCCGGCTGGCATCAATTCCTCCCGCCTGGGTAAAATCACCCCCTGCATAAAGGATATCTCCCATGAATGTCATGGCTTTCACTCCTTCATAACCATTCGTTCCACCGCCAACACTCGTCCATTGTGTACCATCCCATTTGTCAAGATATCCCACATTGCCACCGGCATAAATATCGCTTCCATGGCTGGTTAATGACAACATGGTCCAGAAGTTGGGATAAGTACCCATTGAATGCCATTGAGCTCCGTCAAACCTTGCAATGCTATTTACTTCAATATCGTTAGGGTATGGTCCAACGAGGCGGAAGGATCCTGCGACATAAAGATCTGTTCCAACCGCCAGCAACGCATAAGCATCACCAGAGACTCCTCCCTCCAGCTGACCCCATTGCGTTCCGTCCCACCTGGCAACATAGTTCGCAGCTATATCACCGGCCCGGGTAAATGAACCGCTAGCATAAAGATCATTCCCGATAACGGCCAATGAAGTAACCTGGTTGTCCATTCCCTCGCCGAAACCATTGCCGAATTGCAGCCATTCAGTACCATTGAATTTTGCAATGTTGTGAAGATAATTAACACCGGATCTTGAAAAATACCCGCCACTGTACAAGGTGTTTCCAACCAGTGCAAGTGTATAAACGGTAGTGTACCAATCGTACCCCTGGAATCCCATTCCCGATTCAGACCATTTTGTTCCATTCCATTTAGCGATATTCTGCAGGTCGTAAGGGTATTCGGGTCCTGAAATGGAGTAACTCCCTCCGGCATACAGATCATTTCCGATAAAGGCAATGGAATGGACAGAAGTCTCATCTGCTGGTCCAAACATAGGACTATTGAGCGAGGACCATTGAGAACCATCCCATTTTGCAATGTAATTTGTGGCTATTCCTCCGGAAGTTGTAAAAAATCCTCCAGCATAGAGGTCTGTTCCATGAAAAGTAATTGTCAAAACATAGTCATCCATTCCGCTACCCAATGGATACCATTGTGAACCATCGTACCTGGCAATACAGGCTGCATAAGTTCCACCGGGATAAGCTCCGGCATACCCAAATTCACCGCCCACATATAAATCGGTTCCCAGAACTGCAAGAGTATTGACGACACCCTCCACACCACCGGATACTTCTGACCACTGCGAACCATTCCATTTTGCCAGGTTGCTGACTGCGATTCCTCCGGCATGGTTGAAATCACCTCCTGCATACAGGTCATTTCCGATAAAAGCGATCGCATTAACAGTAGTCCACCAGTCAGCACCGGTTATTCCTGTTCCCAATGCCGACCATTGGGTACCATCCCATTTGGCAATATGATTTGCAGGTATTCCACCGGCGGTGGTAAACCATCCCCCCGCATAAATGATCCCATTATTTATTGTCAGGGCTGTAACCCTGTCATTCATCCCTGATCCAAGTGCTGACCAATGGGTTCCGTCCCATTTGACAATATGATTCACAATGAGTTCCCCAGCGTAAAGGAAATCCCCTGCAAAATAAAGGTTGTTTCCATCAACGGCACTGGCGTAAACCGGAAGATCCCCGTTTCCTGACAGGGCTGTCGCTCCAAATCGATTATCCCAAAAAATATCATCGGGATCGGCAGGGATCGCTTTTACAAAATCGAAGGTATGGGGGTTGGTTTTAAGGGTAAAATGATTGGATTGCTGTGCTTGTAGAGAATGAATGATGAACAGAAAGGCGACAAAAAGAAGCATTTGTTTTTTCATATCGCTTTTCTTTAAGCTGTGACCTTATTTAAGATAAATAATCCATTCTAATACTTGACTCTATTTCATCTGTGACACTATCCTGTATGTATGTTCGGCAATGATCATCTCCTCATTTGTCGGGATGGTCATCACCTTTACCTTGGATGTTGGAGTGCTGAGAATTATTTCTTTTCCACGGACGCCTGCATTTGTTTTGCTGTCAAATTCAACGCCCATGAATTCAAGACCTTTGCAACATTCTTCCCGGGTAACCGGGTCATTCTCCCCGATCCCTCCGGTAAAGATGATAAGGTCTAATCCTCCCATTGCAGCAGCATAAGACCCAATATATTTTTTTATATGGTAACGATACATTTTTAATCCGAGAATTGCTCTCTCATTCCCGTTTTCTGCAGCTTTTTCGATCTCACGCATATCCGATGAAACGCCCGTCACACCCAACATTCCGCTGAATTTGTTCACCAGGGTATTTGCAACACCAATGCTCAGCTCTTCCTTCTCCATCATGAAAGTGAGTACACCGAGGTCCATATCGCCGGAACGGGTTCCCATGATCAGTCCTTCCACTGGGGTTAGCCCCATGGAGGTATCGACTGATTTTCCATTCATGATGGCTGTCATGGATGATCCATTCCCAAGATGACAGGTAACTATCTTCAGGGTTTCGATGCTGACATTCAGGATCTCGCATGCCCGTCGTGCAACATAGTAATGACTTGTTCCATGAAACCCATACCGGCGGATACCGTATTTCTTATATAAGGAGTAAGGAATTGCATACATAAAAGCATGGTCCGGCATGGTCTGGTGAAATGCTGTATCAAAAACAGCAACCTGGGGAACTTCAGGAAGAAGGGTTTGCATTGCAAGGATACCCTTTATGTTGGGTGGGTTATGCAACGGAGCCAATTGAATACATAATTTTACATTCTTGATTGTCTCTTCGTTGATCAGGCTGCTTTCCTGGAACCGTTCTCCTCCATGGACAACCCGGTGACCAACAGCATTGATCTCAGAGAGTTCTTTAATACAACCATGTTCCTTACTGACCAGGATACCAAGGAGGTACTCAATTCCGATCTGGTGATCGATCACCTCACCCTCCAGCCGAACTTTTTCACCATTCTGCTTCTCGTGCCTGAGAAAAGAGCCCTTTAAACCGACTTTCTCAACGATTCCTTTTGCAAGCAGTGCTTGTTGTTCAATATTAAAAAGCTGGTATTTGATGGATGAACTTCCACAATTTAAGATGAGTATATTCATTTGTACATTTTTTATAATTCAACAACCTTGAGAAAAAAATGATCAGGTTTTTCAACAACATGTATCTTCAACGATCTTATTTCCCTCCTTATCGTAATCGTAAAATCCTGAACCCGACATCCGGCCAAGTTTATTTGCCCTCACCAGTTTCTTGATCAGTGGAGAAGCGATGTACCGTGACAGGCCAAATTCACCGTATAGATTTTCCATCCAGCGCAATACCTTATCCAGTCCTACTTTATCAGCAAATTCAAACGGTCCGAGGGGCATATTGAAACATTGCCTCATAGTAAGATCTATTTTGTCCATGCTGGAAACTCCTTCCATCATCGTCTCACAAGCCTCATTCAGCAGAACAACGAAAAGCCTCACACTGATCAGACCAGGTGACTCTACTACAGGAATAGCTGTTTTATCCAAAAGTTTGACAAACTTCATTACTTTTTCAAAGGCATCCTCATTTGTGTACAGGCCCTTTGCCACTTCAACCACACTGGCGCCGGGAGCGGTGGTAGAGATATGGAAACTCACACATCGCTCATTGTGCTGAAGTTCCGAAGATAATTCAGTTACCACAAGTGTAGAGGAATTCGTAGCTATGATACACTCCTGGCTGACGTACTTTTCAATGCTTTTAAAAACCACCTTGCGGATCTCCAGGCTTGATTCCCTTTGTTTGGATTTAATGGCTTCGATGACCATTTCACAGTCATGAAAATCTTCATATGCAAGCGTTCCCTTAATCCTTGAAAGAATAGCGGTTTTTTCACTTGGAGTAAGACCCCAGTGATTGATCTCCTTATCCAGCCCTTTTCCGATCTCGTCAAGGGAATGTCTGATAAGTTCTGGGGAAAGTTCAAGAAAGATAACTTCAATACCATGTTTGGATACTGTAATGGCTAAATCCTGCCCTACACTTCCACATCCGACGATTCCGATCTTTGAGAAAAGAACTTTTGGTCTTGCCTGTTGGCGAAGTCCATATTTTTCAATAGGTTCAACTATTACATCTGCCATATTACGTGGAAATTATTTTGAATGAATAAATAGGAAAAGCGTTAAAACAACAAAATTAGAAGTTTTTCTGCATTGTTTAGTAATTAACAACAGAAAAATATTCAGAATTGGATCCGCCAGGTTCCCATTGGGAAGAAACCCATTTTGAAATAGTTGTAAACCTGCCCGGAAAGCACATCAATACGCTGTAAATAGATGTTTGTATAATTGGTGCGGTATTGAAGATCGAGCATGAATTCCATGGTAAGATTTTTCCGGTTACGTTTGATCCCAAACCTAACTGATACTCTTTTATATTCCGGGTAACGGGAATTGAAAGCATGTTGCCAGTATGGTACAGGCCGGCCGGTAGCAATTGTTTCATCCACATTGAACGGGATATATGGATCACCTCCGGCCCATGTAGCCCGCAAGCCGATGGACAGGATCCCAAGCTTTCGCTTTCCGATCCTGAACTCATATCCTCCGATTGCATTAAGTACATAATTTCCATTGAATGAAGTACTTCGGTTGATATTATCAAAGGCATTATAGGTGGAATTAAAAAGGGAAGCTGTCAACAAATAAAAATATTTACCATTAAAAAACCGTTCAAAGGTAAGTTCGAGTCCATAGTTCTCGCCTGTTCCCTGATTAACAAGACTATCGCTATACTGTCGGTCGACAAAAAACTCATGGCCCTGGTTGATCAGAGAATACGGCGGAATTGAGGCTTTAACGGGGATGGAGTAAAGGTATTGGTAGTAAGCTTCCAGTTTGAATCTGAGGTACTGGGAGAGGAGGTAATTATACCCTCCGGCAACCTGACCGGAACGGGTAAAGCCGAGTGACCGGTTGGATTGTTCGTAAGAACCATCAGGTAATTGTGCCTGAACAAAATAGATCACCCTGGGTTGCATCTGGCTGTAAAGGCCTGCCCCAAAATTCAGTGAATGTCGTTGATCGAAGATCCAGTCAAAACCAAACCTGGGCTCCAGGGACATGCTATTGTTCAATGTAAGATGTTGGTAATAAATGCCGCCGGTCATTGTGAAAAAATCTGAAAAACGGTGCTGCCATTGTGTATAGGCACGAATCAATTGCATATCACCCGTGAAATTGGTGTTATCATGAAAAGATCTTCCAACCCTTATACTGTCGGTAAAATGCATGTGATACCAGTCAAGGTAAAGGCCGGATTCAATCGTATTTTTTACAGAAAATTTCTTCACTATCTGTGTGGAAAATGAATATTTCCATTCGGAGGAGTTTTCTCCTGCCCACAAGGTTAGCTCGGGTGAAGCTATAGAGAATGTGTCAATTCGGGTATATACCCTGGAACCGACAACATACAGGTTGGTATTCAACCGCAATGTTTTAGTTAAAAAACAGATGTTCGAGACACCCAGCGTTCCTATATCTGACCCATTGGAGAGATCTTCACCATGTGCAGGAAATGTCCAGCTTCCTTGTTTTTTCTTACTGTCATAGAGTTCTATGTAACTCAAACCTCCGATACCAACAACCTGGAAAGTCCCGGCTTTTTTTGTCGGGAAGATGAGCTTGAAATTGAGATCCTGGTATTTCGGAACAACAGTAAGTTTCATTCCCAGTGAATTGACAATATCAAGCAAGGAATATCGATATGCCATGATATAGGTGGCCCCGGATTTTTTTGAGAAGGGTCCTTCAGCGCCCAGTTCCAAACCGTTCCACCCGATCTGTCCCCAATATTCCTGCTTTTCATTGTTTCCTGTGCGCATTTTCATGTCGAAAATACCTGCTATGGTATTACCAAACTGGGCAGGAAAGGCCCCTGTCAGAAAATCAGAATTTGTCAGAAGATTATCGTTAATCACGGTAACAGGTCCACCCGTCGTTCCCACGGCAGCAAAATGATTCGGATTAGGGATCTCCATCCCGTCGATCCGCCATTGGAGGCCCATGGGAGAGTTACCGCGAACAATGATGTCATTCCTGTTATCAATCCCGGAAGTAACCCCTGCGAAATTTGCCGCCATGCGTGCAGGATCGCCATAACTACCGGCATAGCGGTTGGTTTCATCCGTATTGAAAGAACGGATGCTTACTGTGGCCATCTTATTGATCGACTCATTTTTTTTATAGAAAGCCTTTACTTCAATCTCCTTTGAAGTATAAACCATTTCATTCAATTCAATGGTCATCATGGTTTCCTTCCCGCTGTTGACGGAAAATACTTCTGATAAATAAGGTGCATATCCGAGAAAAGTAACGTTAAGCTGGTACTTCCCAACGGGTACTTTATTAAGTTTGAAAACCCCATTCGAATCAGTTGAGGTTCCGATGAGAGGGTTAGTGCCCGAAAGTATAACAATTGCGCCTGGCAAGGGAGAGCCGGTTTGTCTTTCTGTAACAGTACCACGTATGGTTTGGCGCAGGTAAACCTGGGAAAAAGATGGTGTCGCAATAAAGAAAAGGAGGAATAGAAGTAATATATTGATTTGATAAAGTTTACACAGACAAAACACCAGTTTTTTGATGAAAATAAATTTGGATTTTATCCCCGGAGAGAAAAATGTATACCTCATGAAAGATCTTTACGGAAGATTATTCTTCCATCATTTTGTCGACCTGTTCCTTTGAAAGCCTTGTCCATAGCGGATTCGTGAACCGGCCGGTATCCATTTTAAAACTGACAAGGTCAAATGTTTCGCCGTTAAAGGAAAGCTTGCTTTTCAGATCCGGTGCATGTTCTATGATTATCAACTCTTCCGGGGAAAGATGTTTTTCTTCCAGTATCTGCATGGCCAAAGGAGCAATACATTCGGTAATTGCCGTTCCCGGGTTCTGACGATATATTTCTGTAACAATCACCAGCGTTTTTCCATCTTTCCGGTTAATTATCCGTAATCCACAACGCGATGGACTATCCCACAAACCCTTGAAGTCGTAATGCTTTTCCATGTATTTGTTAAATCCAAAGGTAATCTCCATAAGAAAATAACTTGTGAACTGGTGAATTGGTGAACTTGTGAGTTAAAAGTTTTAAGTGCTAAGCGTTACGGATTTCGTTATATGGTTTATTGCCTGCTGCCTATTGCCTTTCTTGCATTATTCTTCTAACCATTTGATCTTTTTCCCAAAACTCTCATCAATGAGATCTCTGCGGCGTGGTTGGTAAGTTCCATCGTCATTTTCCCGCTGCATTACTGTACTAAGGAGATTGAACATTTTCTGTGTCTGAGGTTCATCCTTATAAAAGGTATCCCATGCATAATTGTAAAGTTCCATCAATTTTTCCGGGGTCATGTTCTTCGGATAATATACAACTTTACCGGCGTTGTAATGGTTCCAGTCTGTATCAAAGATACGGTTTTGCTTTCGGAGGTCGGTATATGCCTTGGTGTGGGGGAAAGGGGCAAGTATTGTGAACTCGGCAAGGTCAAGTTCAATTTCAAGGAGAAAATCGATCAACCGCTTGATATCATCCTCCGTTTGGTTATCCAGCCCGAGAAGGATGGTGCCTTCTACGCCGATACCATAGTCATGATATTGTTTGATCCGGTTTTTTATATAGTCGGACGTGTCGAAAACAGCCTGATACACATACCAGGCGCCTGCCCGGGCGGCAAGTTCAAGTACTTCCGGTTTATCTTCAATTGTATGGCTGACCCATTTCTTTTTCAATGGGATCATAGCCCGGAAAAGCTCTTTTTCCCATTCAGTATCAAGTGCGAGTGAGTTATCGACTATAAACAGGCGGTTATTATCAATCTGGGCAACCTCTTCGATGAACTGATCGAGCTTTCGTGGACGAAAACCGCGTCCACCAAGATAACGGACAGCACACGGATAGCAATCATAAATACAGCCACGGGAAGCATGAACGAGGTCTACCATGCGGAACCCTTTGTGATAATATAGGTTTCTTTTGAGAATGTCGCGTCGTGCAGGGCCAATAAGGGACATATCGGGCGGGTTATTCAGGAAATTGTAAACCTTCTGAAGGTTATTCGCATGAAAATCGCTGAAAACTTTGCCCAGCCGGCCTTCCACTTCACCCAGAAAAATGGAGTCGGCGTGTGGTAGCGTTTCATCGGCGTGAAGCATGGTGGAAATTCCTCCAAAAATCACCCTCTTTCCCAGTTTCCTGTATTGATCAGCAATTTCCCACCCTCTTTTAACCTGGGTGGTAAGCATCATGGAGATTCCTACAAAATCAGGACTGTCATCAATGACAAGATCTTCCAGGTTTTCGTCCGTGAAATCGATCTCAACGTCTTTTGGTATTTCCGCTGCCATGACCACCGGACCATGAGGTGGCAGGTTAAATATAGTCTGACCTACGAGCTTTTCCCAACGGGGATATATGAGTTTGAACTTCATTCGTCTCTTTCTTTTTCTTTTTTTTGAACCATACAGTCAGCCAGTTTCCTGATGATCTGGCTTTTTTCCTTCCATCGGGGTATCACTTTTCTCAATGCCTTCCTGTAATAACCAATACTACTGTCAGGCAGATTTAATCGCAGGTAATAATCCCCGGTCATTGCGTACACTTCGTAATTCTCCGGGTTACTGTCAATCAACTCACGAATGAAAGAACCAGGTACCCGGTAATCCTTCCCAGATTCAGCCAATTTATTCATGACTTTACGCATCTCCCTGAATCTCAGGAAATGATGATAATCAGTTGAACGTAGAAAGGGATCTGCAGCAATAATCTTATCATCATCAGTGATTTCAATCTTATGCTGCAGGTTTGCAAATGTATGAAATATTTTATTCAGGTTATAGCAAACATAGGAACCCAGTTGCCAGGGGTTTGTAGAGATCCATACAAGATTTTTTGCCGGTTCAAAAATAATGGAATGATGTGCAATTAGCTGGTTGATCGACTTCTCATTACCCATACCGATAGAAAATTCATTCATTCCTGATTGATCCCGCAAAATAGCAGCAACATCACTGGGATTCATGGGTACTTTGTTGGTTATATCCTGCAGAACCCTTTTAGAACGGTACCACGATGCATTTTCATCCCTGTCAGCACGATTTTTCGGATCCTTACAGAAGATACCTCCCAGGAAATGGTTGGCACAAATGATATATTCTTTCTTGGGATCATAAAGTGCAATTTGAGAAGGTGTTTTTTCAATGGTTACCGCTTTCCCGTCAATGGCTGAACCGATCAGGAAGGATTCAGAGACAAAGGTCTGCTGTTTCAGGGTAATTTTATATGCTTCATCGATATTCCTTGCATATTGCAGTATTTCCCTTGCAAGAATGGAAACAGGCATCCTGGCTGATAATGGAATGTCAGATCTTGCTGCATTGATCGTTACGGTCAATCCCTGATCATTCATCCCTGAAACGACACCGATCATCCCTCCCCAGGTGACCATCATGAAAGGATATCCTTTGTTTGGCTTTTCGAAGCAGACGATCTTGTTCTCAGCGAATTTATCGCCTGCATAAAAATCAAAATTCCGGCCGATCAAAAGGGAACTGTCCCTGGAATTTTTTCCCCATACCCCAAACGAAGTACATCCGACCAGTCCCAGGTTCTGCAAGGTATGCCCGATGTCATGCGCCGAATGATAGTTCAGCATTCGCTGGTAACCGGAACCGATAAATGAATATTTCTCTGAAGCTGACAATGAAATACCATAGATCTCCTGCTTATATTCTTCAGGAATATATTTATCCAGGTTCCGGTTAAACCAGTAAATGAAATATTTTAAAAACTTCAGATAGGAAGGGGATGGGACAATTTCCCTGATCTGTCCGATAAAGGCATCTTCCTGTTTGGCAATCAAATCTTTTGTCAGTTTTCCGTTTATAACGCCTCTTTCAAAAGGTTCCCCTTCAAGATATAATTCCCACAGTCCTGATCTGTTTTTCTTTAACCAGTTATTTCCACACGTATAAAAATCATTTTCGGGATTTTCAACACTCTTTGCAATCGCCTCTTTATTAATTATTTTTGGGGGATCGATGTGGGTAATGAAATGAAATTCCAGCAGGAGAAATAATATGATCACAGCCATTACCAGTAAAACAATGGGTCCCTTTTTTCTTCTTTTGGGTCTTTTATCCTGCATTGCGTATCTTTTTTAACAGGTATTCAATCCCAATGATTTCACTGCAGGTAAGGACAGACCCGATAGTGACCCCCAGAACCCCGTGAAGATTTGTATTTTGCCCGGTAAAGAATAACCCCGGAATTTTGGTCTTTGGAAGGACGGTCGTTCGCAAAGGATCATGCCAATCCCGCTGTATTCCATACATTGATCCTTCCGGAGTTCCTGTATAATCGCGCCAGGTAAGTGGTGTGGAAATCTCTGTCGAATCAATGCAGGAATGGATCCCGGAAAATTTTTGGGCGACAAGGTCCAACAGCTTTTCCGCTTTCTCCTTTTTAAATTCCTCATAGTCAGAACCTCTTTGCCCGGTAATTGTATCCGACCATTTTTCAACTTCCCTGAAATTCATCGTGGTCATCACCACAATGCTTTTTGCAGATGAACTAACCCCGGAATAAGCCGGTGTTTGCAGCATGTAATGATCAGGCCATTCTGATCCTCCTGATGAAAGGATGTCCCGTTTCTTCTTGTGGAAATAAACATTATGGTCCAGTTGCGGGAATGAGTTTTCTTTTGTAACGATATACAAAGCAAATGAAGAAGTGGTTTTTTCAAGGCCAATGATCCGGTCGCGATATGATTTCCTTACCAGTCCAGGATTGATCATTTTCAATGCTGCAGCAGGGTGGGTATCTGCTATCAGGAGATCAGAGATAAATAGTTCATTTGATCCCGTATTTAGGGTAAATCGATCATTCCCGGGATGGATGGTGGTGACATTTCTGTTTGTTAATACGGTTCCTCCCATCTTTTGGATCTCCCTAACCAGGTGTTCAGCTATCTGCATGCTGCCACCGACCGGCCTCCAGGCGCTGGAGATAAAGGAATGATTAATAAGTGCAGCAACATGCAACGGGGTAGTTGCCGGATCCCCGGCATAGAGGAAGCTGTTTCCGGCCAGAACTTTGGAAAGATCATATCCATTGGGAGATGCGGCATCAAAAGAGCTGAAGAAGGTAAATGCTGATCGTTCGCGGTAAATATCCTCCCTGTGATCTGCAGGAACCTCAAGATTGTAAAGGGGAAACGCCTTGCTGATCTTTTCAAGTCCTTCCGTATATCGAAGTAATGCTGTCGCTGAGGATGGAAAATGGAGGAGAAGTTGCTCCCTGAAATTCTCAAATCCCATGGCAATGGGAAATTCGGTGTCATCGAATGCAATAATATCAAACCCGTTTTCATTGAGCCGTTCAAAATCCACTCTGTCCATCAGACCGAAATAACGGAAATAACGCTCCAGCACCTGGCCCTTGTCAAGCCCTCCCAGGTAATGAACGCCAGTGTCGAATTCAACCCCATTCCTGCGGAAGGTTTGCAGGCAACCACCCGGGCGGGGATTCCTTTCAAGAATACAGACGTTTTTCCCTTCTTTTGCAAGGATATATCCGCAAAGTAACCCGCCGAGTCCGCTTCCTATAATGATAATGTCGCAGTGGTTCATCAGGCTAGTTAAAAATCATCTTATATTTTTCCTCAATTTCCTTTGCTTCCTGATCAGACAGACCGGCAAATTCTTTCTCTTTCGCCCTTTTGGACAATGAACCGTTGTTTTGTTCCAAAAATCGAATTAACAGTGCAATCATTTTATCAGGCATTTGAAAACGGTCGTCTAACCAAACTTTCATTGCATCAAATTTTTGCATGTAGACAACTTCTGCAGGAATAGTTATTTTGAGCGTGTGATCAACACTTTCAAATAGGAACTCGGCCAATGTTGTAGCATCAAAATACCGGTAATAATCAATGGTTTCATTAAGTACCTCAACATTGTTATCGGGTGTTTTTTTCCACCGGATAAAATCAAGCAGGGGATGTGAATAGTTTTCTAATAACTTCCGATAATCATCTATTCGTTTCAAAATGGCTGCCGAAACGGGAAAAATAATTCCCTGTGGTGTGAATTTCATCATCGACAAAATATGATGAATCAAATAACGGTGCAACCTTCCATTCCCATCCGTAAACGGGTGAATAAAAACAAACCCAAAAGCGATTGATGCAGCAGCCAAAACAGGATGATACTGGTCGTTTTCCATCTGCTTTACGGTTTCCAGCAATCCTGACATCAGGGATTCGACATCCTGATAACGGGCTGAGACATGTTCAGGTATGGGTTCCCCCGTAGTTCGGTCGTGTTCCCCGATGAATCCGCCTTCAGTACGGTAACCCATATGTACAAACTTGCTGTTTTCCAAAACTATTTGCTGTAAGCGAAGCAGCTCTTCCTTGCTGAGAGATTTACTCCCTGCCTGCCCGATCACCCTGCCCCAGCGGACTGCCCTGTTCGGGGTAGGATTTTCTCTTTCTATAGAAAAAGATGCTTTAGAGTCTTGTAATAACAGAAATGCGGATGTTCGCAATAAAATATCTTTGTGTATACCTTTAAGAACGTTCCTGGTTTTTTCGGAAAGGTTTTCGGATATAAAGGATTCCAGTTTTGGAGTTTTATAAATGAGTGGACAAAAACCGAAAGTGCCGGGCAGGTTATTTTTGATACGATGTCTGCCCGAATTGATGCTCACAGGAGATACATATTGCATTTCATCATCGATAAGCGGAATAAAACCTTTAATCTTCAGGTCAGCGATCGGAAGCTTGTCCTGCATCAGCCATTCATATAAAAACCACACCCGCCGCATATACTGACTTGTATATTCCATCAGGATAAGTGTTATGACTTCCTTCTTTGAAATTTTCTCAAACAATTTTTTAAAAAACAAAAGGTTAATACCCTCATATTTCAGTGCAAAGACAATGTGTTTAAGAAGTGTATTTTCAAAGGTATTCCTTGATGAAAAAACCTTCCATTCTTCAGTTTCATAACTATGCCTTTTATTGCTGATCAGGGATAATCGTTGAGGAAACGGTACAGCCAGTTTCAGCCGCTCAATGATTGCACCATAGCCTACCAGTGTTGCCTTCTCCGGTGCAATTCGCCCATGAAAAACATGAACTTCCTGTGAAAATCGTTTATTATTCATCTTCCCTGGGAAAATATTATTTTTCAAAGATAATGGAAAAATAAGTATTATATCGGAATATTGGGTAATAATTTCTTAAAAAATGGAAAAACAGGTTCAATTTCATTATTAAACCTTATCAGCAGATTTTCCTGCAAACCGGATAATATAAAACAAATTAGAGGTCAGTTTTTCAGGATCAATGATCTCCAGTTGAAGGTCATTGCGTGATACGATATTCTCAATCATCTCCCTCGATGTGAAATGGAGTTTCTTGTCCACATTCATTGTCATGTTGAATCCGGAACGGGTAGAAAAAAATTCGGTCAAACGGGTCCCTTTATGACGCCTTTTTATTCCAGTATCTGCATCCCTTATGAGGATTACTCCATTTTCACGAAGGTTTTCAATACATCTTTGCAATAACCCTTCCTGCTCATTTTCAGGTAAATAATGCAAGACATCGGATAAAATAAATGCATCCTTCTTTTCAATGTTGACCTTTGTAATATCTGCGGAGATAAAATGCATTCGCTCATTTTTACAGAAACAATGATCAGCTACTGCGATTTTTTCCGGATCATGGTCGATCCCGGTAATGATACGATCTTCAGATGTCATTGCCAGCATATATGAAATGAACCCGTATCCGCAACCAATATCCATTATCTCACCTTTTCGCGGGAGAAGTTCATTATAGATCGAATAGTTATTTTCAAGTTTTAATTTCGTTTTCAGATACCATTCCAGGATCGGTCCTTTGAAAACATAGTTCAGGATGAGCTTCCGGCGGTAATATTTACTATTGCCTTCGGATACTCTGAAGTCATTGAATTTTTCGATAAAGAACCGGCGAAACATACGTGTTCTCTCCGATACACCGGTTCCGAAGGCCGGATCATCGAAGCGTATGCGCGGAAATATCCGCATGCGCAATGTGTTTGGCCTGCCGTAAAAGGTATTGCGGGGTAGAAAATCCCCGGTCCCAAAAACCAAAACAGACAGGATATCGAGTTCCAATTTTTCTGACAGGTAGAATGCACCCCTGTGAAATCGTTGAATGTGCTGATCATCCGAGCGATGTGCTTCAGGGAAGATCAGGATCGAATAACCCTCTGAGATCTTTACACGGAGCTTTTCAAGAAGGGAATCAACACCAAAATCAGCATTGAAATAATCGGCAAGCCTGGCAATAGGACCAAAAAGCGGTGATTTATAGACCCAGGTGCCTGTAAGGATTAGGATCTTCGGATAAAACCGCAGAAATAAAGGGGTTTCAATCAATGACTGGTGGTTGGATATGATGATCGCCGGTTTTTGGAAGTTTTCCTCATGAGGATTATAAATCTGGTGACTTGTTGGAAAAGTAAAACGGATATAACCCTCACAAAGCCTGGAAAAAATATAATGGAACAAATACTGCTTCTTTTTTTTCGGAAGGGGTAGCAGATTGAAGAGCATCGGGCTGATCAGTACCATGATAATTGCTATCAGAACAATGTTGCCCCAGGTCACCAGTGTTTTGACAATGATCCTTGCGGTAACAGGGTGCCTTTTCTTTCTCAGCCGGTTCATCAGGAACCAGTTGATCAGGATGGGCTGGAAAATATACGTGATCATCACTACAGAAACAATTCCCACGATTGCAATCAGTGCAATGGAATTCAATGCAGGATGGACTGCGAAAAACAATGCCCCAACCCCAATCAGCGTGGTAATTGATGATAAAAGGATGGCTCTCTTGTAGGTGTCGATCTCGACAGTACCGTATTTGAATTGCTGGAGTAACCCACGCATCATAAGGATACTGTAATCTACCCCCAATCCGAAAATAAAAGAGGAGATAATGATATTGAATATGTTGAACCGGGTGCCTGTAATCCCCATGAATCCAAGCGTGATCAACCAACTGAAGAACATTGGCAGGGCCGCAGTCAATCCCAGTTCGATCCGGCCAAAGGAAAGGATCAGTAATAAAGTGACGAAAAGCATGGAGTATTTTACAAGCAGGTCAAAATCATGTTTTACATTTTCCACGAAACGATTGGTGATCAACTGCTTGTCAAAAACAATCAGACCAGGGATCCGTGAAAATTCATGGTAAACCTCTTTCTTGTCCTTCTGCTTCACCTTCACTACTGATGTAACCATTGCCGGTCCCGGAGTTTCATTGATCCAGTCATCCAGAAAGGCGGTTTTGATCGTATGTTTAGCGGATTCGTCAAGCGGAGTAAATGATTTGTCTAGTAATTGGAAGAAAGAGTTAAATGCATTCAACCTGAATTTGTATTTTATCCCGATGGATTGCAGGTTCTTCTTCAGCTCTTCCTTCTTTTTCCCTGTCCAGAATTCATTCCATTTAAGGATCCGGGATTTTTGAACAGAATCAGACGGTAACAGGGTTCCAATCCCGGATGACTGAATTGAAAAGTTTTTGTTTTTAAGTGATTGAAACGTAACTTCCACTTTTTCATGGTTCCTTAAGGCTTCATCAAGGTCTTTACCGGTAGAAACGAGATAAACATTTTTCAGGGAAACATTGGATATTTTATCAAGCTCTTTTTCTGACTGACGAAGATCCCCTGATTGGTAATTCATCGACATCATGTCCTGCTCAAACCCGGCATTTTTCATCGTAAAGAAACTGAGGATGCCCATTACGATAAATCCACTGATCAACCAATACTTCTTTTCAAAAGGAATGGATATAAACTTATCAATAATTGTTTTACGTGGTTGATAATCTCCGGCAAGATCTTTTTTTCCAAGTAAATGGGGTAATATTACCAAAGCGAAAAATGCAGCACCTGCAACACTCAGGGTGGCAAACCAACCCAGGTCATGCAAGACCCCTGATCTGAGGAAAATGAGACAAAGAAATGCTCCCGCGGAGGTGAGGAAACAAAGAAAGACAGTCAGCGATAAATCCTTCAATACAGTTTCAATATCTCCTTTCTTCCTGAAATGGTTGATGATATACAAAGCGTAATCAACGATCAATCCAAGAATTACCGACCCCACTCCAAGCGCTATCGTTGAAACCGTACCTTTCACCAGGTAAAGAATGGCAAGTGCGCAACCGCCGCCAAATAACGCAGGAAGAAAGCTGAGAATGGGGACCCTGAAACTTTGGAAATACCATCCTATAAAAAGAAAAATAAAGATAATTGCAATAGTAAGTGTAAGAAAAATATCCTTTTTAAGCCTGTCGGCATTTCCAGTAGCCACTGCTGTACTTCCGAAATAGCCGGCTTTGATTTTTCCGTTGGATTTGGCAGCTATATTTTTAAGAAAGGCATCAATTCCTTTTACCAGTTTCGAATTCCGTGAAGTTTCATTGACAGGATTGGCGGAGGTCACAAAAATGAGCAGGTGCTTTCTGTCGGAAGTCATTATGAACCCATTCTCCAGGATGAAATTGTCACTTACATTAAGGGACTTCACTTTATTCAGTACAGGCGAAATAATGCCCAGCGGATCGTCTTTCAGCATGTTCTTCAGTGCAAAACTGGCTGGAGAGATCAGCATCTTATATCCATTCCGTAAGGAGTTATCTATGGATCCGGGGGTGAGCAATGAGTCGATCCGGGAAAGATCAGCAGAATCAAGATAAACCGGAAGATGGTCGTGAAAGAATGTAAAATAAAAGGATAGCAATGTATCCTGAACTCTGCCCGAAATGGATGCTATGTAAGAACGGTCAAAGTTTCTGGTAAGATTCCTGGTAAAGGAATCCGCTGCAGCAGTCAGCATTCCTGGAGCGGCTTCAAGTGACGTATCTGCCTGCTGAAAATGAATGATCAGCTTTTCGGAAAATTTAAAATGTTGAACGACGTATTCAAAAGAATACTTGCTTGAATTGTCTCCGCCAGCCTGTGATATATTTTCTTCGGGTTTAATGCGGGAGGCGAAAAAAAATATAAATGAAAGTAATATGAAATTAAAAATAATAAAAAGGATCTTGTTGCGATGGAAGAACCGATAAAGAAGGATAAAAAAATTTGACATAGCAGGCTACTTCCTCTCTTCAGAACTGTTACAAAATTAATCTTTGACAATGCCAGGTATTCTTTTCCTGAAATAGTGCAGCAGGAGATAAGTTATTGCGCCCAATATGACTGCAAGGAATAAACCAAAAATAAAACTACCCACCAGGTATTGGAGCAGGTTTTCCTTGATCCATCGGATTGATAATCCGGGGGAGTATACGAGATGTGAAGTTGATGGTCCAAGGATCAACTTTCCGGAGAAGTAACTTAAAAAAATGATGAACGGGATCAATGGTGGTATGCTTATGTTCGCTGCTGCAAGAGTAACAAACTTATTGAGTTTTAAAAAGTGGGATAATCCGAATGCTGCCATCATCTGCCATCCCCAAATTGGGAGGACTCCGACAAAAAGACCAAGGGCAACCGATGAAGTGATCTTCAGGTTGGAATCTTTGCTGTCGATGACATATTCACGAATAAATTGCCGGATCGACTTTTTTCTGAGGTCCTTAAAGAATTGAATGGGTCTCACCAAGAGGATTGCCATCAGAACCAATATAATGTTCACAAGGCTGACCCGTGCAAAATCCCTGAATTTCCTGAAATGCGATACCCTTTGCTCCTTAGGAGCATAATAAACATTCACAGGAAGCGACAGAATGGGAATACCTCTCCAAGCTGCCCTGACTAAAACTTCTACCTCGAACTCGTACTTGGTAGTATAGAATTTCATATTCCCGATCTTCTCTAACGGGTAAAGCCGGAACCCCGATTGCACATCCGGAATTTTCAATCCGGTTTCGATCCGGTACCAGAAAATGGAGAATTTGTGGCCGAAACTACTGGTACCAGGAACCTCCGACTGATCCATATTCCTTGCCCCGATGATCAATGAATCGGGGTCCTTCCTTATCCAATCCAGGAAATCAGGCATATCCGCAGGAAAATGCTGACCATCGGAATCAATGGTAATGGCATACCGGAAACCATTTTTTATGGCGTAATGAAATCCTGTTCTCAGTGCATTGCCTTTTCCCTTGTTTTCAGGAATATTCAGGATGTGGAGATGCGGATAATTATTCAGGATAGCCGGTGTATTATCAGTAGATCCATCGTTCACAATGATGATCGAAGGGGTGTAACCCTGAATATCCTCGATCACCATTTCCAGTGTCTGGTCGTTATTGTATGTAGGAATGATAACACAGCATCTCAGTTCTGAGAAGTTGCGCCGGATTCTTGAGAAATCGTGCATCACTGATCTTGAGAGAGAAGTTAGAAACTGAACAAAAGTACGTTTTTTTTAAATCCGCGAATCTCACTTCTGACTACCTTTGCCCGACACATACATATCTGCCTTATTGAATGAAAATTCTGCTGATAAATCCACCACGTTCTCCTGAGAATAATATCCTGAAATTTGCTCCTGAAGAAGCAAAGCCGTTCATTCATAAAAAGCTGATCGGTCCGCCAATCGGATTGCTCACCATTGCTGCAGCCGTGAAAGACCATGACGTAGTTGTGTTTGATACCAAAGGTGAATATGACCTGAACCCTGAGACTCCTCCATTACCGGAACTGGTCACCCGCCTTTTGGAAATCCATAATCCGGATGTGGTAGGGGTAACGGTTATCACTTCTGAGTTTGAGGCTTCCCTTGAAATAGTTAAAACCACCAAGCAGTTCCATCCTGATATAATTACAGTTGCAGGTGGTTTACATGCTACGCTCTGCCCTGATGATTTTTCCAATCCTGCACTGGATATTATGATACCCGGACAATGTGCACATATTTTCAGGGATGTAATAACCGCTCTTGAAAAGAAGCAAGATATTGCCACCATCCCGGGCATTTATCGCAATACCGAAGAGGGATTTATCAAAACGCCGGGAAATACGCAGCCAATGGACGATTCCAATGCAGGTTACCTTGCTCCCGACAGGAAACACCTGAAACGATGGATCGAAACCTATAAGGTCGGTGGAAGCCCGTTCCCCTCTACCTATGTTTACACATCACTCGGTTGTCCTTACAAATGCACCTTTTGCTCGATATGGACCCAATTCAGGGGCAGGTATTACCAACGAACCGTGGAAAGTCTGATTACCGAATTGAAATCACTTGATGATTATCCAGTTGTCAGGTTTGCCGATGCTAATACCATCGTTAATATTGATTTCATCAATCTGCTGTTTGACAGGATCAGGGAAGAGGGGATCCGAAAAACCTTCATCATGGACATCCGTGCGGATGTTGTTGTAAAATATCCTGCCCTGATTGAGAAGCTGGCCAAAGGAGGATTAAAAGTGGTCATCTGCGGTTTTGAATCCTTTCGCGATAAGGAATTGAAAAAGTACAACAAAAAATCTCCTGCTCACTTTAACCAGGAGGCCATCGGAGTTTTTGAACAAAACGCTATCATGGTGAGGGGAAATTATGTCATCCCAAATGATTATACCCTTGATGATTTTAAAGCGTTGGAAGAATATGCCGACCGGAACCGGGTGGTTTATGCTGGTTATACCATCCTTACACCCATGCCGGGCACTGTCTATCATCAGCAAGTAAAGGAGCAGATCGTCGATTTTGATTACAGGAAATATAATTTCTTTAATTCTGTGATGAAAACCATTCTTCCATATGAGGAATTTCATCAGAGGGTTGGCTCTTTATGGCTGATTAAGAAAGGGAGTGAAGTAATCTGAACGTACCCACCCCTTTATCCCCTCCCTAAAATTAAGGAGGGGAAGACCGAAGGTCGGGGTGGGTACTATTGAAGAATCAGAGATGAAAAGAGTATTACTGGTAAATACAAACATAGAGAAGCTTCCCTATCCGGTACCTCCGCTGGGACTGTGCTTGCTTGCTGCTCACCTGGAGAATAATTATGAGGTCAGAATTTATGACGGAGTATTTGATGAAGGAAATAACCTCACCAAAGTAGTCCTGGAATTTAAACCTGATTATATCGGCTTTTCCATCAGGAATATCGATGACATCGTCCAGGACAGGCACATCTATTATATCGACAGGATCATCTCTGATTTTATTGAGCCTGTTAAAAAAGTTACATCGGTCCCATTGATTCTGGGAGGAAGTGGTTTCAGCATCTTTCCACAGGAATTAATGAATCTTATTGGTGCTGATTTCGGGATTTCCGGCGAAGGAGAGGTCGTCCTTTCTCAACTATTATCTGCACTGGATCATCATGATGATCTGGATGGCATCCCGAATCTTTATTATAAAGGAGCAAATGAAAATTTCAAAAATTCAGTACCAGCATTGTTTGAACAGATAGATGGAATCAAATTTCCGGGAATTGACCGGTTTATCGATTTTAGTCCTTACAGGCAGCGGGGAGCCTATTCAATACAAACGAAACGTGGTTGTGCTCATAATTGCATTTATTGCACCTATCCCATAATTGAAGGGAAGAAGTATCGCCTCAGAGTTCCTGGCGAATTTGCTGACGAGATTGAAGAAGTCCATCACAGATTGGGAGATGTGATGTTTGAATTTGTGGATTCAACATTCAATGACCCGGCTGGTCATGCAGAAGCAATTTGCCGGGCCATCATCAGGAAAAAAATAAAAGTCAGGTTAAGGACCATGGGCATCAATCCATGTCATACCGGTTCTGAATTATTTGAGCTGATGATAAAGGCCGGGTTTACACAGATCGATGCTACTCCCGACAGCGCCTCTCCGCGTGTACTTAAGCATCTTGGAAAAGGGTTTGGTTTGAAAGAGATCGAACGGATGGCGATTCTCCTTCGGCAATTCAACCTCCCGACAATGTGGTTTTTTCTGTTTGGGGCTCCGGGGGAAGATGAAGATTCATTCGCTGAAACTATTGACTTTATTGACCATTTCATCGATCCGCTGGATCTGGTATATATGAATGCAGGATTGAGGGTCTACCCTGGAACCCCATTGTATCGCATCGCCCTGGAGAAAGGGCTGATCCTCCCGGAGCAGTCACTCCTTGCGGATTCTGTTTATTACTTTTCAGAGAAACTTGGAAAGGAGAAACTTGACAGGATGATTTCAGAAGCCTCGAAAACCCGTTTCAATTGCATCCCTGCACTGGCATCATCACCCTCGTCTGAAATGATCAAAGAAGCCTTGGAGCTTAGAAAAAATGAAAATCTTCAGGAACCGATGTTCAGGACATTACTGAGGATCAGGAGGAAACAAACCGGTTAAGTCTGCTTTCTTCAATTTATTTTTATCGTAAACATAAATAGTGTATCCCTTCCTCATTATTTCTACCATTGTTTCTTTGAGAGGTGTTATATCATATGCGGTAAAATCAGTATAGAACATCGTTTCAATGGGTCTCGGAGAATTAAAGATCACTACCTTTTTTTCAGGTATCCTGCCCGGTAATAACCGTAATTCCTTTGCCCATTCAGGGTTATTATCCCGTTGCTCAAATGGTTTTATTCGTTCGATGGTGTATCTGACGGGAAGAATGATCAGTAAAACAGCGATGATATATCCTGCCCAATGGTATTTCCATCTGACGGATACGGATCGTAAGTAGAAAATGAACCAGGAAATAATCAGGAAGAATGCCGGTGCAGCGATCATCAGGTAGGTATGCCTCTTGGTTACTGCAAATGAAAAGATAACCATGGGAATGATCCACCAGGTTGAAAGAACCTTCAATGCATCCGTTTTCTTTGACTTTTCCCTGAAAATAAAATAAAAGCTGAATAAAAGGGGAACATAAATGAGTTCCCCGAAAACAATACCGGTGTAATTAAGGTAATACCAGAATGGTGCGCTATGTGTTTCAATGGTTTCTGACCAGGCAAAAAGAAATTTCCGGATCGTCCAGCCGGCTTCATCAGGATATTGATGGAAGATATAGACCAGCCATGGAAGAGTGATGATCGCACAACCAAGTACGAGTAATGACAGGTGTTTAAGGATCTCCGGAATGGAAAACCTTTTGGATACGATGACCATTGAAATCCAGACCGGGAATACGATGAATGCGGGAAACCATTTCGACAGGAAGGCAAGCCCGATGCTCATCCCGGCAAGAAATGTGATCAGGTAGCTTTTTTTCCGGAATATTGATATAACAGATAGTAGAACAGCAAGTTCAATAAAAAACACAAAAGCCGTTTCCACATGATCGGAGGAGATCCTTCCCCCGGCCATTTCAAGGAGAAGCCCGTTGATCGAATGAAGGAACGCTGCAACCAAGCCTGTTTTACGGTTAAATAAAATGCTTCCCAGCAGGAACGTAAGATAAACTGCAAGAGTGGAGAGGATCAGTGAGGGGATCCTGACAGGAATTTCATTATATCCGAAAACTGCCAGGGAGGAGGCCATCAGCCATAGTGGTACCGGTGGTTTTTCCAACCAGATATGATTATTGGTCCAGGATCTGAAATCATAAGGAATGACAGGTGTTTCATACAAGGTAGGTTGCAGCGGATGTTGAACAAGGTGTTTGGCTACGAGGGCATGATATCTTTCATCCCATTCATGCAGGTAGCAATCTGATACCGTGTAAACCCTGAGAAAAAGGCCACCGGTCAGGACTAAAATGAAGGCTATTGTATATTTTTCCCGCTTGTATTTTCTCCATGCAAGATAATATAAGACAATACAAACGGCGATAGTGATCATGCCGGTTACCAGGTTCTGCATAAAGGGGGATGAAATCAGGGACCTAATTTAGAAAATTCCTTTCTTCCAATCTGTGTATTCTGTGTAATCCGTGGTTAATTTTTTTCTGATAATATTTTCTGTACCGGCAGGAAATGAGCATTCCCCTCCACAAACTTCGCATTCTTCACCAATGCTTTTCCAGTTCCACATTCGATGAACGTTTTGACACCAAATTGTTGCATCTTTAACTGCGTCTGATACCAATTCAGCGGAGTAAACAGGTTTCTGACGATTTCCTTCACAACCGAATTTTCATCCTTCAGTACAGATTGGTCGATGACAGAAACCAATGAAGTTGTGGGGGGATGAAATGCCATTCCTGTGAGTACATTCCCGAAATCCTCCCGGGTTTTTTCAAGAAACAATGAATGGTAGGGTATCGTTGTCGTCAATAACCGAGTATTCAACGCTCCCTCAATTCTTGCCAATTCCAGGAGATTGTTGATCTGATCAAGCGGACCGGAAAGAATAAACGAATACCCGCTATTTTGATTGGTGATCTTCACCTCTGACCTGTTATCTCCGATCAGGAGATCGAGGTCATTTCTGTTAAGCCCGATAATCGACCCCATTCCATAGCACCGTTCACGGTTAACTAATGAGCACAGATGAAATGCATTACAGATGAGTGAAAGGCCATCTTCATAGGAAATGGAGCCCGATTCATAAGCTGCAGCATAGATCCCCATGCTGTAGCCCGCGCTGAATGTGGGCATAATCCCATTATCTTTGAGAACATCCGCATAGGAACAACTGATAATATAGGAGATCAACTGGGTACGCAGTTCGTCCTCCAGAAAGTTATGGGAATGAACATCAAAGGAGATGAGTTCCGGATCAATGATAGCTGCTGCTATTCCGAGCAAAAGGTTGAACCGGCTTGAAAATGCCGGATAATCTGACAAAAGATCATCAGGATATTCATTAACAAATGCAGGAAAAACAAATGCTACGGGGTTTTCAGTCACAATGGAGTGAATGGTTATTTATCCAGTTCCAGGATTTTATTTTCGTGCTCAATGATAAGCAGTTGCATGGTGATCAGTTCACCTATAGTTTGCACCGGGTGTTTCACTGCATATTTTCCGATGGTTTTGAGTTCAATGTCGAGGTTGTATTTTTTCTTGAAAATCTCAATCAATTCAAGAAACATCAGGGAATCACCATCGATATCCTTGATGATATTCGTGTTTTCATTCAATGATGAAATATCAACTTCACATTCGTCGGCAAAAAAGTTATAAACTATGTCCAGTACCTCTTTTTTCGTGTTTTCAGAAATCTTCGCCATTATTATTTAATTTGCATTTTAGTCAGCCGCAAAAGTAGGTTTTTTTTTGGAATTATCATGACAATGGTTTGAGTGTAGCTATCAGTTGTATCCAATCTTCCATTTTTGCTGCAAAGTCTTTCTGTCCATGTGTTTTGGAGGGACGGGCTGGAATTCTCTTTGGTAAAATTTGGTTGTAACGTTGGCTTTGTGCGTTTTGCTAATTTGCCTGACAGTAAAGGGAAGGAAAATGTGGACTAGTGTTATGTTAATCATGAATTGACGGATAAAGTTTCTTCAATTTTATTCGAGCATCTTTAGTTGTGAACTGCCAATTTATTTTACTGTTCTTGTTATTCCTGTTCGTTTGCCAAGCATCGACTTCTTCCTTTATAT
>JAPLDH010000008.1 GCA_026391355.1 Bacteroidota bacterium | reverse complement strand
TCTTTGAAAGGATCCAAAACAACGCTTAGATTTATTGCAAAGAAACATCACGAAACTTGTAAATTTACATCTGAAAAGATTTTATATAAACATAAGAAAGTTAATAACTCTATCCTTTTATAAGGGGGGTGAATAGTTACCGGAATTTTAATAAACTCACCCCCAGGGGGGCTGACTAAAAAGTTCTTTTACACCACAGAGGCGCTGAGTAATAATTTATTGAGATTAAATTCTTTGCGTCTCCGCGTCTTTGCGGTTGATCTTAATTTTTTTTCTTTTTAGTCAGCCCCATGCTAAAGGCCGGGTAAGTTTTGGAGTTAATTCCCCTCTGCTTGCTGCGAAACTTGGGTTCAGGGCTTGCCCTGGAGTTAATACCATTTTATTTTTAAAATTTTCATAAAAATTTTCCTGGAAAAAGTATGACCTTTTTAAGGAAAGAATGATTAATGTTGGCAATAATAAATTTAGTATCCTAAAAGTCAAAATTTACGATAAAAATTGACTGAAAGATAATCTTTTCAAATGAAAACACTAATTATCAACATAATATCATGAAATGTTTAAAAGATCAAAAAAAAGTTGTAAATAATTAACCTATAGCTTAATTTTGTTGTGAAAAGAACAGCGATTCTTATCGATCAGAGTTTACATGGAACTACTTTACTATATGTAGATGTTCAAAATGCCCAAGAAATTTTTTCATATATATTCCGGGAATTATCAATTGAAAAGGAATTCAGGGAAATAAGAACAATTCTAAAGGAAAACCTTAGAAATGCTGAAAAATATAAAAAAGCCAATGTTTCCTCGAAAGCTGAAAATATTTTTGAAATGCGGTTCATTCAAAATCAACGCAATGATAGGATCTACTGTCAGGAATTAAATAATGGACGCAAACGCTTCATTATTCTGATAGAATTATTCGAGGGTAAAAAGTCCCAGGGCATACCAAAAAAGATCAAATCACGAATAGAAAAAATTGGAGGATATCAATATGAATTATAAGCCTAACAAATATCTACAAACCAATGTCGCGGATTTGATTCGAAAATCAGATGAAAATGATGATATCGATTTCAATGCCCACATGATCATGTATCGGTTTCTCAGCAAAATTGAGGAATTAACAGAGGAGAATAAGATGACAAAGAAAGAACTTGCGCAAAGAATAGGGACCTCTGCAAGTTATATTACTCAATTATTCAGGGGAAACAAGCTTCTTAACCTTCAAACGATAGCTAAATTTGAGAAGGTCTTCAACATAACCTTTATTATTGAGGCAAAAACAAATAACCAACCCGCAATATTTGTAAAGCGTCACGCGTCACATATTACGGGTTAGCTTAATATGTCCTGATAAAACAAACAACCACCAAATGAGAAGAAGATTGTAAATCCTTACCCCGGAGGGGTCACATCTTTGTAGCAAAAGGGAAAAGGGCAGACAAGCATCCCTCTCTACACGACTGTGAATTTCCCTGACAATTCTATCATGGGGAGGAGCAGGGGTGAGGTGATTTAATGAAGAATGAGGAATGAAGAAATTGGAATTACGGATTATTTTTTAATAAACCCAATACTTGCATGTCCGTCTTCTGTTTCCAGGATACAATAATAACCTCCCGGTTTCAGATCCAGTTCGCCAATCCTGAAATTGTTCCTGCCAGCGAACAACTTGATCCCTGATTTAAACACTAACTTTCCCGAAAGATCTATGATCTTTATCAACAGTTCCTCCTTTTTGTCAGATTCAATGGTTAGAAGCGAGGTTTGGTTGATTGGATTTGGGGCAATTGATGCTATTAACCTGTCATTGTTGATTTCATTCACGCCTATGATCCTGGGCAACAGGTTGATGGCTTTTACCGCTTCGATCCTGTTTGAATCGGCCGTAATATCGCACAACACCAGTTTCAATGCATATCCTCCGGGTAAAAGGCCATGTGTATCCCAGTTCCCGATAATTTCATCGTATTTCCCTTCGGTCATTTTACCTTGTACCGGTATCCATGATGTATCGCTCAAGTGTAAATAAAATAACTGGTACCAAGTCAATCCCATAAGTTTGCTGACGGCCGTCTTGTCAATCCAGGCAGAGCCATGAACCGGAACCAGCGTGTCGACAAATGCCGACGAGGGTTTGCCTATGTAAGCATTCCAGACACAGGAGCCGTCGTATAGTTTCGGTTCCTCCGGTAGCTGGCTTTGAACCAGCATCAGGATGGAATTTCCCATCGCCGATGCATCACCGGAAGTCAGCGTGGAATAGGCGAAGAGAAAAATGGATGCTCCGCTGCTGCGAATGGCATTTGCCCCCGCAGAATATCCGCTGATCATGAAGGTTGTATCGGTCGACCACCAATAACCGCCACTGCCATCAACATAAATGTCATTGGCAACCAGTCGTGAAAATTTTTCTGTTCCAATCTCTCCAAGAATACACCCGGTCACATTCACCAGGACCGAATCCATCGGGTAGAGACTCCAGGTTTGTACACTGGAATTCTCAAAATGTAAATACCTGTCAGGCAAATCAGCAGTATATGACGAATAGCTTGAATTATCGACAAGCCCGCTGACGTTTATGGTATCATGTCCCTCAAACCAAAGACCTACTGATCTAAGCTTTGAATCAGAAATGGTGACATCCGATCCCGAAGAAGGCATCAGCGCCCACATCACGTTGTAGCAGGTATCAATATCTATCTGATAATGAATTCCGGTTGTGCCGGGGGAAGTATCGTTGAAATGATAGGAAAACAACGTATCGCCGCGTGGAAAAGTGACATCCAGCATTCCGGTATCCGGGACCTGGTGCCATAAAAGTAACGTCTTGTCATTTTTGAATGTGAGCCGTGCCTTATCCGTTATCACATATTCACTTTGTTCATCGCTGTTTTCAATATCCACACGGGGAGTTCCGTAAAGCCCGCAGGTAGTAAATCCGATATCCTTCACATGGTTCATCCGTATACTTCCTGAATCCATAATCAGGAGGTTATGCGAAAGGCCGCTGAAATCAAGCGTTGTATTGTCGTATTCAACCCTGCCTTTCCCGACGATAACCAGTGACCGCTGGTAAAAATACTCCTGCGGGAAATAGAGATAGGATGAATCGGATGTCACCAGTGCATGATCTCCCCATACCCAAACATCACCGATGATCGTGGAACGGGCATTCCTGAACCTCAGGATCCCGTTACCGACCACGATCACCGGTCCGGCAAGTGTATAGTCACCGGTTATGATCAGCGAATCATTTGGCGGATACCCGATGATCAGGGTATCGCTCCTGTTGCTTCCTGTTATAGGGATATGATCTCTCAACGAGTGAAGTTTTTGAACTGCCTGCCTCACTCCCGAATGAAAACCATCTTCATTCACTGACCCCGGAAGAGAGGAATTCTCCGGTATTCCATTTGAAACCTTGTTAAAAGCTTTGGTAAAAAAAGTATTCAATTCATTTACAGGCAGTTTTTGGGCATTTGCTCCCAGGAACAATGTCAGTCCCAATGCAGAGATCAGGATCTTCCGCTTCATTAATTAAAATTTTGATAAAGGTATTGAATTATGAGTCAGTAATCCTGATTCCTCATTGATTAAGCTTCATGCCGATAATGTAAAAAATTACCCAATATTTGTTCGATATGAAATACTTCATTGCAATTATCAAACGAAAACCCATTTCCAAATCTATACCATTTTTTGCGGTCTTTCATTGATAGCCTTTTAATACTCGGGAAAGCTGAAACCGGAACAAACAAGATTCTTCCGTCTTTCAATTCAATCCTGATACGGCCCCTTACAGCAAAAGAAATGGTCTTTATTTCCGGAGTCACATCCCAATATCCTTCAACTATTTTCTCACTTTTCATATTACCTGACAATTATCGTTTGGATCAGCCAATCAATTGGTATGAACCCCAGGGTCCCGAATACTCGGGACGGGGAATTTACCATGCACCTCATCCCCTGCACCCCTTCTCCTTAAGGAGAAGGGGACGGGGGTTGAGGTGAAAAAATTAAAATGAATTCGATTTCATCAGTCTCCATGTATCTTATTCTATTTCTTTCCTTGCTTTTCCTTAGCAAAAATCCCCGCTGTGTACCGGTTATACAACTCAAAAAGAAACTCAATCCGTTTCGTTTCATTGGGAAATGACTGCGGCCGGTAGCAAAGATCGACGGCTTTGTCCAGCTCCTGGTGAGCCCTGACAAGATCCGGCGGCATGGTGAGGGGATCGTAAAGATCAGCCAGGCTGCTTCCTGGAAATTTCACCCTTGTATCAAGCACTTTTTGGGCTGCCTCTTCAACGGTTTTTACCTGCTTTTCAGATGGGTTTTCCGGCCAGGGGAAGTTGTTGTAAACGATATCATTAGAATATCTGAACCTACTTTCTAATCTTCCACAAACAAAATGTATCCAGATTTGATGCATTTCTGAGGTAAGCGCTCCAAAGTGAAATAAGGTAGCATTGGGAATAGAATTACAGCTATCAGCTATTATAAACTCCTTACTAAAAAAACCAATCGGAATGTATTTTCTATTCTCAGAAGAATGTCGAGGCAATAAAATGTAGTTTGCATTTGGTTGTCGGTTTTCAGTAAACAATGTAGGATATTGGGCCCATTTTACTGTTGCTGCCTTTGTACTTGCCAACCTAAACTCTTTAACTGCTTCAATTCTCTTCATTAATGTAGAAGAATGCTTTATTTCCGTGGGTTGAATCCCTAACAGCCAAAAACACCATCTTTTATCATTATGCAGAAATTCCTTAGCACTGATAAATGGCCTAATAAACCGCTCTACATCTGGCTCCAATCGGACAATCTCTTCTTTTTCATCATTTGTCATTAACAAATTACCGTTATCAGTAGGTTGATTGCCTTTTATCATTTCAGGACCGTTGCAAATAGGGTGGTTTAAAGATGAAATAACAAAATCTTTTCCTTCAACCAAATATGGGCTAATATTTCTTACCCTTGATTCATGTGGCTCTCCTTTTATGTCTTCATATTCAAAAATTCGTTTATCAGGAATATCAAAATTTGAAAATCCGATAATCACAACATGAACGGCCGCTTTTCCCCTGGTTTCATTACTCCATTTAAAGGTGCGATGGGCAAAATGGATCTTGATTTTGTATCGGTTGAATAATTCATTCCATAGGATTCCAACCTGTTCGCCCTGGGAAATTGAATTGGTGGAAACGAATGCACAACGAGTTTGGGCGTTATGCAGGGGCGCATCGCCTTGCTGCATGGGCGCATCGCAATGCGCCCCTACGATATAACGCGCTGCCATAATATACCACGCGGTGACAAAATCCAACACCCCTGCGCCTTTGACACCTGAAAAAACGACGGTCATGTCAGCCTTCTGTTCATCATTCATTAAACTCTTGCCCACAAACGGCGGATTTCCATAAATAAAATCAAACCGCTGTTCTCCTTGTTCCCAGGGAATGGGTTCGATTAAGCTTTGCCAGTCGGTGCGGAGGGCATTGGCGCAAACGATATTTGGGCTTTTCTGAAGGGGCAGCCGTACAAAATATTGCCCGAACTCTTCGCTTGCACGCATGTTCATCTGATGGTCCATCAGCCACATGGCCACCTGGGCGATCTGGGAAGGGAACTCCTCTATCTCGATCCCGTAAAAGCGGTCCACATCCAACTTCAGCAACTCATGAATATCAAATACCTGCTGGCCTTTTTGCAGGGTCTTTATGATCGTCAGCTCCAGTAACCTCAATTCACGGTAAGAGATAACCAGGAAGTTCCCGCATCCGCAAGCAGGATCAAGAAATCGAAACCCGGCAATTTTTTCCTGGAAACGAATCAGTTTGTTCCGGTTGTCTTTGATGGATTCATATTCTTTCCAGAGATCATCGAGGAACAGGGGCTTAATGACTTTCAGGATATTCTTTTCAGAGGTATAGTGCGCACCGAGGTTCCGCCGTTCAACCGGGTTCATGACACTCTGGAAGAGGGATCCGAAAATAGCCGGGGAAATCGCACCCCAATCCAGGGCTGTACATTCCAGCAGGATCTCCCGCATTTTGCTGTCGAAGGAAGCCGGGGGAAGGGATTCTTCAAACAATTTGCCATTCACGTAATGAAAAGCGGCAAGGTCTTCATCCAGGTTGGTCAGTCGTTTTTCCTTCGGTGTGTTCAAAACATAGAAAAGGCTTGCAATATGATGGGCAAGGTCGCTTCCATCCTCCTTTGTCTTGTTCACGATATAATCCCTGAACTGGTCTTTCTCAAAGATGCTGGTATCCTCAGCAAACAAGCAGAAAAGGAGACGCACCAGGTACAATTCCAGCGGGTGGCCGGAATATCCGATCTCTTTCAGCCGGTCATGCAGTTTTCCCATGAGTTCGGCGGCCTTAATGTTGACAGGATCCTGTTCCCTGAATTCGTGCTTCAGGTACCCTGCAATAAATCCGAAATGCTTTACATTCTTATACAGATCCGGAAGCACAAATTCAAAATGCGAATCCGTATCCAGGTCATACATCCGGAACCGGAAAAAATCAGACACCAAAACATATTTTGGCAGTTCATAGTCCTTCAATCCAGGAAAGTAGTCAAGGGCTTGCTTATAAGCTTTATCCAGGTCCTTCCCCCTGGATTTATGTTCCACCAGGATGGTACCCTTCCAAAGAAGGTCAATATACCCGGTGGATTCATCCAGTCTTTTCACCGGTTTCTCAAAGCTGGCAACCTTTCGCCGGTTAATCCCGAAAACATTAAAGAAGTCATCCCAAAAGGATTTTGCTTCGGCATCTTCGGAAGTCTCATTTTCCCATTCTTTGGAAAAACGGATTGCACGGTCTTTGATTTCGTTCCAGCTTAAAGGCATATCCAGAGTAAATTATGATTTCAAAGCTATGGAAAATAGAAATATTATTGATTAATTTTTCACGCCAATCAAATCAAACGCGTATTCCTGGTAACTGATCAGATCGTGATCGGCTTCCAATTCTTTCCATGCTCTCTCTTTGTGGCTTAATTCAACCAATTCCCAGGAGGGAGTTTCTTTAAAGTTTTCAATGACTATTTCTATGGAATTCTTTTCCTTTTGGGAAAAAAGGTGAATGTCAGCTTCGTCCTGAACTTCAAAAAATTCATGACCAGCACCATTACCGTCCTTTGCCCATTTTGAAATGATCATATTATCATTGCTTAAATATGAAAAAATATTATCAAAATAGGTCGGTGCGGGTCCATAAGGTATCGCCCGATAAGTCAAACCCGTAATTGATTGACCATTTTGGCTATAATGATAAAAGTCGGAATAGAATAGTAATTTATTAAGCTTTAACCGATCATTAAAATCAGATTTGCATTTGAATATGAAAACGTAAAGGAGATCGACAATTTTACCGATGTCTGGTTTTTTATATCCGGTAAAACTATTTGGTTCAATAAACCAGTTAATAGTCGACCCGGTTGAATTGTTTTCTTCCTGTATTACATTCCCAATTTTATGTTTTAGTTTTTCAAATGCCCTGTCATTAAATAAATGCTTTGCCTTCTCAACAAATGAAAGAAAGACTTCCGGGTTAGCCGCAGTGCTTATTAAATTCCCGAGAGCCGGGCCAGGCACTTCTCCTCTTTCGAAATTACTATAACCATTAATGCCAAGGCCTAAAACCTCGCTCATTTTTGCAGCGGAAAGTTCATATTTCTCTCGTATTGAGGAGATTTCATCAATAAAGGGAATATTGTATTTTTCCCGGTATTGATTATGTACCTGAATCAGGGTTAGTTCATCGACTTCGGTTGTTGTAAACTCTTTCGCACATTTTTGACATTTGTAAAAATGTTCAATGACTTTGAACTGATCTTTTCGGTAAATGATAGTTTTGGGATTCTTTACAATTGTGGCAATACCATCACAATATGTACATTCAATTTTAAGATTCATGGCTTCGATTAAGTGACTGGTTGCTATTGGGTCATGAAAGACTCTTATTTTTGCTTTAAGTTGTTCAAGAAACATCTTAACTTCAATCTCATCGCCCATAAAAGAATAAAATTAACCATATTACATTTCCTATAAATTCGTTGCAAATATATTGTATTTTTTTAATTTTACAACTATATCGTGTGTTTTTTAATGTAGATACATAATAATTACAAATCATCGTAATTTGGGGAAAAAATAATATCTTTGAATATTATAAGAGATTTGTAGTTTAAAGCGCTGCAAATGATCTGTAACGAAATTCTGACAATTTTCAAAACAATATGAAAAAGCTTTTTATTTTTTTTATTGTTCTTTTGTCGCTTTATCATACAAACGCTCAAAATTGGCAATGGCTTAATCCGAAACCCCAGGGCAATAGTTTGTATTCCGTCGTTTTTACAAATGAGAACACGGGATATATCTTTGGTGCAGGAGGAACGATCATGAAAACTATGGATGCCGGATCGACGTGGGTTTCGAAAGTTTCCGGAACGCAGCAAAATTTGGCGGATGCCTTTTTCACCAATACCAATACCGGATATACCGTCGCTTATAACGGAACGATCCTGAAAACAATGGATGGGGGAACCACCTGGAACTATCTGAATTCAGGAACAACAAATGCATTGGCCTCTGTTTTTTTCCCTACCCCGGATATCGGATACGCAGTAGGAGAGGGCGGCATTATTATTAAAACCACAAACGCTGGGTTGACCTGGGAAAGTCAGGCTGCAGGTAATGACCCTTATAGTTCTCTTAACTCGGTTTATTTTATAAATGCTGATTTCGGGTATGCAGTAGGGGGTTATTCCAATTATACCAGGATAATAATGAAAACAGCCAATGGCGGTATAACCTGGATCACTCAAACCTACAATTCATGGGCTTTGAGTTCTGTTTTTTTTACTGATGTAAATACAGGTTATGCTGTTGGGGAGTATGGAACAATCCTGAAAACGACAGATGGAGGAACAAACTGGATCAATGAGACTTCACCCACAAATATGGGTTTTTCATCCGTTTATTTCCCATCCTATGACACAGGGTTTATTGCCGGTCAGTCGGGACTGGTTCTGAAAACCACCGATGGCGGACAAACATGGAACTACCAATATCTGGCAACAACAACGACACTTAACGCTGTTTGTTTTACGAACGGGAATACCGGTTATATGGTTGGTTATTGCGGTGTAATTGCAAAAACTACAGACGGTGGAACGAATTGGAATTTTCTGTCATCAGGGGCTTTATTGACATTTGATTCTGAATATTTTATTGATGCCGATTCAGGGTATGTGGTTGGAGATTATGGTACCATCATGAAAACTACAGATGCGGGTTCTACCTGGAACACGCTGAATTCAGGGACATCCAACCTTTTAAACGATATCTGGTTTACAAATCCGGGTACAGGATATGCTGTCGGTGCAAGAGGAACAATCCTGAAAACCATTGATTATGGGATGACCTGGATCCCTGAATTATCAGGGACGACAGATGATTTTTATGGTATCTGTTTCTCCGATCCCAATACCGGATATATCGTTGGAAGTTATGGAACCATTCTGAAAACTTCTGACGGAGGGAATAATTGGGTGCAACAATCTTCCGGAACAAACTATCATTGGTTAGCTTCAGTCTTTTTCCCGGATAATGATATAGGTTTTATAGTAGGGGAGGGGGGGCTGATCCTGAAAACCACGAATGGCGGTAATAGCTGGGTTATTTCTCAAAATGCAGGAGCTACCCGGTCTCTTCTTTCCAGTTATTTTATCGATGTTAATAACGGATTTGCTGTTGGTGAAAACGGAACTATTGTGAAAACAGCGGATGGGGGAGCAACCTGGAATCAGCTCACTTCCGGAACAAATGCAGATCTGATGTCTGTTTGTTTCACGAATGCAAACACAGGATATGCTGCCGGTTATCATTACTGGACTATGGGCGTTATCCTTACTACAAATGATGGTGGAATAACATGGTATGATCATCCCTCAGGAACAACAGATATGATTTATTCCATTGGTTTTTCTGATGCTAATACCGGGTACCTTACCGGAACAAACGGGATGATAATGAAAACGACAAATGGTGGCGGAGTGGGAATAAATGATCATCAAAAATCAGAATGTCTGACAATCTTTCCTGACCCTGTTACAAAGCAGGTAACAATCGTGTTGCCCGGAATATCGATGGGTGTGTTGATCATTTATAATATCACAGGCCAAATGGTAATGCAACAATCAATACAGGGCCTGCAAGCTGAAGTATCTGTTGGATTACTTCCGGCCGGCATCTATTTTGTCAAATTCCGGAATAAGGAAAGTATTTTATTTGGAAGGTTTATTAAGGAACATTGATCGTTATTGAAAAACGTTACTTTAAGGAGATAATGAGTAATGAGTAATTCTGTAATTGATAATTCTTAATTTCTCATTACTTACTATCCATAATAATTTGATTTTAACATGGATATTCAATTATTTTTCCTATATTTGGGATAAACTATGAAAATATGAAAAAATTACTATTAATTCTCGTTTGGTTACTTTTAAATAGTTCAAACGTATTTTGTCAATGGACACTTCAGACATCCGGTACAACAAATGACCTTGAGTCAGTTTTTTTTACTGGCGGTGGCATGTGTTATGCCGTGGGTGCCAGCGGAACCATCCTGATGTCCTCTGATGGAGGCACTACCTGGATTGCATTATCGAGCGGAACAACGGAAGGATTACAATCAATCTACTTTAATGATGGTGGAGGTTATGTTGTGGGTGCGCATGGAACCATCTTAAAAACAATCGATTGGGGTACAACCTGGACAACATTATCGAGCGGAACAACGGAAGGGTTAACTTCCCTTTTCTTTCCCGATGCAAATACAGGCTATATTGTGGGTAATTCGGGAACCATTTTAAAAACTATCTCCGGAGGCACGACCTGGGCTGCTTTATCAAGCGGAACAACCGAAGGATTAACTTCCATTTACTTTACAAGTACAACAACAGGTTATGCTGTAGGTGCTCATGGAACCATCTTAAAAACGCTCAATGGAGGTGCAAACTGGGTTCCATTATCAAGCGGAACAAACAGTGATTTATATTCATTGTATTTTACCGATGCCAACACCGCATATACAGTAGGTGTCAATGGGACTATTTTAAAAACCATCAATGCAGGTACAAACTGGGCTGCCGTACCGGTCGGAACAAATGAAGGGTTAACTTCAATTTGCTTTACCGATGCTAATACAGGTTATATTGCCGGTACATCTGGAACCATTTTAATAACCTGCAATGGAGGCACAACATGGACCACCCTTCCGAGCGGAACAACGGAAGGGTTACATTCAATTTCCTTTAGTGGTGAATACCCAGGTTGTGCAGTGGGTGAAGGTGGAACCATCTTACTAACCCTCAACGGATGCATAAATTGGACTGCTTTATGGAGCGGAAATAATAATTCTATTCATTCAATTTACTTTACCGATGTCAATACTGCATTTGCGGTAGGTGATTTTGGAACCATCTTAATAACAGTCAATGGAGGCACAACATGGACTGCCTTATCAAGTGGAGTAACAACCTCATTATATTCACTTTGCTTTACCGATGTCAATACCGCTTATACCGTGGGCGTCAATGGGACTATTCTAAAAACCATCAATGGAGGAACAACCTGGAATGTTTTATCAAGCGGAACTTATCAAGGGCTAAATTCAATCTGTTTTCCTGAAGCCAATACAGGTTATGTGGCATGTGGTTCCGGAATCATCTTAAAAACCATAAATGGAGGTACAACATGGACTGCCTTATTAAGTGGAATAAATAGATCTTTATATTCAGTTTACTTTACCAGTGTCGATACTGGTTATGTGGTGGGTGCTTATGGAACCATCATAAAAACCCTCGACGGGGGCATAAATTGGATTACTTTACCGGGTGGAACAACTAAAACTCTACATTCGATTTACTTTACCGATGTCAATACCGGTTATGCGGTGGGTGATGACGGAACCATAATTAAAACAATCAATGGAGGCACAACCTGGACTTCTTTATCAAGCACTACAACTCAACAGTTGAATTTCATATCCTTTACCGATGCCAATTTAGCTTATATTGTTGGTGTCAATGGAACTATTTTAAAAACTATAAACGGAGGGACAACCTGGATTGCCTTACCAAGTGGAACAGGTGAAACTTTGTTTTCGGTTTATTTTACCGATTCTAAAATAGGTTATGCTACAGGAACACATGGAACCATCTTAAAAACTACAAATGGAGGCGCCAGCTTTATTGAAGAACAGCCACTGCCCCATGGATCCTTCTCTCTTTATCCTAACCCGGCAAGCAACAAGATCACCCTTAGAATCAAAAAATATTACCCCGGAGAAATCCTGATCACCATCTTCAATATCACGGGAGAACAGGTAATCTACAACAAATCCAGGGATCAGGAATCTGTTGAACTGGATGTCAGTAAGCTGGCAAAAGGCATGTATGTGGTGAAAATAAGAACGAAAACGGGGATTGAAAGTAAAAAATTGGTCATTGAATAATAAGGCAATAGGCAATAATTAGTAAGGAAAATTTCTATATATGAGAAAGATAACTCCTCCTGTGCGTGCTTCTGCCCCTGTGTAGTGTGGCTCAAAACTACGCGAACATCTGTTCGCCGGGGCTGACATTCTTCTCCGATTATGCATTCAACATCAAAATGTGACCTACCAGGTAGAGGAGTGCTCGTGCCGGATAGCGGGTATCTCCTCTTATATTGAAGAAAACCAAATGTACAGAAGATCGGTGAGAAATGAAACAATGAAAAATGAAGAATGAGGAATGGAGAATTAACAAATAGATCCTCATCCCTCATTCTTTATTGCCCTTGTGGAGTATAGGGGAGTCGAACCCCTGACCTCTAGACTGCCAGTCTAACGCTCTAGCCAACTGAGCTAATACCCCAAGTGAATTGCAAAAGTAAAAAATAAAAATCTAAATTTGGCAATTAATATATCCTGCTAATCATGAAAAGATTGTTCGCTGCCATTAAAATCACTCCCGATAAGGGGTTTCTTGACAAATACCATCATCTGCAGTCTCAATTGCGTTACGAGAAGATTAAATGGGTTGAAGACCTCAACATTCATATTACCCTGAAATTTTTTGGGGAAACGGAAGAAAAAAAGATCGCTGAGATCAACCAGGCACTGCAGATGGTAGCTGACCAGACAAGGGCTTTTCAGATTTCCCTGACGGGATTGGGGATCTTTGGAAGTTCCTACAATCCGAAAGTTATCTGGACGGGGATCCAACCTTATGTCGACCTCGTGGAAATCATGAAAAGGACACAAAATGAACTGAAAAGTTGCGGGTATGAACCCGACCGGCAAAACCTTGTTCCCCATCTGACACTGGGCAGGGTAAAATTCCTATCAGACAAGCAACTATTTCAAAGAACCATCGATGAATATAAAGAAATTGGGTCAACCCCGATAAAACCGGTCTCTTTTCATCTTTTCGAAAGCATCCTGAAAAAAGAGGGGCCTACGTATATTATCTTGAAGACTTTTAATTTCAAATATTAGGAATTTAGTACCCACCCCCTTGGGACTAACTAAATAGTATTTTTACACCGCAAAGACGCAAAGACGCAAAGAAAGAATATTTTGAATTCGAATTCTTTGCGTCTCCGCGTCTTAGCGGTTAATCTATTTTTTTTCTTTTAAGCGACCCTTTTGGTGAATATCAAATAAGAAAGGTAATTCTATTGATTATTATCCTGCTTTTTTATCGTATTCCGTTCCATGAAATAATAGATCACCAGAGCCAGTCCTCCGAAAAGACAGATCATTGAAAATACCGAAGCATCATCCCCCATTGTTGAATAGGCGGCGATGATCTTGCCCAGTAAAATTCCCACGCCGATCCCTATGAAAACCATTCCCCATTTTAATGCCGTGGGAGAAGTAGTTTTGGAATCGAGAAGTGATGCGTCAACACCTTTTTCAATCAGTAACCTGCGTTCTTTTCTTTTGAACGAGATATAAATGATACCGAAAATCATTGCGAAAAACGAGATCGGAACTAAAATTCCTGCTTCCATGTTGTTATGTGTTTAAGGGTTAATTTTTCAATTTCTGAACCTTTGACGCATCAGAACAGGTGAGGTTACAAAACAAATGAAAAATCAGCCTATTGAATGATAATTTTTTTATCACAGGTGAACTGATCACAGGTGAGTCTGACAAAATAGATGCCCCTGGCCCATCCTGTGACATCCTGCTGAATCTGAAAATCGCCGGTGATACCTGCTTTTTCCGTTGATAAAACAGGTTTTCCCCGGATATCTGAAATCCGGATGGATAAACGGGAACCGGTCCCATGACCCGAAATGTTAATTCGATCAGAAGCCGGATTGGGGAATACCGAAAAGCCGAATCCTGAATTCTTCCCTGCAATGCCGGTGCAATCCCTTACCAAAACAGGTTTTATGGTAAGATTACCATCCCCGCAGTCGTTCTGGCCAAAAACGGTGATGTTGCCGGAAACGGCACTGCTGCTGAACCGGAGGATTACGGAATTAGTGTCGGTATTACCTACAAAACTCACCCCGGCAGGGAGGGACCAGATATAATGTTTTGCATTCCCCACGGGAGGAAAAGAATACGAATAACCGGATTCTCCCATGCATGCAGTGTCCTTTCCGGCAATTTCAGCAGGTGGTTCTGGCATAGAATCGGTGATGATTGTTTTAACGCTGGTATGGTGGCTGTCACCACATATGTTGTGGGCAACAACCGATACCTGGCCACTCATGGTGCCCCATAATACCTCTATTGTCGGTCCATGTTCACCTTCAACGATCGAAGCATCGGGAGGAACTGTCCAGAAGTAGCTGGTACTTCCGGTTACAGGTGTGATTGAAAAATCGATCTCCCTTAATTTGCAGGCCGTATCCGGACTCACAATGGGTCCGGGATCGGTGACGGTATCCAATAACAGAACTGCCAGTACACTCTGTACACTGTTGCCGCAGTCATTACCGGCAATAACAGAAACCGGACCCTCTGCTGAATACCATAATACGTCGATCGTGGTTGTGTTCTGGCCATTTTCTATGGTATCTCCTTCAGGAACCGACCATGAATAGGACCAGGCCCCGGGTACCGGGGATATTGAATAAGTGGCATGACTGTAATTGCAAACTTCCCCGGGCCCGGTAATACTGCCCGGTGGCGGGGGAGGATCGGCTATATCAACGAATGCACTGTCTTGCCCTGTCTGGAAAAGTCCATCGGTAACATCCACGATAAACCATGTCGGAATCATCGGTGAAGCAACCGGATCAGCTATGCCGGAGGAAAATCCCGGTGGGTTCGAACTCCAGTGATAGACGAATGGCGCTACTCCTCCGGATACCTCAACATTGAGTTGCGTCTGACTTCCCTGGCAGATAATACCCGGGGTGGCTGTGGCATGAACAGTGATCTCCGGATTCTCAACCTGCGCAGATACTACGATCCCAGAAAATAACAGCCACAACAGAAAAGCCGGCGATTGGGTTTTCACATTATTTTTCTGTGAAGAAGTATATTTTTTCATTCTGTGATAACTTTGCAGATATCTATCTGTTCATAAATACAAACTTAAAAAATTTCTGCCTATTATTTGACTAAATACGAAAACATTGAAAAAATATTTACTTTTAAACATCAATAAGGGGGAATATTCTGAGACCTTTTGTAACCCATCTCAATATCTAACGTCTAAGGATTCACATGAAATATCAGGACGACAGCTACTACATTGAAAGAGTGTTAAGTGGAGATGTGTCTGTTTATGGAACGCTTGTCGCCAAACATAAAAACATGGTATTTTCTATCGTTCTTAAAATACTGAACAGTCGTGAAGATGCGGAAGAAATTTCACAGGATACGTTTCTGAAAGCATACCAATCATTGAGATCCTTTGAAAAGAAGTCCAAGTTTTCAACCTGGCTTTACCGGATTGCTTACAATACAGCTATCTCTAAAACAAGGAAAAAGAAAATGGAATTCGTCGGGCTGGAAACATCGATCGTGGACAATTATTCAACGGATGAGATCACAATAAACGTTCATACGATTGAGGATATTGATCAGAAAGCATTGGTTGAAAAGGCGTTATCAACCTTAAACGAAAGTGATAACCTGCTTGTCACTTTGTACTACAAAGGAGATAATTCCATCGAAGATATCAGCGAGATTACAGGGTTGTCTGTTTCAAATGTAAAAGTGAAACTATTTCGCATCCGGAAAAAACTTTATGATGAGATGAATGAAATGATGAAAAAACATGAGATGATGTGATGAATTGAGTTAATTTTGCATACTATGAGTAACGAAGATTTTTTAACCGATGATTTTTTTCAAGAGCTGATCCGGAAAAGTCCGTTGGATAGCCCATCTGATGATTTCGTGGCGAATGTTATGGAGCATATTCAACCGGCGCCGGAGATTGCACCGGTAACGAAACCGTTTTTTATGCTGGTTAAATCTTCATGGCCATATATCCTCTGTGCTTTTGCGTTGATCATTTTCCTGTTAACTTCTGATCTGCCTTTCACTGATTATCTTCCCGGAAAAGGATTCTTCCTGAAAACCATTCTTCCTTATTTTTCCAATATGTTCGCAGGAATAAAAGATATGATTGCACAATCGAAATACCCGACGATCGGGCTGATGGTTGTTGTGGCAGGTGGTTTATTGTTCCTGCTCGACACCCTCCTCAACAAGAAATCCCGGGTTCAACATCATACCATGATTTTATGATCCCGCAAGAGATCAACGATCACCTCGTTTCCTTTTTCCTCTCAGATCTGCATAAGGAGTTGAAAATCCATTACGACAACCCTCTTTCAGGTGGATCAATCAATAGCGTTTATCAACTGAATACCAATGAAGGCGACTACTGTCTGAAATACAATCAGTCTTCTGCCTATCCAGGGATTTTTGAAAAAGAGGCGATGGGACTGGAGTTGCTGAGAAGTTCAAGGGGGATCAGGGTACCTGGCGTGATAACTGTTCAGAAGACTGAACGCTATTCCTTTCTGCTGGTTGAATACATTATGGCAGGACCAAGAACAGAGGATTTCTTTTCTGATTTCGGACATTCGCTTGCCCATCTTCACCAGAATTATGGCGAAGCATTTGGTCTCGGTCATGACAATTATATGGGTTCCCTTGAGCAATGCAATACCATCCATCAGGATTGGACCTCCTTTTTTATAGAGGAGAGACTGGAAAAGCAACTGCTCCTTACCGGCAACAAGGGTTATTTTTCTTCTTCTGACATTGCCCATTTTCAGCATCTATACCGGCAGTTGCCTTCTCTTTGCCCGGTTGAAAAACCTTCCCTTTTACATGGTGATCTCTGGTGTGGGAATTTCATCGTTTCGGAGGAAGGAAAAGCCTGCCTGATTGATCCTGCAGTTTATTACGGTCACAGGGAGATTGATATCGCTATGAGCACTCTTTTCGGAGGCTTCGATACGGAATTTTATAATGCATATAATGAGGTCTTTCCGATGGAAAAGGGGTGGAAAGAACGGATGGATATTTATAACCTTTACCCGTTGCTGGTTCACCTGAACCTTTTCGGTGCCGGGTATCTTGGAATTATAACAAGGTTTATCAGGAAGTTTTAATTCAATTTTTTCTTTTCGTTCCAGAGTTGCTTGAAGTTTTTCGGTGCCACTTTTGGGATTTCCCTTCGTGGACCCCAGCTTTTACGGAAGAACATTTTCAGGAACCGGTTTTTCATTCCCTGCCCGGTTTTATCAAGCATCCATCTGTGAAGCATCACTTTTTTCCAGGATTTCATGATAAATCTCCAGGTAAATGAGGAGTATTTCAGTTTCACTGTTTCGTTCCTGTTGTACAGTAAAAGTTCGTGAAGGGGTATATTCATCGAACAAACCTCAGTACACCGGCCGCAAAGAGAAGAGGCATAGCTAAGATGATTGTAATCTTTCATCCCCATAAAGTGCGGTGAAATAACCGATCCGATGGGTCCGCTGTAAACCACTCCGTAACTGTATCCACCGATACTTCGATAGACGGGACATTCATTAAGGCAGGCGCCACAACGGATGCAAGACAATGCACGGCGTTGTTCCTTGTGTTCCAGCAACTCCGTCCGTCCATTATCGATCAGGATCACATACATTTCTTCAGGACCGTCAGGTTCTCCGGCAGTTTTTGGTCCAAAAAGAATATTGTTATAGACTGTAATATTCTGCCCGGTACCATGTGTCGCCAGTAACGGAAGAAAAAGGTCAAGGTCATCGATCGATGGAATGATCTTTTCAATTCCCACTATTGCAACATGGATCTTCGGCCAGGATAAGGTTAACAATCCGTTACCTTCATTTTCAGTCAGGGCAACGGCGCCCATATCGGCAATCAAAAAGTTTCCGCCGGTAATTCCAAGATCTGCCTTTATGAATTTCGACCGAAGATGTTCCCTGACAAATGCTGCAATTGCTTCCGGTTTACTGTCGGCCGGCATTCCAAATTTTTCATTGAAAAGCAATGCCACATCCTCCTTTGACTTATGCATTGCAGGAGTAACAATGTGATAGGGTTTTTCATGGGCAATCTGGACAATAAATTCGCCAAGGTCGGTTTCCAGGACTTCCCGTTTATGCTTTTGCAGCAGGTCATTGATCTCAAGCTCTTCAGAAAGCATGGTCTTTTGCTTGACAATGATCTGTGCATTTGCTTTTTTAACGATACGTAGAAGTTCTCTTTGTGCCTCTTTTTCATTCGTGGCCCAGATCACTTTTCCACCTCTTTTTTCAAAATTGGTTTCAAACTCAGTAAGATAACGGTCGAGATTTTCAATCACCTTGAATTTCAGATTTGCAGCTCTTCTTTTTGCAAGTTCGAGGTCTTTGAATTGCAGTTTTCCCCTGACCACGGCTTCATCGTACTTGCCAATATTGTAATCCAGTCGACGACGATGTTCAGGATCGAAGGCCTTTTTTTCGGAATCGGAAAGAAACTTTTCGCGCAGGTTTGCCATCCGGGAATCTTAAGTTTATATTTTGGCTGCTATCTTTTTTACCCTCCGGTCATGCTTTCCTCCTTCAAATTCAGTTGTCAGGAATATCTTCACAAAATGGACGGCATTTTCTTCTGTTATAAAACGGGCAGGTAATGAAATGACATTTGAATCGTTGTGCATACGTGCAAGCTTTGCAATTTCTTCATTCCAGCAAACTGCTGCACGAATATCCGGATATTTATTAGCCACCATGGCAACTCCGTTTCCGCTCCCGCATATAATGATTCCTTTTTCAAAACTTTTATTTTCAATGGCTTTTGCAAGCGGGTGTACAAAATCGGGATAATCAACACTTTCTTCTGAATAGGTTCCAAAATCCTGAAATGAATATCCATCGGCAGATAATGCTTTTTTTACGGATTCTTTCAAACAATACCCTGCATGATCTGATGCTATTGCAATTTTATGTTTACTGTCGACCATTGTTAATAAATATTTGACAAAGGTAAAGATAAATCGGTGATAATGAAGTACGCCTAAAACTGAACTACGAATAGAATTCTAAGCATCAAAATTTTAACTTTTTCACAAAAGGGTTGTTTATATCTGCGTAACTTTGTTACAAAATTTTTAAAAGTTTTTTATTGGTTACTTGAATTTTGATCTGTTCATCTTTTCAGAATAGTTTCATTCATATTTCAAATTCTTTTAACAACAAAACATCTCAACTCGGTATTCTTTTTTTCAACAATAACGTTTATCAACACAATGTTAGTAAAAACTTAACCGCCTGGTTTGCAAAACAAAGGTTGTTGAAAAATCAATAATCGTGGTTAATTGAATAATGAATTTTTAATATCCAAGAAAGTAGTAAAGAAAAAATCAACAGAGCTAACACCTATTATTATAAATAAAAGTACTTTTTAAAAATTCTTGTTATTATTATGAATAATCAGTTTCGAAACATATCAAAGGAAATTTTATCGGATTCAAATCTGGTAAAAGATTTCCTTGATCTGAAGCAGAAAAAAAATGCAATTTTGCTGGCACATTATTATCAAATACCACAAATACAGGATATTGCAGATTTCGTGGGTGATAGTCTTGGTTTGTCACAGGAAGCATTTAAGACAGATGCAAAAATAATAATTTTCGCCGGCGTCCATTTCATGGCAGAGACGGCCAAAATACTCAACCCTGATAAAAAAGTTATTGTCCCTGATCTGAATGCAGGTTGTTCACTGGCTGATTCATGCCCGCCGGATCTTTTTAAAAAGTTTATAAATGAACATCCGGAACATATTGTAATTTCCTATATCAACTGTTCTGCAGAAGTTAAAGCTTTATCGGATGTGATCTGTACCTCAAGTAATGCTGTTAAAATTGTTGAATCTTTTCCAAAAGAACAAAAGATCATTTTTGCACCCGATAAGAATTTGGGAGGATATATCAATAATATTACAGGCCGCAATATGATACTCTGGGAAGGAACCTGTGAAGTGCATGACATTATAAAAACTGAAGCCATTATTAACCTGCGCGAAGAAAATCCGGACGCCAAACTGATCGCACATCCTGAATGTAAGGGGGTAATACTCGCAATGGCTGATTTTATTGGATCTACAACAGCATTGATCAATTATACTATGAAGGATCCTGCAAAAAAATTCATTGTTGCAACAGAAACCGGCATTCTTCATCAAATGAAAAAGAGCTCACCCGGAAAGCAATTCCTGATCGTGCCTGCAGATGAAACCTGTACATGTAATGATTGTCCTTACATGAAAATGAATACACTGCCAAAACTCCTGCATTGCATGAAATATGAAGAACCGGAACTGATTTTGACAACTGAACTCATTGAGAAAGCTAAAAAACCGATCCTCCGGATGTTGGAATTATCAAATTAAAAGAATAAAAATGGTTAACAATATACTCAACCTTCGGTTTTCCCTGGTCTTGCTATCATTCCTCTTTCTGCTGAACTATACATTCTCCCAGGATAGTACCAATCTGAATGGATTTCAGAAATTTCTCTACCCTAATGGAAATATATCCAGTGAAGGATTCATGAAGCAAGGGAAACCCGATGGATACTGGAAATCATATTATGAGAACGGGATGATTAAATCGGAAGGAAACCGTAAGGATTTAAAAGTCGACAGTATCTGGAAATTCTATAGTGATGAGGGAAAATTAATTCTGGAGGTGAATTATACCGAGGGAAAGAAAAATGGTATAAAGACTACCTATCTGGAGAAGCAGACGGTTAAAGAAAATTTTAAGAATGATATCAAGGAGGGATATACACGAATCTATTCACCGGAAGGAAAACTTGTGATGGAGATCCCTTTCATCAAAGGAATGGAGCAGGGGCTGGCGAAAGAGTATTCGCCCGACGGAAACATTATTACGCTGATTGAATATAAAAGGGGATTTGTTATTGAAAGGTTGAAGATCAACCGGAAAGACAGGGACAACAGGAAACAGGGAAGGTGGGTGACGTTTTATAACAGCGGAAATGTTCATATGGAAGGGATGTATAAAGATGATAAAAAGGATGGATACTTCAAGGAATACGCAGATAACGGTGACCTGAAGGGTGTGACAAAATACGTGAATGATGTGCAACAAGCTGAAGCAGAGGAAGTAACAAAACTCGATACAGAAAATGAATATTATCCCGACGGGAAGATAAAAGTCAGTGGGACTTACAGAAACGGAATACCGGAAGGGGTGAGGAGAGAATACAGTCCTGCAGGACAGATTGTGAGTTCAGTGACCTTTAAAAAAGGGATCAGAACAGGGGAGGGGATAGTGCTTGAAGATGGTTCAAAAGATGGCCATTGGAAAGAATTCTATGAAGATGGAACACTTCTTTCGGAAGGAAATTACAAAGATGGAAAGCCGGTAGGGGAGTGGAAATACTTTTATCCTGACGGAAAGCTGGAAGAAACGGGAAAATATACAAATACAGGAAAACTGCAGGGAACCTGGAAATGGTTTTATCAAACGGGACACCTGATGGAAGAAAGTGAATTTGATAAAGGGTTGCATGAAGGAATGTTTACCGGATATGGTGCAGATGGAGACATTGTTGAACAGGGAGATTATGTGAACGGACTTGAAGATGGGCCATGGTTTATGATCAGCGGTGATTATAAAGAACGGGGAACCTATCATGATGGATTGAGGACCGGCGCATGGCGAAGCTACTACCTGTTCAAACCAGACTCGTTGTCCTCAAAAACAGACAGTGTACTTAGTTTTACCGGGAATTTTATTGATGACAATCCCAATGGGAAACATGTTTATTACTGGAATGACGGTAAGCTCAAAGAGGAAGGCACTTACATCATGGGGAAAAGAGAAGGGGATTGGATGATCTGTAATGAAGACGGTACACCCTTCCTGATCATCACTTACAAAAACGGGATTGAGACCAGGTATGACGGGATTAAGATCAAACCGCCGTTTGATGCGACAGAGAATTAAACCAGCATATAAACGTCACGTGTTACGCGTTACGCGTAACGTACTTGACTTTGTCACTAATAAATAAAAGAAATGGCAAGAGAAAGAAAACAGGAATTTCGAAAAGATAAACCTGAGAAAAAAGAATTCCGGAAGAAAGCGTTTTCTAAAGAAGGAAGCTATCCTGAAAGGAAAAATAAAGAGATTAGTTCAGAAGGAGCAGAAAGTAATCCGGAAAGAAAACAGGATTTTCATACTGATAAACCGGAAAAGCCCCAATACAGGAAAAAACCTTATACCAAACCAGGAAGCCGGCCGGGAAGGGAAAGAAATGAAAGTAAAACAGGAAAAACGGACAGTAATCTGATCCGGTTGAACAAGTATATTGCCGATGCCGGTATCTGTTCACGACGTGAAGCAGATAAGCTGATTTCAGCGGGAGTGGTGACTGTGAACGGGAATATTGTAACTGAATTGGGCACTAAAGTTTCTCCGGAAGATAAGGTTACGTTTGGCGATCAAAAGCTTTCCCGCGAAAAACCCAGGTATGTTCTGCTGAATAAACCAAAAGGGTTTGTAACCTCTGTGGATGACCCGCACCACGAAAAAACCGTCATGCACCTTATTGCAAATGCCTGCAAGGAAAGAATATATCCGGTAGGACGTCTCGACAGAAATACCACCGGATTATTGTTGTTCACCAACGACGGGCAGATAGCGAAAAAGCTGACCCATCCCAGGTATGGAGTTAAGAAGATCTATCATGTGGGGCTTGATAAACCCCTGAGTAAAACCGATAAAGCAGAGATCATGAATGGCATTGAACTGGAAGACGGATTGATTAAAGTTGACGCCATTGAATATGTTGAAGAAGGATCGAACCGGAAAGAAATTGGGATTGAATTACATTCGGGGAAAAACCGGATCGTTCGAAGGATTTTTGAAAAATTAGGATACAAGGTAGTAAAGCTTGACCGGGTATATTATGCAGGTCTGACCAAGAAAAACCTCCCGCGAGGGACCTGGCGGCTCCTGGAAGAGAAAGAGATCAATTTGCTGAAGATGCTGAGCTAGAAAAATATCCATCCATAATCCAGAATAATGAACATGCGTACAAAACTTATCCTGCTGCTTTTCTTGTTTACTTTCCGTGCCGGGTTTGCAACGGGTCCGATCAGGGACCTGATCAAACAAGCCGGCGATGCCACCTCTTATCCGAATGATAACCTCCTGGTCGTCTTCGACAGCACCAAAGTGAATGTGAGTGCATCTGGCCTTAGTTATGAACAGACCCATGTCCTTTACAAAGTGCTTACTTCCAAAGGAGCATTGGAACTGAATGTGATCAAATTCGGGTATGATCCATTGTCGGCATACACCGAGATCAGGAAGGTAACGATATTTAAAAAAGATGGGACAGTAAGGGAGTTGGATATAAAAAACGTGCTGGATTATCCCGCCCCGGCAAGGGCCATATATTGGGGTGCCCGCGAAAAGATGATCCAGGTGGGCAGACTTGATCCGGGAGATGCCTTGGAAGTTGAACAGTTTAAGAAAGGATTTACATACGCTTTGCTGGCAGGAGAAGGGGATGATGATGACAAATACATTCCCCCGATGAAAGGGCAGTTTTATGACATTGTCGATTTCTGGTCATCCAACCCTGAAAAAGAAAAAGTTTACCAGGTTTCCGTTCCACAGGATAAGCATCTTCAATACCAGGTGTATAACGGCGAACTTCAGTCTTCAGCCTGGATCAATGAGGATAAAGTGATGTACACATTTTCAAAAAAGGACCTTACTCCTTTCAAGTCAGAACCAAAGATGGTTTCATTGTCGGATGTAGCGCCCAAACTCCTAATATCGACCTGTGCAGACTGGAAACTTAAATCCACCTGGTTTTACAAGGTGAATGAAGATTACGGCAGCTTTGATTACACACCTGAAATCAAGACCAAAGTGGATGAGATCCTGAAAGGGTCGACCAGCGAAATGGATTCCATAGGGAGGCTGACCCATTGGGTAGGTGATGAGATCAGGTATTCGGGAATTTCGATGGGTTGTGGCGAAGGGTACACCCTGCATAAGGGAGCGATGACCTTTACTGATCGTTGCGGGGTTTGCAAAGATAAGGCAGGCATGCTGATCACCATGTTGCGTGCTGCAGGATTCAAATCATACCCGGCAATGACCATGGCCGGCTCACGCATTGACTATATTGCTGCCGACCAGTTCAATCATTGTATTACGGTTATCAAGCTTCACAACGGCAAATACCGGCTGCTTGATCCTACCTGGGTTCCTTTTGTGAGGGAACTATGGTCGAGCGCCGAACAACAACAACAATACCTGATGGGAGTTCCCGAGGGGGCTGACCTGGCAACAACAGATCTCTCTTCGCCGGAAAACCATTACCTCCGGATCACCGGGAATTCGGAACTTTCGAACGAAGGAACCCTGAAAGGTTCAGTAACCATTACAGCCGAAGGACAAACAGATGCATCCATCCGCAGTGTATTCCGGTATTCTTCACCGGTTCAATGGAACCAGATTATTGAGAAGGAACTGTTGAAAATATCATCACTTGCCAAAATTACCGCGCTTGAAATAGATGATCCGCTGAATTATCAAACGGGACCGATCCGGATAAAAATGGACTACATCATCCCCGATTATGCCATGGTATCAGGTGACAAGCTGATCTTCGGCGCTTTGGTTGCATCCAATTTCTTAAGAGTTTTTCAGCCGCATTTATCTTTTGAAACAGGACTCAAAGAGAGAAAATATCCATTCCGCGACCGCTGCTCACGCCTGGTCGAATTAACCGAAACCATCAAATTACCGGATGTAAAAAATATGATCTCCCAGCCGGAATCGAAAAATGACACCGGATCTGTCTGTTCCTTCACGGGGGGATATAAGCTCTCAGGGAATATACTTACCCTGAAAGAAACGGTAATATTGGGCAAACGTATTTATGAAGCCGGCGATTGGCCGGAATTCCGGAAAGTGATAACCGATCAGAATTCCTTTGCTGAACATCCCGTTATCCTCCAAATCCAAAACAGTCACTCATCCAACTAAAATACAGATACAATGAAGATCAATTATCTCCATCTTCTCCTTTGCCTGGTCTGCATTCCTGCTTTCAGCTCCTTCTCACAAATCCCCGGCACTGATGCCGTTTACCTTCAACTGACCAGGGAATACACCCTTAATCCCGACGGCAGTATGGATTTCCGGCATATTAAAAAATTAAAGTTGCTGACCTATCGTTCGTTCCTCCAGTTGTATGGTGAAACATTTATCACTTATAATCCTGCATTCCAGGAAATAAAGATCAATGATGCCTATACGGTTATGGCAAACGGGAAAAAAGTACAGGAACCGAAGAATGCATTTAACGAGGTATTGCCGGGTTTTGCAGCAAATGCACCGGAGTTCAATAATCTCCGGGAAATGGTGATCACTCATGTAGGTACAGAACGAAATGCAATATTGAATCTCGATTACCAGGTTCATTCTAAGAAAGGTTTTTCCCCGGCATACATGGGTAATGAGGTTCTTGCAGAAGCTGAACCGGTCAATGAACTAACGATTAGGATCAGGATTCCCGACGGTGTAAAATTATATTACAAATTATTGCAAACTAATTCTTTACCGGTTATTTCCACAGAAACAAATTTCAAGGTTTTCACGTGGAACCTAAAAAATGTATCTGCAATTTCGCCGGAGGAATTTCAAAAAAGCGGAAATGAACTTTATCCACGGCTCATCTTCAGTACATCGGGCGACCGGATGGCCCTTTATTCAGATTTTCTCAGGCAGCCGGCTTTTTCATATACTTGTGACGATGAGATGAAACAGGCGGTAAAAGCGACCGTTGGGGAATCCACAGACAAAAAAGATATCCTGCTGAAACTTCAGCAAAAGGCGACCGATGAATTCCGTTTATGGCCGATTCCGTTGCGATATATTGGATTCACCCTCAGAACGGCCCCCCAGATCTGGCACAGCAACGGAGGAACACTCGCTGAAAAAGCAGCATTACTGGTTTCTCTTTTGAAAGAGGCAGGGATTAAAGCAAATCCCTTAGCAGTGGTCAGGAAGGCCTGTTTTGATGAAAAGATAGCGTCATTACTGGATATTGAGGATATCATCGTGAAGGCAGAACCGGATGAAAAGGGAGCGGTTTACTTATCTGTTAACACAATGAATCCGCAAAGTCTGGAATATTCGATGCAGGATAAAGTGCTTGTAAACCTGAAAACTGACGGGAAGGTATCTGTTCAGAAGATGGAAGAATACGATTGTAAGATATTACTCAAAGGTATGTTTACCGTTGGAAGTGAAAAGAAAATGACCGGAGAGATCTCTGCCGGCGTAACAAACGGAGCCAATCCCTGGCTGGTTTTATCACGGGATAAAACCAAAGCCAAATCGTGGTTTGGGGGAGGTATCGGATCTGCTGATCTTAAAGAGCAGGGAACTTCAACCATCGGGAAGGAAAGATCGTATGTTATCTATACTGTTGAAAAAGAGAAGCCTTTCCGTAAAGATTCCAGTTATTATTTCTTTTCATTGCCTGTGGCAAATCCGGGGATAGAGGGATGGTCCATTTGGTTGTTACCGGAAAAAAGGGAAACAGCGCTTGAACTTCCATTTCAAATGAAGGAAACGGATGAATTTGAATTCAATTTGCCCAAAGAGATGAAGCTTTTCAGCCCTGAGAAAAAAGTCAATATTGTGAATTCAGCAGGATCGTTTCTGTATGAGATCCGCAAAGACAAGGGGACAGTTTATGTGAGAAAGGGTATAACATTTACGAAAAGGGCTATTGATCCGGCCATATACAATGATTTCCGGGTACTGATGAATAACTGGAACAATGTCTGGACGAAGGAAATAATTTTCACAGCAGAATGACCCATACTATTTAATTACAATCCGGCCTCCACCCAGTTGGGAATGAATTTTCGAACTTATCTCTTTCTTCTTATGCCAATCATCAAGCAGTTGCATTGCTTCTTCATCTGAACCGGCTTCTTTGAGTTTGTTGGAAATATCGAGGATCATCCGGTCGATTTTCCTTACTTTAAAAGTTAGAACGGCAGAATTTATGGAATCTACGGAAGATTGATGTTCCAGGTCTACATAGATCCTGTTCTTCTTCCAATTGGTGCTCAGTTCATATGACGGAACACAAAGATCGATTGCAAGGGTTGATATATTTATATCTGTATGATGAAAGAAATGGTCCTTATCTGCAATTTTTTCCTGTTCAAGGGAGGCGGCCATTTCATTAAAGATCTGCTGACACACGGGGTCATCAAATGAAAGCTCATCACTTTGAATATCATGGATGATAAAATCGCCCACCTTTACCGGAATTTCTTTCATCTCCTTATTCTCATCTTCTTCCTTAAAGATCAGGATTTCGTTTGCATAAAGCAACAACAGCCGTATGATCGCCCGTTCCTGGGCTTCGCTGGAGTCAACTTCCAGTTCCATCTGGGAAGGCGCGGGAGGCTCGGAAAAATCAACCCCGGCACCCTCTGTTTCTAAGCTTTCCGGATCCTTTTTAGTGAATTTCTTTCTGAAAATTTTGTTGATTTCATTCAGGAGTGTTTGTTCCTGGACACCCAGGACACCTGCACACTCTTTGATATAAAGCGAACGGGAGATACCATCGGGGATGAGGGAAATGGTATTGACTATCTCCTTTATCAGCGCAGCTTTTTTAATCGGGTCGCCGGCAGTTTCTTCTAGCAGGAGACGGGTTTTAAAAAGGATGAAGTTGACGGCATTTTTGGCTATAAATGTTTCCACCTCTGCCACCCTGTTTTTACGGACAAAAGAATCGGGATCCTCGCCTTCAGGGAAAAGAACGATCCTCACATTCATCCCATGTTCCAGGATCATATCGATGCCCCTCATGGAGGCTTTGATACCGGCCGGATCACCGTCGTACAAGATCGTGATGTTTGCTGTATACCGCTGTATCAGTTTGATCTGTTCCTGCGTAAGGGACGTTCCGGAGGAGGCCACCACATTTTCAATTCCTGCCTGGTGGAGCGAGATCACATCCGTATATCCTTCCACCAATAAACAGGTATCTTTTGCAATGAGGGCATTCTTGGCAAAAAAGAGGCCGTAGAGCGATTTGCTTTTGTTATAGATCTCCGATTCGGGGGAGTTGATATACTTTGCAAGATGTTTATCCGATTTGAGAACCCTGCCCCCAAAACCGATGATCCTACCGGAAGCGCTGTGTATCGGGAAGATCACCCGCCCGTGAAAACGATCCATCAGCCGGGTCTCTTTCTGTAACGACAAACCTGTCTTTACCAGGTATTCGGGTTTATAACCATTAGCGGTGGCATTTTCTGTAAACGAATCCCAATTTTCAGGACTGTACCCCAATTGGAATTTACGGATGGTGTTGTCGTTGAACAATCGTTCCCTGAAATAGGAAAGTCCTACAGCCTTACCCTCTTCCGTTTCATGCAGCACCTGTTCGAAATATTTTTGGGCATACTGGTTCAGAAGGAAAAGGCTCTCTTTTTCATTTTGCTCCTGGATCTTTTCCGGAGTTTGCTTTTCCTCCTCAATTTCGATGTTATATCTTTTGGCAAGCTCCCGGAGGGCTTCCGGATAAGTGAAATGTTCATGTTCCATCAGAAAATTTACCGCATTTCCTGCTTTTCCGCATCCGAAACATTTATAGATCCCTTTGGATGGGGAGACCGTGAAAGAGGGCGTTTTTTCATTGTGAAAAGGACACAAACCAATATAATTCACACCCCTTCGTTTCAATGAAACAAAATCCCCGACAACCTCTTCAATTTTAGCGGTTGACAAGATGTTCGAGATGGTATCGTGTGGAATCAAAATTGATGATTATTTTGTGCTAAGGTAATAAAAATAGGGTGAAACAGAGGTCAAAGCGATAAATGATTTTTCATTTTGAGAAAAGTAACAAAGTCACAGAAACCAATTTTTTTATTTATTTTGTGCCTTTGTACCTTTGTGCCTAATTTCAAAGAATTTACCATCCATAAAACCAGGAGAAAAGTATGCTCGAAGTAAAGAGATTCACGTTCAGCGATAAAGATCTCTCCGAAAAGGCATTTGCCATCAGGCGGAAAGTCTTTGTGGAGGAAGAAGGGGTAGACCCCAACCTCGAATACGACAGCAATGAGGAAACTGCCCATCATTATCTGTTGATTATAGGGGAGAAGCCCATTGCCACCGCCCGGTGGAGGGAAACGGAAAAAGGGATCAAGCTTGAAAGATTTGCTGTACTACCCGAATTCCGGAACCGGGGGTTCGGTGAGATCGTACTGAAAGTTGTGCTCAAGGATGTTATTCCGACCGGCAGGTTGATCTATCTTCACGCGCAACTTCGCGCAGTTCCATTTTATGAACGGGATGGCTTTGTGAAAGAAGGCCCCGTATTTAATGAAGCGAACATTGGGCACTATTATATGAAGTACCTGGGGAGGGAGTTGGAGGATTCGATCGTATGAAAAAACGGATACTTTCCATCATCATGATCCTGGTAACGGCTGCGTTACCATTTGAATTAATTGCCCAAAAACAACCCAATACCAAGATTGATTCCCTTCTCAAAGTACTTGAAAAGCATGAATCAGATGACACCATTAAGGTAAAGATCCTGAATGATATTACTTTTAATTACTATGGGATAGATCCCAGGATAGGCATCGGGTACGGGGAAAAAGGAATAAAACTTTCTGAAGATCTGAATGATCAGAATGGATTGATGTGGTGCCTGATCTCGACCGGAGCTTGCTACTGGGCTGCTTCTGATTACCCCAAAGCGCTCGAACTTTTGTTCAGAGCATTGAACATTTCTGAAAAGACAAATAATAAACCAGGGATAGCTAAGGCCTCCGGCAATATCGGGAATGTTTATGCAGAACTGGCAAAATATAATGATAAGACAAAAAAGGAAAACTACGATAAAGCCCTTGAATATTATACAAAGGCACTCAAGATCTCCCAGGAATTAAAAGATACCAAGGGAATTGCCCGTAAACTGGGCAATATTGGCACGATCTATAAGGAACTCGAAAATTACTCCGTTGCACTGGATTACTATTTCAAGGCGTTGAAATATTACCAGGAAGCGGGTGAAAAAAGAGGAATCGCAGTAACACTTCAGAATATCGGCTGGGCGTATTCCGACCTGGCAGATTATAAAAAAGCACTTGAATTCTTTCAGAAGGCAATTGAAATCGCTCGTCAGAACGGGGAACCCCGATGGATCATGTACGATTATGGAACGATCGGGGAACTCTATTACAATCTGGCTACAGATACAACGGAGAAGAACCCAAACTTCCTTTTAAATACAAAAAGCCAAAAAGAAAACTACCTGAAGCAGGCGATAGATTATGCAGAAAAAGCAGTGGAAATCGGGGAAAAAATTGGTGCAACAAAACAATTGATCGATTGGTATCATGACCAATCGGATGCATACAGGCAATTAGGGGATTGGAAGAATGCCTTCAATTTTTTAAAGCAGAGTCACATCATGAAAGATTCTGTCTATACACAAGAAAATAATATAAAGCTGGCCAACCTGGATGCACGGAGAGAAACTGAAGTTAAGGAAAAGGAGATCCAATTGCAGAAAACCCGGTTGGAAAAAGCAAATATCCAACGGCTCGCAGAAGCCGGTGGACTTTTAGGTCTGATCATTATTATACTGCTGATTTACCTGTCGCGCAGGAAATCGGAAAAACTCCTGTTAAATATGCTACCTGCCACCATTGCACGCAGGTTGAAGAAAAAGGAAAAACCCATTGCTGATCTTTTTGAAGAGGCGGCTGTTGTATTTATTGATATTGTAGAATTCACAAAATTTTCTAAAGATAAGGATCCGCGGTACGTGGTGGAAGTACTCACTGAATTCTTCACCTGCCTTGATAAAATGGCGGGAAAATATGGAATGGAAAAGATTAAAACAATTGGGGATTGCTATATGGCAGTTTCCGGATTACCTGAACCCATCCCGGATAGTATTCCATGTGCAGCCCGGTTTGCATTGGAATCAAGAGATCTGATGAGAAGCTATACAACAAAAGATGGCCAGCATATACACGTCAGGATAGGGATGGATGCCGGAAAGGTAGTAGCCGGTGTTATCGGAGAACGGAAATTCAGCTATGATCTCTGGGGTGATGTGGTGAATACCGCAGCAAAAATGGAGAACCAGGGGATCGAAGGGGAGATCCAGGTTACCGAAAATGTGATGAAAAAGCTGGATTCATCTTTTATCCTGACGGAGAGAGGTGAGATAGAGATCAAAGGCAAAGGGAAAATGAAGACCTGGCTGCTCATTGGGACAAATGGAAATAAAAATTGACAATTACTGATTTCTCATTATCCTTTTTTATACGAACACATACCGGTTAGTTTTGCATTTTCAATTTTCAGACTGTCTCCGGTGGTAGTTTAGTTGATGTAACTCCACTTGGTGTAGAGTTGCGAATAGACTCTCAGGACCGCCTGCAAACGCGGTTCAGGAAATTGGAATTGGTTTTATTGCGGGTAAACGTTCGCGTGTGCACTGCATAAGCAAACAATAAGTGTGCAATTTTCATTATACTACTTCTTTGACAATTGCAACCAAGTATTTCATTATTTGTATCCCATACCACAAGAGTTTTCAATACCTCCCCGCTCCCGGATAAGTAAAACACAACCGCTGTCATCAACAGCAACTTCAGGGGGGTAAGTAAATCCACAAAAATTATGTGGTGAAAGTGTAGTTGTGTAAGCGCCAACATTATCTATCAGGACTAAATCGTCAATTGAAACATCCGGGAAATCAACTTCGTTTTGAATTATATCTATCGGAGTGCATGTTGCACCCGTAAGAATTGCTGGGGAATAATGTTGGTATTCTTTTAAAGGACGAATAAATGTTATGGGTTTTTTATTTTGGAACTGTTTTATTCCCAGATGATTAATGCCAGTATCCAAAAGAATGAATTTTTTACCTTTTGAGTATTTAATATCTAAGACTTTACTTACTAAAATGGCTCCGGTTGCAGTTAAATATCTACCACTTTCAAAGAATTTACATTTCACGCTGTCGAGGAATTGTTTTTTCCTGGTAAACAAATCAGCTAACCCCGTTTTCAATATATTCATGTTTAATTCTAATTGGCCTTCTGTTTCTGCTACTCCAAATCCTCCTCCAAAATCCAGGTAATCTAAATGGTCGAATTCGTCTATATGTTTTTCAGCAAATTCTATTAAAAAAGATGTGTTTTGAATAATATCCTGTGCATCAAAAAACTGTGAACCAGCGTACATAAAAAGCCCATTAATATTTACTTTATTCTTGTAATTTCTGATTAATGGAATTACTTTATCTTCGTCAATACCAAATTGAGAAGACACTCCCCCCATTTTCAAAACAGAATTACGATTAGAAAAATCCGGATTAACCCTTATCGATATATTTAAACATTGAGTTGATGCACTTGCGATGTTTTGCAAATCTTGTTCAGATTCGACATTGTATAACAGGATATTGTTTTGTATGCCCAATAATATTGCTTCTTTACTTTTTATTGGCCCTCCTAACACAATTCTGTCAGCATGAATGTTAGCGTTAATAACATGCTGTAATTCGCCAACAGACGCTACCTCAAAACCCAAACCTGCTTGATTGAATAGATTTAAAACAAATGGATTAGCATTAGCTTTTACCGAATATAATAAGCTTGACTCAGCAGGCAATGCACCCTGCAGTTCAATTATTCTATTTTTTATTTCATAAACGCTGTAGATAAATAACGGCGTTGAAAATTTCTTTACTATATCAGTAATATCAATATTGAGGTCAGGCTGAAAATTGTGCATAACTGCTTATTTTGCGTACAAAGAAAACCTGTTTACATCTTTGCTAAGTAAAACTATCCACTTTCAATCTCTTTCAAAGATAATAATTTATCTTATTTAAATGTGGGAAAAGCTACTGGGGATGAGTTTATTTGATGCGTACTTCCTCCCAGCCATCCCGGGTTTTCAGATGAAGATGTATGAACCCGATGTTTGTGAGTAATTGACTGGCTTCCTGAAAATACAGAGAAATTTCGTGGGGTTTGTGAGCATCGGAAGAGAGGGTAATGGGAATTCCCAGCGCTTTGATCTTCTTCAGAATGGCAGGTCCGGGGAAGAGGGATTCAGAGCGTTTCTTATAAAGCCCACGGGTATTCACCTCAACAATACTTCCGGAATTCCTGATCAGGTCCAGGGTTTCATCAATCAAAGCCACATACCAGGCATCATCTTCGAGGAAGTAACGGTTGCGATTGTACATCTTGATCTTGTCGAGGTGACCGATGATATCCGGTTTTTCATTGATCACCATTTCATTGATCTGGTGATAATAAGCGGTTACCGCTTTTTTAATATCATTGCCAAAAATATTCTTTAACCCATTGTCGTAGATCTCAATATCCGGTCCGTCGATAAACCATAGTTCATTCGTAAGATCATTCTTAACGAGATGAACAGAACCGATAAAGTAATCGAAAAGCGGGTTTTTCCGGTAAGCAGAAATTGGGGCAGTGATACCGGGGATGTAATCTATTTCAAGGGCAAGTAGGATTTGCAGTTCACTGCCTGCACCTTTCATCCCGGGAATATGAGGGACAGGAGAAGCGGTCTTCAGAGCTGTTATCGTTAGAATATAATCCTCCAGCGCTACCTTTGTATTTTCAATTGCAAAATTATTCTTGAACGGTACCGGGGAGTGATCGGAAAACCCGAGTGTATGAAAACCCTGCCGGATGGCTTCTTCCGCATATTTCTCCGGAGCATCCGATCCATCACTGAATTTTGTGTGGGTATGAAGATTAAAGAGTTTCATCATCAGGAAATCGTTTCTTCAGCAGGAATGATCTTGTAAACCTTATCAGCTCTGCGCAAAAATACATTTACGGGGATGGAACAGACGTCGCCTTTTACGGTTTGTCCGGTAGTTTGCAGGTCAACCCGTATCTCGGGAACGGTCAGTTCCTCAACCCCGGTGGTTGGCCCGATGATATACACCGGATCACCGGTGTGAAGGGAACCGGATTCCATTTTGATCTCGGCTACCTTCAGCTTTGTAAAATAGTTGGTCACCTTTCCCACATATTCCTTACGCCGTGTGGAAACGGATCCATGCCGGGTAGTCCATTCTCCCATCTTTCTTCCCAGGTAGTAACCATCCCAGAAATCTCGGTTATAAACCGTTTTAAGACGCTCCATCCACCCTTCGACCAGTTCAGGAGAGTAAGTATTATCGGCTATTGCTTTTGCTGCCTCGCGGTAGCATGAGACAACGGTTTTCACATATTCAGAGCTCCGGCCGCGGCCTTCTATCTTCAGCACCGAAACCCCGGCTTTCATGATCTTATCGAGGAACCCGATGGTACAAATATCCTTTGGTGACATGATATATTCATTATCGATAACCATTTCAACCTCCCCATCCGTATCCGTTACCCGGTAAGGTCGCCGGCAAAGCTGGTAACATGCGCCACGGTTGGCCGACTGGTTATAATTGTCGAGGCTCAGGTAACACTTACCTGAAATGGCCATACACAGAGCGCCATGACCAAATACTTCCAGTTGAACAATTCTTCCCGATGGTCCCGTTATTCGTTCTTTTTTGATCCGCCTGACTATTGAAGCAACCTGATCCAGGCTCAATTCACGCGCTGTTACCATCACATCTGCAAACTGCGCGTAATATCTGACGGCTTCGATATTGGAGATGTTCGTTTGGGTGGACATATGAACTTCCATTCCCACAGAACGTGCATAACCGATCACTGACTGGTCTGAAGCAATTACCGCATCGATCCCGTTTTTCTTTGCCGAATCAATAATACTGCGCATTTCCCTGATCTCCTTGTCGTAAATCACTGTATTCAGCGTCAGGTAAGTGCGGATCTTGTTTTTCCGGCAGATCCTGGAGATTGTGACAAGGTCTCTCAACGTAAAATTGATCGATGACCTTGCACGCATATTGAGGATACCAATCCCGAAATAGACTGAACCGGCGCCGGCCTGTAAAGCGGCATGAAGCGATTCAAATGAACCGACAGGTGCAGTGATCTCGAGTTTCTTGGCTGACATGGAAAAATTTTTGCAAAGGTAAAGAATAATGGCATTGGTCATTGGGACTATCTAAGAAGGCAATAGGCAATAGGTAATTAGGTCATTAAGGAAAACCAATAGGAAGAATGTATTAAGTCCCTCCCTGTTTTGGGGAGGGATTTAGGGAGGGGCATCAATGGTAAATGGTAAATTGTAAATATATTTGTATTGTAGAATGATTAAAGTCGGAAGAATCATATGAAGATATTTAGAATATTACTCAAAGTTTTACTTGGGATTTTAGCCGGTATTTTCCTGGTAATTATCCTGCTGGTGATCTTCCTCGGGCCAGTCGGGAAATATGTCATTGAACATAAAAGTGAACAGTTTACAGGCCGCCTCATTACACTGGATAAGCTAAAGATCAATTTGTTCACCGGGAAGATCAATGTTTACGGGCTCCGGGTGATAGAGAGGGACAAAAAAACCGATTTTGTCAGGATCAACCATCTTTTCGCTGACATTGACATGGGAAAGATAATAAAGCCTGTTTACAGGATTGAACATCTCCACCTTGAAGACCCTTATATTCATATAGATCAGAAAGGGATGACATTTAACTTCGATGATCTGCTGACAAGGTTTTCTTCCGATACCATAAAAAAAACGAAAGCAGAAAAACCGACTGAATATTTCCTTGAAGACGTTTTGGTGAAAGGTGGAAAAATAAACTATAATAACCATGATTATACGCTTATCGCAGGGATCGAAAAATTCCAAGCCAACAGCAAGGGGATGGCCTGGAACAACCCATTATTGTCAATGACCTATGGATTTAACCTGCAATCGGGCGGAACGTTCAACGGCGCTTTCACACTGGATATGGATAAACTGACTTTTTCTGCAGAAAACCATATCAGGGAATTTAACCTGTCGGTTCTCCTGCCTTATCTGACACCGTTAAGAAAAGTTAAAAAATTTGAGGGTTATCTTTCGGTGGATATGGAGAATAAGGGAAATTTTACCGATCCAAAAGCAATTGCTGTTTCAGGTAAAATTGATTTGGACCGGTTTAAGATCACCGATGGAAATGGAACAGAAATGACCGGTTTCCGGAATTTCAGGGTGGTGATCGATTCGATGGATATTGCCCGTAATACCTGGAAATTCGGTACGATCTCCCTGGATGAACCCTATATCCGCTATGAACTCTATCCGGAAGGGGATAACTTTTCCCTGAGTATATTAACAGATAATCAACCTGCACAAACCTCCGCAGTACATGCAGATTCGAATGTTAAAACCCATTCAGCCGGAACATCCAACCCTTTCCTGATCATTGCAGATTATGTAAAAGAAATTGCAAAAGACCTGATTATTACTGATTATAAAGTGAAACAGATCAGCATCTCAAACGGAAAGGCGGATTATTTCGATCATACTTTGCAGGAAACCTTCGCTTTAAACGTTCATGATCTTAATTTCGACATCCGGCAGATCAATTCCGGTATGGGCAGGGCTACTGCTGACCTCACGGCGGGAATCAACCGGAAAGGATTGCTGATAGCTGAGATCTCGATCAATCCAAATGATTTTCTTGATTTCGAGATCAAATACGATATCCGGGAAGTCAACATGTCGGATTATAATCCTTATTCCATCTATTATGTGGCACATCCTTCCATAAAAGGAAAATTCAATTACACCGGCACTGTGATTGTAAAAAACCACCAGTTGAAGAGCGATCATAAAGTACTTATAGAGAAGATCGTGATGGGGAAGAAGATAAAGAACCAGACCGCGGTGAATCTTCCGATCCGTCTGGCAGTGGCGATTTTACGTGATCCAAAGGGAAATATCAGTTTCGACATTCCCGTAGAGGGGGATCTTGACAATCCCCACTATAAGCTGAAAAAAGTGATCATTCAGGTCCTCGAAAATATCATCATCAAAGCTGCAACTGCCCCGTACAACCTGCTTGCAGGAGTTTTTGGAGGTAAAGAAGAAGAGTTCAAAGAAGTCGTCCTGGACCATTTCCAGGGAAATCTGAATGAAAGACAACTGAACCAGGTCAGCAAACTTATTAACGCAATGCTAAGTAAACCAGAGTTGAGACTTGAATTCCGGAAAACAGGCGATCCTGCAAAAGAAATTGAACTTTTGTCCTATTTTAATGCGAAAACCCGCTATTATTTTGACCGGCAAAAAACCACCCCTGTTCCCGATTCCTTATCTGCCATGGATCTTGATGCAATTAATAAGATCAATACCACGGATACTGCATTTATTCATTACCTGAATATGAAGATCGGGGATTATTCACCACTGAACTCCACGATGGATAAATGTATCCGTATGATCGGGCGTGATCTGCTCGAAAAAATCCTGAACAGGCAGGAAGCGAAGCGGGACAGCTCCCTTGTCAGATTTGTCAGGGAAAAGGGTTTACCGGGTAACCGGTACAATATTACCAAAAGTAAAGATCCTGCCGAAATTCCTGAAGATAAGCTTCCAAGATACCTGATTTTTTACTCGGTTCCCGAAGAACATTGAAATCTTTTTTTTATTTTTACTGAATGTTGACGAAAAAACGCCCGCATTTTATTCTCAGATACCCATTCCTTTGGTTGGCGATCATCCCTTTTGCCATCTATTTCAAGACGGTTTTCATGGAATTCACCGAGCTCGATGATTCCTTTTTTGTGGTTCAAAATGCAAAATTCAATAAAGATCCCGGTAACCTCACAAAAGTTTTTCACCGGGGTTTATTTGTCGAAACGCAGGATGTCTATTATCGTCCCATATTCCTGGTGGACATGATCCTTGAATACCAGTTTTTTGGAACAAAACCCTGGGGATACCATCTTACGAACATCCTTTTTAACATTCTTGCCGGGTGTCTTCTCTATCTGTTATTTCTGCGGTTGAAGATCCCGGAACCTCCGGCGCTCCTGTTGTCTCTGTTGTTTACCATACATCCGGTGCTCAGCCAGGCGGTTGCTTGGATTCCGGGTCGAAACGATCTGCTGCTGATGATCTTCTTTCTGTCAACTCTGATCTTTTCCATTGATTATTATAAGAATAACAGATGGCAGCATTTTGCCTTGCAGTTTTTATTTTCATTACTCGCCATTCTGACCAAAGAAACGGCAATTATTATTCCTGCGATCCTTTTCATCCTGCTTCCGTCAGTTTACAAGCCCCAATGGAAAAAAATATTGCTCCTGGCCGGGAGTTGGGCGCTGGTAATCCTGGTCTGGTATTCGCTAAGGGCTACTTCGAAACCCTTTTACCCGGGAATGCTGGCAGAAGAGATGACCCAGTCAGGAATACACAGATTTCCAGCGATTTTACAATATCTTGGTAAAATATTTTTTCCTTTCAACCTGTCAGCCGTTCCGTATTTTGAAGAGATCTCACTGGTTTGGGGAGTTGTTGCCTTTGTTCTTCTGTCTGTACTGATCATCCTGTCGAAGAGCTATTCCAAACCACTTACTATCTTGGGGGTGTGCTGGTTCATCCTCTTTTTACTGCCGGTTTTATTTGTTCCAAAAAACCTTAATGACCAGGTTTACGAACACCGTCTTTATATTCCGATCATAGGAATTCTCCTGATCTTTAGCCAAACGCTCCTGTTTTCTGCCAAATGGAAACAAGCTTACCTCTTTACAGCAGGTGGTGCGCTGATCCTTTTTTTCTCCATCCTGACATTTTTCAGGCTCGATTGTTATAAAAACCCGGATATTTTCTGGACACAGGCGGTAAAAGACTCTCCGCGATCCGCTTTTGCAACCTTAAACCTGGGAAAAATGACAAAGGATCCTGTATTGAAGGAAAAACTTATCAGAAAGGCATATGAGCTCAATCCGCAACAGATGCTTGTGAATTTCCACCTTGGTCTTCTTTCACAGGAGAAGAAAAGATATGATTCGGCATCCATCTATTTTAAAAGGGAACTTTCCTATGCCAATTTTGCAGAGTTGTATTTCAGACTGGCGTCAAGCTTATATCAGCAAAAGAAACTCGACAGCTCGGCGTACTACCTAACAAAAGGGCTTGAACTTGACCCAAAGCAGCCGGAAGCAGTCAAAAACCTTGCTAACATATGGTTTTCGCTTGCAGAACATGCATATACGACCGGCAAACTTGACAGTGCAGCATTTTACCTCGAAAAAGTGATCCGTGTAAATCCATCCGACAATCATTCATTTCATAACCTCGCAATGCTCTACTTCCAGATGAATCAGCGGGAGAATGCCATTCGGGTGATCAATGAAATGAAAATGAATGGAATCGGGATCTCAGATGATCTGCTTAACCTTGAGAAAACAAAATAGAATAATTCCGTTTTCCTTACTTCTCCACTTCTTTTTCAAATTGCTCACGGTCTTCTTTTGACAGGGAGGTACAATTCTTCAGCATCGACTTACGAAGCAATCTGGAAAACTCTTTATTGAAAGTATTGTCTTTTACTTTTTCCTTGTATTTTTCCTTGAATTCCTTGTAAAGGATGGTCATTTCGATCTGGAGTTTTTTGGCATCCACCTGTAGTTTGTTGATCATGGCAGAATCCTCCGGGTTCGCAGAGCGAAGCTTTGTCATGACATCAATGTTGCGGCAATGGACATCAGCAATACCCTCGACATCCTTTGACAGATCGGCGTTTTTGCAACCTGCAATAAATATCAATCCGAGAATTATTGCGGAAAAAAAATAGTGTTTGATCTTCATAATATGTTGGTTTTAGATTTGTTTCATTGTTATACCAGCTTTATCCCCAACTCCTTCAACTGCTCCTCACTGATCCTTGCCGGGGTATCGATCATCACATCCCTGCCTGAATTATTTTTTGGGAATGCAATGAAATCCCGGATCGAATCCCCTCCCCCGAAGATCGTGCAAAGACGGTCAAACCCAAAGGCGATACCACCATGAGGCGGAGCGCCGAATTCGAAAGCATTCATAAGGAACCCGAATTGCTCTTGTGCCAGCTCATCGCTGAAACCGAGCACAGTGAACATCTTCTTCTGAAGATCCTTGTTATGGATACGGATCGAACCGCCTCCGATCTCCACCCCGTTGATCACAAGGTCGTATGCATTCGCCCTTACCTTACCGGGATCAGTATCCAGTAGTGGAATATCTCCCGGAACTGGTGAGGTGAAAGGATGATGCATGGCATAAAAACGTTTGGTTTCTTCATCCCACTCAAGCAAGGGAAATCCAGTGACCCAAAGCGGCTTGAATTCACCCGGCCGGCGCAGGTTCAGACGATTTCCCATCTCCTGGCGGAGTTCCCCGAGGGCTTTTTGTGTTGCCGTTTTCTTTCCGGCCAGGATCAGGATCAGATCTCCGGGTTCTGCATCCGATCTGTTAAGTATTGCGGAGAGATCATCCGGGGTAAAAAATTTATCAATCGAAGATTTAATAATTCCGTCGTTACCATATTTAACGTAGATCAACCCCGAAGCCCCGATCTGCGGCCGTTTTACCCAATCTGTGAGCTCATCCAGTTGTTTGCGGGAATATTCGGAACATCCTTTCGCAGTAATACAAACAATGATTTCCGCATTGTCGAAAACGCGGAGTCCCTTTCCTTTCGATAGATCCGTGATATCCGTGAAGGTCATTCCGAACCGGATGTCAGGTTTATCAGACCCGTAATTCTTCATGGCATCATCGTAGGTCATCCTGGGAAAAACACCTGTTTCGACACCAAGAACAGATTTGAAAAGCTGGCGTGTAAGTCCTTCGAAAGTATCAAGGATGTCTTCCTGGGTAACGAACGACATTTCGCAGTCGATCTGCGTGAATTCCGGCTGGCGGTCAGCGCGAAGGTCCTCATCGCGGAAACATTTCACGAGTTGAAAGTACCTGTCGAACCCGGCCACCATGAGCAGTTGCTTGAAAGTCTGCGGTGATTGCGGAAGCGCATAAAATTGTCCCTGGTTCATCCGTGAAGGAACCACGAAGTCGCGCGCCCCTTCCGGAGTGGATTTGATCATCACCGGGGTTTCGATCTCAATAAAACCCTGCAGGTTAAGGTAATTGCGGGTTTCAATGGCCAGCTTATGGCGAAGTTCAAGGTTTTTCCGTATGATATTCCGGCGCAGATCCAGGTAACGGTATTTCATCCTGAGTTCTTCCCCGCCATCCGTATTATCTTCGATCGTAAATGGCGGGATCTTCGATGAATTCAGGATCTCAATTCGGTCCACCAGGATCTCAATATCACCGGTTGGCATCTTTGGATTCTTATTGCTGCGTTCAGCTACTTTGCCGTAGGCAGCAATCACAAATTCGCGGCCCAGGCCCCTCGCTTCCTCGCATAAAACCGCATTCCCCTGCATATTGAATACCAACTGCGTTATTCCATACCGGTCGCGGAGATCAATGAAAGTCAATCCTCCCATGTCCCGTGATCGTTGCACCCAGCCGCACAGGGTTACCTCAATACCGGTATTTGTAAGGTTCAGCTCGCCGCAAGTATGTGTTCGTAACATTGGTTTTGTATTATGAATCAGGGCGCAAAGTTAGTAAATGCTCTGTTTTCCCGACGAACTTTGCAATCGTATTTTTCATTTAAAGGCACATTAATTACTTCTTATTTTACCTTTACCCTTATGCCCTCTGAATGAGCTTCAAATTCCGGTGCATACATGCATTGGATGGTTGTAATGCCGTTTGAATAATCGCCGGAAGCATTCACCACCAAAGGATATTCAAACACGTAGGTTCCTTTTGGCAAATAGTCGAAAAAGAAATTGGTTGCCACATCGGTTGTAGTTTGATAATAACCCAACCCGTCCTGGTATTTGTATCCTGACAGGTCAAGTGTGGGTTCAAATGAGGAAGCCCGCATATCTTTCATATGAACGAATTCGAGGGTACGGTCCACGTTAAGGATGATACGGACAGTAACCTTGTCACCGACAGAAAGACCGGTCCCTTCCAGTGGTACGAGTACCGGTCCGTTTGGTGTATCCTTGTGCAGGAAGAGCTTCTTTTCCACTTTCAGGGGGGTCTGGTGGGGTGTGATCTTATCCAGATCCTCAAAATACTGCCAGTAAAGAGCTCCCCAGGCTACGCCTTCATTCTGTTTCACAACTTTGATGTTGCCCATGTCGGGAGTGATATCGCTTCCCGTCCAGGTGACCTGAAAATAGCCGGTTCCTGCTTCGGGCTTGTTGTTGTCAAGCTTCATTGGGTCAATGGCCTCTTTGCCCACCGATATTTTCACATCGGGTGTTGTCGACAGCAAGTCCATACCACGAAGGAGCAGTGCATAACAGGCTTCAACCGTTGCACGGGTGGTTTTCCAGTCCTGGGTCTGTTTCTGTTTCAGCAACCAGATCTTCATCTCTTCCACTGCACTGCTGTCCCTGTCAATTTCGTCGAATGCCTCGATCAGCATTGATTGTGTTTCTATCGGGACCTGGTAAATTCCATACCTGTTTTCCGTCGCCCAGTACATACCCAACTCTTCCGAATGAAGCGACCGTTCTTTCAGGGATTTAAGGCTAAGTTGCGCAACTTCTTTGTTCCCGAATCTTGATAAGGCCAAAGCAGTCATTCCCTGTGAATAAAGGTCACTTTTCATCCAGTATTTCTCAGCCTGCCGCCGGAAATAATCAAATGCCTTCTTTATACCGGCATCCGATACCGGAACATCCTTCATAAAATAACTCCTGGAGTAGAGATACTGAATTTGGGAAGTACTTAGATGGTCCTCATCCATTTTGCCGGAATAATATTTCTTCACATTTTCATAATCCTTGACAATTTCTCCGTCAAGGTACCTTACAGCTTTCTGAAGCATAGCCCAGCAGTTTTTATCCTCACGGATATTTTTAACGCCAAGGTGGTCAAGATGTCCAAGCCCGGTAACGATATCCTGGGTGATATACCGGCTTTCGGGCATTCCTTCAAACCAGGGCCATCCGCCATTCGATGTTTGCATTTTACTGAGCTTTGAGAGGTTATCCTCCAATCTGCCGGACAATGTATTCAGGTCAAACAGTAAGGCAATGCGTTGTTTCCGGTCACTTTCGGATTTTGCCTCCATTACCCAGGGGGTCTCATTGAGAAGGGCTGATTTGAGCTGTTCATTCTTTTCAAGATTGGAGAGAAGGGTTGCCGGTGTCAGGTCGGACCAGGTTTCAAATACATGCCGGATCTTCACATTCGAATTGGCAATATATGAAGCAATGCTGTTGGCATAGAAGGCATTGAAGATGTTATCGGCATTGGGATAAGCAGGATCGGCGAGCATTGTCAGCGCCTGGATCGCATACCAGGCAGGATTGGAGGCGAATTCCAGTGTAATATGATAATTTTTCAACGAATTTCCCTGTTTCCCTTCCTGTGCAGATCTCAACAGTTTGTCAAAACTAAAAGTAAACGTCCCTTTTCCACGAACAGGCAGGGGCATGGGTTCTGTGACAAGCATCCTGTTGGTCAGCACCGGGAATGCTTTTTCCTCTGCATCGCTGAAATCACCTGCTGTGGCTGTAATCCTATACTGCAAAAGGGAGAGTAAGGGATCTGCAGGGATAAATAGTTTCCAACTGAAGGACGAACTCTGCCCTTTTCCAATAGTCATTGGTAGACTGCTAATTGCTGACTGCGAACTGCCAACTATTACAGCAGCCGGCTTCGATGAAATGGCATTTGAGAACTCCACCCGGACATCCCCTGAAATGTTATGATCACTCATATTCACCACTTTCGCACTGAACACCACTGTATCTCCCTGCCTTACAAAACGTGGTGAATTCGGAAATACCATCAGTTCTTTTTGGGTAAAGGCCTCCTTTTCTATCAGCCCGTAATCGAGCTGTTTAGTGTGTGCAAAACCAAGGATCTTCCATTTGGTCAGCGATTCGGGAACGGTAAAGGATACAACAAGGTTTCCCTCTGTATCAGTCTTAAGTGCAGGGTAGAAGAAAGCGGTTTCGCGGAAGTCGCGCCGGATCTGAGGTATTACAGTATTCTTTTCTATGGCATTACCAGGTCTGCCGGTCGAATCGGCTGTCAAGCCCCCTATAGTAGTAGTGAATTCTCGTGAGACTATACCCTGGTCCATAGCTGCTGAGGGAGCCATATCAAACATTGTATTTTCTTCAACAACCTGATTTCCTGCGGTATGTAGTTTATAAATTCTGTGTCCTCCGGTTGATCCAAAATTGGACAATCCGAACCAGTTCAACTGGTTGTATTCACGTCCGACCAATTCTCCTGTTGGCAAATATACCGGGTAAGTGGTTCCTGAATTGATGCGGAACGAATTGGTAGTTGACCAGGGATAAAATCCATAATAGAAGCGATAGAGAGAAAAACTCCAGCTATTCGGGGCGAATGCATCCAGTGATTCATCATACATGGTGGTTAAAAACTCTGCATCAGCGCCTTTTTTCGCAGCATCCTTGATGGTGATCCGCCACTCTTCAGGTTTTCCGGGATAGAGTTTATCGCGGAAAGTTTGCCAGGTGATGTTCAGCTTTTTATTGGAATAGGGAACGGCTACCAAACTGCTGTTCTGGAATGCCCTGTTGTGCTTGATGAAGATAAAGTTAACTGCAAAATTACCCCGGTATTCCTCTTTGATCGGCACTTCAACCGTCAACTGCCGATCATTGAGCTTGATCCATTCCCGGGAGCGGATGGAATCATGCACACGTATTTCATAGATCACCATCACGTTTTCTTCCTTTGAACCGATAAGAAATTTAGCTGTTTGACCCGGGTCACCTGAAGTTATAAGGGGAACGAACCAGTTCAGGATATTTTCAGGAACCTCTTTCGAAGACGGATCGTAAATGGTAAACCAGGTTGACCTCTCAACATTCTCTCCAAAAGGATCCCGGGCTTTTAGTTTTAGCAGGTATTTCCCCTGTTTGGAGATCAATCGTTGCTGTGTCCCCATAAATAACCGGATCACCGAATCACTCTTTGTATTAAGGGTCTTCTCAAAAACAGTTTCTTCAACCGGCCATGTTTCAGGATTATCTTCATCACCATAAACATCGTACGGAAACTGCGCATAGAATTCCTGCCTGCTGATTTGACTCAAATCAGGTCGGTCGAGTAAACGGCCTTTGAATAAGTGGTCCGGTTGACGAAGTCGCTGAATGGTAACAGTAACCCCGGTGGGAGTATTTCTGCCATTCAGGTTTTGGGAGGTGATCCTGATCAGGCTGTCTTTTGCAAGGTTCATCTTCATCGAAACAGAGGATCCAAGGAGGAGGGAATGGTAACCTGCTGACACGATCCCTTGGGCAGACCGGGTTTCCCCATTAATGTCGGTAACATCGGACGATACGATGTAATCAAAAACAGGATCAGTGATTTTCAGAACCTTGAGGTCAGGTACGACTTTGAACCGGATGATGAATTTCCCCTGGGCATCGCTTGTTAACGTTCCTTGCATTATTTCAACCTCAGGAGCGACGGGGTAAGGGATGTAGTCGCTAAAATACCTGAACGGAAAACGGGCCCGCCTTGTTACCGTGTAATTCACCATTGCTCCGTCAATCCTGTTCCCGGCAAAGGCAATGGCTTTCCCGGTAAGTGAAACTGAATCACCGATATGGTAATTTCCCTCAACCGGTTCGAAAGTCACATCAAATGTTGGCCGTTTGTATTCTTCCATACTGACACTGACAGAACCGGATCCATTGGAAATGGTCATCTGTCCCAGTAAAACGCCCCTCGGTGCGGTGAAGGATCCGTTGAACGAACCGAATTCATTCGTCACAAGGTTCTGTTCGGAGATTTTCTGGGAATTGACATCAGTAAATGTCACAGTGGTCTTCAGATTTGGCCGTATTTGATGATTTTCCCCGGTTTGTTCCAGGATGATCCCTTTGAAATAGATGATCTGTCCAGGCCGGTAAATGGCCCGGTCAGTAAAGAAATAGGTGTGCAATACCGGTTTTGGAGGTACTTCCGAATTGGGATATTGATAGAGATTATCGCTTATAAACACTACATTGTTTTCCTTCACCTTCAGCACCAGACCGGTATAATTTGTCCCTGTTGCCAGCAGCAGAATGGAGAAATAACCATTTTCATCGGTCGTATAATCATACATCTTCTTCGAAATGTATTTTCTTGACTGATAGTCATAATAACGTGTCCAGGATTCAACAGATACATTTTTTACCGGCATACCAATCTCCCTGTCGAGGATATAAACATCATAACCCCCTTTTTCCGTTCGCCTGGAAATATAACTGATATGGGTCGAATAAAAAGCGTTAAAAGCGATCGCCTGGTCATCTTTTGCAAACTCCTTGCCTGATGAGACCAACAGGATATAATATCCATTTGAAACCGGAGGAATGGTGATTTCAACACTGTAGCGCTGAAAATCCCCGTCGGCACTGAGTGTTTGTGTCCATGTTTTGACAGGTGTCATTTGTAAATAATATTTCAGGATCTCTTCATGGTTCATCGATGAAGTCTTTTCCTGGTTTATTTCAGGATCGGTTTTGATCAAACGGAACCAGGAACCCTGGATGTTTCTGTATTTAAGCAATGCCAGGGAAGGTTTGTCAGGATTTATACCATATTCGGTGGTAATTTCCAGGGAAGGTTGCAGGATGGTTTTTTCCAGCGCCCTGCAATTTTTTGCACCATCACTGTTGGGAAATCGTTTTATTGCACTTTCGCAGTATGCATCGGCAGATTTGATCTCCCATTTGTGGAATGCGGATTTGAGTGGGCTATACCCCTGGCCTTTGATATACAGGAAATTGGCGATTTGATACGAGATATCAGTGGACCAGGGAGAAAAGAGATGATCCGTTTCGAACCTTTTCAGAGCTTCAAGGTAGAGACTGTCCTTATTTTCAAAAGCTCCCTCCTGCAGGACAAATGAAAACCGTTGAAGTTCCTCATCAATCAGGGCTTGTGGATTTTGATCGTTAAAATGGAAAGCAGCAAGTTCCTGGAACAGGCCCATGGCGTAATAGGACGGTGAAGGGGGTTGGGAATTGCCGGTTTGAAGGTTGATTTTGAGAAAACCGGGAGTTTGTGAATAAAATTCAGGGTTGTCAATCTGAAAAGCAGAAACGGAGACTTTCACAGGTCTGTTGTTGCTCATGAAATAATCCAGGGCACGCCAGGCAAGAAAGTCATAAAGCGTTGGCCGGAATGGATCCCGTCCCTCCTGTTTTGGATCCTTTGGGACGATGATATCTTTAAACTGTTCAACCGGGATTCCCTTCAGATAGGGTGGATTTTCAAGCGACATCAGGTAGGAACCGGTGATCTTGCCGGAAAGGGTATTCAGGTCCCAGGTCTGGATACTGTCCTCCCTGTTTGAAAGAACCTGCGTTCGATCGTCGAAACGATAACGGTTATTCTGGTAATATCGCCAGTAAATCTCTGCCAGCAGTGATTGCAGGATCTGCTTCACAGGTTCGGCAGAGGTGGAGATCTCTGATTTCAGTTCTTTCATGGTCTGTACCAGGAAATCTTCCTCAAATTCAGATTGAAGCCTGAACTTGTACAGGATGGCTTTAATGTATTGGGAGTTATCTTTATCCTTTTGTGCCCGGAGAAGGATCTTATTTACGATTTCAAGAGCTGATTTCGGAAGGCCAAGTGATGAAAGCGAATCAACTTTTTTCCAGCGAGGATCAGAAGAAGAGTTGGTGAACTGGTCAACTGGTGAACTGGTGAGTGGGCCAGTAGACATACGGGTCGGATTTTGACTTTGAAGGCGAGAGGAAATGATCAGCAATAACATGAGGGATGTGGCCAAAATGATGAAAGGGATCCTGGTTTTCATAGGAAATTATTTTTGTTTAGAATTAGTAAAGGTACAAAATAGGAGAAGGAAACATATGATAAAGATTATGCCATTTACCGAACTCACTCCGTCCCAAATTCTCAAGATCTCGGGGGTGAGTTTCTGGGCTATGCCGGGGGTGAGTTTCCGGGTTACTTCTTTTTTGGACCGGCGATTTGCGAGGTAACCGGATTTGCCAGATTATCAAATGTAATGAGTTCCAGTTTCACCGAACCGATTATTACGGCAGAAACGGCAAGAAGGGGGACATGATTGGCATCATCGGTGATCCAGATATCCATGGCATAAGGCTGGCTGAAGACATTTCCGGTTACGAGCATGGGTTTGAACCGCAGGCAGTGAAAGGTGCCGAGACCTATTGTAATATCTTCCCGACCCGCAAATTGTATCACGGAAAAATATACCGAATCATCGAGGAAGTAGGTCACAGGAAAGGTCTCCCCGATTTTGGAACTCGAGAAATCGAAACTCCTGGTGAAATAAAAGGCGGAAATAACATCCTGGATTCCCGACGGGATAGATTTATTGGCCCTTTTACTTGATGCGGTTTTTGAATACTGGTTAAACCTCACTTCGTCATCTTTCCGGTAACTCCCTTCATGGGTTTTCCGGATAAAATACCAGGGAACCAGGAATTCTTCATCCATAAAGGTCTCAAAAATATCATCAACCTTAAAGAAGAGGTTAAAAGCTCCCTTTGATTTTCCCTCACCGATAACATGAAAGGTATTTCTGCCATTAATCTTTGGTGCATCCTCACGCACTTCAAGTGTTGCTTCTCCTGCAGTCACCTTCCCGGTAAGGAAAGAGTCATAATATGCACGGAATTTGAATTTTTCACCCCGGATAAAAGCTTTGTTCCCTACCTTTTGTAAATCCTGACCCTGAAGAATGAAGAATGAGGAATGAAGAATGAGGAAAGAGATGATAAGGACTCTGATTACCTGATGTCTGTTTCTAAACAACCACATTGATAATCTTCCTGGGAACAAAAATAACCTTTTTGGGAGGTTTTCCCTCAAGCCATTTTTGTGATTCCGGTGCCTGAAGTATAAATTTTTCAATTTCTGTAGATAAAATATTGACAGACAGCTCCAGTTGAAACCGCATCTTACCATTAAACGAAACCGGGTAAAGGAAAGTATCTTCCGCAATAAATTCTTCACGGAACAGGGGAAATGTTGCTTTTGAAACACTCTCATGATGACCAAGTTCCTGCCAGAGCTCCTCGGCCATATGAGGGGCATACGGTGAAACCAGGATAACCAGGGGTTCCAGTATCAACCGTTTATTGCATTTCAGGTCAGACAATTCATTGACACAGATCATAAAATTGCTTACTGCTGTATTAAAGGAGAAGCGTTCGATGTCATCTTGTTCCCGTTTGATTGTCTTATGGAGGATCTTCATTTCGTTCCTTGAAGGTTCCTCATCCGGGACAGAAAAATTATTATCAACATCATGGAATAACCGCCAGAATTTCCTGATAAACCGGAATACTCCTTCAATACCACGGGTATCCCATGGTTTGGATTGTTCGAGCGGGCCCAGGAACATCTCGTACAAACGCAGGGTATCAGCGCCGTAATGTTCAATCAGGTTGTCGGGGTTTATGACATTGTGGAGTGATTTTGACATCTTCTCCACTTCCCAACCACAGATATAGCGGCCATCTTCGAGAATGAATTCCGCATCGGCCAAATCGGGTCGCCACTTCCTGAATGCTTCCAGGTCCAGAACATCATTATCGACAATGTTCACATCCACGTGCATTTCGGTAATTTCATAACCGGATCGAAGGTTGAAAGAGACAAAGGTGTTGGAATTCCTGAGACGGTAAACAATGTTCGACCGTCCCTGGATCATCCCCTGATTGATCAGTTTTTTGAATGGTTCGTCTTTACATGCAAGCCCGAGATCGAAAAGGAACTTATTCCAGAATCTTGCATATATCAGGTGTCCCGTGGCATGTTCAGAGCCACCGATATAGAGATCAACATCCTGCCAGTATTCATTGGCCTCTCTGGAGAAGTAACGGGATTCATTCCATGGATCCATGTACCGGAGGTAATAGCCGCTGGAACCTGCAAATCCGGGCATGGTGCTGGTTTCGTATAGATGCCCTTCCTTCGTTTTCCAATCCTTTGCCCTTGCTAATGGCGGATCACCTGTTTCGGTCGGAAGATAAGCATCTATATCAGGTAAAACCAAAGGCAATTCAGATTCATCAAGCACATAGGGTAACCCGTCTTTGAAGTAAACAGGAAACGGCTCACCCCAATAACGCTGGCGGCTGAAAATGGCATCCCGCAAACGGTAATTGACCGTGCCTCTTCCGATCCTCATTTCTTCAACCTTATGAATGACTGCCCGGATGGCTTCCTTCACATTCATACCATTGATAAACCCCGAATTGATAAGGATCCCGTCCTTAGCATCATAGGAGCTTTCTGAAATATCGCCTCCCGAAACAACTTCGGTAATGGGTAAGTGAAAATGCTTTGCAAAATCATAATCACGGCTGTCGTGTGCCGGTACTGCCATAATGGCTCCGGTTCCATATCCTGCAAGAACATAATCCGCTATCCATATAGGGATTTCAGCCGTATTCAACGGATTGATGCAATATGAACCTGTAAATACCCCTGTTACTGTTTTTACTTCGGTCATCCGTTCCCGTTCAGAACGGTTTTTTGCCCGGTTCATATACTCTTTCACTTCGGCCATCTGGCCGGCAGTGGTGATCTTTTCTGCCAGTTCATGTTCGGGAGCGATCACCATAAAGGTTGAACCAAATATCGTATCAGGACGGGTCGTAAAAATGTCAAGAATGAATGGAGTATCTTTGACCGGGAAGCGAACCTCAGCTCCTTCAGACCTGCCGATCCAGTTTCGCTGGATCTCCTTGATGGAATCCGACCAGTCAACCGTGTCGAGTCCGTCAAGCAATCGTTGTGAATAGGCCGTGATACGAAGGAACCACTGGCGCATCATTTTTCGTTCAACCAGGTATCCCCCCCGAACCGAGATACCATTGGTTACCTCATCATTGGCAAGCACTGTTCCAAGGTCAGGGCACCAATTGACCATGGCCTCTGAAAGGTACGCCAGCCGGTAATTCATCAGGATTTCCTGCTGCTGCCTCTCCTTATATGAATTCCAATCATCAGCGGAAAAGATCCCGTTCCATTTTTTTCCGAAAGAGGGATCCTTCCGGATCAGGGCTTTATACCATTCTGAAGTCACAGAAGCTGGAATATCCGCATTCCCGCTTTTTTCGAAAATCTTAACTAGTTCTGATATAGGTTCAGCCTTTTGGGTAGAAAAGTTATACCAATGCCTGAATAGCTGGATAAATGTCCATTGGGTCCATTTATAATAGGCTGGATCGCTGGTTTTCACTTCACGGCTCCAGTCAAACGAAAACCCGATTTTATCCATCTGTTCACGGTAACGGGCAATGTTTTTGGCGGTAGTGACGGCAGGATGGGTACCCGTTTGAATGGCATATTGCTCAGCAGGAAGTCCGAAAGCATCATACCCCATCGGATGAAGCACATTAAATCCGTTCAACCGCTTGTATCTTGAATAAATATCGGTTGCAATATATCCCAACGGATGACCGACATGCAATCCTGCTCCTGAAGGATAGGGAAACATGTCGAGGATATAGTATTTAGGTTTTGAGGGATCGTTATCAGCCTTGAATGTCTGTTTTTCCATCCAGTACTTTTGCCATTTCGCCTCGATTTCCCGGAAATTGTATTCCATAACGGTTGAAGTTGTTGCTTTTTTCTGCGAAATTAGGAAAAACGGCGAAATCAACCCTAAATAAACCTTCCAGGTTTTATCTATGGACAGAATTACTGTTTTAGAATAATACCGGAATTTTTCAAATAAAAAACCTGGAAGGTTTTGTCAGATAAAGGTTAAATCATATTATAAGGTAGGAGAATAATATTTTGTTAATTGGGTTAGAATCAGGAATCGTTTATTATATTTGTATTGTTAATGTAATAACAAAACCCAGCACTATGAAAACACGTTTTATTTTGAAAAAGATCTTTCTTCTTTCATTTGGCCTGATTGTTTTCTTGTCTCTTACCACTTGCGATCTGACAAAAAAGGATGATACACAAACCGATGAACACTGCACATCAACGAATAGTGTTACCAGAGAGTTTGAAATGAATGCCTCTAATTTTCAATACACATATTACGTCGTTAAAGATGGTGACTTTATGACACTCACTTACTTTTCGGATCGTTATGCGAGCATATGTCCAAAGAAGATGATACAAGTGGGAATTTATTGCTATCTGCTGATGAACCAGTCTAAGCCAGTCCAGGTTTCCGCAAAACTCTTCTGGCACAATGATGTCAATAAAGAGGAAGTTACACTTGTTAAGGAAAATGATTATCTTAATAATGAGTATCATTACAGATTTGGTGGTACGATGATCGACCTGTCATCCTACTACCTGACAGGGGGCGATGCCGATATTAAGTATGAAGTAGACTTTAAGTTTTTCTCATCCGGAGATGTTACTGCGGACGAGAATTATTTAAAATCCGTATTAACTCTTTTGCATTGGTATGTGATATATTATCCTTATTAAAGCAGGATCTCTCCTTAATTTTTTAAAAATGTTCCTTTCACTTCCTTTCTGTGTCTTTCTGTTAGACTATCCCTTGAGAAAGTATTTCAGCATTCCTTTATCGGGGCATCATTCTTCTCCGGAAAAGATGTCCTTTACTCCTGTTTCTTCCTGTTATCCATGATATTTTATTCTGACTATTGTTCAGGAAAGGAAAAAAGAGATTACCTGCTGTCGGTCGTTTTCTTTATTTTTTCCCTGCTTTCCAAGGGACAGGCAGTGATACTGGCTGCAATTCTGCCACTTATTGATCTTGTATCCGTGAGGAAATGGCTTTCAGGGAAGATCCTGTCGAAAAAAATTCATTTTTTTGTTTTATCACTGGTTTTCGAATGGATTGCCTTCCGCGCTTAGGGATCTCGGTCAGTGGGAAAGGGCAGTTGCCAACTATGACAGGGTGATCGCGATAGATCCGCAGTTTTCTGAAGCATATACCAACCGGCAGATCGTCTACAGGAAATTGCAGAAAGCGCAGAAGAGGTAATGTTACCTTTCTTATTTTACTTTAATCCTCAGGCAATTCAGAATTTTCGTGTAAATTCGCCTCCTGTTTCAGGCCATGGCAAAGAACGAGAACAGGTATTATTCGAGGAAGATCCATACTTCCTATGTTACAACAGTGATCAGCATAACACTGGTGCTTTTCATGATGGGACTTCTTGGTATGCTGATCCTGCATGCAAAAAATCTTTCGGATTATGTGAAAGAAAATATAGGCTTCACAATAATGATTAAGGATAACGTTAAAGAAGCAGGTATCCTTGAATTTCAAAAACGGCTGGATATTCAGTCCTTCGTAAAATCAACCGAATATATCCCGAAAGAAAAAGCCGCAGTGATGCTGAAAAAGGATCTTGGCGAGGATTTTATCGGGTTTCTCGGATATAATCCATTGCTTCCGACCATCGACCTGCGGTTAAAAGCAGAATATGCGACCATGGAAAGTGTGGCCGGGATTGAAAAGAAGCTTATTTCCAACCCGGAGGTCAAGGAGGTATTTTACCAGAAATCGTTGGTGGAAATGGTGAACCAGAACATTGAAAAGATCAGCTTTATCCTCGGTGGATTCAGTCTTGTACTGCTGATCATCTCCATCGCTCTCATCAACAATACGATCCGGTTGACCGTGTATTCGAAACGATTTACTATCCGCAGTATGCAACTGGTGGGCGCCACAAAAGGCTTCATTCAGAAGCCATTTATTGTGAAAGGAATCGTAAATGGCTTTATCAGTGCGATCCTCGCAATCGGACTCCTGATGGTGGTTCTTTACTTTGCCCTCAGGGAAATCCCTGAACTGATGAAAGTGCAAAACCTTCCGATGTATCTTATCCTTACCGGGTTTGTCCTTCTGCTGGGAATCCTCATCTCATGGCTTTCCACTTACTTCGCTGTACGGAAGTTCTTAAGGATGAAAACAGATTTATTATATACATGATTTCCAAAAAAATCAGTAATTTTGACCGTTAATTGGAGTTCAAACGATGACACAGAAAAGTAAACCAACAGGTACTGTAAGGACACAATCACAGGCACCTAAAAGTGCACCGACTGCTGCCGCCCCAAAGCAGCCGGTTATTGTAAAAACAGGTGATTTTGCATTTAATAAGGACAACTACCGGATCATGTTCATCGGACTGGCTTTCATTATTCTTGGGTTCATCCTAATGATCGGCGGTGGTTCAGATGATCCGAAAGTATTTAATCCTGCAATTTTTAATTTTCAACGCCTTACCTTGGCGCCGATCCTCATCATAGCGGGCTATATCATTGAGATCGTTGCCATCATGAAGAAACCAAAGGATTAAAATGACGTTTTTCCAGTTATTGATCCTTTCGGTCATTGAAGGAATTACCGAGTTTTTACCGGTATCCTCCACAGGTCACATGGCACTCGCTTCAGCATTCCTTGGTATTGAAAAAGATCCGTTTACCACACTTTTTATTGAAAATATCCAGTTCGGGGCTATTATTTCCGTCATCCTGATCTACTGGAGGAAATTTTTTGATTTCAGCAAACTCAGGTTCTATCTGAAGCTACTGGTTGCCTTTATTCCTGCCGCAATTGTTGGTATACTTTTAAAGAAGCACATCGACAGAGCGCTGGAAAACCCTTTGTTCATCACGATCGTGATGTTATTGGGAGGGATTATCCTGATCTTCGTGGATAATTGGTTTAAAAATCCTGTCATCGACAAGGAGGAAAACATTTCGTATAAGAATTCACTGGTGATCGGGTTTTTCCAGTTACTGGCAATCGTTTTTCCCGGTTTCAGCCGCAGCGCTGCAACGATCATCGGTGGGATGCAGCAGAAACTTACACGGAAAGTTGCTGCCGAGTTTTCATTTTTCCTTGCTGTTCCCACACTTGCCGGCGCTTTTGCAAAGAGTCTCTGGGATGCCCATAAGGAAACACCTGCTATCCTTAACAATCATAATCTCTTGCTGCTTCTGATCGGAAACCTGATTGCTTTTATCGTAGCGATCATTGCCATTAAAGCCTTTATCGCATTCCTGACCCGGTATGGATTCAAACTTTTTGGTTACTACCGGATTGTGATCGGGCTCGTTATCCTCCTGATCATTATTTTTGGCGGGAATATTAAAATCCTGTGATGAAGTTCAATTTCGAAGAAGGAGAAATTTTGCTGATAAACAAACCCTATCAGTGGACCTCTTTTGATGTGGTTAACAACATCCGTATGTTCCTTCGCGGAGGTTTGGGAATAAAAAAGATTAAGATTGGTCATACAGGCACCCTTGATCCTCTGGCCACAGGCCTGCTGATCCTTTGCACCGGAAAATTCACCAAACAAATTGAACAATTCAAAGACCTGGATAAAGAATACACCGGAACTTTTACCCTGGGATCAACAACACCTTCATTTGACCTGGAAACGGAGGTCGATACTGTTCATTCATGGGATCATATTACTGAACAGGAAATACAAAATGTCGTGAAATCCATGACCGGCACTTTTTCACAGGTTCCACCGATTTATTCTGCCATTAAGATCAAAGGGAAAAGGGCCTATGATTATGCCCGGAAAGACCAGGAAGTGGTGGTCAATCCGAAACAGGTCACCATCAGCGCATTTGAAATTACCGGTTTACGATTACCCTATGTTGATTTCCGGGTATCGGTCAGCAAAGGCACTTACATCCGCGCAATGGCAAGGGACTTTGGGAAAGCGCTGCATTGTGGTGCGCATTTAAACGCATTATGCCGCAACCGCATCGGCAACTACCATCTCAGGGATGCTTATGAACTGGATGATCTGAAAAAAAGTTTACTGGAATAGCTTTTTCTTTCTTCTCTTTCTTTCTGCCGGATTATTGATCTTCAGCTTTCTTGAATTGAAAAATAATAACTTTGTGAGAGACAAATTATCTTATCACTAATCATCATAAGGTTCAAATTACAATGAAAAAAGTATATATTTTTCTGCTCCTCGCGGCTATCCTGGTTTCAGGGACGTATGTCTGTTTCACCTCCAATAAATTCAAACGAAGCCGTTTTGAAACATTCCTGAGAAAAGAGTCTAAAAAAGTTCCCAAGCAAGATAAATCTGAGAAAGAGAACCTTTATGCGGATGGACCGGATATGGCTGTATTTCAAGATTATCTGATGACACTCGATCCTGAAACCGGGAAAGTTCCGCGTGAACGGTTACTGAATGCCTACCGGCAAACCAGAAAATTGATTGAAAAGAAATCGGGATTGGCCCTCCTCCAGTGGCAGGGATATGAAGCAGATATGGGTGGACGGACGCGCACAATCATGTACGATCCCAACGATCCAAACCATAAAAAAGTGTGGGCAGGAGGTATTACAGGCGGACTCTGGTACATTGGGGATATCACCAGTACAAGCGAATCATGGGTTCCGGTTGGCGATTTCTGGAGTGATCTGTCTGTCCGGTGTATAACCTATGATCCACTCCATCCCCAGGTTTTCTATATTGGAACAGGAGAAGCAGAAACAGCGATCCAGACCTACCGTGAATCCTCGGGTTTGGGTGATGGTATCTGGAAATCGACAGATGGCGGTCAGACATGGAACCTTCTGACCGGCACAACAGGTTTTGCTTATGTAACCAAAATACAGATACGAAGTGAAAGCGGAATAAGTGTTATTTATGCAGGAGTGGCTTCAGGGCTTTATGAGTTTCAACAGCACCAGAGCCTGCCTTCCGATGGATTGTTCAGGAGCACGGATGGAGGTACCACCTGGCAACAGGTACTTCCTGATATACCGGGTCATACCGTTTCCTATGCAGTATCGGATATCGCGATCGGAGCTGACGGAAGGATCTATGTTGGAAGCCGTCCAAACCTCGACGGAAATGGAGGAGCAATCCTTCTCTATTCCGATCTGGGCACGGCCGGTTCGTGGATTATCGACGCCACGTATCAGTCTGAAATTGAAAGTGCGCCGGATTTTAATATCCCCGGAAGAGTCGTTCTTGCAGCAGCGCCGTCTGATCCTTTGGTGGTTTATGCAATGATTGCATCCGGAGCGTATAACCCTGTCAATGGTTTTCTAAAATACTGGTGCCTGCATGTGCTGCGGTCTTCCGATGGAGGCAGTACCTGGGTTAAAAAAAGCATTCCCCCATATCCGGCAGGACTTTCGGATACCAATTTTGCATACATTGCCTGGCATGCCTTGGATATCGCAGTAGATCCGAATAATGCAAACAATGTTTATGCAGGTGGCCTGGATATGTATAAAAGCACCGACGGGGGCGATTCCTGGAGTCATATCAGCGATTGGTCATTGATGTATGGAGGCGGGGGTCCTGAATACATACATGCCGATCAGCATATCATCCTTTTTAAACCCGGTTCATCCTCGGAAATCCTGTTTGGCAGCGATGGAGGTATTTTCTATACCGCAACAGGCACACAGGCGCAACCCTATTTTGACCAACGGAATAAAAATTATACAACGTTACAGTTCTATTCCTGTGGTATAATTCCTACATCCGGACAGCAAAAATTTGTCGGAGGCCTTCAGGATAACGGAAGTCTTCACTATACGGGAAATCCTTTGTCGATCAACGATATGGTAAGCGGGGGTGATGGCGCTTATTGTTTTTACGACAAACTCAACCCAAATATCTATATCACTTCGGTTTATTATAATTCATGGATCATTTTCGGTATAGGACCTTATGCGAATAATGTAGCGATAACCAGTGGGGTATTTGTCAACCCTGCAGATTATGATTATAAACAAAAGATCCTGTTTGCAAACGCGACTGATTTTATTGGAAATTATCAGGATAAGATATTGAGAATAAGGGATATGGATACTTATTCTGCGTATGGTGAAATTATTCCGGTCAATACCGGCTCAACAGCCTATTTTTCATGTGTCAGGTATTCTCCGTTTTCACCGTCAAATCAAAGTACGATCTTTTTAGGAACGCAGGCAGGAAAACTATTTAGGGTGACTCATGCCGAAACCACTCCCATGGCAAGCGAAATTACGGGTTCCAATTTCCCAGCCGGAAATATTTCCTGTATCGCAATCGGAGGTTCGGAAGATACCCTGCTGGTTACTTTCTCCAATTATGGTGTTCCGTCGGTATGGCAGTCCTACGACGGTGGATTGACCTGGCAGGACCGCGAAGGCAACCTTCCCGACATGCCTATCAGGTGGGCGATCTATCATCCCGATAACGCAAATTATGCCATGCTGGCCACAGAAACCGGTACATGGACAACCGGCAACATTAACCAGACAGATGTTGTGTGGACTCCCGACATAACCGGAATGGCCAACGTAAGAGTTGATATGCTCGATCTAAGGAAGTCAGACAATACAGTACTTGCTGCCACCCATGGTCGTGGGCTTTTTACAACTACATGGGATCTCCCAACCGGAATAAAGGAGTTGGACCCTCCAAAGTTCAGCATCTATCCCAATCCCACAAGAGGAAATGTAAATATCACATTTGATGGAAAGTGTAATGGCAGGATCATCCTAAAGATATATGACCAAAGTGGAAAAATCCTGGAAGATTTTACGAAGACATTGCTACCCGGAGAAAATCGTGAAACAATTGATCTGTCTTCATTTCCAAGGGGCATATATTATTTCGATATTGTAAAGGAGGGTCGTGAAAAGTCATCAAAGAAGATCGTAGTATATTAGGCAATAGGCAATAGTCATTCGTTATTCGCATATTCGTCATTTACATATTCATAGGTTAATATGCTCAAAAATAAACCATCATATCCCCTGGGTTCTCATGAGTTCTTCATGTCGGAAGCCCTGAAAGAAGCCCGGAAGGCTCTTGAAAAAGATGAGGTGCCCATTGGAGCTGTTGTCGTCTGCAACAACCGGATCATTGCCCGTGCGCACAATCTCACGGAAACGCTGAATGACGTAACAGCACATGCAGAAATGCAGGCATTTACGGCTGCCTCGGATCACCTGGGAGGGAAATACCTGGATGAATGTACCCTTTACGTGACAATCGAGCCTTGTGTGATGTGCGCGGGAGCATCTTTCTGGGCTCAGCTTGGACAGCTTGTTTACGGGGCTTCCGATGAAAAACGAGGATACCGGTTGATCAGGCAGAACCTGTTGCACCCGAAAACAGTTGTTATATCCGGTATCCTGGAAGAAGAATGTACCCGGTTGATGAAAGATTTTTTCAAAAAAAAACGGAAGTAAGCAAATCGAAAACAAATGATCTCATCGATCTCATCGTTAAACCGGTAAAAATTTATTTTCCATGTTGCAAGGCCGGTTTTCAACCGGTAGGTTTTACGGATACGCAACTCGACGAATGCAGAAAAATATTTTTTGCATAATCGCCATTTTTGATAGGTTTTTTATAAGTTTTATATTATCTTTGTCAATTCATCAATACATGATGGTCCATTCTAAAATTCTGATCTTTGAGGATGAATTCATTCCTGCAACAGATTTGAAGCGGCAACTGATGAATCTGGGGTATGAAGTCATGTCTATGTTTACTACTGCTGAAGACGGTTTGAAATATCTTGAAAAGAACAAGGGAACTGATAAATTCCCGGATGCAGTGATCATGGATATCACGTTAAAAGGAAAGTTGGACGGGATTGAAGCAGCTCAAAGTATTTATGAAAATTACTCCTGTGGTGTTATGTTTCTGACAGGTCTTGGTCAACTGGCCCTTTTCGATAGGATATTCTCAACACGGCCTGCTCCTGTGCAGGTAAAACCATTTGATATTTATATGGTGCATTGCGGGCTGCAATTATCAATTTACCAGGCCCGGCTTGAGAACCAGATCAAACAACTTACGCAACAACTGAATTCGCAGCAATTCAGTAATTGCAATAATCATGCATAGTTTCTGCACTTTTTTCCCCGAACTGGTTCGTGCCTCCATTAATAACTATATTCCCCTCAACGGTAACAGAACTTCCAGGATTTACTTTAAATGACGAACCTGTCCCAATGATCAGGTTTCCATTTATTGAAAGGATTCCAGTAATTACTGATGTTATGCCCGGAGAGCAGGATACAGCAAGAGGATTAGCACCGGAAACAAGCAATTGTGAACCGGAAGGAACGATAAAATCATCCCCCACGCCGCCGATGATCGTTAATGTATTGCTTCCCGATGCAATTAAATTTACAATGGTATTTGCTGAAATGATCACCTGACCCACAGTTTCCCCCGGTACCATCTGGATTGTCTTTGAAAACCCATAGTTGAACAGGAGAATGTCATTATCGGCAGGTACCTGTCGTGTGGGATTCCAGTTTGCGGGAGTTGTCCAGTTTCCACCATCATTCCCGACCCAGGTATAAGTAACCGGAGAATTATCGGATGTAACTGTTCCATTCATTTTAAGATCATATCCCGCCGGATTCGTCACATTATAAACATACCAGGTTCCCAGTGAAGAAGAAGCGCCATAAGGGATAATCCTGATCGTAATAAGGGTTCCGTGATGGACGTTTTGCAGAGCGACAAAAGTTGTAAGGATAACCTGGGGGATCGAACCTCCGCTTCCTGTTGAGGAGGGAAAAGTCAATGTGCAGATGTCGTAAAATGCACCATTATCCACCTGGTATTGCAATAACCCGGAAGGTGGCCCGGATGCCGACCGACGGTAATTCAGATCCAGTGCTGAAAGGGAAACCAGGTAACCATTGTTTGCTTCAATGGTAAACGTGACAAAAGCGTTTGCAGCAATGCCTGCAGATGCTGTCGCATAAAAAAATCCCGTACCACCCCACCCGTTTGCCGCAGCAGAACCTGTAGTGGTGACCCCCGGCCCACGAGTCAACCCTCCAACCGCAAGGTTCAAATCTGCAAAAGTTATTGGCCATGGGGAAGGTCCATAACCCGTCAAACCCAATGGTTCCCAACCCATAATCTGCCCTTTCCCCGAAAAAGCCATAATTACCGAAAAAAAGAAAATAACAATACGTCTTCTCATATTATTGACAATTTGAAGTATCATAAAGCTTAATCAGGGAAAAATGAAAAGGTAACATGATTGTTAATAACTTTGTAAGGTCCAATCCTAATATGTTATGCTACATTTTCAGCGAGTACCCATACTCTTTTTTCTCTTTGTTGTGGTTTGTTTATTGTTCCCGATCCAACCAGCCTCTGCCCAAAACCAGGATTCCCTTATCATCCGGAAGATCTATTCGGAAGCATTGTCGAATCCGGTGGCCTATAAGAACCTGGAATACCTGTGCACAAAGATCGGTGGAAGGATCTGCGGATCGCCGCAAGCGGAAAAAGCGGTTTTCTGGGTAAAAGGGGTGCTTGACAAGATGGGGCTCGATACCGTTTTCCTGCAGGAAATGAAGGTTGTACATTGGGTAAGGGGAAAGCAGGAAACAGCATATTCGGTTTCAAAAAAGACAGGGAAGCATCCTTTTCATGTGTGTGCTTTGGGTGGGTCCATTGGAACCGGTGAAAAAGGCGTTATCGCCGCAATTGTGGAAGTAAGTGATTATGAAGAACTTGCAAGGATAGGAAAAGAAAAAATTACAGGAAAGATCGTATTTTTTAACCATCCTGCAGATCCGACGTTTATCAGCACTTTTGGATCATATGGCAGTTCGGTACCTTACAGGGCCACAGGCGCCATGCAGGCTGCAAGATACGGCGCAGTGGGTGTGGTCGTCAGATCGGCAACGCCGGTACATGATGAAAACCCGCATACCGGGATCATGCACTATTCCGATACTGTCATGAAAATTCCTGCCATAGCAATCAGTACAAATGATGCTGACCGTTTAAGTGAACAGATGAAAAAAGACCCCGGTCTTACGTTTTTTATGAGAACAACCTGCAAAGATCTGCCGGAAGTCAAATCTTACAATATCATTGGGGAAATCCGCGGAACAGAGCATCCCGGAGAGATCATTGATTTCGGGGGTCATCTCGATTCCTGGGAGCTGGGAGAAGGAGCACATGATGATGGATCCGGGGTTGTCCAGACAATTGAGGTACTGAGACTATATAAAACATTGGGGATCCGTCCCAAACACTCCATCCGGGTAATAGTGTTCATGGATGAAGAAATTGCACAGCGGGGAGCAAAAAGATATGCTTTGTACGTAAAGAATGAGCTTAACCACGAAAAACACCTGGCGGCCATTGAGTGCGATCGAGGGGGAGATACTCCACAAGGCTTTTCCATTGATGCAACCGACACACAGGTTCAGAAGGTACAAGGCTGGAAGAAGTTACTTTTACCCTATGGATTATGGTCAATTGAAAAAGGAGGGAGCGGTGTTGATATCCATGACCTGAAAACCTTCGGAATTCCTCTGATAGGACTTGTAACCGATTCGCAACGTTATTTTGATTATCATCATTCAGCAGCAGACAAATACAGTACGGTCAACCCCCGGGAATTGCAACTGGGAGCAGCGGCGGTAGCGGCACTGGTGGTGCTCATTGATACCTATGGGTTATAGAGAGCTGGCGAACTAGTGAACTGGTGAGTTCTTGTTATCTTTTAATTTCTTTTTTGTTGTTGAGAAGACTTTTAGTAATTCTTCGGCTTCCAGTTTAAGTTCGGATATCTCCTTGATATTTGACAACCCGGTTTCTTCCAGTAATTCGAACCAAAATAAAGTTTCATCTGTTTCTTCTACAACAATGCAAAGTTTTGCATAATATTCTGCAGAAGATCTTGACCTGGAAGCTGCCCAGAAGTTTGCAGCGAGAGATGTTCCACTTCTGATCAACTGTCTGATTATAATACGGGTTGACTCTTTTTTTGTTGGCTCATTAAATAATTTGCAAATTTTAATAGCAAATTGTTTCGTTCTTTTCCTGAACTTTTCATTAAAATTTTGATTTTTTTCTTCCATATAAAGTTTTTCCCTTAATCGGGAAATTCCTTAAAGGTCATCTCTTTGAAGAAACTTTTTATTAACAATCTAACTCACCAGCTCACCAGTTCACCAATTCACCAGTTATTATGATTCTGTCCTCCCGAATAGCCCGACCAATTTCTCTTCCATCGGTTCTATCTTTTCAAAATTCTTCCAGCGGAAATCTTTCCTTTCTCCTTTTTCATCCCATGAATAGACATTCAGAAAGGTCGTTCCGAATCTCAGGTCATCAGAATCGTAATATTTTGCAAAGGCCACCTGTTCACCTGATTTAATGTCATTACCGATAAAAGAGAACTTCATGTGAAGCTGGATCTTCTTTTGCGATGCTTCAAGTAAAGATTTTTTCAGTTTTCCATGATGCAGGTGATCAAGATCGATATCATAATAAAGGATCCGTTCCAGGTCGGGAAGCTCCTGTTCATGCCTGAAAGCCCTCACCCGTGTGTTATTTTCAATAGTCCATGCCTCGAACCTGCTCTTCAGGTCAATGATCGTTCTTCCTTTATTCCCGATCCTGATAGAAAGCAGGTATCGCTCATTCCTGAACCGGATGTATAACCTCCGTGTGGTAAAAATATCATTGGGGCGCTTTATTATGAAATAGACCAGAAACCCTGAAAATAAGGAAGTAAAAAACATGGAAATGACCGACTGCACCATTACAATCCTCCTTCCCAAGGTCGATACCGGGTGAATATCCCCGAACCCGATGGTATGAAAGGAGACAATGCTGAAATAGACAGATTTTTCGAAATCCACCTTTTCCGTAAAAGGTTTTGCATAGGGTGTCAGCCCAATACTCTGGGTTTTATAGTAGATGAATGAAAAAACCACAATGATGAAGGAATAAATACAAAACGCAAAAAGGATGAATGTCAGGATCTGGCGGGTTTTGATCCGGAGATTCATTACGAAGGTTGACATATTCATCATTCAAAGGTAAGACATAGACGATATAAAACAATAGAATGTATTTTTCATTTTTCGTTTTTTCATTTTTTTGTTTACTTTTGGTCATCGACAACGGTTTAAGCGAACAATAATACACAATCGATAAATATTGAATCTATGACAAAATCATTAAAAGGTACCAAAACAGAGCAGAACCTGTTAAAATCATTTGCAGGGGAATCGCAGGCTCGCAACCGCTATGAATTTTTTGCCAGTGTTGCAAAAAAAGAAGGCTATGAGCAAATTGCGGCAATTTTCATGGAAACCTCAAACCAGGAGAAAGAACATGCCAAGCGGTTTTTCAAGTTTCTCGAAGGAGGAATGACGGAGATCACCGCCACCTATCCGGCTGGGGTTATCGGCACTACCAAAGAAAATTTAAAGACCGCAGCAGAAGGGGAAAATGAGGAGTGGTCTGAATTGTATCCGCATTTTGCCGGGGAAGCAAAGGAAGAAGGTTTCATGGAAATAGCCACTGCCTATAAAATGATATCAAAAGTGGAGGCAGAGCATGAAAGGCGTTATTTGAAGCTTCTTCAGAACATTTCAGAGGACAAAGTGTTCGTGAAGGATGGGAAAGTCTGGTGGAAATGCCTCAATTGCGGTTATGTTTACGAATCTGTAAAAGCGTTGGAAAATTGTCCCGCCTGTCTGCATCCGAAAGCATTCATGCAGGTGAGGGAAGATAATTATTAAAACCAGAAAATTCATACCTTTGCTTTTGCAACAGGGATGTTAGCTCAGTCGGTTCAGAGTACTTGCTTCACACGCAAGGGGTCGGGAGTTCGAGTCTCCCACATCCCACAATTTACTACACGTCTGGTTGATCTTCAATTAATATTTCCTGGTTTCTGTCTCTTAAAAGCCATATGTCGGCAACTATTGCGGCTATTAGCATCATTAAATCCTGGTATACACCCAGTTTTAGTACTGAACTGATCCCGATCACTGCCCACAGTGATGGTATGATTAACAGGTACTTTGAAAACTTTTTATCAGTGAGCAGTAGAATGCCAAATGTTAAGATGGTGGTTGGGCAAGGTAATCCTATGGAGATAGTCCGGGATATATTTTGTTCTATAAGGTATCCAACAACAGGATAAATGATCAGGCCATAGAGGATAAAAAAATAACCGAAGTATGCCTGAATAGACATCTTATAAACAAATTTCAGATTATACAACAGAACCCCTTCCCATAAAAAAAACAAACCCTGTAAGATAAACAGCAAACCAAATCCGTATGCAACTTTGTTAATTCCTGCAAAGAAAGAAATATGGTAAACAATCCCTGTCCAGAGCCATATAAATCCAAGGATACCTGAAACGAATTTATCCTTCTGTTTAATCGTTGATCCAATTATAACCAGCGCAAAAATGACCAACAGGAAGAGGATGATCTGGGATGGAAAAGTTGCATGGTTGTACTGTTCAAAAACAGAGAAAAACTGTTCTGTTGTAAAAGGCGTCTTCATGGCTATTGTTTTGGTGTGTATTGTTTATTCAAAATTATCATAAATTTTTTAATAAGGAAAGGAAAACGCCTACCTGAAATTCCAGATAAGCGTTAACCCTTATAAACCGATCTTTTAAGATCAATCCATTTGTTTCTTGTCCTATTTTTTTATCAGTGTCTTTTTCATGACATCACCCTTGGGAGAAAAGTTAACCTTATACCCTTCTTTGGCATTCTTCAGGTCCATCATGTAGTATAATGGCTTGTCCGTCGTTTCTATGGTGGAAACTTCTGAAATTTTGAAACCGGCAAAGTCTTTGGCAATAGCATCGGTGACTTCTTTGGGCAGATCGGCTTCCAATATTGCAGTTTTTGTTTCAAGCCATTTTCCGGCCGGATTAAAATTTGCGAAAACCCTTACTCCTTTATCTCTGCAGGCAATGTCATAGTTGTTCTTCTTCAATACGTAAACTACATCGGTTGCAGCAGGGAATTTTTTTGCAAAGGCTTGTAATACAGCTGCAGGAACCTTATCAGGAGTGACCTTTTGGGTAAAACCCATCATACTGATCAGTAAGCATGCAGACATTAATACAATTAATTTTTTCATGTTGTCAAAGTTTTTAATGTTTTAAAATTTTTATTGAACGATTATCTAATGTACCGTTTAAGAAGGTCTTAAACAGTATTTATTGAAAGAGTACCCGGTTAATATCCGGACATAACCTTGTGCAATTCTTCTTTGGTTTTTCCAAGTTTAATTTGCAGCTTCCCAAGCATCTCATCTTTTTTACCTTCTGCAAACATAAGATCATCGTCAGTTAATGTCGCAAATTGCTGTTTGAGCTTGCCTTTCTGCTCATTCCAGTTTCCTTTTACCTCTGTTGTGTTCATTTTTTTGAAATTAAATTGTGAATGGATTTTCATAAGACAAAGGTGCGTCCATTCATTTCGAAAAACGTTACACAACATTGGAAATAAGTTACATCATTCACACATTTTCCAGGTAGCCGGAATTACTTTTTCAGGAAAAGGTACGAATAGTAAATCAACTGGTTTATTCAGAACAATTGACAACAGGCATAAAATTATTTGATCTATGCGATTTATATATTACGCGTTATTATATGAGTAAAGAATTTTATCACTATATTTGGAAAAGGAAACCCGCATATTAAAAGATTTCCAAAATCCTATATTGCTTGATAATGCTGAAGTCAGAGAAAATAAAATTTCTTGCCATCGATTTGGGAGCGGACCTGTGCGGCATCGCTTCTGTTGACAAGTTTTCCGCGGCCCCGGAAGGATTCCGTCCTACGGATGTATATTCCAAATGTAAATCGGTTGTGGTGTTTCTCAAGAAGATGCCTCCGGAAGTGATCCTCGCCGAAAATCCGGTTCCTTATTCACATACGGCGGACCTTCTATACGCGGCACTGGACCAGATCGGGTTGAAGCTTTGTGCTGAACTGGAGAGACTGAATATTCATACGGTTCCTGTGCCAACCGATGTACCCTATCTTTACTATGATGCTGATAACAAGCATGGTATGGGAATTATTTCAATGCGGCATGCTGCATACAATGCCGGACTGGGAATTCTCGGAAGGAACACACTGCTGATCAATAAAGAATTCGGGAACATTGTCTATATAGGAGCAGTTCTCATTGAGACCGAAGTAGAACCTGATCCTGTCGTAACCGATTTTTCCTGTCCGCCAAATTGTAAACTCTGTCTGGATGCCTGTCCTGTTAAAGCATTGGACGGGAAAACCGTTAATCAAAAACTATGCAGGGAGTTTTCATATATTCAACATCCCAGAGGGTGGGATATATACACCTGTAATGCCTGCCGGAAGGTTTGCCCATGGAGGAACGGAATAAGATAAAAAAGTAATGATACACTTACCTTGATCGCGTGGTTACATGGTTACATGGTTAGGTGGTTAGACAATCCCTTTATCCCCTGATTCCCCGATCCCAAAAAATAAAATTAAAGAATTAGTTGACAAACTAAAAATTTAGTTGTATATTTGCATCTGTTAGTTAAAGAAATTCTAATCCTATGAAAGGAAAGGAAAAAATGACACGTGAGTTAACCAGGGCGGAAGAACAGATCATGCAAGTGCTCTGGAATCTTGAGAAGGGGGTTGTTCACGAGGTTATAGAGTACCTGCCAACCCCAAAACCTGCCTACAATACAATCTCTACTATAATAAGGATCCTGGAACAAAAAGGGTTTATCGGACATAAGGCATATGGCCGCACACATGAATACTTTCCGCTGATTTCCAAAACGGAATACACAAAAACCCATTTCCGGAATTTCGTTGCCAATTATTTTGAGAATTCCTATAAATCGCTGGCATCTTTTTTTACAAGCGAAGAAAAGCTGAGTATCCATGAACTTGAGGAGATCCGTGAATTGATGGAAAAGGAGATCCTCCGGAAGAAAAAACGAATAAAATGAGCAATTTCATTCAATATCTTCTCCAGTCGTCTGCCTCTCTTGCGGCGTTTTACCTGGTATACCGGTTTCTCCTCCGGCAGGAAACCTTCTTTAAATTAAACAGGGTTTACCTGCTGATTTCCACGTTGCTTTCAATCCTGTTGCCACTGCTGAAGCCCGACCTGTATACCCTCCGATCTGTTCAACCTCTTATATATTATCTCGACCCTGTCATTATCACACCTGACAGGATCCTGCAAACTGCCTCCCTGCAACAGTTTAACTGGCTTGAAGTTGCAGGTATAGTTTATTTCACAGGACTGATCATCTTTGGGGCCCGCTTCATTTCACGGTTTATTTATATGCTTATCCTTGTAAAAAGGAATGGATTGATTCGAAGGGAAGGGGTAAACCTTGTTGTCATGAAAAAGAGCTGTTCACCCTTCTCCTTTTTAAACTTCGTTTTTCTGGACGAAGATGCAGTCAGGTCCGGTGATCTTCATACGATACTTCTTCATGAAAAAGAGCACATCAGGCAATTCCATTCCGTGGATCTTATTCTCTCTGAGATCGTTAAAATGGTACAATGGTTCAACCCTTTTGCCTGGCGGATATCACGGTCACTGAAGAGTGTTCATGAATTCCTTGCCGATAAGGGGGTACTTAAATCGGGAATTGAAACGGATGAGTACCGCCAAATCCTCGTAACGCGGGCGATTGGAAAAGAAGTTTTTGCAATGTCGAATAATTTCAATGTTTCACTTATAAAAACAAGGATCATTATGATGACAAAATCACGTTCAAAAAATTGGGCAGGTCTGAAGGTCTTTTTTGCCCTCCCAGCCGTGTTTACCGTTCTGTTCTTCTTTTCCACCGGATCATTGACCCTTCTGTCAGGCCAGAATCAGACCGGTGATAAGACAACCGGCAAGGTTCAACAGAAAAAAAGCGTTGCTGCCGCTGATACCTTACACAGGGCTAAAGAACAGGGAGAAAATGATAAAAGTTTGCATAAATCTTCTGAAAGCAAAATGGGTTCGAATGGAGCCTATAAAGTGGTTGAAAAGATGCCCTCATTTCCGGGAGGCGAATCCAAACTGATCCATTTCCTGGCTTCCAATATTAAATATCCGGAGGATGCAAAGGTTAAAGGGATGCAAGGAAGGGTTTTTATTCAATTTGTCGTAAAAAAAGACGGCAGCATTACAAATGTTAAAATCATCAGGGGTTTCTTTCTGAGCTGCGACGAAGAAGCAATCAGGGTTGTGAAACTCATGCCGAAATGGATCCCCGGGGAACAAAAGAGAGAAAAAGTGGATGTTGAATTTGCATTACCAATCCAATTTAAACTGCATTAAGAATAAGGGAATAAAGAAGGTCTAAAGAATTTCAGGGTTTTGCACCAACTTTTCCCTTGATCTGTAAAATAACCGGCTGGCTAGCGGCATTTGTAATAACGGAGACAGTTTTAAGAAATACACCCATTGCGGCCGCATTGTAAATAACAGAAATTGTAATTGATTTCCCAGGAAGGATGGGATCCTTGGAATAAGAAGGACTCGTGCACCCGCAGGAGGCTTTTGCCGATGCGATGATCAACGGCTCATTTCCATCGTTGGTGAGGGTAAATGTCGCAATTCCCGGTGTCCCCTGGATTAGATCCCCGAATTCATAAGTCGTCTTGTCGTAAGTTGCAACCGGCCCATTGACTTTTGTTTGATTTTCCGGTTTGACAACGGATTCCCCGGATACATTCTGTGCTGAGGTTTGCGTTAAAGCAATAAACAGTGCAGACACTGTCATCATGATCATTTTTTTCATAGGATATGGTTTTAAAAGTTTCAGCAACAAATATCAGGAGAGATTGGTCAATATGGTGTTAACAGGATGTAAAACGATGTAAACGATATGTAAAACTTTGTGAATGAAATGTAAAACAGGGACAGGAATCATGAAATTTATGTATTTTTAACCCCATCCCAACTTCCGTTTATGCGAAGGCAGCAGATAAGGATTGTAGTTCTCCTCGGAGCCATCTCGATCATCGGGATCCTTACCGTACAATCCTATTTTTTATTCAGCGCCTGGAATATCAGGGAAAAACAGTTGAACCAGAGCCTGGTTATTGGCCTGAAGACAGTGGCAGAAAAAATATCCCGGCTTAATCAAACCAACATCCCATATGGCAATCCGGTACGGCAATTAACCTCCAACTATTTCGTGGTTGATGTAAACAGTGTGATTGATGCCAATGTCCTGGAATTCTACCTTAAGAGTGAATTTGAGCAGCTCAACATAAAAACAGATTATGAGTACGCGATTTACGACTGTCATACCGACAGAATGGTCTATGGGAATTATATCTCGGTTCTTGGATCCGCTGAAAAAGCCAGACTAGGAAAAGATCTTCCGAAATACCATGAATACCTTTATTATTTCGGCATCCGTTTTCCGGCACTCCGCAATACCATTGCAAGCGATATGGCGATCCTTTTCTTTTTTTCAGCTATTCTGATCCTTTCAGTGGTCTTTTTTGTTTATGCTATTTTTGTGATCCTTCAGCAAAAGCGGCTTTCCGAATTACAACGGGATTTTATCAATAACATGACCCACGAATTCAAAACCCCCATTTCAACTATTAATATATCTGCCGATGTCATTACCCATCCTGACATTGTGAATGATCCGCAGCGTTTGTATAAATATGGATCATTCATCAAACAGGAAAACCAGCGCCTGAATTTGCTGGTCGATAAGGTTCTCCAGATAGCCAGGATCGAAAAAGGAGGCATTTTGTTGAAAATTGAAAGTACTGATCTGAATGTTCTGATCCAGACCATCGCAGATAATTTCAGGGCAAATCTCAGGGAGGAAGCGACCATTGAAATCGCCCTGGAGCCAGGCATTGATAAGGTTTTGGCAGATCTACTTCACCTGACCAATATCGTCCATAATCTTCTTGACAATGCGGTGAAATATGCAGGAGAAAAGCCGCTGATCCGGATTGAAACAAAAAAGGATCAACACTTGGTCAAGGTCATCTTTTCCGACAACGGACCCGGGATAGAACCAAAATATCGAAAACGGATCTTCCAGAAGTTTTTTCGTGTTCCCTCAGGAAATGTCCATGATGTAAAGGGGTTCGGGCTTGGGTTATACTATGTGAAGCTCATTTGTCGTGCACATAAATGGAATATCCTGCTGGAAACTGAACCTGGAAAAGGAACAAAATTCACCATTGAAATTCCCGATAAATTTTAATTGATCCGATGGAAAAAAAAGCAAGGCTATTGTATGTGGAAGATGATGCAACGTTATCTTTTGTAACGAAGGATAATCTTGAATTACGCGGTTACAGTGTTGATTTTTGCGAAGACGGGGTGAAAGCACTTGAAATGATCAACTCCACGATTTATGACCTTTGCATTCTGGATGTCATGTTACCGAAAATGGATGGATTTACTCTGGCAGGAAAGATCCGTGAGCAAAACTCCGATATTCCCATTCTCTTTCTTACGGCAAGATCAGCTATGGAAGACCGGATCTTTGGGCTTCAGCTAGGCGCCGATGATTATATCACCAAACCATTCAGTATCGAGGAACTGTCGCTGAAAATCGAAGTTTTCCTGAGAAGAAGTAAAATTATATCACAGCATGAAGTACGACCGGCTATTCTGACAATCGGCCATTTCACCTTCGATCCGGCAAACCAGCAATTGACATCTAAAAACGACAATCATCAACTGACTTACCGTGAATGTGAGCTGTTGAAACTATTGGCTGATCGTACAGGACAGATTGTGAAACGGGAGGAGATCCTGATGAAAGTATGGGAAAATGACCAGTATTTCTCCAGCCGCAGCCTGGATGTTTTTATTTCACGGCTCCGGAAACTATTAAGATCGGATCCGTCCATCTGTATAGAGAATATTCACAACATCGGATACAGGCTTAGAATTGACAGGTAATCCCTGCTAAACGGAATTTGCAAATCTACTCCTAATGTATATGCAAAGTTGTTTTATCTTTGATGCATGAAAAATACAACCCTAAAAATTCTGGCTATGTTCAGCATTTTGATGCTGATGCCTGCCATTACATTCAATCAGAATGTTCCCCTTTCGAAAGAAAGAATGATGGCAATCCACAGGGAGGTACCCGATCAGCCGTACCTTCCGAATGCATTTGGAAATAAAAAAACTTCCCCGGCAAGATCCTTCAGTGGTTCGGGATTCTTTATATCCCAGGTCAATGTAAACGAAAATGGGGATAACATCCTGGGAGATGCTGCAAACGAGCCATCTCTTTCGGTTGATCCCAGCGATCCAAACAGGATGGTCATTGGCTGGCGGCAATTCGATAATGTGCTTAGTAATTTCAGGCAGGCCGGTTATGCCTATTCAACGGATGCCGGTCACACATGGACTTTCCCGGGGAAGATCGAATCAGGAAATTTCCGTTCCGACCCGGTGCTTGATTTTGATTCGGATGGATTTGCTTATTATAACAGTCTTACATTCGATGGTGGTAGTCTTTATACCACGAAGGTGTTTAAAAGCGACGATGGGGGTGCTTCATGGAATACCGGTGTTGATGCACACGGTGGTGACAAGCAATGGATGACTATCGACAGGAGCGGAGGTGCCGGGACCGGAAATATCTATTCGGCCTGGAACTCTTTTTACAGTTCCTGTTCACCGGGTTTCTTTACCCGTTCTGCCGATAACGGAAGCAGTTTTGAAGACTGTGTTGAGGTTCCCGGTCAACCTTACTGGGGTACAATGGCAATAGGGAATGACGGAGAATTATATGTAGCAGGATCCAGTGGCGGCGCCGGCATTATTGTGGTCAAATCAACTACAGCCTGGGATCCTGGTTTCCCCGTCAACTGGGACTTATCCAATTATGTTGACATGGATGGTTTTATTACAGCCGGGGTTTATGTCAATCCGGCCGGACTGCTTGGCCAGGCAAGTATTGATGTGGATCGTTCCAACGGACCAGGGAGGGGTAATGTTTATGTGCTTTCTTCCGTCATGCGGCTTTCAAATACTGATTCAGCCGACGTCATGTTTTCCAGGAGCATCGATGGTGGATTAACCTGGAGTTCCCCCATCAGGATCAACGATGATGCCGGAACCGATCATTATCAGTGGTTCGGGACGATGTCGGTAGCTCCAAATGGCAGGATCGATGTGGTTTGGCTCGACACCCGTGATGCTCCCCCGGGATCTTATTTGTCTTCGCTTTATTATTCATGCTCCCTTGATCAGGGAGAAACATGGCTGCTCAATGAAAGATTGACGGATTCATTTGATCCGCACATCGGTTGGCCGCAACAAAATAAAATGGGTGATTATTTTGATATGGAATCGGATTACTACGGTGCGCATCTGGTCTGGACAAACACATTTAATGGAGAAGAGGATGTTTACTACAGTTATATCACACCCGTAGTAGCCGGCATAAACACAGATCAGGATATTCAAAACCGGCTTTCATTGACCAGCTATCCGAATCCATTTACCGACCATACCACAATCGGGTTCACCATCGGTGTTACCAGCATGGTTAAGATTGTGATATGTGATATTTCCGGAAGGGTGATAAAAACCCTGGCAGATGAGAAAAAACAGGCCGGAACCTATCATCTTGATTGGAATTCCGATTTTCCTCCGGGTTACTATGATTGCCTGTTATCATCGGGAGCGCAAACAAAACATGTTGGTTTGGTGAAGATCAGGTAATGAGCAGTTAAAACCAAATGATATAATTCATTATGGGCATGCTCTTCAGCCGATGAACAATCCTTCAATCCTTACCTTATAGCTGCCGTCTTTGAATCGTGTCACTGCATTTACCAATCCGCTATGACGCCACTGCAGCATACATCTCTTTTTTGGGTCCCACAAAACTCACAATATCTCCCAGGCAAAGGTCGAACCGGTCAACATTCTCTTTGCTTCCGTCTTTGCCGAACCCACCTATTATTGTAATTGTTCTGATATCCATTCTTAAAAGTTTTTACAAAAATATACATTAAGTTCATCGATAAAGTGTACATTCGCATCGAATATTCAATAACCCTTCGTATAATTTTTAATGTATCGTTATATAAAAATACGCCTATGAATGATTCCCGGCATCAACTCTTCAATTGCGACACTTGTCTGTTCAAAACCATTTCCTGTCACTATATTACCGAAGATGAATTTGAAATTGTCAGGCGTACCTCGGTTCAACTGATCTATAACAAGGGAGAAACGATCATAAAGCAGGGAGCGAAGTCCCAGCAACTCGTCTTCCTTCATAAAGGGATCGTTAAGTTCAATTACCAGAATGAATCGGGGAAGAATTTTATCATGACCATTGTCAACGGTCCGAAATTACTTGGCGGAGCGAATCTTTTCTTCAATGAGACAAACATTTTTTCGCTGGTTGCCCTTGAAAAATGTGAGCTTTGCTTCATCGACAGCCGTGCACTGCGCAACCTGGCTGCGCATCATGGCAACTATACCCTGGCGCTGTGTGAGCGCATGGTCGAGATGTTCCAGTCATCTATATTCAACTTTATCAGTTTGGCGCATAAGCAGGTTCATGGCCGGATTGCCGATATCCTGATCTACCTTTGGGAACAAGTGTACAGTAAGAGTGAATATGATTTCGTTCTTTCCCGGAAGGAACTTGCAGAATATGCCGCCTGTTCACCTGAGAATGTGATAACAACACTGTCAAAATTCAATAAAGAAGGGATTATCACAATCCAGGGACGAAAACTCATCATCAATGACCTGGAAAAATTAACATTAATCAGCAGAATCGGATAACCATGTTAGCGAAGAAAACAAGATATGCAATCCTTGCTGTGACGAAACTTGCACGGGAATATGGAAACGGAGCGATCCTAATCAGTGATATTGCCAAAAGTGAGAATATTCCCCAGCGCTTCCTGGAGAACATCTTGCTGGAATTGAAGAAACTAGGGATCCTGGGAAGCAAGCTTGGAAAATCGGGGGGATATTATCTTCTGAAATCACCACAGGAAGTTAGCTTGCTTGATATTGTCCGGCATTTTGAAGGAACCATTGCATTGATGTCGTGTGTTTCGGAAAAAGCCTATCAACGCTGTGAGTCCTGCAAAGATGAAGAAACCTGCAAGATCCGTGGGGTCTTCAAAGAAATTCGGGATACAACCTACTCCATCCTGGAAAATTCAACCCTGGCGTCGTTATTATAGCATTTTTTTTTCTCTTTCAGCAGTATCAAATGAAAATTGGTGAAAATATTCATTTTGAAATTTTGATTTTCTGATAATGGTATTTATATTTGTTTGGTAAAGATTATTACAGGGTGTTATGATTTTTGGTTTATTGGAATTGATCCATTCATTAATAATAAAAACCCGGTCCCATGAAAACACTTTTTACCATTCGCAAATTTTTCCTTTAGACAAATTTCTTGGTTATTTGCATGTCTCTTACCACCTGTGATCTGACAAAAAAAGATGAGGACACAACGGTGCAGCATTGTACATCCACTACCCCGCAACACAAAGAGTATTCGAATACCCAAACGAATTACAGGTATCCGACTTTTTCATTTCTCCAGAACCAGGAGGCACTGATTCAATACGCTACTTATTATGGCGGCCTTTGCCCGGATAAACTGATTCATGTGGTGGTCACTGTTGTCCTTAAGATGCAAGATCAGATTGCGCTACATCCGATTTTTTACTGGGGAAGCGGAACCTATGATAATTATTCTCTTCCATTAAACGAGGAAATGAATTTCAACGATAACATCATAGTTTATACGTATCAGGGATATATAGATATTTCGAATTACAGTTTTCCCGATGGTTCTGCCTATGTTCATCTGGAACTTAATTTCTCTTTTCTAAATCAGGGAGACCTTGATATGGACAAGGAGTACTTCTATCAACAATTCAAAAGCTTTAGTTGCTGGTTCGATTATTATCTATATTAATAAAAGAGAGGGAAACCGTTGGTTGACCATCAGGACAGTATTAAATCCAGTGGGGTGCTTTTTTTCACATTATCTTTGCTTCATGCATTCCCCGACCCTGATCATCGCAATTTCCTTCATCCTGCTTGCATTGGTTCTTTACACTATCGGGGTCTGGGCAGAACGTCTTCAGCATAAACTAATGTGGTGGCATACGGCATTCTTTTGGGCAGGACTCACCGCCGATACTACCGGAACCACTGCGATGAGCATACTTTCAGGGTCCCTTTTTGCCGCTACTTTTCACGGAATAACAGGCAATATAGCAATTTTCCTGATGGGATTTCACGCGATCTGGGCCACCGTTGTTCTTATCCGCAAAAATGAAAAGATGATCCTGAACTTTCACCGTTTCAGCATCGTGGTATGGACAATCTGGCTGATACCAATGATCAGCGGTATTGTTTTTGGGGCTTCACGGTAGTGGTATTTATAGGATGGGGGGAACCTTATTTCAGCAAGATCAGTTTTCCCGTTTCGCGGGAATTTCCAACCTGCAGGGAATAATAGTACAAACCAGGATCAAATCCTGAACAGTTCCATATAACCGATTGTTCCCCTGACAGGAATTTCCTATCGATCAGGGTTTCCGTTTCCTTTCCCGACTGATCATAGAGGATAAGGGTCACCACTCCTGCCCTGTCCAGGGTAAACGAAAGATTCGTTTCCTCAGAGGCGGGATTCGGGGAAGCAGGGTGAAGCACAAAGGTTTTGCCGGAAAAGCCGTGACCCGGGGGAATGGCATTCGGTTGCCCGGGGATCAGGATGTTCATGATCATACCCCCTTCACCGGCAAGCCAGACGGTCAGGTCGTTTGTGTTGTCTTCTCCATTCTTTTGACGAGGACTGCCCTTTATTTCATTCATGGACATGACATTATTTGTTGTATAAACCACGAGAGGAACCCAGGTTTGACCATTATCCGTAGATGATGCCATGAAACCGGTATAACCGGCAACATAAAATGTGTCGGGATCTGCTGTATTTATACCTTCGATATAGGCGGTTGCAAGCGTTTCATATTCGGTCGGGGAATTCTTTTTGGTCCATGTCCGGCCAACGTCCAGGCTTTCCAATACAGTTCCATCTTTTCCGACTGTAACGACATGTCCGTTCATATCCATATAGACAAACTTCAGATCTGCCGTAACCGTTGATTCGGCCTGGTTCCAGGTTTGCCCGCCGTCATCAGTCCAGAAGATGACTCCACCGTCACCAACCACAATACCGTCTAACCCAGCCAATGGATCGAAGGTAATACTATTCAGAGAGGGATCTCCGGGCAGGGATACCTGTTCCCACGAATCTCCGCCATCAAATGTTCTTATCAAGGCGCCTTCTTCCCCAACTGCATATCCCGCATCCCTCGAAATGAAGTAAATGTCTTTCAATGTCAGATCCGACCTGAAAGGCACGGCAGTCCAGTGACTTCCGCCGTCGATTGTGTGCAATAAAGTACCGGAATCACCTGCAATCCAGCCGTGATTATAGTCAATAAAGTCAATGGAATTCAGCGCACGGATCGTACCACTCACCTGGTCGTTCCAGTTCGTTCCCCCGTCGGTAGTCTTCATGATCAGGCCTGAATCGCCAACGACCCAACCCGTGTTCAGATCCTTGAAGTCGACCGAACGAAACTCATTGATATGTCCCTTTTGGCAGGATATCCAGGTGAGACCTCCGTCCGTGGTTTTTAATATCACTCCTGTGCTGCCCACGATCCACCCGTTGTTTGTATCTGCAAAGCGTATGGATGACAAGTCAAGGTTGAATCCGGTAGGTCTGATTATCCAGGTTGTTCCACCATCCCCGGTAGTCAGCAGGGTTCCTTTTTCACCAGTGATGCAGCCCTGCAAGGGGTTTGTAAAGGCAACCGAATAAAGAAAGCCTGTTGAACCGCTAAGTTGGCTATTCCAGGTTGAGCCGCCATCTGTTGTTTTCAGGATTGTCCCGCCACTCCCTGCAATCCAGCCTTGAGTTGAATTCACGAAGGTGATGGCCTTGAGAAGATAGCCCGTATTACTGGTAATGGTCGTCCAGGTTACACCACCATCGGTCGTCTTCTTGATATTCCCCCCGGAACCGACGACAAATCCAGTATTTGCATCCACGAACCAAGCGCCATAATGTGTGTCAGCAGGATCGGTCACATAACCGGTCCAGGTAACCCCGCCATCGGTTGTTTTCAGGACTCTTCCATGGGTTCCTGCAGCCCATCCCGTTGTCGAACTGATAAAATAGACGGCATTCAACCCATCAGTAAATCCGGAAGGCTGGTTTGTCCATGTATCTCCACCATCGGTTGTGCAGAAGATCACACCACCGGTCCCTACCGCCCAGCCGTGGGTGATATCCGGGAAAGAAACTGCCATAAATGACTGGTCACCGATAACATTGTTAATCGACCAGGAAGTACCTCCATCGGATGTTTTTACTACGGTTCCGGAAGACGAAACTGCAACCATTGTATTGGCATCGGGGACGGAGATAGCAAATAAATAATTTCCCTGCGGAAGGGGGTTCTGCCAGGTTATGGTAACCTGGCTCCTGGAGGTGAATGAAATTACACTCACCAGAAGAATGAGGTAAATCTGTTTCATATGCTTCCTTTTATTTCTTTGGCTTAAATATAATAAAAATTTTGAAAATGTCAAGTTGAGATGGTCATTTTTCACTTATTTTGCTCCCCTAAATGTTCAAGGTCGCAACCATGGACTTCTTACTGCTTAACAAACTTCCTCAACTGCACTGTCCTTTCACCTGTCAGTCCCGGACACACCTCACTGATAAACCCGTCTGCTTGTCTGTTTCGGAAAAAAAGATCCCGTTTGCCTGTTTGTGCAGGAAAAGTGCTTTTGCCAGGACTGAATCAACGGAAGTTGATGTCCAGAATTGAGCATTTAATGGGTAAATGGAGAAATTCCCGGTTTTATCGCGGTAACCTGCCCGATAGGTGAAGTTATACTCAGGATCAAGGAACGGGTTTTTTTTGCCGGTTGAGGTCACCGTCTTACTTTTGTCATCCCCTGCCATGTGTGCGATCAGTATGGACCATTCCTCGTAAGTCGCCACATGCCAGCCTTCCGGACACAGACCGCGTTTGTCGTTAACTACCATCCAGTTATATAGCAATCCCTTCTTTTTATTGTGCATGTAATCATCCCTGTACCAGCACATGGCTCCGCTCCGTGCATTTACCCAGGCCCCACTGTCCTTCGCTTGAGTGATGCTGTCACCATTTCTGTAACGGGTCACCCTGAGGTTCTCTATCATCCATGCCTTTCCGTGGTATATCACTGCATGATAATTATTGCTATCGATATCCCTGAGACAGACGGAAAGGGTGTTTTTCAATACAATATCATTCAGCCTGGCTTTATAGAGGTCATATGTATTCTGGCTCCCATTAACCGGGATGGTCCTTTTGGGGCCGGAAATCAGCGCCCCGACCCCAATCCCGATCCCCATGGCCGCGACGGGGATTAACGCTGCTAAAAAAAAATTACCGAATGCTTCCCCCACATGTTTCACCTTGTAATCTTCATATATTATTGCTACTGCCGCGCCGCCAAGTGCAAATCCTGAAGCACCGCCGATCAAGATGCTGTAACCTTTTCCTTTCTTTGCATATTTGATCTCACTGATGTTCTTCACATCCAGTTTTGAAACGGTGTAATGTCCGGTACTGTAATCTCTTTTCCGGGCCGAATTTGATATCATGACAGAGGAGTCTTTCAGTTCAAACAGCACTTGCTTGTAACCCGTTTTGTAAGGCATGACCCAGGTCCGGTACTTCATTTCCGGGAAAATTGAATCGCTTTGGGCGATCAGTGTGAAATTACTGCACAGCCAAGCAAGAAGAAAAATGAAAAGCTTTTTCATAGTAATAATCTTTGGATTTTTGATGCCATATTAATTTTCCTTGCCGTTAAAAACAGCCTTTCATGGGGTCGCTGCCTGTGCAGGAAGATGGCGACAGCAAAGGGGCAGAAAGAGAATCATCAAAATGCCAAAGACATTAAACCCCTATAAAGACCGAAAGATACAACAAAACAGGGAGGAATGTAATAGTCTGGCCATTTGCTGTCGGAGTCAGAACAAGGAAATAATTGTTCGAATGTTAAGGGTGCACAAAAAAGGGAATGACGGGATTTTTGATTAAAAAACGACCGAATAATAATTTTGAGGAGATTTTTTAGCCTAACTGACATAAGTGGTTATTTATCCCGAACTTAATGATGAATTCACGGCTCTGTCACCCGGAAAACAGCGAAAACTGATGTTGCAGTATGTGAATAGAAATAAAATGAGAAGAATTCGATATCTTTGGAGTGAGTAAAAAAATCAACCAACAACCAGTGACCATGAAAAAATTAACCGCCGGTAATGAGTTTATATTTCGCTAATTTGCTTTGAAACTGGCATTTGGCATCGGTAAGGTTATCCAGTGCCTGTTGAGCGACAGCTTGTGCTTCAAGTAAATCTGAAATTCCGATGATCCCTGCCCTGTAATTGTCATGGCTTATGCGAAGATTCTCTTCGGCCTGCTCTACGGATACCTGCAAAACGCTTACCTGGTAATGGGTTTCCTCTACTTCATTGGCTGCCTGGCGTATCTGAAGGACCAGCAATTCTGTGTTCTCCTGAAGGGAACTTTCGGCCTGTTCGACTTCGATTTGCTGCTTTTTGATCTTGTGGCTTCCCGCCCACCAGTCGGTGATGGGGATGCTCAGGCTTACCATGCCCATTGCATTGTTGGTGGTCTTGTTCATGACATCGTAGGTAAAACCTGCACCTACTACTGAGAGTTGAGGCATGTATTCACCTGCTGCCAACTTCTTTTGTACTTGCTTTACTTCGACTGCTTTGTTCAGCAAATGGTATTCGCTTCGGTTTTTCACCAGTTGTTCGGGGTCCTGGAAAACGACTGCTGCAGACTGCGGGTCCTTAGGAGCGATGAAGACCAGCATGCTGTCGTAAGCCAGCCCGATCTGATGGCATAAGGCCCTCCGGGTGAGATTGACTCCGTTTTTCAGCTTCAGCATGGTTGTCTTCAGTTCGTTTTGTTTCAGCCGGACTTTCAGCACATCGTTCTTCTGCGCCAGGCCTGCATTGCTGTAATTGCTTATATCACGGTACAGGGAGTCGAGCATGTGCTGGTAACTTTGTATGGTTTTTTCTTTTTCGCTGAGCGACTGCAGGGTCCAGAATAGCTCTTCAGTTCTGGCCAGGACTTCATCACGTGTCATTTCTTTCTGGATCCCACTGACCTCTTCTCCCAGCCTGGCAAGCTTGTATCCTCTTCTGATCCTTCCCCCCGTATAAACCGGCATTACCACGGTAACGGCGGCAGTGTTCATATAATCAAGCAGGCCTATGGAGAGTGCAGGGAAATATGCGAATTGAGTTGGATTCACAAGCTGGGCGGGGTTTTTACCGTCCCATACCGGCAGGTTCATTGTTGGTGTTTCGAGTTTCATCAGGTAATCGGCCGAACGCATTGCAAAGGCGGTAACACTGACTTTTGGAAAAAAGTTGGTAAAGACTTCTTTTTTCTGCTGCCCGGATGCCCGCAACTGCAATTCGGCTTCTTTGATCTTTCGGTTGTTTTGCAGGGCAAGCTGCTTACAGGAATCCAGCGAAATGGTCTGGGCCTGGCCTGTACTAAGCTGTGAGGAAGCCATTAGCAGAAAGCCGACCAGGATCATTTTCACATTCCCAGGGATTGTCCAGAATGGCAACTTCTTTCCTTTATCGCTGTATGAAAGTGAGTAAAGGACCGGCATGATGTAAAGGGTCAGCACCATGGAAAACAACAGCCCGAAACAAATTACCGTACCCAAAGGTCCCCATAGGGGAGATCGGCTTAAAATCATTGGGATGACCCCCACCGCGGCGGCCGCGGAGGTGAGGAAGATGGGCCTCATACGACGTTTCCCCGCTGCTATGGCTGCTTCTTTGGTGGTCATTCCTTGGTTTTCCCTTAATTCCCGGGCATAATCGATCAGGATAATCCCGTTTCTCACAACCATCCCGCAGAGACTGGTGATACCGATAAAAGCAGTCACACTGAAGGGATAACCCACCAGTTGTAAACCAATGACTGCACCTGGCAGGGTCAACAGCATGCCGCTCATGATCAGGAGTGCGAGCTTGGCTTTCTTAAACTGGATCAGTAAAATGAAAAAGATCAAAAGGATGCTCACCATCAGGGCTATTCCCATGGGCACGAAAACTTCCTTCTGGGCCTCGTATTCTCCGCCGTAATTAATGGATGTGCCATCGGGCAACTCCAGCTTGTCAATTTGCGGCTTCAGCTTGTTGAAAATGGCCGAAGCGGATGCCTTGGGTTTGTTGTCGATCAGGGTCACCAATGTGGGCACCCCGTTGCGCCTTGCAATGGTGCCCTCCGACCAGCCTGGTGTGAAAGTCGCCATGGACCTCAGGGGAATGGTCGAAAAATTCAGGGGAGATGTGATATACTGGTCTTCGACGGTCTTCAGCAGGTTGGCCGACGACTGTTCCTGGGTAAGCACAACATCCACCGGGTAATCGTCCTCCCAAATGGTGGTCAGGGGGATGCCGTCCAGCCCTATCATCACCGAAGTCGCCACCAGGCTTTTAAAGTAACCCATGCGGTTTGCCTTGTCCCGGTCCAGGTTAACGCTGATGTATTGCTGACCCTGGTCCCAGTCGTTGCGCACCCAGGCGAGGCCGGGGGTATTTGAGAGGATCTTGTTCACCTTTTCCTGAACCAGGCAGATGTCTTTCACCGAATCGGAACAGATCCGAATTTCAATGGGAGCCTTGCTGGGGTAAAGGGCAAGGATCTTCCATTTCACATATGCGTTGATGAAATTGTCGGAATACTTCGGCATGTCATCGTTCAGGATTGCCCGTGTTGCCTTGTCTGATTTCGTGTTGACCATCAACTGCCCGTAATTGGAAGCAGGCATATTGGGGGCATAGGCTGCATGGAAGCGTGGTGAACTGGTCCCTATGAAACTGGTGACCGTAGTTACTCTCTTGTCTTTCATCAGGATGGATTCCAGACTGTCGACCACCTTCTGTGTGGCTTTGAGGGAAGAACCGGTAGGCAGGTAAACTTCCACGACAAACTGGTTGCGCTCCATTTGAGGGAACAGTTCCTGGGTGGTAAATGAAAAAAGGACCATTGCCAGGATGACCGCGACAATCCCGGTGCCCACAACCATCCCGGGATGTTTGAAGGCATGGTCGAGCGAACGGTCGAACCAGTTCTGCAAAAGGTCCAGGAAAGACTTTTTCCACGGTTTTTTCCTGTTTTTCAGCCCCCTCTTAATGAATACAAAATTCAGGTAAGGGACTAAAAACAAGGCAACCAGGATTGAAACCACCAGCGCAATGGTCACTACACAGGGAATGTCCTTCATGAATTCACCGGCTGTTCCCGGCACCATGAATCCAAGGGGGATGTACGAAGCTAAAATGGCCAGGGTGGCGACAATGATCGGCGCCCTAAGTTCCGTGGCACTTTTAATGGCCGCATGCCAGGGCGATATGCCCTGGTCTATTTTGGTGACATGATTATCGATGACGACGATGGAGTTGTCGACGATCATCCCCAGCACCAGTATCAGGGATGCGAGAGAGACAGTATGCAGTTCGATCCCAACGAAGTAGAGGATGGCCATGGTGATCATCACCGAAATGGGGACGGTGATCCCGGCAACGGATGCTACGCGCAATGGAAGCAGGATCATCGTAACGAGGATCACTGCTATGATGGCGATGAGAAATTCCCGTAAAAAGTTGTTTACCGATTCACTCACATATTTCGGTAGTTCCGAGATTTTGGCTACTTCTATTCCTTCGGGACAATGCTTCTTAAACTTATCCAGGGCTTTGTTCACATCCTTGCCGTACTCCACGATGTTGTTTCCTGGCTGCATTTCGAGCGAAAGCAGGATGGTCTTTTTCCCGTTCTGGCGGATAAAATTTTCGGGTTTGTCATACTTCCGCTCAATGGTGGCGATGTTCTTAAGTCTCACCACATTGCCGTTGGGGTCAGAGTAAACGATCTGTTCGGCCAGGTCTTTTTCCGATTCAAAATTAGGAGGAAAATGGACCGGCATGATGGTGTTGCCGTCATCCAGTTTCCCGGCATAACTCACCATCCCGTTGGCCTGGTACGAGCCAAGCAACGACAACGATTTGATGTTGTACTCGTTAAGCAGTTCGGGTTTTACGTTAACAAAAATCTTTTCTTTCTGGAGCCCGAAATGTTTGACTTTGGAGGTGGCCGGGATCCTGCGGATCTCGGTTTCGAGTTTTTTCAGCTGCTCCTCAAGTTCCTTGTAGCTCCTGGTATCGGACGATAACGTGATGAGCAGAGCCGAGGTATCTCCAAAGTCTGTATTGGCAATCAGGGCAAAGACTCCCGAAGGCAGGGTCATCTTGAGTTCGGCCAGCCCGTGCTTTAATTTCGACCAGAACTGGTCGGCATTCTTCACGTCATCGTTCAATTCAACGAAAATGTACATGATCCCTTCCCGGGAATAGGAATAGGTTTTGGCCTTTTTCACTTCCTGGTAACCGAAAATGTAATTTTCGACAACTGTGGTCAGTTGTTTTTCCACTTCGCCCGAGCTTGCACCGGGATACACTCCCACGATGACTCCCTGCCTAATGGTGAATGTGGGAAACTCATTGCGGGGCATTTTGATCAGCGCAACAATCCCCACAATGATAATCGCCGCAGCAATAATTACAACAATATTGTTGTTGCGCATCATCTTTTCAATCACACTGAATTTATTCTTCCGTTCCATATTACCAGGCGATTAAACTGTTGTCCGACAATTTTTCTTTACCCCCGTTCACGATGATCTGTCCCGGTTCCAGCCCCGAAATCACTTCCAGGCCTGCATCCTGGTACTGCCCGGTTTTAATAACCTGCTTCCTTGCCCGTTTTGCTTCAGTATCAACCAGAAACACAAAGGCATGATTTTCACTGTCTTTCGATACACTCTGGTAAGGTACCAGGACGAGTTCTTTTTTCATGACCGTTTCCATTTTCATATCGCAGACCATGCCCGGTTTCAGTGCAAGCTCAGGGTTTGGCACAAGGATCTTTGCTTCGTAGGTGCGGGAGATCCTGTCAGCAACCGGACTGATATTGGCCACCTCCCCTTTGAATTCCTTGCCATTCAGGGCAGAAACAGTGAAACTTGCTTTCATTCCTTTGAGGATCTTAGCAACTTCGTTTTCGGGAACAGAGATCTTTACATACACCTGCCTTATATCTACCAGTTCCAGTGGAACCGAAGCAATGGATATTGAAGACATTCCCGGTTCGATATTACGGCGCCCTACCATCCCGTTCAGGGGTGCATACAGATTGCATTTATCAAGGTTGCTCTTCGCCAGGTTAAGTGAGGATTGAGCCTGTTCAAGCTTGGATTCCATCTCGACCCATTTGATCTCGGTCAGGCTTCCCTGGTTGTGGACCGTCTTCAGTCTGTCATAGGCGTCCTTAGCTTGCTGGAACTGTGAAAGCGTGATCTCATACATGCTCTTTGCATCGGTTTGATCAAGGGTGGCAAGCAACTGGCCTTTGTGTACAATATCACCGGCATCAACCAGCACTTCCTGCACGGTTCCGGGTGTATGAAAGGTCAGGGGTATGCTTTGAAAAGCCTCTATGGTTCCACTGTACCGTAAAGCGGTAACTACCTTTTCTTTTTTCACCAAGACGGTCGTCACTGTTATTGGTTTCGTTCCGGGAAGGCTGTCCTGGTTTTCTTTTGGGTTGCAGGCGATTAGCACACACAATGCCATCGCAGGAATGATCAACTTTTTCATATTTCTGTGTTTATCTTGTACCTGACTTTATTTGGACCCCGGGTCCGGTCCTTACAGCAAACTGCAGACTGTATCCCCGGGATAATTTTATGTTATAATACTGAACGATTGGTATGTTTTGTCATAAAAAAATTATTTCTTAAGAAGATAATACAACTGGTTTAGCTGGTCTTTCAATGATTTTATGGCAGATTCGACGGAACTGTTCCTGATAAGATCTCCGGCCAGACCGATACTTAAGGAAAAGTATTGAAGAGCGACTACCTTAACATTGATGTCGCTGCGTACTTCCCCCCTTTTGATCGCATTCCTTAGAATTATCTCCACATCTTTGACAGCTTTATCTATGACTTGCGATTTATTTTCCGAAAATCCCTCGTAATGTCTGAAACAATCAGCTATGAGAGAAAGGTAATTGACAGGAATGAAAGTCTCCTCATTTCCGAAGATAGCCTTAAGTATCTTATGGGTATGGTCGATACATAAACTGGTATATTCCTCCATGCTGATATTATCCACGTCGACGGTGAGGCTGGTTATGGGGAAATGCTTGTCAATCACGGCGCGGTATAGTTCTTCCTTATTCCTGAAATGATGGTAAAGAGCACCCTTGGTAAAACCGATCGAATCGCTGATCATACTGATCGAAACGGCTTCATAGCTGTGGTTCAGGAAAAGCTTATACGCTTCGTCAATAATATATTCCCTTGTGTCTTTCATACAAAAATACCGAACGATCGGTATGCAAAAATACAACTTTTCTGATTACCTAAACAAAAATTTTAATTATTCTGTTCCCTGACAAAGTTAAGTGTTATCTCTAAAAACAGAGGGGAAAACAGACTCGTTAAAATGGCATTGACCAGGTTGAGCGGAATTGCAAAATTGAAGAAAATCTTTTGGAAAAAGCCACAAAGTCACATTCGTGAGGCGTGACGCATCATGCATTACCCTGCAGCTATTGTCGTTTCTCAATCAGATCAAAAAAGCTTTTTTTGAAAGTTTCGCTGATCGGTATCAGGCGGTCGGCAATTTTGATCCTGTTTCGCTCAATACTCTCGATTTTATCCAGGGCAACAATAAAGGATTTATGGACCCTGACGAACTGGGATGAAGGCAGCAATTCTTCCAGTTTCTTGTAGTTCAGCAAACTCATAATTTTCTTTGAAGTAGTAAAGATCCTCCAGTAATCTCCCATTCCTTCAACATAAAGAACATCGGCATAACGGACCTTTTCCATCCGGGTCTCGGTTTTTACAAAAAAATAGGGTAAGGAAGAACCGATACCACCATCCGTTCCCGTTCCGCTTTTTGCCAGCATATCCAGTTTCATCTTTTCGTAAACTTTATCAACTCCTTTGACAAACCTTTCGAATGAAATGGGTTTCAGCATATAATCCATTACATCGAGATCGAATCCCTGTATAGCATAGTTGTCGTAAGCCGTTGTGAAAATTACGTAGGGCCGGTGTTTCAGCGCATTTAACAATTGGATCCCGGTCAGTTCTTCCATCTGAATATCCAGGAAGATCAGGTCAATCTGGTTATTCCGGATGAATTCAATGGATTCCATCGCATTATCAAATGTTCTGATGAGGTTCAGAAAAGGCACTCTATCGCAATAATCCTTTATGATGTCGAGCGCCAGCGGCTCATCATCAATCGCAATACAATTGATTTTCATTTAATTTTCAATGATCAGTTTGACATTATATGATTCTTCTTCCTGGATAATTTCCAGGGAGTGTTTCCCGGGATAAAGCAATTCCAATCTTCTCCGGATATTATTCAACCCGATTCCCCCTACGATCTCACTGCTTGCATCTACCTTATTTTTCCGGTAATTAAAGACACTGAAAAGGATACGGGCGGGTTCTGCTATCAAATCGATAAGGATCCCGGGGGCCGATACATTTTTATTGCAGTGCTTGAAGGCATTTTCAACAAATGGTATCAGCAACATAGGGGTGATGGTTTTTCCATTTAGATCCCCGGTGATGGTAACAGCAACAAAATCCTGTTGTTTTAACCGGAGTTTATGTAATTCAATGAAGCTCTGCAGGTATTCCACCTCTTTTTCAAGCAGGACACTGTCGGTATTTGCATCATATAACATATATCGCATGATTGAGGATAGCTTCATAACTGCAGCCGGTGCATCTTCCGATTTCTTATAAACCAGTGAATAAATGTTATTCAGGGTATTGAAGAAAAAGTGAGGATTGACCTGGGAACGAAGCAAAGCAAGCTCACTAACCTGCTTTTGATTTTGCAATTCGGCTTTCATCTTCTGGGCATCAAACCAGTCGATTGCAAATTTGATCAGGATGGCATAAATTGTCGGAACAATGGTCATCCGGATGATCCAGAACCACAGAGTATCCAAAGAAATGCTTTCCTTGGAAAGTTTTATAAAATATTTCCATATAATCAATTCAGCAACGTAATTAAACACGACAAGTATGCTGAAAATTAAAATGCCTCCAATGATCGTTTTAACAAGTTTCCAATTCTTTATCAAAAGCGGGATTGAAAAATATACAACATAAAATGTCAGCGCATTAAGCACCAGGCTCAGGCTCACATCTGCCAGAAAATACTGATCCGTCTTACTAATGTAAAACGGGAAAAGTAACTGGTTAACCATGTAGAACCAGTAAACAAGATGAAGGATGATTTTATTCCTGATCTTCATAAAAATGTCGTAATTGAAAGGCCAAATTACATTATTTTTTTACACAAGTAAAGCAGGATGACTGACAAATATGCTGAATGTCAGATTCAATCGATAACATGGCAAAAAATTCCGGTGAGCCCGAAGAACCGGAAAAGGCTTGCTTTTGGGTTAATACTATTTTATTAATTTTGAATCAATCAAATTCTGGTCGAATACAGATGAGACTACCAATATTATCCCTGCAAGGAATTAAAGGAAGATCCATGATGATCTTCACGTTACTCATGTGCTCCTTTTTCTCATCTATCTCACAGACGCACTATCATTTTTTTTATGGAAAGGTACTGGATCAGATCTCCCATCACGGTATCCCGGATGCAAACATTACATTCGACCACTCAATAAAGGGTACCGTAGCCGGTAATAACGGCGAATTCTCATTTTACATGGATACACTTCCACTTTTAATGATCATAAGCCATATAGGATATGAAACGAAGAAGGTACTCCTTGACAAGACATCTTATTCCCTGATCATTTTCCTACAACAGAAAACAGAACAGCTCCCCGAAATAGTTGTAACCGCTAAATCAGGTTATGAATCTTTCTATAAACAGCACTATTTTAATATTCTTGATTATGAGATAGACTCTGCTTCGGTTTATATTCTTATTACCGATCTAAGAACATTAAAATCGATCATGTTGTGCATGAATATACTTGGGGATACGCTTGCCCGGTCAGATGATCTTGAACATCCCAGGAGCTTGTTCAAGGATTGTCTGGGGAATATCCATCTGCTTACCCCTGATTCGTCTTACCAGGTTTACCGGGATAAAAGGGCATTGAAACTCCTCTACCCGGTTTCATTAAAGAAGTTTCGCGAAGTATTGATGAACTGTGTTCTTTCCACGGATGATGCTTTATTTATCAAGAAAGCCGGGCAAAATAACCAAACGGTAAGTTATATAAAGGTTACCCGGAAAGGAAATCAGCAGGCTATGCTGTCAACCATCCAAGACTCCTTGAAATCGAAGATGTTAAGAAGAAATGCCAGGGATAATGCATTGCTCAATCAGCCAACACAACCAACCGGAAGAGAAGATTTTGTCGATTGGAGTTATGTGCATAAGATCCTGTACCGTCCTGTTTCTACAGCCTTATACAGATTTGGGGATTTCATCTGCATTTTCAACACTACTGATGCTACCATCGAATATTATGACCTGACCGGAACATATGCATATAAGCTGAAAATAATGGTCAGCAATATGAATGAGGGTAGCTGGACAAAAGAGATATTCAGTGATCTGTCCACTTCAAAAGTCTATACAACATTCAACAATGACGGGTATCTTCATGTTTACAGGATTGACATGAATACGGGAGAGGTCAGAAATGTTTTCACCCTTGAACATTTATTCCCTGAAAAGCTTAAGTTTTTCAAAGGTTATTTGTTTTATCTCTTTCATACCCCAGGGAGCGGAAACAACAGGGAACTTTACCGGCAACGGCTGTGACCGGTTCTGGATCCAGGAATCTGGAAAAATTCTTGTACACCTTTTCTTTTTCCCCGGGTAACGATTTCTTTTGGTCGTTTGGGCAATTCTGAATAATTTGCGGGACTTTTCATTCATTCTATCATTAATTTTACAACATTGATCATGAAAAACATTCGCATTTTACTGACCCTGGCTTCAGGGTTTGTTATTTTATCCGGTACAATTGCCCAGACAAAACCTATGAACAACGACAAAAACAACAGGAAGACGCCTGATTATTCAACCCTCGAAAGAAAAGAGATCCCGGTTGAATATACCTGGAAGATAGATGATATCTATCCTACTCTGGAAGCCTGGAAAGCAGACAAGGAAAAAGTCACACAAATGCTCGGTCAGGTTGATGGACTGGAAAAAGATTGGACTTCCTCCTCTGCCAATATGTTATCCCTGCTTAAAATGAATGAAGAGATGGGGAAAATGGCGATCAAGCTGTATAGCTACGCCAGTCATCAGTCCAATGTGGACCTTGCAAACAACCAGTATAAGGCAATGACCGGCGATCTGCAAAGCCTGTTCGTTGAATATGGCGCCAAACTGGCTTTCTTTAATCCTGATGTAATTGCATTGGGAGATGAAAAATTCCATCGCTATCTGAAACAAGAACCAGGACTTGAACCCTATCGTTTTTCCATTGAGAACATTTTGCGCGGAAAAGCCCATGTTTTACCAAAAGAGCAGCAAGAGATCGTATCCATGACAGGACTCTTTACGGAGGTCCCGTCAGAAGCATCAAGCATGCTGAATAACCTTGAAATTCCTGTAAAGGAGGTGACGCTCAGTGACGGGAAAAAGATTTCTTTGACTCCGGCCAACTTTCAGCATTACCGGATGGCCAAAAATCCCGCCGACCGCGAACTCGTGATGACCACATACTATAATAACCTGAAAACTTTTGAGAACACGATGGCGATCCTGATGAATGGCGCAATGAAGGAACATTTTTTCAGCGCAAAGGTGACCAAATTCAACGATTGTCTTTCGGCAAAACTCTTTGATGACAACATTCCCACCACGGTTTATACGAGCCTGATCACTACTATCAAGGATAATCTTGCACCCCTGCATCGTTACCTGCGACTCAAACAGCGATTGCTCAATCTGCCAAAACTTCGTTCAAGCGATCTTTTTGCTTCTGCTGTGCCGGCCGTTGATAAAGAGTTCTCCTTCGAAGAGGCAAAAAAAATCGTCCTGGAAATGGCAAAACCCCTCGGTGCTGATTATACAGGAGTTCTCAGCACAGCATTCCTGAACCGATGGATCGATATATATCCGAACAAAGGGAAAGAGAGTGGTGCATATTCTTCCGGCGTATATGGTGTTCACCCTTTTGTAAAAATGAATTTTACAGGAAAATACGAAGATGTTTCAACACTTGCACATGAACTCGGTCATTCCATGCACTCATATTATGCAAATGCTTCGCAACCCTATGTAAATTCGAGTTATTCCACCTTCATTGCTGAAATTGCTTCAACGTTCAATGAAAACCTGTTGATGGAATATTTCCTCAAAAATGAAACGGATGATATGTTTAAGTTGTTTATCCTGGATAATTACTTGGAGACTCTGAGGGGGACTTTATATCATCAGACGATGTTTGCTGATTTTGAGTTGAATATGCATCAATATGTGGAAAAAGACCAAACCCTGACTGCTGACTGGCTGGATCAGAAATTTCTTGACCTTAACAAGGAATACTATGGACACGCGAAAGATGTTTGTGAGGTCGATGACTATATCCAGTGTGGTTGGGCCCGTATTCCTCATTTTTATATGAATTACTATGTTTTCCAATACAGCACGGGGATTGTTGCCTCCCTTGCATTAGCTGACATGGTATTGAAGGGAGGGGATGACGCCAGGACACGTTACCTCTCTGTTTTGAAAGCAGGGGGAAGTGATTATCCAATAGAAATCCTTAAGAAAGCAGGACTGGATATGACCTCTCCCGCTCCTTATGAGGAAGCAATTAAAAGATTTGACGATCTGGTAATGGAAATGGAAAAGATTGTTACCAGACTGAAAGCGGCGAATAAACTGTAAGAAAAGGTCAGGTCTTTGGTTCCGGTATCTGCCGGATCATTACTTTATCCACACGGTTACCATCCATATCCACGATCTCAAAGTGGTAATTGATGATGGTGAATATATCTCCCACTGAGGGAACGCGATTAAGGATAGCCATGGCGAGTCCCCCTAAAGTTGAGATATTTTCCGATTCAAACTCGCTGCCAAGGATCTTACTGTTGAGAAGGTCCTGAAGATCCTCGATTTTGATGCTGCCATCTACAAGGAAAGAACCATCTTCCCTGCGGAATACTTCAGGTTGTGTATTATCCAGCATGGCCGGAAGGTCACCGAGAATATTCTCGGAAATATCATGAAGTGTGATCAATCCTTCTGTTGCTCCGAATTCATTAACCACAATACCGATATGGACCTTTTTTTCCCTGAACAGTTCAAGCACCTTGATCGCCGGCATGGTTTCCGGTATATAGAGCGGTGTTGAGATCATTTCCATCAGATCAAATGACTTTTTAACGTTAACTGCATAAAGAACATCTTTGATAGTAATGATACCGATTACATTATCAATGGTCTTGTCACAAACCGGGAAACGGCTGAATGAAGTATGAAAAATGGCATCTATGATCTCCTGCTGGGTTGCACGAAGATCGAAGAAAAGGATATCCATGCTGGGTGTCATCAGGCTGTATGCGGTCTTATCTCCAAACCGGAAAACCTCTTTGATGATGTCCGATTCTTTTTTGTCGATCACCCCGTGTTCCGAACCCTGCCGGATCAGTATCTTTAGTTCCTCCTCCGTAACCGGAGGTTTTACGGAGGTGGTCAGGTTGAATATCCGGGAGATCAAATGTGTAGAAAAGCTGAGCACCTTTATTATGGGATAGGTAATAAAAGAAAACGAGCGGATGGCCGGGCTGAGGTACACGGCAATCTTTTCAGGGTTGCTCAGGGCAATGGTCTTGGGAAGAATCTCCCCGAAAACCAGTGAAAAATAAGTAATCAGTCCAACGATGATAAACAACGAACCGGCAGTGGCGGTTGGAGGTAAAAAGCCAATTCTCTCCAGAACCGGGCTTAAGTCCTTCCCGATAGTCAATCCACTGACCGCACCTGTGATGATCCCGATTATAGAAATACCAATCTGCACCGAAGAGATGAATTTTTCTGGATTATTTTGCAGATCAAGAACATAAGCTGCTCCTTTACTACCTGAATTTGCTTTTTCTTCAAGATGTGTTTTTCGCGATGTAACCACTGCCAATTCAAACATCGCAAATAACCCGTTCAGTAAAAACAGAAAAAATAATATCGGATATTCCATAAAAGCACAACCTAATCAGAATACAAAAGTAATTTCATTCCACTCCTCCCTATTTGACGAGGGTTAGCTCTTTTATCAGGTTGGTTGCACCTGCATATTTATCGATGATGAACAAAACATAACGGATATCAACACAAATGGTACGTTGCAGGTAGGGTTCGAAAGAGATATCTCCGCTCATGGCCTCCCAGTTACCATCGAAAGCAAGACCGACAAGCTGACCATTTCCATTGATCACAGGGCTTCCTGAATTACCACCGGTGATATCGTTGGTTGTTAGAAAACACACGATCATTTTCCCGTCTTCTCCATAAGGGCCATAATCCTTTGCCTTATAAAGCTCTTTCAACCGTTTGGCCACAATGAACTCCTCGTTGGTAGAATCTTCCTTCTCCATAACACCTTTGAGCGTGGTAAAATAATCATAATGAACAGCATCGGCAGCCTGATAGTCAAGGATAGATCCATAACTCATACGCATGGTTGAATTCGCATCCGGGTAAAATATTTTATTGGGGCTCATCTGACGCAATCCGGCAATGAACAACCGGTTGTTGACCGAGTTTGATGTTCGCGATTCGGCATATGATCCGGAATATTTTCCAAATGTTTCAGAAAATGATTCTGCACACTTCCAGGCAAGGTCTTTTTTAAATACACTTAGTTTGGGTTTATCCAGGAATCGTTTGGTCAATTCCGGTGTTGCAAATACTGATTCTGAATATACTGCATCTGCAAAGGCATCGATGTTACCCTTGAATTTTTTATGGATGAGCTGGAAAATTGATGGCAACTGATCTTTCCGGACAGTTTTCTGATAAAGCTTCAGCAATTCGGCAAATGTCTTTTTGGAAATAGCAAAATCCTTCTCTTTATAATGGGATTTTGCTGCATCACGGAGTTGTTTGACGGATTCAGAAATTGCCCCTTTACTCTTTTTTTCCAGTGCGCTTTTCAACGAACCAAACTGATTGGCAAACTTTACAATGTCACTATTGGAACCTGCAAGATTTGCATATAAAAAAGGGATGGCAGATTTTTCCATCTTTTCGTATCCTGCTTTCAGGTTTCCGAGAATACTGCCATACTTTTTCAACAATGCAGCATCTTTACTATACCATGCGATAAAGGATTCTTCCAGTTCTTTCTTTTTTTCGACTACATTATTCTTGACCAGCATCTTTTCCTGACCGATAAAATTTTTCCATGTATTTGCTATTTGCGCATAATTACTTGCATATGCCAGATCCACTTTCTTATCGGCATCCATCCGCTCCTTCATGATCTCCAGTTCTTTTCCGAAAATTCTGACGACTGTTGGATAGAGAATAGCTATGTTGAACCGAATACCAAAGGAAGTCAGGTAACGGCTGGTAGATGCGGGATATCCCCATGTCATGGTGAAATCGTTCTTTTTGAAGCCTTTAAGGCTGATAGGCAGATGATATTTTGGATGAAGGGGAATATTTTTAGTTGAATAATCAGCCGGATTTCCTGCAGAATCTGCATAGATCCTGAAAATGGAAAAATCACCTGTTTGCCTTGGCCACATCCAATTGTCGGTATCACCCCCGAATTTACCAATGGAGGCAGGAGGTGCACCCACCAGGCGGACATCTTTATACGTCTGAAAAACAAAAAGATAATATTCATTTCCACCGTAAAATGGTTTTATGGTAACATCATATTTATCCTTTCCCGATACTCTTTTCTTAAGGCGGTTTATAATTTCCTTGATTTTGGCAGTACGATCCTTTTCTTTCAGCGTATCCGGAAGAAAAGGAATAATGGAATCGGTCACATTTTCCATCCTGACAAGGAAAGAAGCGTTGAGACTTTCATTTTTCAACTCGTCTTTTTTTAACATTGCCCAGAAACCGTTATTCAGGTAATCATGTTCGGGAGTACTGTGATTGTCGATTGCTTCAAATCCGCAATGATGATTGGTAAAAAGAAGTCCTTCATCCGAAACAACTTCAGCAGTACAGAAAAACCCGTCGCTGGCGGCTCCCCCCGAAAGCCCGACGATAGCATCCTTGAGGCTCGAATGGTTGATACTGTATAATTCATCGGCAGTCAAATGGAGACCCATTTTTTGCATATCTGTATAATTCAGTCGTTCAATCAGAAGTGGAAGCCACATGCCTTCATCGGGTGGATTAACAGAGTACGAGTGTACCGGGATCAGTAAAGAAAAAAGCAGAAGCATCATCTGCCCAGCTTTTCTGAGAATTGCCTGCCCACAGGAAAACCCTGAATAGCAAATTCCTTTGTTCATAGTTCGTTTGTTTTTATGATGTTACACCAAAAAAATAATCTGCAATATTACATACAATTCCTGTTGATAAATTTATTTTTTGATAGAGGACGGAAATAATCGGTGAAATGTCTGTTTCCAAAGACAAAACGGGAGATATTTAGAAATGTAAAACATCCTGAACGGGTGGGTAATCAATCTTCATTTCATTGGATTCGGAATCACTGCCATAACATTTATTATCACAAAAACGCCGAAAAGGATAAAAATAATCCCCACAATCCTGTTGATCCAGAGTTTTACATAAGGATTCCCGGTCAATTTTATTTTATTGGCAAGGATACATTTCAGAATGTCAGTTGCAAGTACTGTCCCGAGTGTTCCTGACAGGAAAAGCACAATGGCAAGACGGTTTCCTCTGTAGGAAGAAGATATTGCGATGACTGAAGTCAGCCAAAAAGCCCAAAGGAAAGGATTGGCAATGTTGAGCAGAAAACCTTTGAAGTAATAAGGAAGAACTCCCGGATTTTTGACTTTTATCTCCCTGATGGCTTTCACCTGCTCGCTCTTTTGCATTTTGCGGCTGATCTGGAAAAGACCGAAAATGATCAGAATGCTGCCCCCGATAATTCCAAAAAGCTTATGGGTAGAGGAATTAGTGACAATCTGGGAGGCCCCGAAATAGGCTACCATCACGACAATGAGGTCGCTTGTAAAGATGCCAATGGCAAAAAATATCCCTGTCTTAATACCGTGTTTGACGCTGGTTTGCAAAAGCGCAAGCAAGGCAGGTCCAAGGCTGACAGACACGGTTATTCCCAGGAGGATTCCTTCAAAAAATGGATGTATCAAGCGTTCCTTTTCACAATGAGGGTGTAAAATTAATAAATATTCGTAATTTTAACTACTCAAAATCTATCAATACAGCAACGTTATCATGTCCGTAATCAGGATTTTGGGATAGCTCAATCTGATCATTCCTAAAATATGAATATATCAGCTACCAAAGTCACGTCACTGATCGGGTTACTTACCGAAGAATTTAAAGGATCTTCAAAATCTTCCGTTAAAAAGATCATTCTTCATGGTACAGTTTCCGTGAATGGAAAAATAATCACAAACCCTTCCATAATCATAAATCCCAGGGATGTTGTTACATATTCAAAATTCAAACCCGGGAAAACCCGACCTGCTCCTCCTTTGAAAGTGCTGTATGAGGATGATTATCTGCTGTTTGTTGAAAAACCGGCGGGGATTCTTACTTATGGAGAAAAGGGGAGTGAAGGTACCTCGGTTTACAAGAAGCTGCTTGAATATTTCCAGGAAATTTCCAATGGACATGATCGGGTTTATGTGGTTCACAGGCTTGACAGGGAGGTTTCGGGTATTTTATTGTTTGCAAAAAGTGTTGAAGTTCAGGAAAAAATTAAAGAAGGATGGAAAGAGAACGAAAAAAAGTATTTTGCCCTGGTTGAAGGCAAACCTGCTGAAAAAGAGGGAATCATAAAAAGTTGGCTAAAAGAGAATTCAGCTTTTAAAATGTACACGACATACGAAAGCAGTGATGCAAAACTGGCAATTACCAGGTATAGGGAGGTGAAGGAGATTCCTGGCCATACACTTCTTGAGATCACTCTTGAAACCGGTCGAAAGAATCAGATACGTGTGCAGCTCGCAGAAATAGGTTGCCCAATCACCGGTGATAGGAAATACGGGTCAATAGATCCCTTTAAGAGGCAAATCAGGTTGCATGCATTTCATTTCACTTTTAATCATCCTGTTACCGGCGAAAGAATGATAATTGAATCCAAATTACCCCCTGGTTTTTTTACACTTAAGGCAAAGGATGAAAGGTATAAAACCTGAAAAAGGAGATGGTTTCACTTAACCAGGGATCCGGAGATAACCCTGGAAAGTGGCTTCACAGACCTCAAGGGAATGTTAGTCATATTGAAACAGGGTAATAATTTCATAAAGATTAAGATCATGCATAATAATTTTCTAATTTTGCTCATGTTGACATAAATATATCAAATGAAATTATCCTGGGATTTTATTGCAGGGATGCTTCTGATCTTTTTGCCTATCCTTTTTATGGAGTTTCCTGACCTTACATTCGGGAATCCAGGTGGGAAAGAAAATCGTATTTCCGTTCACAAGGATTCATTGGATATTATGGATTCACTTAGAAAAATCAACGAAAGGGAAAATTTTGTTCAATCAAACAATTATGCAAAGAGAGCGCTGACATATGCAAAAAAATCCGGAACCTCACTGGATCTTGTGAAGGCTTATCAGATCATTGCAGGCAGTTTTACCAAAGAAGAACAAGACTCGAGTTTTTTCTATTATAGCAAAGCCTTGAAGATTGCCAGTAATGCAGATCTGGTTAACCAAAAAGCATACATCTGCTTAAAACTTTCTACCCTTTACTCTGCGGCTTATGACTATCGAACGGGAATCATTTATCTTGACTCAACAATACAGTTCGCTGAAGCATCTAAAGAGTTTGAAATAATGGCAGATGCATACAATGAGCTCGGAAATCTCAAATTTAATATACAGGATACTGCATCTGCACTACAAATGTTCAGAACCGCTTTTCGGATTGCACGGGATCATGCCTTGTATAAAGAAATGGGAGTTGTAATGGGGAATCTTGCAACCAAATTTGAACCCGATATAACCCGGTCCATTAACTTGCAACATGAAGCCATTGGATATTTGATCAAAGCCAAAGGAGCAGAGGAAGCCATTGCCATGATCCTGATAAATATAGGTAACCGTCACAGTAAACCTGATTCAGCATTATATTATTACCGGAAAGCCTTAAACCTTGACCAAACCCTATCCAACCCGGAAATCGTATTTGGCGCCTATAACAGTATGGCTTACTGTTTTCGCGACAAAGGTAACATTGCCAAAGCAGAAGCCTGCCTGGTGGATTATGCCATTCCATTGGCAGTAAAGCAGGGAAATGTAGATTGGTTGTCAACCTTGTACGATACGTATGCTGATATACTGATGGCAAAGGGCTCTTATAAAGAGGCGGTAGAATGTCAGAAAAAAGCGATGGAGAAAAGAATCGAATCAGATAAACGCCAGGCTGCAAACCAGGTAAGGTTGCTGGCAGCATTACTGGATGTGAAAAACAAGGAACTGGTCATTCAAAATAAAGGGAAAGAGCTCGAAATTCAAAATAACCGCCTTCAAAAAACAAGATTGTGGCTGATCATTTCGGTTCTTCTGGTAATTGGTTTGGTTTTCGTAACGTTATGGTTACAGTTGCGTAACCGGATGAGATTTCAGCATCAACAGATCATATCTGCAAAACGGCTGATTGAGATGGAAGAGAGGGAGAAAGGAAGAATTGCAAGAGAACTCCATGATATAACCGGTCAGTTGATCCTTGGAATTACCGGGGCCATCAGGCATCTTGATTTACCGGAAGAGGTTGGAAAGGACGAGTTAAAAGATAAGATTAAAGAGTTGGGACGAAGTATCCGGATGATTTCGCACCGTATGAATAAGGCTATGTTGGAGCATTTTACTTTTGAAGAATTGATAATTGGGCAATCAGCAGATATGCAAAGTCTTACCGGAATACAGGTAGATCTTGAAATGATCGGGGATTATTCTTGCCTGCCAGAAGAAATGGTTTTGCATACCTACAGGATAATCCAGGAATTACTCTTAAATGCAAGCAGGTATGCAACAGATGAAGGAATAAGTTTAAGGATCGAAACCAGAGAAAATATCCTGGAAATTTTTTATATGGACAAGGGGCCGGGGTTTGACCCCAAAGAGGTAAAAGACGGTATAGGGATCATCAATATTTATGAACGAATCAAGTTGCTGGGAGGCAAAGCAAAGGTTTCATCGGCGCCCGGTTCTCCTACAAGTTGGGAAATTTCAATTCCAAGGAAAAACAAAAACAACGGTAACAACAAAATATTATAACCATGGTTAGGATCATTATTATTGAGGATCATCCCGTTGTCATTAATGGATTGAGAAATATCTTCCGACCTGGGCGTGATGGAATTGAAATAACAGGAAGTGCGCAAACCCCAGATGAAGCTACAGAGAAAATCTCTTCGGATTCTTTTGATATTATTCTCCTCGACCTTTGGCTTGAGAATCATCCTCCTCCGCTTGAAAACATAAAAAAACTGAAAGCGGTATTTCCTGAAAAACCAATTGTTATGTTTACTTCAGAAGACCAATATATATGGAAGAGAAAAATGTATGAAGCAGGGGTTAAAGCTTATTTATTGAAATCTGCTGAAAAACCAGAAATAAAATCAACATTGGAAAAAGTCGCAGAAGGCTTGACTGTCTTTACCGGCGTGTTTGAACAACAATTCATGGCCCAGAAATTTAATCAGGGTTCCGCAAGCGGAAAGCATCAGTTAACCGAAAATCAGATTGAGATCGTTAAAATGCTTAGCAATGGACTAACACAGCAGAAAATTGCCGAGAATAAAAAAACTACCCTTTCAAATATTGAAAAAACTATCAAACACATCCGGGATTCTATAGGCGCTAAGAATAATACGGAATTGGTTAGAATCCTTGTTGAAAGAGGCGTCATCTAATCTTGTATTTCCTTAATTCATTCCCGTTGCCCATCATTTACATTCCCGGCGATTACCCAAAAAAAAATATAAAAAGAGGACCAATTTTTTTATATTAGTATGCAAAAAAATTAGTAAACCTTTATAAATGACGTGCAGAATGCGCGCATCCCACAAAGATAAACATCAGTAGATCAGACTAAAAGAAAAAAATCAATAAATATTGATTCCGGTTTTCCTCAATCAATTTTATTATTAATCCGCAATTGATTTGTATTGCTCATTTTAATACATTTGCATACGAGAAAAATGCAGCTATTCACATATGTATAAAATCATTTCTAAAATGAAGAAAAGTTTACTTGTACTTGCTCTTTTGATTATATTGGGAGGTTTACAGGTTAAGGCTGTAAAACCCATTCCAACCTATAATCTACCTCTTCAAAATGTAGCCAATTTCCAGGAGAAGCACAATAATAAAGATAATGATAATGGAGTAAAGCTTGGAGTAAAATATAAGAGAGACCTCGATGTCAGAACCACTGTAACGCCTCCGGGTCATAAACCGATTATTTTTGTCTGGGTTTATAGTCTTGATATGCGTGATATTTTAGGCCCCTTTATCATGGTAGGAGATGATTTCCTGACTGTCGAAATTGATGAGAGGGAATGGGGTGTTATAACAATGTGTTCTGAAAAAGTTTATGTTTCAGTATGGATAGAAGCTGAGGCACAGCTTGAACCAGGTCAAAACTTATGGTTTGATTTTCAATATAAGGAAAATAAAAATAGGACAGATTTTACCTGCATATTATTTGAGGACAATACGATTGCAAATAGAAATAGAAATTTGACTTTCATAAATAAAAGCTAATATTTTTTCATTGGCTTTGGTTTTCATTTGTGTGTTTTTTTGTTTGTTAAAGTGTGGGGCTGAACGGGACATTCAGCCCCCCTTTATTATTCGGAGTAGAAACGTTTATCAATTATAAAGAACCTGTAATAAACCGGTACAGGATTTCCAGATAATTATTGGAAATTCCTTTGCCTGAGTGCTTCAAACACAACAACAGCGGCTGAAGTTGAAACATTCATCGAATCAATTTTCCCTCTCATTGGTATTTTTATAAGAAGTTCAGCTTCATCAAGCCATTTCTGACTAAGGCCTGAAGTTTCTGATCCCATGATGATTGCTGTGGGTTCACGAAAATGTACCTCATGATAATAATGATTGGCAGTCAGAGCAGTTCCGAACATTTTCACTTTGTTTGACTTTAACCAGCTGATGGCTTCCTCTGTGCTGGTTGTAACTACCGGCATGGTAAATATGGCACCAAGGCTGGCACGAATTGCATTGGGATTATAAATATCAGTTTGCGGATCACAAATAATGACTGCATCCAGGTTTGCAGCATCAGCCGTACGAAGAACAGCACCCAGGTTTCCAGGCTTTTCGACCGATTCAAGGACCAGGATCAATGGATTCAAGGATAGTTTAATATCACTGAAAAGGATTCTTCCTGGCCTGGCAATTGCAATCACACCACCACTGTCTTTCCGGTATGCCAGCCGGTTATAAACCTCTGATGTAACCTCTGCCATTTCAAAAGTGGATATGGTCTGTGATAACAATGATTGAAGTTCCTTATCATTGATGATCTCCCTGCAGTATAATAATGAAGTTATTGTAAAACCGGTCGTTAATGCTAACCGGATTTCCCTCAACCCTTCAATGATAATAAGATTCTGGACTTTGCGCTCACGCGGTTTTGCCTCAAGAACAATTATTTGTTTTACAAGGGGATTCTGAAGACTAGTGATGAGTTTATTCATAAAAGATAGAAAAGTCATCAAAAGTATAAAATTTTTCAACTTTTTTTTGATAGTTTGAAAAGTAGTTATATATTTGCGCATTGAAATACCTAAATACCCAATATGTCAAAAATATTTACAATGTCGGAGGCCGCCTCGATCGCAATCCATGGTATGGTATTGATTGCACGGGCAGAATCAGGTATCAATGCAGTCAAAATTGCCGAATTTACCGGTTTCTCCAAAAACCATATCTCAAAAGTATTTCAACGTCTGGTCAAAAACAACATGTTGAAATCCGTTCGTGGACCGGCAGGTGGATTCACGCTGAAGAGAAAACCGGAAGAGATTACCTTATTGAATATCTATGAATCTATAGAAGGTAGAATGGAGATTACCGATTGTCCATTTGAAAATGAAGTATGCAATTTTGACAAGTGCCTGATGATCAACGTTGTGAATAAACTTGCAATGGAATTCAGAAACTTTTTGAACAAACAAACATTAAAAGATTACATATAATGAAAAGGAAAATTATCCACATTGATGAAGAAAAATGTAATGGGTGCGGGTTGTGTATTCCTGCTTGTCATGAAGGCGCTTTACAGGTGATTGACGGGAAAGTCCGATTGATCAGCGATCTCTTTTGTGATGGGCTGGGAGCCTGTATTGGCCACTGTCCGGAGGATGCTATTTCGATTGAAGAAAGGGAGGCAGAAGCATATAATGAATATAAGGTGATGGATTCGATCGTCAAAAAAGGAAGGAATACGATCCTTGCCCATCTTGAACATTTACGGAATCATAATGAACAGCAGTTTCTTCAGCAGGCCATTGACTATATTAAGGATAATAAAATTGATATGAGTACTGAAAACGGGAGTGAAAACCACCTGGAGATATTGGCTTTGCCAACCCTTCCGGCTGCCATCAAAACCAACCAGGCACATGCATCAGGTTGCCCCGGTTCTATTCCGAGGGATTTCCGTATTAATATGGATAAAGTTGAAGAAGCCGTCAAAACAGCAGAACCAATGCAACAACTGGGAATGGCTCAGTCAGCTTTGAAACAATGGCCTGTTCAGCTTCACTTGTTAAATCCGAATGCATCCTATTTCAAGGATACCGATGTTTTGCTTACCGCCGATTGCGTTGCATTTGCCATGGGAGATTTCCATAACCGGTTCTTACAAGGTCATTCATTGGCAATTGCCTGTCCCAAGCTCGATACAAATAAGGAATCCTATGTTGAAAAGCTGACCGCTATGATCTCGGAAGCAGGGATCAGATCGCTGAATGTGATCATCATGGAGGTACCTTGTTGCAGTGGCCTGGTTCAGATCGCTAAAATAGCCAGGGATAATGCCGGAAGACACCTACCCCTTGAGGTCACAACTATCAGTATTGCAGGGGAGATCCTGGAAGAAAGGACAGTATAGAGCCTTAACTGACGTAAACGATATTCATTAAATCAACAATTCAACAATTCATTAAATATCAATAAACTATGGAAAAAAGCAATTTTGAACCAGGTACAGTTTTCACATTCCGTGAAAAAGTGGACTATTCAGCAGATGGGATTGTCAGCAAAAGGGTAATCGACCGTCAGGTTGGCAATGTAACATTGTTCGCCTTTGATGAGGGACAACGACTCAGTGAACATTCAGCGCCTTTTGATGCAATGGTGCAGGTGATCGACGGGGAAGCCGAGATCATTATCAATAAGGTTTCTTTTAAAGTTTCAGCCGGAGAAACGATCATCATGCCGGCCAATATTCCTCATGCGGTTAATGCAACCGTAAAATTTAAAATGATACTCACAATGTTAAAAGGGTAATACCCCTCCAAACCCAAATTACAAATCAAACAATATGAACGAATTATCAAATACCCCCGTGAGCAGGAAAGAACTGCTGAAACATATGATCCTTCAATTACATGAAGGAATTGCCCCGAAAGAGGTGAAGCAGAGGATATTGGAATTATTACAAAAGATCCCTTATGGAGACGTTGTGGAAGTTGAACAGGAACTGATCAGGGAGGGATTACCTGAAACAGAGATTTTGCGGCTCTGTGATCTTCATTCGATGGTGCTGGAAGATAGTATCGATCTTTCAGGAGCGAAAGTGGTACCTGCCGGTCATCCGGTTGATACCTTTAAGAAGGAAAACAGGGAACTGGAAAAAGTGGTAATCCGGCTGACTGAACTTTTTGAATCAGCGGATCACCTGTTGACCACTATCGGCAGCTCTGCTTACCTTTTAAAAGTCAGGGCGTTATTTAACAGCCTGATGGATGTCGACAAGCATTACCGTCGCAAAGAGTATCTTCTTTTTCCTTATCTGGAAAAATATGGAATTACCGGACCACCTGCTGTTATGTGGGGAAAACATGATGAAACCCGTGGATTACTGCTGAATGCCACAGAGTCATTGTATGTTTCAAGGGATCTGACATCAGAGGAATTACAAGGGATCATTGAGATCCATCTGAAACCTGCCGTGAAAGCAATTCCTGATATGATCATGAAAGAGGAGGAGATCCTTTTTCCAATGACAATGGATAAGCTCACCGATAGCGATTGGTATGAGATCTATAAGCAAACCACGGAAATCGGTTATTGCCTGTACGATCCGGCCATTGAATGGAAGCCGGCAGGGGTGGAACTTTCCGATAACAAGTCGGCTGAAAGCAATACTGTTCATTTGCCAAGCGGTTCACTTGCTGTGGACGAGCTGTTTGCTATCCTGAATAGTTTACCTGTGGATCTGACCTTTGTTGATAAAAACGACAAGGTGAAGTATTTCACACAGGGGAAGGAACGGATTTTCGACCGGAATCGTGCGATCTTGGGCAGGGATGTGCGGATGTGTCATCCTCCATCAAGCGTACATGTTGTAGATCAGATACTTTCCGATTTCAAATCCGGGAAAGCCGACAGTGCGCCTTTCTGGATCAATATGCAGGGCAAGTTCATTCATATTGAGTACTATGCATTAAGAAATGAAAAAGGTGAATACCTTGGAACACTCGAAGCGTCGCAGGATCTGACAGAGCGGTGTAAATTAAGCGGAGAACAACGAATACTTTCATATAAAAATAACAACTGAAATGATGATCAAACCAGATTGGCTGAATAGACAAAATATACGGATTTCACTGGATGCACGCCCCTTGCTGGCGGCAGGTCAGCATCCCCTGGATTGTGTAATCAGTGAAACAGGGAGTTTTGGGTCAGGAGAGATCTATGAGATCATTACTCCTTTTTTCCCAGCCCCGATGATCGAAAAATTTTCCGCAAGGGGATTTAATAGTTTCACAGAACAGGATTCGGAAGGAGCATTCCGCACCTTTTTCTGCAAGGTATAATTCCCCGGAGCTTGCCCTGGGGTTCATACCAATTGATACCAATTTATTAATATCTGAATATTTGGTTTTCCGTTGATTCATTTGCAAATTTTCAATAAGTTTGTGAAGAAAATAACAATTCATTTTCTTCACCTGTTTGTTATGAAAAACCTTTATCGCAGGATCATTCCCCCATCCGGGTGGCGGCGTCCTGTAGTGGTTCTCCTCGGTATTTTTTTTGCTCTTGGCTTTTATGCTTTTTATATTTCAAAAGCGTGGTCTTATCTGGGAGATAACCCGGAAACCTGCATCAACTGCCATGTTATGAACCCCCAGTATGCGAATTGGGCCCACAACAGCCATCACCGGGTCACGACTTGTAATGACTGTCATGTACCCCATGATAACATTTTCAGTAAATATTACTTCAAGGCAATGGATGGTTTGAACCATGCTACCATGTTCACCCTCCGGATGGAACCCCAGGTGATCATCATGGAAGAGGAAACCCGGCCGATGGTCCAGCAAAACTGTATCCGTTGTCATAAGAAATCGTTAGGAATGGATTATCTCTCCCGTGTCGTGCCTTCCTATCATAACTATCTTGAGGAGAGGTATTGCCTCGATTGTCACAGGGAAACGCCACACAGCCGGGTGAACGGCCTGTCTGCAACGCCAAATGCACTTAATATCCAGCATATGCCAGGCAGGGTTCCGGAGTGGCTTGAGAAGCAATTAGGAACAGCTAAATGAGAATTATGAATTCACCAATAAAGATAAGCCATGAATACAAATACCAAACGCAAACCATGGGTCAACTGGGCTCTGTTTTTTGGCACGATGATCATCGTCTTCCTTTTGGGATTACTGGCATCCTCGATCACAAACCGCAAGGCTGAAAAGGAATATGTTTTCAAACCAAAGCTGAAAATAACCGAAAGGGAACCCAGAAATTCAATCTGGGGAGAGAATTTTCCCCGGGAATATCAGAGCTACCTGCTAACGGCAGACACTTCCTTCCGGAGCAAATACAACGGAAATGCGAAGATTGACGAACTTGCAATGGATCCGCGGATGGTTATCCTCTGGGCCGGATATGCATTTTCAAAGGATTATTGGCAGAGCCGGGGGCATTATTATGCAATTACCGATATCCGGAATACGTTACGAACAGGCGCCCCGATGGGAGCGGCTGATGGTCCCCAGCCAAACACCTGCTGGACATGCAAAAGTCCGGATGTTCCGAGACTGATGCAGGAAAAAGGGGTTGCAGGTTTCTATAAAGGGAAATGGGCTTCAATGGGTAACGAGGTTGTAAATTATATTGGTTGCGCCGATTGCCATGACCCGGTTACCATGGATCTGAGGATTACCCGCCCGGCGTTGATCGAGGCTTTCAGGGCGATGGGAAAGGATATAAACCAGGCCACCCACCAGGAGATGCGTTCCCTTGTTTGTGCACAATGTCATGTGGAATATTATTTTGACAAACACAGGCCTGGCGCAGAGGATGTTGCATATCTGACTTTTCCGTGGAAATACGGAACTTCCGCCGATTCTGCATTGAAATATTACGATGGGATCAACTTTACAGACTTCACCCATCAGTTAAGTAAAACCCCTGTCCTCAAAGCACAGCATCCTGATTATGAACTTTACCTGACAGGAATCCATGCAGATAGGGGAGTGGCTTGTGCGGATTGCCATATGCCTTATGTAAAAGAGGGAGGGCAGAAATTTACCAGTCATAAGATCACCAGCCCGTTGGCCAATATTTCGGGTACCTGCCAGGTCTGTCACAGGGAAAGTGAAGAATCGTTGCTGGAAAATGTTTACGAACGGCAGGAGAAAGTCAAAGAGATCAGGGACAAAGCGGAAGTAGAATTGGTGCGTTCCCATGTCGAAGCAATGGCAGCCTGGGATGCCGGCGCTGTTGAAAAAGATATGGAGCCCATCCTGAAAAAGATCCGCAATGCCCAATGGTTCTGGGATTATGCTACCGCCAGCCACGGGGCATCCTTCCATTCCCCAATCGAGGTTTCAAGGATCATCGGTAATTCGATGAATGAATGTCAGGAAGCGAGGGTCATGCTGGCCAGGTTGCTCAGCAGGCTGGGAAAGAACCAGGAGATCCCTTACCCGGATATTGCAACCAAGGCAAAAGCCCAGAAATTCATCGGGCTTGAAATGGATCAATTGTATAAGGAGAAACAGGAATTTATACGCACTATCATTCCTCTTTGGGAGCAGAAAGCAAAGGAGAGAGAAGATAAATGGGGCAAGGAATTGTCGAAATGACTTTCCCCACCATTTCTTTACTTTTTAGTCATCCCAGGAAGATTACGTTAACCTAATATTAACAAGATGATTCAAATTACGGATTTGCAAACTTCACCGGTTGTTCCCATCAAAATTGACGCGCACAAACTGTTTACTTCCGGAAAAACAGAAGTTATTCATCTCAAATTCAAACCGGGGGAGTTCATGGAGAAACATGTCAATCCGATGGATGTTATTTTTTATATTATCGAAGGTAACGGGACCCTTGAAGTGGAAAATCAAGTGATGGATGGTGTGAAAGAAAGATGTATCTTTATTCCCGGGGGAATCGAAAGACGATGGATAAATACAGGGTCCGGTGAGTTGAAATTACTTGTCATAAAAGTTCTTACCTGAAATGAAACTGTTAACTTCAACATGGACAGATTATGAGCTGATCGATTCCGGCGGACTGGAAAAGCTGGAACGGTTCGGAGAGTATATCCTTGGGCGTCCTGAGCCGCAGGCAGTCTGGAAAAAAGCAATGCCGGAAGAGGAGTGGCAGCAGGAAGCTGATGCCATCTATAAAAGGGCAAAGGGAGTAGATCCTGCAAAAGGAGAACAATCGGACAAAGGGGAATGGATCATGAAGAAGAGAATGCCTGAACAATGGAGGATCGGGTATGACTACAATGATCTTCACCTTACGTTAAGGCTCGGATTGACCGCCTTCGGGCATATTGGCGTTTTTCCCGAACAAGCCGAAAACTGGAATTTTATATATGATTTTCTAAACTCACCAGTTCACCAGTTCACCAGCTCACCAGCTCACATTCGCGTACTTAATCTCTTTGCTTACACCGGTGGCTCTTCACTTGCCGCCAAAGCTGCCGGGGCAGATGTTGTTCACGTAGATTCTGTGAAACCGGTTATTACATGGGGCAGGGAAAATATGGAAGCCAGCGGGTTGAAGGATATTCGCTGGGTAGTTGAAGATGCGCTGAAATTTGTCAGGCGGGAAGTGAAACGAGGGAACATGTATCATGGGATCATCTTGGATCCGCCGGCATATGGCAGAGGGCCGGAAGGTGAAAAATGGATCCTGCAGGACTCGATCGATGAGATGATCCATCTGTGCAGTCAGTTGCTTGAAAAGCAAAACAGCTTTTTTATCCTCAGCCTTTATTCGATGGGATTTTCAGCCCTGGTCTCCGAGAGTCTTGTTAACACTCATTTTGGGAATACAATAGAACCGGATTTCGGGGAATTGTTCTTTGCTGACAGAAACAAAAGGAGGTTGCCGCTGGGGACTTTTTTACGATTTACCTTATAGAAAAGGTTTTACATCATTTTCAGATCTTTCTATTTCGGCTGCATAATGGCTGAATTCAATTCTACAATTTTCTTCCAATCAATACTACCATCAGATTGACAAAAATCTCTGATGAATTCAAGTATAAAAATATTGATCACTTTAGGATACATATCAAGAAACGTATCATTTTTTTCTTTTGCCTTATGACCCAAAGGTTCAATGATTTCAGTATATAGCAAAGGATTACCGGAAATGAACTCCCAGAATCTTTGTCCACAATATTTAAAATAGATTCCTTTTTTATCAGGTTTATTATCACGCCCATAACAGCATCCGTTAATCGGAATGACCTGCATTTGTGAATTACTTGTGCGTAGGGTTTTAATCGCGGTTTGGAAATCTGAAGCCATCTTCTTTAGCTGGCTGCCATTTCCCCAATTTGGACCGGATTTGATACTGACAATATATCGTATATGATCCTTATCAAATTCAAGGTCGATTCCTGAAATTCCGGATTTCCATCCGGAATAAACTTTATTGTTGATAAAGACAGCTAATCCTTCAAGCCATTCTCCGAAGATTGTTTCTTCCTGTGAAGAGAGAAAAGCATCAATCAACCCCCTTACAATATGATCTGCAGTAGTAACATTCTTTGCTTTAAAAAGGTAAGGATTTTTTCGTTTAAGAATGGATTCAAGTTTTAAGGAATTCAAACCTGACAACCTTTTCTCATGAAAAGTCCCAATGTTTGTTTCAACGTAGGTGATTATATCAGCGTGACTTAGTATTTCCATATTGCTTTTTGGGTTCAAAAAGTGTCCATTGTATCACAGGATCTAACCTTTCAATAGTCAGATCATAATATTCTTTCAAGGTATCAATTCCAATAGCTTTCCTGTTAAGGCGCTGGGCCACTACAATTGTGGTTCCTGAACCCATAAATGGATCCAATACAGTATCACCAGGTTTTGTTAATAACCGGATAAACCATTCAGGAAGGCTTTCAGGAAATGTAGCGCTGTGGTTTTTATTGCCGCACTCCGTTGCAATATGCAAAACATTTGTTGGGTAAGCTAATTCACGGTTTACCCAGTTGGAGATATTTTTTCCGAAACCACTGCCAACCTTGGAAGTATCTCTGATTCTATCTGTTTCTGATAAATTTTTTAACCGTGTTTTAGCCCAGTCACCCATTGGAATTTTAACTTCCTCCTGGAACATCTGAAACTTTTTGCTCTTGTTAAATTGAAGTAAACGTTCCCAGGCATCCCTGAAACGGTTTGGCCATTTTCCAGGATAACAGTTTTTTTTATGCCAGATGAATTCTTCTGTCCAAAGCCAACCCTGTTTTCTCATTTCAATAATTAATTCAAGCACATAAGTATGACGCTCACCTTCACAAACTCTCTCTTTGATATTTAAGATGAAAGTTCCGGTAGGTTTAAGCACGCGCAATAACTGAGAAGAAATGGGCAGAAACCATTCATTGTATTTGTCAGGATGTATTCCACCATAGGTTCCTTTACGCTGGTCTGCATATGGAGGTGATGTCACAATAAGATCAACAGATTCATCGGGAATCTTTAACAATTCTTTTTTACAATCGCCTAGAAATAACTCTATGCTAATATTTCCATTGATATCTTTCATATCACAAAACTAATTGCTTTATCTGCATCAACTGAAATTTTTAAAATTAATTGCTGCTTCTGGAATCATAACAAAGAATAAAGTGTTGTAAATAATGTCTATGGAAGTAAGGATCCCAGACTCTAATCCCTTCTTGGCAATTAGGATTTCTTCATCGGTTAATGCTCTCCCAATCTTCTCCTGAGCTTCGATTTGCAAGTCTTCAACAGTGATTGAGAAAACAGGTTCTTTGTTTTCAAATAAGTTCATGGCTTGTATAATTAAATGTTCTTTACAAAATTAACTACTATCTGCTTTCCACATTCGATTGTTAACAAATCTTCCTTCAACAACGAAGTCACACGAAAATTGTCACATCCGAAACAAAATGTTATTGCTTAATCGGAGAAAATCAAAAAGGTAATACGTTTGAAGAAATTTTTTTTTGGACATCACAAAAATGTGAACTTAAGGTAAGATTTCTACATGTGAGGCGGGAAGTAAATGAAACTCATACACCAACGCTCCAAAATAAAACCACGATTGAAAGACTGTCAGATGTCCCAGCAAGAACGTTACAACAAACTCAAAACCGAAAGCAAACTGTTAATGAATGTGATAAAAATAATTTGCTACCGAGCTGAATCTTCAGTGGCACAATGGATTGCTCCCTATCTGGCAACGGCAGAAAATGAAAAAAGAATGGTCGTCAAACAAATCATTCAGTCTTGTGCCGACCTGACTCCTGACTATGAAAATAAAACATTGACCGTAACTCTGCATTCTTTGTCTGCTGCCCGGTTCAATCATGCTTCCGCTGAACTAACCAAAATTCTCAACCAGCCAGAAACCATTTTCCCCGGTACAGATTTGAAAATGATTTTTGAAATTACCGCTAATTTAGACTACGTGAGGTAAGGAGTTCTGAATTTATAGTGTATCCAAGGACGATCTATTCATATACGGTTGTCGTTATCACTACGATAAATAACCACGTGGCATAACATACAAGTAAAACCCCTGCCGTCAGGCAGGGAAGGCTCTTTGAAAATTGTGTAAGTGCGCGGAGGCAAAGCGAACCGACTGGCCGGCCTTACAAATGGGAAAGGAGAAATGGACTTCCTTAGACGTCAGGATGACCTAGAACTCATCAGGAAGAGCCTTCAACTGCTCGTAGGTAAATACCGGACCGTCTTTGCATACATAGGTACTCCCGATATTGCACCTGCCGCATTTTCCAAGGCCACACTGCATTTTCATTTCGAGTGTGGTAATAACATCCTTAGGGGCAAACCCGAGCTTGTCAAGCGATAAAAGCGTGTATTTTATCATGATCGGCGGACCACAGGTAATGACCTTTGTATTTTCGATAGCTGGTTTTACCACTTCTTCAAGGATCTTTGGAACAACGCCGACATTTTCTTTCCAGGTCTCTTCAGGTTTATCAATGGTAAGAATTACTTTCAGCGTCGGGTTGTTTTTCCATTCCTCTATCTCTTCCTTATAACAGAGATCTTTCGAGGTCCTTGCACCATAAAGGATTGTGAAATCCTTATAATCATTACGGTTGTCAATACAATACTGGATCAGTGAACGCAACGGTGCCAGTCCGATACCACCACCTACGAAAAGCAGGTTCTTTCCTTTGATATCATCAACCGGGAACCAGTTGCCGTATGGTCCACGGATCCCTACATCCATACCTTCATCAAGCATTGTATGGATGTCGGCTGTAACCACCCCTGCTTTTTTTATGGAACAGTCGAAATAACCGGGACGGGTAACCGACGAAGAAATGCAGAATGTACACTCACCGCGGCCAAGCAATGAGAATTCTACAAACTGGCCCGGAAGCCATTTGAATTTCCCGAACATTTCCGGGTCTTTGAAAATCAACCGGTATGTCAGAACATCGGGTGTTTCCTCGATAATCTTATCAATTTTGCAAAGTGCAGGTACTAATAACTGTTCCATATATTTTATGTGTTTCCCCAACCCTTCCCTTCCCCAATTGGGGAGGGGTGAGGAGTGGGGCTGCTAAACTACTTGGTTTACAACATCAAAAATGCTGATATTCACAGGGCATGAGATTGCACAATGGCCGCAACCCACGCATAGGTTTACTCCAAATCGTTCCTTATAATAAACAAATTTATGCATAGCACGCTGGCGCCATCTGCGGTATTTGACAGGTCGCGGATTATGCCCGCCGGCCATCAGGGTGAAATAGCCATTGTTGCATGAATCGTAGCTTTTATAGCGAATCCCCGTGTCTTTAATTTTCTCATCGGTGATCTTGAAACAATGACATGTCGGGCAAATAAAAGCGCATGTATTGCAACTGATACAATTCTTTGAGGCAGGGTCAAATTCCGGCGAATCAAATGAATTCTGAAGCTTCTCATTGACCTCCTTGTAGTTCATCTTCAGGCGAAAGGATGAATCAAATGCCTTGAAATGCTTTGCACTCTCTTCTCCTGCTACCTCAGAACTGCAAACTGAGAACTGCAAACCGGGAACTCCCTTCAACAAATCCTCTCCCTTTTCCGTTACTGCCTGAATATAAATCTTTTCGTTCAATCCATTGATAATCCGGATATCATGGGCATCAGAATTTTCCACATCATAATCAAGTGAGGTGCAGAAACAATTTACATCGGCTTTATTGCAACGGGTGGAAATGATCACCGAATTTTCTCTTCTTTTCTGGTAGTCTGCATCGATGTAATCCCATTTATATACCCTATCAAGCACCTGTAAACCTCTGGCATCACAATGTTTTACACCCAGTATTACTCTTTTTCCTGCCAACGGATCTTCATCTGTTTCGGTGATGATCGTCCCTTCCCTGTTCTCCTCATATTTCATGATCTTTGAAGACCGCGGAAAAAACAGGGGTTTCACACTCATGGTAAGGCTGATAGGTGAATCGGGATCACATTCCGGAAGTGCTGAGACCTTTTTATAGTCATATTTCCCGAATTTTTCAACCGGGGCATAAGTCTCATTTTTCGCAATGGTCTCTTCGTAAAACTTCTGCAGGCCGTTTTTATCTGTTTCGAAAACTGAAAAGTTCATAATCAAGTGTTGAATTACATTATAAAATCATCTGGATCTTTCATGCTGTATTTGTAAAATGCACCCCGGTCGTCCTTCTCCATTCCCGCCAGGTGTTGCTGGAAGTTTTCGTAGATGACCATCTCGTTCTGCTTATGCAGGAGATGCAACGGGAGATGACTGGGACAGGCCTTTTCACAGTTCCTGCAATCCACGCAGCGGCCGGCCAGGTGCAACGACCATGTCATCAATGCATGAAAAGCACTGGAGGGTGTGTTTGAGCCATTGTACAGAACAGCCGACTCCTGGTCAATGCAACATTTAGTGCAATAGCACAACGGACAGGAATGGCGGCAGGCATTACACCTAATGCAGTTCTCAAATATTTCCTGGAAATATTCGCCACGTTCGACCAGCCCTTTTGCTGCCAGTTCTTTTACATCCACATTCACAGAATATTCCTTCTTCCCTGAAGGGGTTCCGATCATTTCATCGTACACCACGGCATCCGGCATCACACATTCAAGGCAGTTCTGGGCTTTTTCGCCTTTTTCGTTCAATACGCCTGTGCAATTGATGCCGATCACATAAAGGTTTTCGCGTTTCACCTGGCTCTCGGTCAATAACATATTCAAGGCCCTGCTGTCGCAGCCTTTCACAACAATACCCACCCTTTTGTTCCGTGTATGCTCAAATTTCAGGTAGTTGGTCAGGTTCAGTACCGATTTATCGGTAAAAATGAGATTAGGAACATCGGCAGGGACGGTAACCAAAATGGGTACCTGGTTGTCATCGAAAGCGTTTTGCCGGTAACCGATAAAGATATCTATCTTTTCTTCAGCAAACAGTTTCGATGCGATTTCCTGGATTTGTTTTGTATAGTCCATTATTTCAGATTCTCCTTTTTATATTTGTGAAGAGGTCCAAGTTTCTTGATATCTTCGGTGACTTTTGCCACGACTTTGGCAAATTTCGGTCCCTCTGCTGCGGAAACCCAGGAAAACTGAATCCTATTCTCATGGTACCCGACAAAATTCAGCAGCTTTTTCGTCACGAGAAATCGTCTCCGTGCATAATAATTGCCCGAAATATAATGGCAATCGCCAGGGTGACAACCCGATATAAGTACCCCATCGGCAGAAGTCTGCAGGGATTTGATGATGAACCAGGGATCGACCCTGGATGAACAAGGTACCCTGATGATCCGGATATTCGGCGGATACTGGATACGCGATGTTCCGGTAAGGTCGGAACCGGCATAGGAACACCAGTTACACAGGATCCCCATGATTACCGGCTGCCAGTCCGCAGGAGCAACAATACCGGGATTCTCCGCGCTAACCACTTGACCTTTCGTTTCTTTTACTTCAGTTTCCATTAGATTGCAACTATCTCGTTAATGATTTGAGGATCTGTAAAACCGGACAGGTTGATTGCCATGCTGCGGCAGATGGCCACGCATGACCCGCATCCCTGGCAAACACCTTCGTTGACTTTTGAAACAACGCGCATCTCCTTGGAACCATGACCCATCGGGATCTCTTCTGTAACAATGGCGCCATAGGGACATACTGTGACACAATTCTGGCAACCCGAACAAAATTCTGTATTCACTTTTGAGACCATCGGGTCCTTTTTCATTGTATCCCCTGAAAAGAGGCCACATACCTTGGCGGCACATGCTGATGCCTGGGCTACGGTATCGGGAATATCTTTGGGTGCCTGCGTGCAGCCTGCCAGGAAAATACCAGCTTTTGCCGTTTCGACAGGCCGCAATTTCGGATGAGCTTCCGACAAGTAACCGTATTTATCATAGGAAATACCCAGCAGCCTTGCAAGGTTCGGGTTATCTTTAGGTGCAATGATAGCAGTAGCAAGCACAACAAGATCAGCCTCTACTTCTACCAGTTGTCCGATCTGGGCATCTTCGCCCCTTACCATCAGCTTATCCCCTTTCTTATAAATTTTTGAAACCCTTCCCCGGAGATAGGTGGCAGCAGTATCAACCTGCGCTTTTTTAACAAATTCCTCGTATCCCTTACCTGCGGCACGGATATCCATATAGAAGATATATGCATGGGAATCATGCACTTTGTGATGCAGGAGGATTGCGTGTTTTGCAGTGTACATGCAACAAATCTTCGAGCAGTATTCAATTCCTTTGGCTTCGTCGCGGGAACCGATACATTTGATGAAAACAACGGTCTTGGGCACTTTACCGTCAGAAGGCCTCTGTGGAACACCTCCAGTCGGGCCATTTGCAGAAACCATCCGCTCAAATTCCAGAGAGGTAATGATGTCCTTATAACGTCCAACACCATATTCTTCGTAAGGTTTTGGATCCCAGAGATCATAACCGGTCGCTACCACTACCGCACCAATCTCCCGTTCAATAATTTCATCCTGCATCTTGAAATCGATGGCACCTTTTTCGCAAACCTTCGCGCAAATCCCGCATTTTCCTTTCAGCAGCATTGTGCAATGCGCTGCATCGATGACCGGTTTATTTGGAACAGCCTGGGGAAAAGGTGTATAGATGGCCTTCCTTTTATCGATATTCATGTTGTACTCATTCGGAACCTTCACCGGGCATTTTTGCCAGCAGGCCCCACAACCAGTACAGTTTGCAAAATTGACATAGGAGGCTTTCTTCCTGATCTTGGCTTTATAGTTTCCAACAAAACCATCGAGTTCTATCACTTCGGAATAGGGAATGAGCTCAATATAGGGGTGTGAAGCCACATCCACCATTTTGGGTGTAAGGATACACTGTGAGCAGTCGAGCGTCGGGAAAGTCTCATCCAATTGGGCCATGCGTCCACCGATGGAAGGGCTTTTTTCAACAAGGGTTACCGGGATCCTGGCGTCAGCGATATCGAGGGCTGCCTGGATACCTGCAATGCCTCCACCGATCACCAACGCACGCTTGGTCACGGGAACGGAGATCTCATATAGCTGTTCGTTTGCAATGGATTTAGCAACCGCCATACGGATCAGGTCGATTGCTTTATCTGTAGCCGCTTTTTTATCCTTCTGGTGAACCCAGGAAGAATGTTCCCTGATATTGGCAACTTCCAGCAGGTAAGGATTCATACCAGCATCGGACAAAGCTTTCCGGAAGGTTTTTTCATGCATCCGGGGAGAACATGCTGCCACCACAACCGAGGTCAGTCTTTGCTGAACAATGGCATCACGGATCATCTGCTGCCCTGGATCCGAACACATATATTTGTATTCGATGGAACATCTTACTTCCCTGATCTTCCTGGTTTCCTCGACAACCCTGGGTACATCAACAAAATCGGCTATATTGGCGCCGCAAAAACAAGTGAAAACACCTACTCTGGCCATTATTCTACCTCGCTTTCTGCTGAAACAGCTTTTTTGGTTTTCGTTACTTTAGGAGGTGGTTCCTGAATTTTTCCGATGTTTGAAAGCGCTTCTTCCACGGGAACAATATGCTTTTTTAGTCGCATATCTGATTCCGGATAACCGAAGGCAAGCGCCATCAACTGGGTTAGGTACATCACCGGCAACCGGAATGACTTTCCCTGGTGTTTTTCGATATCAGGTTGACGCATATCGAGGTTCGACTGACACAAAGGACAGGCTACAACGATCAGGTGGGCTCCGCTTTCTTTTGCTACCTCCAGGATCTTGCCTGTAAGCGATTCGACGATTTCCGTATCTGAAATGGAAAAGGATGCCCCGCAACATTCCGTTTTGAAGTCAAACTCGACTGCTTCAGCGCCCAGCGCCTCCATGATCTGATCCATGGAAACAGGGTATTCAGGGGAGTCGAATTTCGTGATCCCTTTGGGCCGGGTCAGCAGGCATCCATAATAACAAGCCACTTTTAAACCGGCCAATGATTTGGTTACTTTACTTTTTATGGTTTCCAGGCCAATATCTTCGTAGCAGTATTGGAGCATTGATTTTACCTCTACACGGCCTGTGTAGTTTCCTTCCTGAATAATGGTGGAATTGATCTTTTTGGCAAGCTCAGGATTCTCATCCATATGAACTTTGGTTGTTTTCATCCTTGAATAGCAGGATGCACATGCAATTCCCATGATGTTGCCGGTGAACTTTTCCGCCAGGACCAGGTTACGCAAGGGTAAAGCGTAGGCCAGGTTTTCTGTCATGACATGGGCGGAAGTAGCGCCGCAACAATTCCAATCCGGGATCTCTTCCATCTCAACGTCCAGCGTTTTCATCACAAGCTTTAGCGTATGATCAAACTCTTCACTGGTACCATGAGCCGAACAACCGGGGAAATAGGTCAGCTTCTTCATAAATTGAATCGAATTTTTTTTTGTGGAACAGGATTACTTACTTTTCTCCAGCTTTTCTGCCATCTCATACATTTTCCTAATGGCTTTGGCGCTCTTGGTACTTTCGTGACCCAAGGGGATTTTCCCTTTCAATAAAGCTTTTGGAGCAAGATGCATATCCTTGAAAAGATTCCTTGTACGGATATTGAACTCAGCCATCATGCGAAGTTCATAATTGCGTCCGTACCGTTTGATCATATCGAGGAAGATCTCGTGGAACTTTCGGATATCCTTTACCTTCTTTGATTTAGGATGATAGTTTTCCTCTATGGTAAGATGACGGATCGCTTCCATCACAGCAGGAATATCGATTTCCCTCGGGCAACGGCCACTACATGCCGAACATGTTAGGCAAAACCATATGGAATCGGTCATGCACACCTCTTCTTTCATTCCCAGTTTGATCATCTGCATGATCACCCTGGGCCGGAATTCCATAAAATCAGAAACCGGACAGGTGGAAGCGCATTTCCCGCACTGGTAACATTCAAGAACATTTGCGCCGCTTTTTTTATTTATGGCCTCCAGAAATGTGTTTTTCTCTTCTAATCCAAGTGTTAACATCTGTTTATATTGATAACTTTTACAAGAACGGAATTAGTGATCTGTGAATTAATTAACAATAAGGTCTTAAAAAAAAGAAACTTTTTATATTTCTCTGCAACGAATTGACGTTACAAAGTTATAAAAAGTTTCTTTTGGAAATGTTCTAAATTACTGGAGGGTGAATTTGATCGGGAGATTAAAATAAACCCTTACAGGAACGCCACGTTGCTTACCCGGGACCCATTTGGGCATCGCTTTCACAACACGGATGGCTTCTTCGTCGCAACCGCCGCCTATACCGCGGATTAGTTTCACATCAGTGATACTTCCATCGGTTTCTACAACGAAGTTGACAAATACCCTCCCCTGAATGCCAAGTTCTTTTGCTTCCTCCGGGTATTTTATACTGGTACTGATGAATTTATACAAATCAGATTCCCCACCCGGGAATGCGGGCATTTCCTCCACAACGGTGAAAGGGGTTGGTTTTTCAACCTGTTCAACAACCTGCGCCTTCACTTCTTTTGGTGCCAGGTCTTCCTCACTTGGAGGAGGAGTATTGGAAGGTTTTGCATTAAGGTCTTCCTGTGAAACCATCGTTTGTTCTACCGTATCGGTACTAACGACAGGGGCTTTGAAAGCGGTTTGTTTCACGATCTCATCTGCTGGAGGAGGTGGTGGAGGTGGAGGTGGAGCTTCCGTTTTTGCAATGTTTAATAATTCAGCAGAAACATCTTTATCCACAACCACGGTTTTGACTTTTGCCATGTATGCAGCAATAACCGGATAGGCAATGAGAGTCCCAATAGCGAGGAGCGCTATCAGTAAACTAACAGATACATATTTCCGGTATTTTTTCCTGAGTTGATAGGCCCCATATTCCTTGTTGCGGTTTTTAAAGACAATTTCCTCTAAAGACTCAACATATTGCTTTTGAACTGCCATATTAAATACGTTTTATTTATTTACATTCTCAACAAACTATTTGGGAGCATTCTTCAGCATCTCTAACTCAATGGGTGAAATTTCCACAACTGCATAACCGGCAATATTACAGATAGCCATTTCATCAATAATATTTACAATATCTCTGTACTTGACTTTGTCGTCGGCTTTAATAAGTACAAACGGACCGGTTCCATGGGGTTTCATGTCGTCTCTTTTCCTGCTTTTTGTTTCGGCATCAACGATCGGATTGATCTCACTGATACTGGCTTCTCGTTTATTTAAATGTTTTTTTCTACCATTCATCGGAACAGTAAGGTCCGTTTTTGGACTTTGATTTAAAAGATTGGCGACAGCAACATCATCATCTGTGATCTGCGGTCCCGGGACACTTGTCCAGGAAGCTCCTTTGTCACTGGATTTATACATCCGGTTACCTGCTTTGGCAAACACCGGTTTCAGACTGTCATCAATATAGAGGAATATTTTAACTTTTTCTCCGGTAATAGAATCATGGAAGTCAACGATCCTGGTAAAAAGATCCTTATTTCTTCCAAGAAGAACTTTACGTATTCCATCTTTACTGAAATCTGTTTTTACGAGTGCAGGCAAAGGGGGTGTTTTGGGATCAGCAAGACCATTATAGTAATACACTTTATGGCTCTCTGTCAGTAGGATATTGAGGGTTCTTTCCTTCGGAATTTTCGGAGCTTCAATATCCTTATCCTTTTCCTTATTCTTCTCAGGCATGGTGATGACCATTACCTTCGGCTTGCTGAATGCGGTGGTAAGCATGAAAAAGGTGATCAGAAGGCACATGAGGTCAACCATGGGAGTCATATCGATCCTGGTTGAGTGCTTTTTCGGTCTTCTTTTTCCGCCTTTTTTCCCTTTTTCCTCTTGAATTATTTCAGCCATGTTTTTTCTTTTTAATAATAAAACTACTCATTCCCCTGGTTATTTCGGAATATCGGTAAGTTTGACATCCTGTTTCTGGAGATTGGTAATGAGGTTGAATTTATTTACATTATTATCCTGTAGAATATCAATTATTCTTTTGATCACCTTATAATCTGTACCTGCATCTCCTTTAATGGCAACTTCTGCATCCGGGTTATATTTCCTGGCATTTCGTATCCAATATTTGAATTCATAATTGGCAGAATCCTTCATGGGTATTCCCGCTTTCTGAAACTCATCTCTTTTAAAGAGATTGGGATGAGCTTTTGTCCTGGGCCATTTTTCCGGGGCGATCCATCCCCTTATGGAATCGATCGAAGTGCCGAAACTTCCCAGGCGACTAAATGCCGTAAGTTCATCTTTTGTGTAAGGCGGTTTTACTTTATATTCAATAGCCATTGCCTGCAAAATCTCGGCTCTGATATGCTTGGTCGTGTCTTTCCCATTATCAATGTTGAAATAAACACGCCCGATGCTGTCAACCATAATTGTCATGATATTCTTATCCTGAGCCTGTTTTTCAGAAATAGAAGAGGGAGTATCCACGAGCGCAGGCTCCTGGGGACGAAAAGAAGTTGTCAACATAAAAAAAGTAAGCAGCAGTGAAAATAAGTCCACCATAGGCGTCATGTCTATGTGTGGTGATCTGGCGGGTGCTTTAATCTTTGGCATGAAAATATATTTTTAACGATGTAAAAATTGTAAATGATAAATGGCAACTGGTCAATGTGTTACCAAGAACATTACTTGTTTTTTGCTGCAAAAGACTGAACCAGACTGAACCCTGCTTCATCAATCTTGTAAGTAAAGCTATCGATCTGAGTAGAGAAAAAGTTATAAAGAACGATGGCTATCAGTGAACCTGCAATACCAAATGCTGTATTGATCAGCGCTTCTGAAATCCCGGTTGCCAAAGCTAATGCGTCAGGAGCGCCTGCTTGTGCCAGTGCTTTAAATGCGCGGATCATCCCCAGCACCGTTCCCATAAGACCGATTAGTACGGAGATAGAAGCAATGGTTGATAAAATGACAAGATTCTTCGAAAGGGTTGGAAGTTCAAGGGCAGAGGCTTCTTCGAATTCTTTCTGCAGGGCAAGAATCTTCTGATCTTTTTCAAGGGTGGTATCCCCCTGCAATGCTTTGTACCTGAGAAGACCGGCTTTCATAACATTGGCCAGTGAGCCTTTCTGTTTGTCACAACCGGCAATAGCCTCGTCAAGTTCATTGTTATTCAACTGGGTCTGGAGGGTTTTTACAAAAACATTGATTCTCCCTTTTCCTTTGGCTCTTGCAAGTGTAATTCCTCTCTCGATAGAAAAAGTGAAAAGTACCAATAACACGGTCATCAGCAATGGAACAACCCAACCACCTTTATAAATGATTGCCAGGTAATTGCCACCTAAAACACGACCTTCACGATTTCCTCCTTCAAAAAATGCAGGGTTACCCATTACATAGATAAATAGGAGAATAGAAATGGCTGCTGCCACAAGAATTACACCCACTGTGAACCATGATCCTAAAGCGTCACCTATGGATTGTTCGCTTTTTTTCGCTGTCTTGCTCATTTTTTATAAATTTTATGAATTAACTGATTTGTTGATTAAATTTCTTCTTTTAACACATGCAAAAATAAAAAAATTAAATTATAAAATGCTAATATATGAAAATCCTGATAAATTGCGAAACAATATTAACTCAGTCTCAATAAATTCAATAGGTTTCGATTTTATTTCAGTTTTTGCTTTATCTTGTCAATAACATGGTTCTTTTCAAGGTTCAGGCTTTTTTCATCATTGGGATTGATCATGATCATTCGGCTATAATACTCAACTGCTTTTCCCCCTTCTTCCTTTAATTTTGGGTTTTTATAAAACTGGCTTAAATGGTAATATGCCAGATAATCTAACGCTTCATATCTCTCTTTGTTGTACTTTGCAGTATCAGATTGTGTTTTTTCCAGTATAGATTCATATATGTGGATAGCAAACCCTGTTACATTATTTCCTTTTTCATCGGTAGAATCACGGTTTGACCTTGTTCTGGCCCTCCATAGTAATCCTTGAAGGTAATCGGGTTGCTTTACATTGAAAATCGCCAGCATGGTGTCAGCCAGAACAAAATTCTGCACATTGTAGTAGACCTTCCCCAGGTTGTAGTAATCCATTGCATTGGCTTTCTTCAACTCGATCTTTTTAGTATAGATTTCAATTGATTTATTATAGTTTTTCATCCTGTTATATGAAAATGCGGCCTCCGACAGTAACTCCGACCGCGAGGTATCGAGGTTATACGCTTTCAGAAGGTTGATAGTGGCTAAAGAATCTATCTTATTCTTGGAGAGCAGCCTTCCATAATAAACAAAGTCAGTAGGTCTTACTTTTTCAGCTTTTGCATGGGTAAGGAATTTTTTGATATAAAGCAGCCCCTTGTCATATTGGCCTATCTCATAATAAGAGTAAGCCAATGCACGGTTCAGGTCATTCCTTGTAGTATCCGACTTGTAAATTTCATTGATCTGATTGATGGCTTCTTTATAATCTTCAATGTCGAGCAATGTGTTGATGTACTGGATACGAGCTGTTACATTACCGGCATTGAGTTTTACAAATTTTTCAAAATATTTTTTTGCATCATCATTTTTCCCTGCTTTTGATAATAAAAATCCTAATTCCCGGTAAGCCGGTGCGAAGGAGGAATCGATCTTGATCACTTCATAATATGAGTTTAACGCATCTTTATAATTTCTAGCCCTCATCCATAGTTGACCTACGCGTAATTTTGCCTGGGGCGACCTGGGGTTGAAATATTGAGCCATATTATAGTTGGAAATAGCTTTTGATCCATCGTTCAGAAGGAAGATATAGGCATCCCCTTTCACGATATACAAATCATAATTCTTATTATCAAGTTTCTCTGCATTCCGAAGCCATGATAAGACCTGTGCAGTATCCATGATTCCCGCTTTAATGTAACCGCTGGCCATCCCGATAAGGGCTTCTGCCTGTTTACCCGGTGGAATTGTAGGTGTTTTATTTGTTTTTGAAGGGAGCAGCGACATGGCTTTTGCATACAACTGCTGTGCATCTGTCATATTTTTCTTGATCAGTGCGATCTCTCCCAGCCCGATATAATTCAGGGGATTCTTAATATCCTGCTGTATTCCTTTCTGAAATACCAGTGTGGCTGAATCAGCCATTTCAGTAAAGGAGATGGTGGCAGTATCGGAAAAATATTTCTGGAGGTAATTATTTCCATAAAAGTAATAGGTTTCTCCATCCGTGGGATTCTTCTGGATCAGTTCCTTATAAACTTTCTCAGCATCCCCAAACCGTTCGTTCCGGGTTAGTCTCATTGCATTTTCAAGATCCTGTGCATTGACTGACAGATTGAGGACAATTGCCGGGATGATCAGCGAAAAGAGCATGACTTTCTTATTTAGTCTTGACATATATGGTTCTCCTTCAATTAATGTTTGATTTCAACGACACGAACAGGCATGGTGGCAGGAACAAGTCCGGAATGAAGAACAATGAGCTGACCCTGTGAACCTGCGATAAATGAGGTTAACCCATACGCCAGGCCTACATATGTTTGTCTGTTAATACAATAAACTTCCCTGATAAAAGGATATATTTTTTTTGCAATATATGCTTGATATGGCTGATAAAAATCAGTATGAGGATCGGCTGTTCCCGGTGTGCTGATCCCTGCAATCTTCACCTTTTTAAGAAAGCGGATAGTAACAGTATCTGATCTGTCGCTTACCCAGTTAACACTGATCATGCCTATTGCATTTTTATTTTTTTCCACGAAATCGATGACCTCTTCATTGTTATGAACGGCAAAACAGTTCGCAGGAAGCTTCGAAACCAGGAACTTCTCCCGAAAATAACGGGGAATACCGGATTTGAAGTTATCGAATACAATTTTCAGTTCATTCAGTTTTGATTTTGGGTTGATCTGCTTCCAATTATCAATTTTACCCTGGAAGATGCTTGCAATATGATCATAAAACAAATTGGAATCCGGATTTTCATTATTTACGATCAGTGCAACAGCATCGTAAGCAATTTTCAATGTCCGTGGAATTATCTGCTTTGCATTCAGGTTTTGCTCTTCTTCCTTTGTCAGGGGACGGTTCACGATCATCATTGAAACTGAATCCTTCAGGAAAGCATTGAGTATATCCGTTTCCGGCCTGCAGATAGTATCTATTTTAGCTTCTGAATAAAATGATTGAAAAGTGAAAATTTCAGCATCCGCTAATAATTTATAGGAGTCATCAACACCGATCTTTACAGTTCCGGAAGTGGGGGTATCAGTGGCCTTTTTTTTGACATTTCCATTGCACCCGGTCAGCATCATGAGGAATACAAGTAATCCCCCGGCAATGAAGGTAAAAACCCTTGATTTCTCTGACATAAATGAGCTGTTAATTTGAAAATCAGCACGATTTTCGAAAAGCATACAAAGTTATAAAATTTCCAAATGCTATTGTCAAAAATTTCACAAGTAATAATTCAGTTTTTAATCAGTTGTTTGAAAGTTTTGTAGAATTTGTAACTTTGTAAGAAAAAGTGTAATGCCTAAGATTTTTGAATACCTGGGAATTCTTATCTTTTTTTACTCCAATGAGCATGAACCAATACATGTTCATGGAAAATACAATGGATTCGAAAGCAAGGCGGAATTTTATATCGTAGACGGAAAAATTGATTATTTCGTGTTGCACAAAGATGTCGAATTTGAAGAAATCAATACCAGGATCAAATGAAAATAACGAAAGAGAACACAACCGGGCGGATAGAAGTAATTGAGATTTCCTCTTATCATCATGTAATACCAATACCCCACATTTCTATGTCACACTTTAAAGTATCAATTGCTTAATAAAATACTATCAATGCATTACAGGGAACTATAACGCATGAAAAAAATTTCAGAATTATTCCTTTTGACAATCATTTGTGAGTTATTGTTCCCTGTTAGTGGGCTTTCTCAGGGTGAATGGAATAACTGGACTTTCGGCTCACATGCCGGGGTAAACTTTAATTCTGGAATACCACTCCCCATTACAACCGTTAATTATTTTCTTATGGCTCCTTATTCGTCTGCCACGACCTCTGATTCAACTGGAAATCTTTTATTCTACGCTAGTGCATTTACATCACCAACGGTTTATAATAGAAACAATGATCCAATGCCAAATGGATTATTGTTTTCCAATAATGATGCAAATGCATTTCAACCTTATTTTGTTGTGCAGAATTTAACAGATGATAGCACGTATTTCTTATTTGTCGTAAGGTCTCCAAGTGTCTCATATGGTGGATTATTTTATTCCCTCATAAATATGCGTTTGGACGGAGGCTTAGGAGATATTGAACCTACTGAGAAAATGGTTCCTGTCCCTGGTGGTGAATGGACGGCTTATGTGATAACTGGCACGCGTCACCAAAACAATAAAGATGTTTGGATCGTTACCCGCAACAGACATAATAGTTACAAATACCTGTCATATTTGATCACGGCCTCAGGTATCGATACTGTCCCAGTCCAAAGTCAAAGTACTTACTTTATTTCAACTACTTATTCTAATCAGGGAATTGATTTCATAAGAATATCTCCTGATGGAACTAAACTAATCTGTCTTTATGACAGCGTTGCAGAGTATTGAAGCTTTAATTCCAAAACTGGAGTCATCACACCATTATTTCTGTTCAGATGTGCACCTCAAAATGAATCATTCGTTAATTGTGGTGCAGAATGGTCGGTTGATAATAAGTATTTATATCTGACCTGTCAATGTGAACCAAACCCGCCAGGCTTATATCAGTTCGACGGGACGAAAACGGATTCAGCTTTATTTAAACAAAGTCAAATTTTAATAAGTGCCCCATACAATTTTTGGCCTTCGCAAATTCAAAGGGGACCTGATAATAAAATTTATTTACCTCAATCTTATAAAGATTCTTTAAGTGTCATTAACAATCCATCCACTCAGGGATTGGGATGCAATTTCCAAAAGAATGTGGTTTGTTTGCTACCTGGCAATTGGGCACGTCAAGGCTTGCCTCAGTTCTTGCAACGTTACAAGGCATATATTCATCATTCAGAAAACTGTCAGGCCGATACTGTCCATTTTTATGGTGATATCTGGCCTCCTGCCGACAGCATTCACTGGGACTTTGGCGATCCTTCGGCCGGTAATTCAAATTATTCAAACTTGCCTAATCCTTCTCATGTTTTCAATACAGCAGGAAATTACACGGTTGAATTATTCGTGCGGCATATCGATATGCGAACAGATACCTCCTGGCAAACCATTACCATTGTTGCCAGTCCCCAGGTGACTGGGGGACCCGATAGGACTATCTGCCAAGGGGATTCGGCTACCTTTGACGCTGGTTTCTGTTCCGGTTGTACCTATCAATGGAAAGATGTCGGTTCGGGTTTGACGGTGGGAACCGGACAGCTATTCAAAACCAATCTATCCGGATCCTATGCCGCTTTGGTTACAAACAGTGCAAATTGCACCGGCACGGATACGGTTCAACTGATCACAACACCTATACCCGCAGTGACCAACAATCCCTTGTCAAAATCCATCTGCTCGGGGGAATCAACCAACATAGCGCTTTCCTCGAATGTGAACGGAGCAACCTTCGACTGGACTGCCTCCCTGACATCGGGAAGCATTACCGGGTTTAGCCCTGATTCCGGAATTGTTATAAACCAGATTCTTGTAAATGGGGGATCAAACCCTGGAATTGTTACCTATCACATTACACCCAATGTCGGGAGTTGCTTTGGTTCAACAGTCGACTATCAGGTTACAATAAATCCTGCAGGGATTGTCAGCGTGACCCTCACTGCTACCGCAACCGATGTGTGCGATACTACAAATGTGTTCTTTACGGCTTATCCCGTAAACGGGGGATTCTCACCTTCCATTCAGTGGAAAATCAACGGGATCGTTGTACCGGGGAACAGCATCTATTACACCTATGTTCCTTCAAACGGGGATGTTGTCACTTGTGTACTGACATCTTCATTAACTCAATGTACCATCGGCAACCCGGCAACCTCAAATGCCATCGCCCTGACCGTACATCCGATGCTACCGGTCAGTGTTTCCATTAATACTTCAAATAACCCCTATTGCCAGGGATCGACCGTTACTTTCTGGAACAACTCCGTCTTATTCGTGGAAAGTAAACGGGATCGGGGTTGGTACGAATAATCCTGTCTATTCCTATATTCCGGCCAACGGTGATCTTGTAACATGTATTTTGAACTCAAATATTGCCTGCCCGACTGGCAACCCGGCCACTTCGAATACGATTACCATGTTTGAAAATACCGTGAATCCGGTGAGCATAGTTATATCAACACCTGTTACGACTGTTTGCAGCGGAACTTCTATAACCTTCATTGCCACCCCGACCAATGGAGGAACAACACCTGGTTACCAATGGAAAGTGAACGGGCTTAACACTGGAGCAAACAACTCCCAGTTTACCTATACATCTGTCAATGGGGATTGCATCAGTTGCATCCTGAATTCAAACTTGGTATGTTCCAGCGGGAACCCGGCAACATCCAATTCAATTTGTATGACCGTCAATCCGACCCTCCCGGTAAGTTTAACCATTTCGGTTCCTTCGAACATCGTCTGCGCCGGGAGTCAGGTTACTGCCACAGCCACGGCAATTAACCCAGGAGCAACACCTGTTTATCAGTGGCAAGTTGATGGTGTCAACGTTGGGACAAATTCGAATACCTATACCTTCATTCCTGCATTGAGCATTCAGCTTTCCTGCATTCTTAATTCGAGCGCTCTTTGCGCGAGCAACAACCCGGCAACGTCCAACACAATTACTATGACGGTCAACGCAAATATGCTGGTGAGTGTTTCGATCAGTGCTTCCACTAATCCAATCTGTTCAGGGATTCCGGTCACCTACACGGCCACTCCGACAAATGGAGGAACAACCCCGGTTTACCTGTGGAAAGTCAATGGAATTATTGCCGGGACCAACAGTACCACATACCAATATGTTCCCATAAACGGTGATCTGATCACCTGCACGCTAACCTCGAACCTCACTTGCACAACCGGAAATCCTGCTACCAGCAACACAATCACGATGGGGGTTGCAACAACACCGGTTGTAACATTCACCCGGTGCAATGATTCCATAACTACAATCAATGCGCAGCTTTTTCGGCTCAAAGGAGGAATCCCGTTAGGAGGAACCTATTCAGGATCCGGTGTTACAAACGGCATCTTCTATCCCGCACTTGCAGGGGTTGGAACGCACATCATTACCTATACCTGTACAAATGCTACTTTGTGTTCTGCCAGCGCAATCGTGACAATCGTGACGCGTAACGCGTTACCTTTAATTTGTGGGAACCCGCTGACCGTTACCAATGGGACGAACTGATGCAGTACGATGAAACATTGTCAACCCAGGGATTCTGCCCACCCGGCTGGCATGTTCCTACTGAAGCAGACTGGAATACATTATTTGCCACTTATATCAGTAACGCTTTTGCTGCGTTGCCTTTGCTCTCCTCCGGTTATTCAGGGTTCAATGCTACATTATCCGGTGCCCGGCATATGAATACAACATGGGCTTGGAGCGGGTTTGCAACGTTCTTCTGGTCGTCGACAACACATGGAAGCACCAAAGCCTGGAGTCATGGGATGAATGATGTTGATCCGTCAGTGTCCTTATACCCTGCATTCAGATCGAATGCTTTTAGTGTCCGGTGTATAAGGGATTGAGTGGTTTATTCTTATCAATTTATAAATTTGCATTACTATTGCAAATAAAGTACATAAATTTGCATTACTAAAGTAAATTGTTATGGAATCATCCCAATTGACTGCTATCATTGAAGAACAAGAGAAGCAATTTAAAAATAAAGAAACTGGAGTACCAAGAAATTTAGATATCCAAAGGCAAATCCAGCTTAAACAAATCTCCTTTATAACAGGGATGCGGAGATCCGGAAAATCAACATGGATGCGACAAATCGCAGAACATTACGACTCCTGGTATTTCATGAATTTCGACGATGAACGTCTTTCTGGTTTTGAGTTGGAGGATTTTCAAAAGATGATGATCGCTTTTAGAGCACGTCAGCAGGCATCAGTTATTTTCTTTGATGAAATTCAATATGTCGCCGGCTGGGAGCGTTTCATCCGGAGAATATTCGATGAAGGGTTCAAAATTTTCATCACAGGAAGTAACTCTAAAATACTCTCGTCCGATCTCGCTACCCGGTTAACCGGCAGGTATATCCGCACAGAGATGTACCCATTCTCATTTGTTGAATACCTCTCCTTTCATAAAATTTCTGACAAGGATTTTACTACCGACGGTATCGCAAGAATACTGTCGGTTTTTGACGATTACCTTTTAGGTGGTGGCTTCCCCGAATACTTACGAATACGTGATCAGGAGGTCCTTCAAAGGTTATATAAAGATGTTCTTTATAAAGATCTGATAGCTCATTCCGGCATACGAAATTCAAGTGGATTTAAGAGGCTTTGTCTTTTTCTCGCTACCAATTTTACGAAAGTGATCAGTTATAACTCCCTCGCCAAAACATTGCAGTTGCAAAGTCCGAATACAGTTAAGGAATACATTTCCTTATTGCAGGATTCATATTTGTTTAGCGAATTGCTGAAATTTGATTTTTCCCTGAAACGCCAGTATCTCTCTTTGAAGAAGATATATATGGTTGACAATGGCTTGCGAAATGCAGTTTCTTTCAAGAGTTCCGAAGATAAAGGCAGACTATTGGAGAACCTTGTGTTTCTTGAACTTAAGCGCAGGAACCTTGCTGTTTTTTATTACAAGACCAAGACCAACAAAGAAGTCGATTTTATAATTCAGGATAACCCTGTTCAACTTATTCAGGTCAGTTATGACATAAGTGACCCCTTTACCTTACAACGTGAACTTAAAGCTTTAACCGAAGCAATGAAAGAGTTGTCACTCGAACAATCGACACTTCTTACCTACAATTCAGGCCCCAAGCAGTATAAGATCAATGGCTATACAATTAATATTATGCCCGTTTGGAGGTGGGTAACAAATTCAAATTGATTAAAACCAATCGACACATGGTTGAGAATGATGAAGTTGAAAATGGCAAACCCCTTATTATTTGTTGTACCTATGTTGTACCTAATAAAACAAAAAAGCCGATATCGGTTAAATATCATCTCATTAGTTATGGAAGTGCAGCAACGGTAGAAAAGCACATTAGAAACATGACCGGACACGGCATGTCGTGTCGCTGCAATTGACAAGGGTTTGATTTGCAGGGGGTACTAAAACATTGTATTACATTTTGGTCAGCCCCAAGGGTGGAGGCTGTCAGAATACCGGCAAGGGGTTTTTCTTTATAATCATGGTAAACTATTTTATCAAAATGTTGTCTAATAGGCAGAATATTCTGAAATGCATTTATATTTCGTAATTTTGAGTGGGCTTCCCAATTTTCAATTTCATAACATTGAAAAACTATTTACTCATAATATTACTTGGCTTTATTTTGGTTTTCGCCGGTAATTCACAAACAATTACTAATGTTGGGACTGATTTCTGGATTGCTTTTCCTCCAAACGTTGATCTTACAGCAACTATCAAGCTTTTTATTTCCTCCAACTATGCGACCAGTGGTATAGTTCAATCAGCCTTTCCTGGCGTGAATCAAAGTTTTACCGTTACACCTGGAATTGTGACCCAACTGGCCCTGCCTAATGCTGTAGTTCTTCAGAGCGGAATTGAAGATAAGGGCATAAGGATCGTATCAGCAGATCCTATATCTGTATATGGACTCAATAATGAACCTTCTTCCACTGATGCGTTCCTGGCTTTACCCGTGACTGCTTTAGGAATAGATTACAGAATAATAACTTATAAGACTACTTATGCCAACTCAGGCTCCAGCTTTAGCATTGTTGCAACACAAGACGGAACTTCTCTGACGATTTTTAATCACCAGACAAATTCCACGACCAACATAAATCTTGACCAGGGACAGACCTATTTTGTTGAAGCTCCAAACGTCGATGAAGATGTAACAGGATCCAGGGTACAATCGAATTTCCCTGTAGCTGTATTCGGATCAGTAGGTATTGGCTTTGTGCCATCACCATCATGTTTTTTTGCAGATCATATGGTGGAACAGATGTTCCCCTGTTATTCCTGGGGGAAGAATTTTGTAACGGTACCATTAGCAGGCAGGGATAACAGTGGGGATATTTTCAGAATAGTTGCAGCAGAGGATGGAACAAATATTTCTATAAACGGAACATTGGTTTCCACCATCAATACAGGTGATTATTATGAAACGAACTTGGCCGGGTACAATTCAATAACCACCTCGAAGGCAACAATCCTGGCCCAATTTGCCAAAGGACATTATTGTTCAGGAGGTATTACGGGTGATCCATTCATGATGTTAATTCCTCCAAAGGAACAATTTTTAACGAACTATACGATTTGTAATGTTGCTGGTATGACTCCTTTTTCTTCGCATTGGGTGAATGTAGTTGCTCCCGATTATGCCCTTGGAACCATTTACCAGGACGGCGTTTTAATTCCCAATGGTGCTTTTGTACAGATTGGTGTCACTAATTATTATGGAGCGCAGAGGTCTGTTTCTGTAGGATCACATACATTCAATAGTACGTTTCCTTTCGGAGTATTTGTTTATGGCTGGGGCAGCAATGACTCTTATGGTTATCCTGGTGGGTGTTCATTATCTCCGGTTACAACAGTTCAGAATGTTACACTTTCACCTGATACATCTTATGGGCAATTGAATGTTACCAGTGTTTGCCTGACCGCTCATGTTACTGATAACCTGGCAAACCCTGTAGTCGGTGTGCTGGTGAATTTCTATGTAAGCGGGATAAATCCCTTTACGGGCAACGGATATACCGATGCATCAGGGAATGCGCAATATTGCTATACACAAACAGGCGTTACTCCGGGTGAAGATCACGTATATGCTGAAATTTTTGGTATTATATCTGATACAGTGGTCGTCTTCTGGAGCTACACTCCTCCGTGCAGTAATCCTACAAACGGAGGAAGCATTGGCAATGATCAGAGCGGGTGTGGAAATTATATTCCGACAACCCTGAGCAACCTTCAAGCCCCATCGGGATTTTTCGGTACCCTTGAATACAAGTGGCAATTATCGACCACAAGCAGTACGGCGGGATTTACTGATATCGCTGCCAGCAATTCTTCATCTTATAGTTCTGGACTGGTTACACAAACGACCTGGTTTAAACGTATTGCCAGGGTAGATTGTATGACGGACTGGAGTGGGGCTGTGGAATCAAATGTAATTGAAATTACAGTCATTCCTCAAGTGGTCGTAAACGTCACGATTTCAGGATCGGCTGACACAGTCTGTGAAGGCACATCCGTTACCTACACAGCTACCCCCACCAATGGAGGAACTTCACCATCATACCAATGGAAGGTGAATGGTGGCGGATTATATCCGGATGCATCTACGATGACATATGTACCGGTAAATGCTGATATCATTACCTGCATTCTGACCTCTTCAAATACATTATGTACATCAAACAACCCGGCAACCTCAAATGCAGTTAACATGGTAGTAAATCCAAACCTGCCGGTGTCTGTGACAATATCGCCTTCTGATAACCCGGTATGTTCCGGTACCTCAGTTACATTCACTGCAACTTGGAACAACTCCGTCTTATTCGTGGAAAGTAAACGGGATCGGGGTTGGTACGAATAATCCTGTCTATTCCTATATTCCGGCCAACGGTGATCTTGTAACATGTATTTTGAACTCAAATATTGCCTGCCCGACTGGCAACCCTGCTATCTCCAACACAATCACGATGGTGGAGAATACCGTGAATCCGGTAAGCATTGTAATTACCACTCCTGTCACTACTGTTTGCAGCGGAACTTCTATAACCTTCATTGCCACTCCGACTAATGGAGGAACAACCCCGGTTTACCTGTGGAAAGTCAACGGAATTAACGTCGGGACCAACAGTACCACTTACCAATATATTCCTCTCAACGGCGATCAGATTACCTGCACGTTAACCTCAAACCTCACCTGCACAAGCGGAAATCCCGCTACCAGCAATACCATCACCATGGGGGTTGCAACTACACCGGTTGTCACCCTTACCCGGTGCAATGACTCTGTTACAACAACTGTTGCACAACCCTTCCGGTTGAAAGGCGGAATCCCATTAGGAGGAACTTATTCAGGATCCGGTGTTACAAACGGCATCTTCTATCCCGCACTTGCAGGAGTCGGCTCCCATCAAATTACATACTCCTATACGAATGTTGCGTTATGCTCGGCCAGCGCAATCGTGACAATCGTGACGCGTAACGCGTTACCTTTAATTTGTGGGAACCCGCTGACCGATATCCGCGATTACCAATGGGACGAACTGATGCAGTACGATGAAACATTGTCAACCCAGGGATTCTGCCCACCCGGCTGGCATGTTCCTACTGAAGCAGACTGGAATACATTATTTGCCACTTATATCAGTAACGCTTTTGCTGCGTTGCCGTTGCTCTCCACCGGTTATTCAGGGTTCAATGCTACATTATCCGGTGCCCGGCATATGAATACAACATGGGACTGGAACGGGTTTGCAACGTTTTTCTGGTCGTCAACTTCCCATGGCGCAACGAAATCCTGGAGCTATGGAATGAATTCCTTTGATCCGAGTGTGTCGGCCTATCCGGCGCTGAGGAGTAATGGATTCAGCGTTAGATGCCTGAAGGATAATTGAGCAATCGAACATGCGATCAACCCTGCCAGCCGTCTCTTAGATTTGCAGAAGGTTCATCCCTCTACTAGCCAAAATGAGAAGTTGGAAAACGAAATTTTAGATAGGAGGCGATCGAATGGTGAAAAGGGCTATGTTACTTCGTTTTTAGATAAATCAGATCAAAAAGTTCTTCAGCAATTTTCAACGCTTCATCTATTTGCTGTTCCGACAATTCAAGAATTGAATCAGGGTATCTGATCTGTACTGCATAACGGGATATTTCATCAACTTTCATATAATAATTCTCAAAGGAATTTTCCTTTGTTCCAATCAGATCCAATAAATATCCCAGATCATGCCTGGATTTCCTCAACCATTCATGAATCAACTCAGCATTTGTCATACAGAATTTTTCCGGATTTTAAAACCCGCGATACAAATGAAAATTTATTTCTACTGGAATTTTCAATTTCTTTAGGAGTGTAGACAAGGATGTCCATAGGAAATAAAAAGCCTCTCAATGACCTTCGAACTGTGACGGCACGTTCAACCGGAACTTCATCTGTTTGTTTTACTAAGAGTAAATCTATGTCGCTGGTCTCCTTTGCAGTTCCGTTAGCATAGGATCCGAACAGAATAACCTTTTCCGGTTGGTACACTTCAACGATCCGTTTAACAATTTCATCCAGTTTTTTGACCGCAATCATAAATAGGTAACTTGATCACAAACTTAAATAATAATTTCCAAATCCCATTGTCAAAATTTTCACAATTAATAATTTGATTCCCGGAAACATGAGTCAAAGAGACAATTGTATCCCCGAAAAATACTGTTTCAACGATTTAACTGGGAACTGCGAACTGGGAACTGCAAACTGGAAACCAAAGACTATTCCTCTCTAGTCCTGTCTTTCATGATGTACTTCACCAATTTCCAGGCACCATAAAGAAATAAAAATATAGAAAGAATAACCCGAACTTCAGTGGGTAATTGTGTCGGGAACAGACCTAGAAAAAGGGTAACCCCCATAAGTATGAACAGGGAAGAAACGACAATTCCAAGTATTTTACTGAACTTTGCCATCCGGAAATTATCTTGCAACCATCCAGTATGTAATATCCTGGTCGGTTGGCCATTGATTCCAAAAGGCAGGCGTCACTTCATGACCGTCATCCCTTTTTAACTTGTGCATATAAACTGCAATGACCGGGTTGAAAAGTAAATCAGTAACACCAAGAATGTATGTTTCAAGCAATGCGCCGTCCTTGGCCTTCTCTTTCTCCAATCTTACCTCATACTCGTTGCTTGTAAGAAGCTCTTTCAGAAATAGCGCACGGCTTTCAGAAAGCCCGGTTTCGACAACAGTACACCTGACTCCTTCGATTTCTGCGACGATATGTTTTCCTTTATTAAGTGGCATGGGAGGGGCTTTAATACAATCCGTAACTCAAATTTAAAATAAACTCATATACAGGACTGGCAAATCCAATGACGAGGATACCGGCAACGCAAAGCAGTAGTCCGATCCGTGTATAATTGTCACTCCTGAAATACCCGATCGGCTGATCACTGGTATTTAGAAACATTGCTTTAATCACAAGCAGGTAATAATACAATGAAATAATCGTATTCAGAACGGCAATAAAAACCAGGATATAAAACCCTTTCTGTGCAGCGGCCGCAAACAGGAAAAACTTCCCGAAGAAACCTGCTACAGGCGGAATCCCTGCCAGAGAAAATAATGCCAGCATCATGGTCAGGCTTAATAACGGATTCGTCCGGTAGAAACCATCATAATCATCGATGGTTTCCTTTCCTGTTACATTTGCGATGATCCCGGCAACTCCGAAGGCAGCAAGATTTGAGAAGATATAGATCAGTACAAAATAGATCACGGTAGTCATCCCAAGCTGGCTTTGTCCGATCAACCCAAGCAGGATAAAGCCCGCCTGCGCAATGGAGGAGAATGCCAGGAATCGTTTGATATTACGCTGACGTATGGCAAAAAGATTTCCGACGGTCATTGTGATGATTGAGGTCACATAAAGGACATCTCTCCAAATAATGGCAATTTTAGCAAATACAGTATAGAGAATGATCATCAGGATAAATACCGCTGCTCCTTTTGAAATTACCGAAAGATAGGATGTGACATTTATAGGAGCTCCTTCATACACATCTGCAATCCATAGGTGGAAAGGAACAATAGCGATCTTAAAAGCCATACCGGCAAAGAAAAAGATGAAAGCAAGAATCTGTAACGGTGTAGCTTCAAATGCTGCTTTTACATCAGTGAAGTAAACAGAACCGGTAGTTCCATAGATCATCGAGATCCCATAAAGGAGGATTCCCGATGAAAGCGCTGAGGTAAATATCAATTTAACGCCGGCTTCGGCTGATTTCTCCCTGTAACGTTCAAAAGCAGCAAGTGTGGCAATGGGAATGGTAGCCAGTTCAAGTCCCAGATAGAACATCATGAAATCCCCTGAAGAGATCATGTAATCCATACCAATCAGCGTAGAAAGCAGCAGCAGGTAAAATTCACTGATCTTTTCCTTGTTCTCTTCTTTTTTCAACCAACTGACTGATTGGATAAAAACGATGAGTGTCCCGATGTTCAGGATATTCTTCATGGTCATGGTGAGGGCTGTGGAAACGTACATGCCGCCGAAAAGCTCACCTGTAATGCCAGGAAGAAACCCAAGAATAGTCACGATTGTGAATAAAAGTATAGCTGGAAGAATGATCTTGTGTTTCTGATCTTTGGGTAAAAAGATTTCGACAAGTAAAAGAATTACCGTGATGATAACCAGCAACAGTTCATGTCTCATTACAAGCATCGGTCAAATATTTTAATTATTATTAATTCCTGATATTAAAAAGAGTTTTCAGTTTGCAGTTCACAGTTCCCAGTTGCAATTCCTTGCAGAGGTTATTGTACTGCAGCAAGCAATCTTGTGATGATCGGCGTTAACCCGTTATTAATCATATCCGACAACCATAATGGAGCAAGTCCAATCGCTGTAATTCCGAAGATCAGGACTCCTACACTAAGTTTCTCATGCCATTTTGCATCTCTTATCTCCAGGAAATGATCATTTCTGATCTTTCCCATCAAAAGAATTCCCACCACACGCAATATATAGACGGCGGTCACCACGATCGATGAGCAGGCAATGATGGTCACCACACGGTGAAATACATCAGGATGCTGGAAGGCTCCGAAAAAAATGGTCATTTCAGCCACAAACCCGCTAAAACCGGGTAATCCGAGGGATGCAAGACCACCTATTACATAAGCAACTGCGAGGAAGGGCATAACCTTCATGAGTCCACCCATTTCGTTGATTAACCGGGTATGGGTCCGGCCATAGATCATCCCGATCAATGCAAAGAAAAGAGCTGTCATGATCCCGTGTGATATCATCTGGATGATGGCGCCGTTCATCGCTGTTTTATTGAACATAAGGATGGCAAACAATACCAGGCCGCAGTGGCTCACCGATGAGTATGCATTGATGTATTTAAGATCTTTCTGCCAGATGGCGCCAAAGGCTCCGTAAATAACACTGATCGTAGTCAGGATCAGGAATATCCATCCCAATTGGTGTGCTGCATCCGGTAAAAGGAAGACAGCCACGCGATAGCAACCATATCCACCAAGTTTCATCAATACGCCTGCATGAAGCATAGAAACAGCAGTGGGCGCTGAAGCATGACCATCGGGCGACCATGTATGAAAGGGATAAAGGGCACCCAGGACACCAAAGCCCAGGAAAAGGAATGGAAAGAAGAACAACTGTATATTAAGCGGGATATGAATCTTCGAAATATGGATCAGGTCAAAAGTTAATGGACCTCCCGTTGGGTTTGAATTGAAATATAACCCGAGAAGGCCCACAAGAATGAAAGCCGAACCTCCCATCAACATCAATGTCAGCTTCATTGCGGAGTAATGCCGCGGACCACTTCCCCATATTCCGATTAAAAGGTACATCGGTATTACTGCTACCTCGTAAAACAGAAACATGGTGAAAAGGTCGAGGGAGATAAAGAATCCATATACCCCGGTTGATAAAAGGATCAGTGAGATAAAGAATTCTTTAGTAAGATCTTTTACTTCCCAGGAAGCGAATATCCCTGCAAAGATCACGATGGATGTCAACCCGAGCATTGCAACAGAAACCCCGTCAACTCCAACGAAATAATGGATATTTAAGCTCGGGTACCAAACCACATCCTTGATGAAAAGAATTTCAGCAATATTGCCTGCACTCCGTTGCAAAAGAAACATAATGATAAGGATGGCTGAATTGATGAGCTGCAGGGTCATTCCGACCGCGGAAACTATCTTAACCTGTTTCGTATCCCTTACCAGAACAATTCCGATCATGGTTATGATCGGGATGACAATAAATAGGGTGAGAAAATCCATTCGTTTATAAATTTATAAAGTCCAGTAATAAATGAATGCCAAAGCCAAAGCGATCGCCCCGGAGACAAATACCCAGGCATATTGCTGCAGTTGTCCCGACTGAAACCGCTTGATCTTATCGGAAACCTGATTTGTGACAAAGGATACACCATTCATGCCTCCGTCAACGATATGACGGTCGAACCAGGCGATCGGAGTCGAAATATGGTTAAAGATGATCTTTTTAGTGATGAAGAGATAAAGTTCATCGAAATAGAATTTATGAAAGGCAGCCCTGTAAAAGCCCCCCAGGCCTTTTGCCAATTTTTCCGGTAACGTGGTCTCTTTCCTGTAGAAAATTGTTGCAATTACAATCCCCAGCAAGGCAATGAATACTGATGGAATTGCAATGGAGAGTTCAATCTCTTTCACGAATGGAAGGCCGTCGGAAGTCACCAGATTCTGGAAGGGGATGAATCCTGCAAAAATTGAACCGGCTGCAAGAAGCATAAGGGGAATGGTCATCACCAGCGGCGCTTCATGCGGAGTATGGTGATAGTGAACCTCTTTCCCCCAGAACACTGAAAAGTAGAGGCGGAACATATAGAATGCGGTTAAACCGGCCACTGCATATTCAACTGCCCAGAGGATTTTATTGTGTTCAAAGGCAGCAGCCAGGATCTCGTCCTTGCTGAAGAAACCGGCGAACGGCGGGATACCGGCAATTGCAAGGCAGGCGATCAGGAAGGTTGCATGGGTGATCGGAAGGTACTTACGCAGACCTCCCATCTCATTCATATAATTGCTGTGGACTGCATGGATGATGGCCCCGGCGCCAAGGAATAACAACGCTTTAAAGAAAGCGTGTGTAAAGAGATGGAACATGGATGCCATATATCCGAGGCCTTCATGTCCACCATACCCGGAGACCCCCAATGCCAGCATCATATACCCGATCTGCGACATGGTTGAATAGGCCAGCACCCTTTTAATATCAAATTGGGTACAGGCTATGACTGCCGCGAACAGCGAAGTGAATCCGCCAACATAAGCGACAACTTCCAGCGCTGCCGGAGCTGAGATCACGTAAATCGGGAACATACGGGCTACCAGGAAAACCCCGGCTACAACCATGGTTGCTGCATGGATCAATGCGGAAACCGGTGTCGGGCCTTCCATGGCGTCAGGCAACCAGATGTGTAACGGGAACATGGCCGATTTTCCGGCGCCCCCCATAAAAACAAAGATCATTGACCATGTCATGGTCGATAACCCCATAAACAATATGGAACCACCCTGCATAAGCGCCGGCCCCTTCGGATCAGTGAGGGTAATAAAATCAAATGTCTTGGTAGTTACTGATAGTATCAATATCCCGATCAGGAACCCCAGGTCGGCAAAACGGGTAACAATGAATGCTTTTTTGGAGGCAGCAACAGCAGTATCTTTTTCATAATAAAACCCAATCAGCAGGTAAGAGGATACGCCCACCAGTTCCCAGAAAATATACATCTGGAAAATATTCGTTGCGATAACCAGACCAAGCATTGCAAAGCTAAACAATGACAAGAAGGCAAAGAAACGTTCAAATCCTTTTTCTCCCTTCATATAACCAATACTGTACAGGTGAACCATGAACGATACGGTGGTGATAACGATCAGCATCATCACGGATATAGGGTCGAGGAGAACCCCCAGATCAACATGAAGATTTTCCGTGAACCGTAACCAGGTAATATTGTAGCCGATCAATTTCACAAATGCTCCTCCTACCTTCGGAACAACAAAAAAGTATTGCCAGGCCGTATAGCAGGAAAGCAGGAAGGAGGTGAACAATCCTGTAGTGCCAATGATCCCGGAGACAACCGGCTTGAATTTATTGCCAAAGAAACCGAGCAACAGAAACAGGATGAACGGGATCAGGACAATAAAGACCGTATAGCTGAAAGTAATCATATAAAGAAAAATTTACGATTTACGAATTACGATTTAATTTATCCAATCAATTTGCATTTTGACTTTTGATTTTTGAATTTTGACTTTCCTTCTAATACTTCATCTCATCTACTCTCTCCACATCAATATTGGTCAAGCGCCTGTAAATATTGATAATAATGGCAATAGCAACAGAGGCCTCGGCTGCGGCAACGGCAACGACAAACATCGTAAAAAACATCCCTTCCAGGTGTTGCGGATAAAGCAGCTTGTTGAAAGCCACAAAATTGATATTGACAGAATTCAGCACCAATTCAAGTGACATCAATATTGTGATAAGGTTTTTTCTGACCAGAAAGCCATAGATCCCGATGAAAAACATGACTGTGGCGAGGATCAGAAACCAGGTTAATGGTATTCCTTCAAACATAACTTTTTTGTTTAATAATTGAATTAATCCTTTCTTTTCTTTGCTACGATAATTGATCCGATCATCGCTGCCAGGAGGAGGATGGAGATCACTTCAAAGGGCAGTGCGTACCCGTATTTTCCGGTACTGATCAATGCGTTACCCACTGTTTCAATATTTGTATTGGGAGCTTCCATCAATTTCTCCTTAAAGTCAAAGAGCAGGATGGTATAAATACAGAGGCTGCCCCCGATGATTGCGGTAATGGCTGCAAAGATCTTTTTCATCAGGTGCGGTTGTTCCAGTTTCTCAGCAATCTGGCTGGTTAACAGGATTGAGAAAATGATCAGCACTACAATACCTCCTGCATATAATGTCAACTGAATTGCAGCCAGGAAATTAAACCGTAACATGAAGTAGAGACCTGCTGTTGAAACCAGCACAAATAACAGGAATGTTGCTGCGCGCAGGATTCTGCGGTTGGTCACGGTGAGGATCGAAAAGATCACGATGATCGCCGCAAAGAGAAAAAACATGAATTGATTGCTCGTCATTATTCAATACCTTTAAGGATGGATGATCCTGGTTTATTTAAAGTCTTTGTCAGTTTCGCACGGTCAAAAACTGCATGTTCAAATTGCTGTCCCCAGGCGAGTGCATCGGAAGGGCAGGTTTTAATGCAAAGTCCACAGAAAGTGCACATAGATAAATGGTAGATGTGTTTATCGATGATCCGTACCTTTTTACCGTCGCCACTGTCAATCCGGTTGGAGATGACTTCGATCGAGCCGTTCGGACAGTTTGTTTCGCAGATCCCGCAACCGGTGCAACGGTGCTGATTGTTCTGATCGTGCGGCATGATCACTTCACCTTTGAACCGTTCCTGCATCAGAAGTTTTTTGCGGTTTTCGGGATACTGTTCAGTTACGATCTGCCCCGGACTGAAAAAGTACTTTCCGGTTACAGACATTCCGGTCAGAAGTGACTTTACCCCCGAGTATATATCTGTAAAATATTTGAAGAAACTATTCATAGTTTTAAAAATGCCAACCCATTAATACTATAAATGCCATGACCAGGATATTGACCAGGTTGATCGGAAGCAGGTACTTCCATTCAAGATTCAGTAACTGGTCGATCCTGAGCCGTGGAAATGTCCATTTGAACCACATCATAAGGAAAATGACGAAAGCAGTTTTACCCAGGTACCATATAAATGGTGGAATAAAATCCATGATGTGGTTAAATCCACTCCATCCTCCAACATGAAATGGCATCCAACCTCCCAGGAAAACAGTTGCAGCGATGGAAGCAACAATAAACATATTCATATATTCGGCAAGGAAGAAAAATGCAAATTTGATTCCCGAATATTCTGTATGGAAACCTGCGGTTAATTCCGATTCGGCTTCTGCAAGGTCGAAAGGTCCCCGGTTCGTTTCAGCTGTTGAGGCGATCAGGAACATTACAAATGCGATGAACGCAGGTATATGGCCTTTAAAAATAAACCACCCTGTTGCCTGCCCTTCCACGATCTGTGAGAACTGCATGGTACCGGCGAGGATGATAATAGTGAGCAGTGACAATCCTACTGAAAGTTCGTAACTCACGATCTGGGCGCCACTTCTCATCGCCCCGATCAGCGAATACTTATTGTTGCTTGACCATCCGGCCAGCAGGATACCGACAACACCAAGTGAGGAAACGGCAATCACGTACAGGATACCGATATCAAAGTCAATCGCATGAAGTCCTTTCCCGAAAGGAATGGCAGCGATTGCCATGAACGAAGCAATGATCACAATAAACGGAGCAAGGTTGAACAGCAATTTGTCAGAATTTTTGATCGTGATAAGCTCCTTCATCAGTAATTTGATAAAGTCGGCTATGGTTTGGAAAATTCCGTAAGGTCCTACCCGGTTTGGCCCGACACGGTTCTGCATAAAAGCGCAAACCTTTCTTTCGGCATATACCAGGAAAAGTCCGACCAGGGCATAAAACAATAGAAACACAAGCCCAATGATCGTCATCTCAACGATCAGCGCCCAAACGGGAGGTAAAGCGTTATAAAGGGCTTTATCTATTGCCTGGTTAAATGAAGTAAAGTCATAAATACTGAAAGCCATATCGTAATGATGTTATCTGTCTATATCAGGAATTACAAAATCAAGGGAAGCGCCAATGGCTACAAGGTCAGCAATCTTCGTGTCCCTGCTGATTGAATCCAATACGCCCAGGTTACTGAAATTGGGAGAACGGAATTTCATGCGGAATGGAGTTTTGTTGCCGTCACTGATACAATATACCCCCAATTCGCCCCTTGCAGTTTCAACCCGCTGGTAATATTCCCCTGCAGGAAGCTTCAATACCGCCTTCATCTTGGCTGAATAATCCCCTGCCGGAATATTATCAATGAGTTGTTCGATGATCTTCATCGATTCACGCATCTCCTCCATCCTGGCAAAATACCGGTGCAACGTATCCCCTTCGGTATACAGGATCTCTTTAAAGTCAACTTTGTCGTAACATGCGTATGGATAGTGCTTCCTTACATCGCAGCTAAAACCTGAAGCACGTCCCGAAGGACCTGTAACAGCATAACTGATTGCATTGTCCCTGGTAAGTATTCCAATACCCCGCGTTCTTTCCTGCATGATGACATTACCCGTAAGGATCCGGTCGTAATCTTTTATCTTCTTGCGGAAATATTTGATAAATGCCTTGACATTTTTCTGGAAATCCGGATGAATATCCATCATCAGGCCGCCCGGTGCATAATAACTATGGAGTAACCTTGATCCAAAGGATTGTTCAAAAATATCGAGGATCTTTTCGCGGTCCCGCAAACCATAGAAAAAGCAGGTCAATCCGCCAAGATCCATACCATAGCATGCCCACCAGAGCTGGTGCGACTGGATACGGGTCAGTTCATCGATGATGGTGCGGATGTATTTCACCCTTTCCGGAACTTCAACCTGAAGGGCATTTTCGACAAGCAAACAAACTGCGTGGTTGTTGATGTGTGCCGAAAGATAATCCATCCGGTCCGTAAGATGGATGATCTGTGGATAGGTATCCTTTTCACACATTTTTTCAATGCCGCGGTGAATATAGCCACAATGTGGCTTTAGCTTTTTCACGATCTCCCCCTGGAGGGTGACAACCAGCCTGAGCACCCCATGCGTGGAAGGGTGCTGAGGACCCATATTGATATGGTATTCCTCTTCCTCAATGTACGGTACGGGGGTGTGGATGACTTCTTTCATACTTAAAGTTCAACGATATTTACTTCATCGACATAATCTTTCCTGAATGGAAATCCTTTCCAGTTCTCATCCAGGAAGATCCTCCTTAAATCAGGGTGATTATTGAACCGGATACCAAACATATCAAAAACTTCCCGTTCGTAAAACTCACCCGATTTCCAGATATCACAAATTGTATCAAATGCGGGATTTTCCCGGTCTGTGGTCTGTGCCTTTAAAACGAGGGAATGGCCATGTTTTGTTGATGCAAGGTGATAGACAACTACAAGGTGTTTTACAGTATCAACACCAGTAAGACAGAAAAGATAATCAAATGCCAGGTCCTCATTGTATTTCAGACTGAGGGCCAGATCATGCATCTTCTCTGCCGGAATGACAAAGGTGATAAACTGCTTGTTTTCTTCCAATTGAGCTTCAGGGACGAGGGCCTGAACTCTTTCCTTTATGCTTTCGTTATCCATGATGATGGTTTGACTTGCTGGATCAAAGGGGTTTGTTCATTTCAGTCACCGACTGTAGTTTTATTTTACGTTGCAGTTGCATAACACCATATAATAATGCTTCAGGACGGGGAGGACAACCGGGAATGTAAACATCTACCGGTATTACATGATCAACTCCCCTCACCACATGATAGGTATTATAGAAAAATGGCCCGCCGGAAACGGCACATGCACCCATTGCAATCACATATTTCGGTTCCGACATCTGGTCATACAATCTCTTTAAGACCGGGGCCATTTTATTGACTACGGTGCCTGCTACAACGATCACATCCGCCTGGCGGGGACTGGCACGGTAAACCTCGATTCCGAACCGGGCAAAGTCGTAGCGGGAAGCGCCTGCGGCCATCATTTCAATACCGCAACAGCTTGTTGCAAAAGTAAGTGGCCAGACCGAATTCGACCGTCCCCAGTCAATAATGTCGTCAATTGTCGTAAGCAGGAAATTTCGATTCGGGAGTTTAAAGGTTTCCAGTGTTTCATTGTCCCGGAAATCCTTTTCTTTCATGTTTTTTATTCCCATTTCAATGCTCCTTTCTTCCAGGCGTACAACAAACCTGCACCAAGTACGAAAAAGAAAATGATGATCTCCACAAAACCTTTTGTACCGGCTGTTTTCATAACCCTTGCCCAGGGAAATATGAAAACAGTTTCAACGTCAAACACCAGAAATACAATGGCAAAAAGGTAGTAACCAACATTGAACTGGAGCCAGGTGATCCCCTCTGTGGGAATACCACATTCATAGGTTTCCGATTTCTGGGGATTTGTCGATTTCGGTGGAATGTAACTGGAGAACAAGATGGCGATCCCGACAAGGAATGCGCCGACAATGAAGAACAGAATCAAGCTTTCAGCACTCATAGGATGTGAAATAGTTAACTAAAATTCAGCGGCAAAATTATAAATTATTATGAAACCACCTAATATTTTACATATGGAAGCTTCAATCTATGTGCTATTTAGATTGATGCTAAATCTGCAATACAGGAGGAGAAAAATGTAGAAATGTAGAAATGTAGGAATTATTTTGAAAGATTATACCTTTCATTTGTGGTTTTCAGGATCGAGCATAGGATCCTGATGATCTCATCACATTTTAACAGCACCGGATCTGCTTTTTCAGCATTCAAATAGTTTGTTTTCTTGAGAAGCGAAATCCAGTAGAATGATTCCCGTGCTTCTTTATAAGCCACATTGAGACAATGACAAAAGTCTTTAGGGCTTTGTCCACCAAGACCTTCAGCGGTATTAGCTCCGACGGAAGTCCCCGACCTGATCAGTTGTTTTGATAAAATGTATTCGTGTCTTTCCTTTACAAGATATTGATAGAGGAACACAACCTCTGCTGAAAAGTCAAAACTCTTCTCTTTAATAATGTTTGTCTTCATCTCCTGTATTTTTTCCTTAATCGGTTATACATTAAAAAGGTCACACATTTTATCATAATATTTTAATTGTTTGCATTCCTTCATTTCTATTTTCCTACATTCCTATATTCCTATATTCCTACATTTCTACATTAAGAGTTGGTATCTTTGCAAAATGATTCTTAATGGCAACACCATTATTTCCGACGACATTCGGGATGTTTCCTTCTGCTGTGACCTTGACAAGTGCAAAGGGGCCTGTTGCATTGAAGGAGATGCAGGGGCGCCTTTGGAGGAAGAGGAAATCTCTTTGCTCGAAGACCACATCGACGATATAAAGCCCTTCATGAGACGGGAAGGGATCGCCGAGGTAGAAAACTTGGGTGTATTTGATTATGATGCTGAAGGAAAGTTCGTTACGCCATTGGTTCAAGGAAGGGAATGTGCCTATGTTTATTTTGATAACGGCATTGCGCGGTGTGCCATTGAAAAAGCTTATTCGGAAAAGAAAATCACTTTCCAAAAGCCGGTTTCCTGTCATTTGTACCCGATCCGGATTAACAAAATCGGTGAAAACGATGCAGTAAATTATCACAAATGGCCGATCTGCAAGAATGCACTGGAGAATGGAAGTAAGCAAAAAATTGCACTTTACCAGTTTGCAGGGGATTCATTGATTCGGAAATATGGCAGAAACTGGTATAATAAGTTGCTCACACTTCTTTATTAGCCCTTTAACGCTTCAGCACCACTTACAATTTCAAGAAGTTCCTTGGTGATGGCTGCCTGCCGGGCTTTGTTATAGGAAAGCTGAAGATCGCGAATCATGTCCTGTGCGTTTACGGAGGCATTCTGCATTGCAGTCATACGTGCCCCCTGCTCTGAAGCAAATGAATCAAGAAGCGCTTTAAATAACTTGATGCGCAAGGATTTCGGGATCAGTTCCCGGATGATTGTTTCTTTATCCGGTTCAAAAATATAATTCGATAAAGCATCATTGTTGATTGATTCCTGTTTTGAATTCACTGGCATAATGGGCAAGTACTGCTCTACCGTCAGGGTCTGAACGGCCGCATTCTTAAATTGATTGTAAATAATGTAAACCCGGTCATACTCCTTGTTGAGGAAAGACATCATGATTTTCTCTGCAAGCAATGCAACATTCTCATAGGTAAGGTTATCAAAAAGATCATCACGGTTTTCAACAACATTGTAATTGCGTTTGCGGAAATGATCTGATGCTTTCCTGCCAATTGTGATCAGGCTTACATTGTTTTTCCGGGATTGAGCAGTATAGTCATGTGCAATCAGGGAAGTGGTTGTTCGGATAACATTGGAATTAAAACTCCCGCACAATCCACGGTTGGAAGCGATGACGACAAGTAATATCTTTTCCGGTTGACGCTGTTTTACATAAAGATTTTCATTTGAATCCTCAATGCTGGAGCTTAAATTCCTTAGAATATCATTTAGTTTCAGTGCATATGGACGCAATTTAACGATTGCAGTTTGTGCTTTCCTTAATTTAGCCGCAGCCATCATTTTCATTGCGCTGGTGATCTGTAAAGTGGTCTTTACAGATGCAATACGAACCCTGACTTCCTTTAATCCGGCCATTTTCTGCTACTATTTCTTTTCTTTGTATTTTTCTGTGATCTCTTTTGCAACAGATTCCATCGTTTTAACATCTTCGTCAAGCAGGTTTCCTTCCTTCAGGTTCTTCAGTACTTCCTTATGATGAATCTCCATAAAATTAAGGTATTCCATTTCAAAAAGAGATATTTTATCTACCGGGATACTGCGCAACAGGTTCCTGGTTCCGCAGAAAATAATTGCGATCTGCTTTTCTACCGGCATGGGCGAGTATTGGGGTTGTTTCAGAATTTCCACGTTACGGGAACCTTTTTCCAGTACATTACGTGTAGAGGCATCAAGGTCGGAACCGAATTTGGCAAACGCCTCCAGTTCACGGTATTCAGCTTGTGCCAGTTTCAATGTTCCGGCAACTTTTTTCATGGATTTGATCTGTGCTGATCCACCTACCCTGGAAACAGAGATACCCACATTAATTGCAGGACGGATACCGGCGTTGAATAAACTTGTTTCAAGGAAAATCTGGCCGTCGGTGATGGAAATGCAGTTGGTCGGGATATATGCAGAAACGTCACCTGCCTGTGTTTCAATGATTGGCAATGCGGTTAAAGATCCTCCTCCTTTCACCATGTTCCGGATAGAGAGAGGAAGGTCATTCATCTGCTTTGCAATCTTATCTGCCGAGATGATCCTTGCAGCTCTTTCAAGCAAACGGGAATGAAGATAAAAGACATCGCCGGGATAGGCTTCACGTCCCGGGGGACGACGCAATAACAGGGAAACTTCACGATAAGCTACCGCCTGTTTTGACAAGTCATCGTAGATACATAATGCAGAACGTCCGGTATCCCTGAAAAATTCACCAATGGCGGCACCAGCAAAAGGTGCATAAAATTGCATGGCTGCCGGGTCGGATGCAGTTGCAGAAATGATCACGGTATAAGGCATTGCACCATGTTCTTCGAGTATCTGATGAATGTTGGCAACCGTTGAACCTTTTTGTCCGATAGCTACATATATACAAATAACGGTCTCCCCTTTCTCATAAAACTCACGCTGGTTGATGATGGCGTCAATAGCAATGGCCGTTTTTCCCGTTTGCCGGTCGCCGATGATGAGCTCACGCTGACCGCGTCCGATCGGGATCATAGCGTCGATGGCTTTGATACCTGTTTGGATCGGTGTGTTCACAGGTTGACGGTAGATCACACCGGGCGCTTTTCTTTCCAAAGGCATTTCGAACCGTTTACCTGGTATCTTTCCCTTACCGTCGATCGGTTCCCCAAGGGTATTGATCACACGGCCCAATAATCCGTCACCTGCTTCAATGGAGGCAATCTTCCGGGTTCTTCTAACACTGTCTCCTTCTTTCAGATCGTAAGCTTCTCCCAGGAGTACCGCACCAATATTATCTTCTTCGAGGTTGAGTACAATGGCTTTCAGGCCGTTTTTCTCAAATTCTATCAATTCTCCTGATTCTGCATTACCAAGTCCGTAAATTCTGGCAATTCCATCGCCAATCTGAAGAACTGTCCCCACTTCTTCCAGTTCTGCTTCATTCTGGTATCCTGCCAATTCTCTCCTTAGTATTGCCGATACCTCTGCTGGTTTGATCTCTGCCATTTTTATTTCTGTTAATTTCTTGCTTTAAAGTGTAGTACTATTTTTCCCGGTACCTACCCCCTTCTCCCCCTCCCTAAATTAGGGAGGGAGATGGGAGGTGGGTAGCTAAAATCCTTTTACAAACAGGTTAATTGAAGCAATTTCATGTTTTAGCTTGTTAAGCTGTTTTAAAATGCTTGCATCATATTGCTGATCTTTCCAACGCAAAATAAAGCCGCCGATGATCTCCTCATTGGTTTCTTCGAACAATTCAATTTCTTTGTTGGTTTGTTGTTTTAAAACCGCAATGATTTTTTGCCTGACTTCCTCGCTTACCGGATATGCGGTTTTCAGGTATGTGGTCAGGATACCTTTATAATCCTTATATAGTTCCAGGAATTCATCCGCCAGGTCGGGAATAATATTTTCTCTTCTTTTGCGAAGAATAATGAGCAGAAAGGAGATGGTTAATTTTGATATTTTGTCTTCGAAGATCAGGCGGACGATCTTTGATTTCCTATCCGTAGTAACAATCGGGGACTTCAACAGAAGCCTCAGCTCCCTGCTGGTTTTACAAATGTTCTGAATAAGTTTCATATCCTGCATGGCCTCTTCCAGAGAATGCTGCTCCAGCGCTACTTCAAAGAATGCTTTAGCATAAGGGACGGCTATGTGTGAGAGGTTCATCGGTTCTGTATGTTTGAATGCCGCTAATTAAATTTTACATCTGTCAGGAGTTCATTAACAAAAGCTTCCTGTTTTTGTGGATCTGCCAATTCTCTTTTCAGGATTTTTTTAGCAATTTCGAGGGAAAGATCTGCCAATTGATTTTTCAATTCGCTCATGGCCGCCATTTTTTCATAATGAATGCTTTCCTTAGCGTTAATGACGATCCTGTTGGCTTCTTCACTTGCTTTCTGGCGGGCTTCCTCGATAATGGAATCCTTTAGTTTACGGGCCTCTCCAAGCAGCAGATCCCTTTCATTTTTTGCTTCCCTGATCAGAATTTCATTGTTGACCTGGAGCTGGGTTATTTCTTCCCTTGCTCGTTCAGCAGCGTTAAGCGCTTCATGAATGGTGAGTTCCCTCTCTTTTAAGGCTTTCATGATCGGTTTCCATGCATACTTTCCGAGGATGAACAGAACTGCAAGAAAAGCCAGGGTCATCCAAAAGATCAATCCAATACCGGGACTAACTAATTCCATATCAGTTATTTTATGTGATTAATAATTTCTCCTCCCTGACTTGCCCCTTTTAAGGCAAGCCGGAGAGGGGACATTTGTGCCCGGAAGTCAGGCCAACCGTCTTCCTTCCTTGCAATCTGCCGGGTTCCTAAATGAAAAGGATGAGCAGACAAACAACGATAGCGAAGAATGCAACTCCTTCAACGAGGGCAGCAGCGATGATCATGTTTGAACGGATATCGCCCAATGCTTCCGGTTGACGGGCTATTGATTCGAGGGCGCCTCTGCCGATCTGGCCGATACCAATACCGGCTCCAATCGCTGCGATGCCTGCTCCGAATCCTGCACCCAATTTTGCAAAGGGTGTAAAATTGTTAACTACCTCTAATAAAATTGACAATAAATGCATAATGATTATATTTAAGTTATTACTAAGGGTTCTGTGATGGTTAAAAATCTAATTATTAAGTCATTGGTCATTAGTCATTAGGTCATTAAGGAAAAAAAATTCGTAATTTTTAATCTTTAATTAAATTAATGGTGTTTGGGTTCTCCTATTGCAAGTCCAAAATACAATGCCGACAGCAATGTAAAGACATAGGCCTGGATCAATGCAACCAGGATTTCCAGCAGGTCCATAAAGACCATAAACGCCAATGATACGATAGAAACTCCATAACCAAGGGCAACGGCCATTCCGCCAAAAATAAATATGATGCTGATGAAACCGAGAATAATAATATGCCCGGCAAGCATATTCGCAAATAGTCGTACCATCAATACAAAGGGTTTTGTAAGCACCCCGATGAATTCTACAACCGGCATCAATGGAACAGGAAGTTTCAACCACCAGGGAACTCCGGGGGTATTAATGATATCAATCCAGTAATGCCTGTTTGCACTGAAGGTGGTAATGACCAGTGTGCAGGCCGCCATCACACCTGTTACTGCAATGTTCCCTGTAACATTTGCGCCTCCGGGAAACAAGGGAATAATCCCCAAAAGGTTGTTAAAAAATATAAAGAAGAAGATCGTTAACAGGTAAGGAACATACTTTTCATATCTTTTTTCCCCGATGGAGCTTTTTGCAATATCATCCCGTATGAAAAGAATTATTACTTCCATCGCATTCTGTAATCCCTTCGGGGCTTTATCCGGTGTACTTTTATATGTATTGGCAACCGAAATAAAGATCAGGATCAGGAGCAGGCTGCTGAAAAGAACAGCAAAAACGGTTTTGGTAATGGAAAAATCGTAAACAGGTAGTATGGCAACTCCGGGGTTATGGATGCCGGCCCTGATTATTTTACCTCTGTCCGGACTATCCTCCTGAATGACGAATCCCCGGTAGGCATGTTCCGGATTATGAAACCTGTTTGACCAGAAAGAATAAAGATGACCATCATAATACAAAATTACAGGGAGAGGTATGGTAATATGCGTTCTCCCAAGAGTTACTATATGCCATTCATGATTATCGGTGACGTGTTCGATTATTAGTTTGCCTGCGTCAAATTTTTCTTTTCCGGCAAACTCCTTTTCGGTTTTGTGTTTTGTGGAATCCCAGGGTTCAAGCGAGGTGCCTTCCTGCCCATGGGAATAAGCCATTTGCCCGAAAAGGAAAAAACCAACAAAAGCAATAAAATTCACCAATGTACCTTTACCGTGCATTCGTTGACAAGTTAATCGTGTTGATAAAAAGAAAAACCGTGCAAAAGTAAGAAATATTTCTATTTCTTGTCATGGGAATTCAACCATAAATAGACGCGTATGTCTTCTCCTGCATAAACCATGGCTGCTCCGGAATCGTTCCAGCCTTTTGCACTGTACCAGTAATATCCGGGCGCCAGATCGTCGAAAAAGACCTGACCGCTTGAATTTGTCCAGGCTGAGGCAACGTGGTAACCTGTTTGCATATCCAGTAAGGACGAGGAGATAAAAATTCCTGCTGCTTCCATCGGCGCACCGGTAGAGTCAACCACAGTAATATGAAGATTCCCGACATTGACACTTTTTTCGGAACATGATGATATAATAACCAGCGAACTTAGAAATGTTATCGTTAAAATAACACCAAAAAATTTTCTCATTTCGGATCCATTTTAAAAACTTGGTCTGCAAAATTACGGGAAATTAAATTATCATGTAACGATTTTATCTTTAATGCGTCTGATAATATTTACGATATATTCATTTCAATAAAATAATTACTACCGGGTAAGCGTTTTCTAAAATTGTCTAACTTTGAGCGCTACATAAGCCGGTATTTCGGGAAGTCACTTATGTTTTATGATTTTAACCTTACATCTCAATGAATACTTTACTTACAAAAGCATCATGGGTAGCAGGGATGCTGTTCATTCTGTTTCTTGCGAAAACCACAACGGTCGCCCAGAAGATCTGGACTTTAGAAGATTGCATCAATTATGCATTAACGAACAACCTGGATATCAAGAACCAGGTACTGACGGTTGAAGCAAATAAAAAACAACATTTGCAGAGCATTCTCGGTCTTCTGCCTGACCTTAACGGGGATGCAACAAACACATGGAACTTTGGACAAACCATCGACATGTATACCAATACCTTTGCCACAACAACTGTAAGGTCCAATAATTTTTACATTTCATCAAACCTGACGCTTTTCAGCGGATTAACCAGGCTGAATACCATTCAAAAGAACAAGATCAATATCCTGGCCAGCAACTATGACCTTGATGTAATCAGGAATAATATATCCCTGGCAGTGGCGGGGTATTACCTTGATATTCTTTTAAACTCTGAACTTCTGGATGTTGCCCGTGCCCAGCGTGATGTAACTACAGACCAGGTTACCCGTATCCGGAAAAGGGTGGATGCAGGTTCATCTGCCAGGGGGGATCTCCTGAATATCCAGGCACAGGAGTCAGCCGATGACTTGACTGTAATCACCACAGAAAATCTGTTGAATATTTCCAACCTTACGCTCCAGCAGTTGATTGATCTTCCCGTTACAAAAGATTTCATCATAGAAAAACCGAGGCTGAAATCCGTGGAAGCCCCGAAAGACCTGCTTACTCCGGAACAGGTATTCGGATATGCTTTATTGAGCAGACCAGAGATCAAATCGGCAGAACTGAAAGTGAAGATGAGTGAAAAAAATCTTGCCATTTCCAGGGGATCCTTATCGCCGGTCCTTACTGCCGGCGGCACATGGGGAACAGGTTATTCCGGAGCCGCAAAAGAGGTCGACCCTAATAGCCCTGTTGATTCAATCCCTTACTTTGTAGGGAAAGTCAATGGGAATGGCGATCCGGTGTATAAAAGTTATCCCGTTTATTCTTACCGGGTAAAATCATTTTCCGACCAGATTTCAGGAAACGATAATAAATCCCTCGGATTTAACCTGCGTATTCCGATATTTAATGGCTGGCAGGTTCGGACAGCGATTGCCCAGGCAAAAATACAGGTGGACCAGGCAGAACTGAATCTGGAGATGCAAAAAAGAAATCTTCGGAAAAGTATTGAACAGGCCTATGCCGATGCAGCAGCTTCGCTGAAAAAGTACAAATCTGCTACAGCTATGGTTACTGCACAGGAAGAATCGTTTAAGTACACCCAGGAAAAATTTGATGTGGGGATGCTGACTTCATTTGATTTCAACACCAGTAAAAAAGACCTGGTGAAAGCCCGGTCGGAACTTTTACAAGCAAAATATGACTTCATCTTTAAGTCCACCATTCTCAATTACTACATGGGCAAACCCATAAGCATTAATCAATAACAATTAAGAAATTCCATGGCCTCAAAAAAAACAAAAAAAAGAAATTGGATCATTATTGGTAGTATCGTAATCGTCGTTGCCGTCATTCTGCTTGCAGTCTTCAAAGGAAAGAAAAATGAAGGGACCAGGATCACTACAGAAAAAGTATTGAAAAGAACCATCACTCAAACGGTTTCTGCAAACGGCAAGATACAGCCGGAGAAAGATATTAAGATCAGTCCTTACATTTCAGGGGAGGTTGTCGAACTATATGTTAAAGAGGGTGAAGAGGTTACAGCAGGTTACCTGCTTGCAAAGATCGACCCGGAGATTTACATCTCGGCTTATGACCAGAGCGTTGCCAGCATGAATACACAACAGGCTAATTCTGCAAATGCTCAAGCCAGGTCTTCGCAGGCAAAAGCACAGTTCGAGAATGCAAAGTCCACTTTCGAACGGCAGGAAAAGCTTTTTAACCAAAATGTTATCTCCCAGGCAGAATATGACCAGGCAAAATCTTCATATGCTGTATCCAAAGCCCAGGTAGATGCGGCTCAGCAGGATATTAAAGCCAGCGAATATATGGTGAAGTCTTCAGAAGCCGGTCTGAAAAGAGCCAAAGAAGATCTTACACGCACTGCTATTTTCGCCCCAAACGACGGTACCGTGTCAAAGCTAAGTGTTGAGAAGGGAGAAAGGGTTACCGGGGCTTCACAATTCTCAAGTGGTACAGAAATTATGCGGATCGCCAACCTGAATGAAATGGAAGCACAGGTAGAAGTGAATGAAAACGATATCGTTCGTGTGAAAATGGGAGATACTGCCCTGATTGAGGTAGATGCCTACCTGAACAGAAAATTCAAGGGTATCGTTACAGAAATCGCTACATCAGCCAATACAACAGGTGTCAGCGTTGACCAGGTGACTAACTTCAATGTAAAGATCCATCTCATTAAGGATTCCTATAAAGATCTCCTTGATCCGAAAAATCCAAACTTTTCGCCTTTCCGGCCAGGAATGTCGACAACTGTTGAAATCCAGACGGAAACAGCCAGAGATGCCTTAACCATCCCTATTCAGGCCGTTACTACACGGGCTGATAAAGACACCCTGAAAAAAGTCAATGCCAAAAATAAAACTAAAAAGCCGGAAGGGGAAGACCAGGTTGAATACGTCGGAGCTTCAAAAAAATCTTCGGAAATCCAGGAGTGTGTATTTATCTTTACTAACGGAACTGCAAAAAAAGTGAATGTCAAAACCGGTATACAGGATATAAACTATATTCAGATTTTATCCGGGTTAAAAACGGGTGATGAAATTATAGTCGGACCTTATACCGCCGTTTCCAAAACCCTGAAAAATGGCGATAATGTTAAGAAAGTTGACAAGAAAGATCTGTTTATAAAGGAATGATTGAACCAATTTGGCAATTATTCTTCATATCGAAACGGCGACTATTGTTTGCTCAATATCCCTTTCACTGGATAACGAACTAATATCTTTAAAGGAATCCAGCCGTAAAAACAGCCATGCTTCCATGATCACCCTGTTAATTGATGAAGCATTGGCGGAATCTGGCATCTCCCTGTCATCCATCGATGCAGTTGCCGTAAGCAAAGGCCCGGGGTCCTATACAGGGTTGAGAATCGGTGTCGCAACAGCCAAAGGATTATGCTATGCCCTGGAAAAGCCATTGATCGCTGTGGGAACCCTGAACGCAATGGCAGATGGAATGAGGGAAATAGTCAGAAGTCGTAAGTCAGAAGTCGTAAGTCAGAAGCCGGAAGTCGATAATGATAGCATTCTTTATTGCCCGATGATTGATGCAAGGAGAATGGAGGTTTACTATGGTCTTTACGATTCAGGAGGAAAGGAAATTCATGCCCCGGTTGCGGAAATCATTGACGATCATTCCTTTATTGATCTTATTAACTATCAAACTATTGTATTTGGCGGGGATGGTGCAAAGAAGTGTGAAGCAATTCTCAGTGATAAAAAAAATATGATTTACATGGATGATTTCAACCCTTCGGCTAAATACATGATCCCTTTATCGTATCGCAAATTTCTATCTGATGATTTTGAAAATCTTGCTTATTTCGAACCTTATTATCTAAAGGATTTTATTGCCGGAAAGCCCAGGATCAAGGGATTAATGTAATTTACCAATGACCAGTGACCAATGATCAATGACTTAATGACCAGTTTCCCTTCATATTCCCGATTTAAAACCCGTGTAGTCAACATAGGTGATTTACCTATGGGAGGTGATCATCCCATCCGTGTTCAGTCGATGACCAATACGGATACATTGGATACAAAAGGAACGGTGGAACAGTCGATAAGGATGATCCTGGCCGGTTGTGAATATGTGAGGATCGCTGTTCCGGGGATCAGGGAGACGGAAAATCTCAGGAATATCAAGAAGGAATTAGTTAACAAAGGCTATAAAACACCACTGATCGCTGATGTTCATTTTAATCCCAAACTTGCAGAGATTGCTGCGACGATCGTGGAAAAGGTAAGGATCAATCCCGGTAATTATATTGAGCATTCGTCACGCGTTACGCGTCACGCGTCACGCGATATGAACAATGAAGAAGCCTTGGAACAAATAGCAACCCGGCTGAAACCCTTGTTAAAAATCTGCAAAGAACATGGTACAGCGATAAGGATCGGGACCAATCATGGTTCCTTGTCCGATCGGATCATCAGCCGGTTCGGGAATACAGCGGAGGGAATGGTGGAATCGGCTTTGGAATTTGCCCACATCTGTGGAGCATTTGGTTTCCATGATCTGGTTTTGTCATTGAAAGCAAGCAATACCAGGGTCATGATCCAGGCCAACCGGCGCTTAGTGGAGCGGATGAGAACTGAAGGGTTGGACTATCCATTGCATCTCGGTGTGACTGAAGCAGGCGCCGGTGAGGACGGCAGGCTCAAATCTGCTGTTGGAATCGGAAGTCTCCTGGCGGATGGGATCGGAGACACTATCCGTGTTTCCATCACTGAAGATCCGGAATTTGAAATCCCGGTCGCCTATGGTATCCTTCAAGCCACAGGAGTACGGATCACCAAAACAGAATATATTTCATGTCCCTCCTGTGCCAGAACCCTGTTCAACATCCAGGAAACTCTTGAAAAAATAAAACAGGTAACCGGGCATCTGAAAGGTTTGAAAATCGCTGTTATGGGTTGTATTGTGAATGGCCCGGGTGAAATGGCGGATGCACATTACGGATATGTTGGCGCCGGAAAAGGCAAGGTTATGCTTTATAAGGGAGAGGAACTGGTTAAAAGAAATATTGATGAGTCGAATGCTGTTGAAGAACTTATTGAACTTATCAGGGATTCAGGAGATTGGAAAGATGCTTAGATGCTAGATCCCAACAATTACTTTCAAACTCCTCGGTAATATTTCAAACAGCAGTGGTGTATGACCAAGTGACTCACCATCGGCTTCAAGGTATATCTTTCCGACAGAGCGTATCCTGACCGTTTTTGCACGATAGGTTTCAACTACAGGAAGATTCACGATCGTTCCATCGTAGAGTTTACGTGCATGACGGATCACAATGAATTTGGATGCTTTTTTAATCAGCGTAATGTCGAATAGTCCATCGTCAGGCACAGCGAAAGGAACCTGCATCATCCCTCCTCCATTGAACTTACAAATCCCGACATTCATTGAAAACATTTCTCCTTTAAATACCTGTTTGTCATCCACATCAATACCCGCTTCGATAAATTTGTACTGGAACAGGCTGGCAAATACAAAGTAGATATATGTGAAGGGTCCGCCTTTATGCTGATCCTTCATGATATTCGTTTTTTTTGCAACCAGGGCATCGTATCCCATCCCTGCTATATTTAGAAAATAACGGGTAAAGCGGATTTCCTTCTTAAAATAACTGATTTTTCCCACATCCTGGAGAAATGTCTTCTTCTTTTTCAGTATCCCGATGGCACCTTGATAATCAAAAGGAATCCCAAACATCCGGCACCAGTCATTGCCGGTACCAAGGGGTATCATCCCCAGGGAAATTTCATGTGGCGGAACTGTATCCTGATTGAAAATACCGTTCATTGACTCATTTAATGTACCATCCCCGCCAACCACAATAATATCACGGTAACCTTTTCCGATGGATTCCGAAACAAGATGATTGGCATGGTCGCGGTGCTCTGTAAACCGGGCTTCAAAATCAAATCCTTCGTCCAACAAAAGCCTGTTGATTTTCGCCCAGTCTTTTGCCCCTTTACCGATCCCTGCATTCGGGTTGACAATAATCAGCCATTTGCCGGGAGAAACAGAATTTTCATTCATAGTTGAAAATTGTTTAATTTATCATTGATATTAACCTAACCTCCTCACCCCAGTTTTCCGCTTTCCGCTTGGGGTTGAGTTTCTTTACACCGGGTCTTCTTCCTTTCTTCCAAACATGAAAAATGAATAGAAAAAGGCAAAGAACGTAGCACCAGCTTGGGTTTCAATCGTATCTTCAGGGATAAAAGCCAGCATCGAAATGATAAAAAAGATGAGAAAATAGTAATCCTTGAATTTATCCTTGATGATGGCCGGATATATGATCGCAAACAGGAACCAGATGAAGCCGAAGATGCCGAACCCTACCAAAATAGAGAGAAACTGGTCATGCGACCTCCACCGCTGATTTTTTCCGAGTTTTGAGTGCATTTTCTCATATTGTTCATTAAAAACTTTATTCATACCTCCCGTTCCAACACCGGTCAGCCATTTATCACGGATAATTTCCAGAGAAGCTTTCCAGTATTCGATCCGTTGCATCGTGGAGGATCCGGAAGGATCCCCTGTTTCCTTGTATTTATCCAAACCATAAAGAAATTCATCTATTTTTCCCCTGATACTCAGTGCTTTGGTATAGGTTTCGTTCGCAATCCCGATCTCAATATTATGAATGTCTTCATTGGTCAGGTTGTTTATCCCGTCAGCATCCTTCCTGTACCCTTTCGAAGTCATGTACCTGACCAACGTATTGTTGATGCGTTGGTTATTCTTGTCCAGACTATCATAATTTATTTTACTTCTCTTATTCCAGCCTTCCTTTAATTCTTCCCACTGAATATATAACCATATATAATGACCATTTTCTTTTTCATGAACCCTTGTATAATGAGAATATTTATTTCCATGAGATGTAAATTGTTCCAGACGGGTAGTATCGATGGATCCTACATCATGATAATCCCTCACAACCCTGTTTAAATAAAGGTATATTCCGCTCATGATCAGCAAGATGAAAACACCTATCACAATTTTCAGGATTTGTTTCTTACTGTGGAACAATAACAAGATTAGCGTAAAAATAAATGTGATGGTGGTAACCACAATAGCGGTTGTGGATTTGGAAATGACCGAATAGATGATCAACCAGGCGAACAGGATCCCAAGGATGATCTTCATTCCGGGGCGGACCGAGCGGTTCCGGATAACCAGATAGCCGATGATGAATAGCGTAAGCGAGATCAGAAGACTTACAATAATGTGGGAAACCGACCTTGATATTTCGCGGATATCGATATAATTGTGTTGAAACAAATTCCATGAATTGATAAAGGTGCGTACAGTAACTGACGCAATAAAGAGAAGCATCAGCCAGTAAAATTGCCTTCTTCCGAAAGCCTCGGAAGTTGACAGGAATAATGGAAGGAGGAAAAGGGGCAATTTGGTTCGCAGGTCCTTTAAAGCATAAAGAAATTCACTATTTACACCGAGATTCTGAAGATAATCACCCATGCTTTCATATCCCTGAATCCTAACCAGATAAAGGGAATAAATGGTTCCCACAACATGCAGCAAATAAATAGAACTAAAAATCAGCGCAGGCTTATTCCGGAAGAAACATTTGAATCCATAATAAATACTCCTGAAAAAAAGATATAACAGATATGGAACTATAAAGAGTGTTACCTGGTAAATTTTCTTCCCGGGGAAAAATCCTCTCAGTCTTCTCAGGTCATAGCGTTCGAGGCACCATGCGCCGGCAATAAAGAACTGGCCGAAACTCAGAAAAAATTTGGAATGTGCCAGTGAAACAAAGATCAAAGCAATCCCAAAAATATATCCTGCCCGGATGAATTCTCTGAAGAATTTTTCTGTCATTTCTTTTTCAGGGAAATAGCCTATTCCCCTAATTGTTTACTTCTGGTTTAAAAGAACGCACTTTTACTCTGCGCCTCTGTGCCTTTGTGCCTCTGTCCCTTTGTCCCTTTGTCCCTCAATCATTTCAATGGTCTTGGCAATCTTCAGTGAACCATAAAAAGCTGCCATGAAAGCCCAGATAAAACCCGGATAACCATCCAGAAAACTACCGCGGATTATGTAAAAGGTAAAGAAGCTGACCGGGAATTTTAAGGGTACCCAATACTTCCCAAAAGTACTTCCTTTTTTAATATTCCCTTCTGCTGCCTGTGTTGAATAGGTATTCAGCTTTTCTATATGATGGTGAAGATTTTGGTAAGAATAATGAACGGCTTTCTCCTTCAGGAAACCAACTGTGCCATTGACTTCCACTTCTTCATGAACAATCTTGTGGTTAAACTTCCCATATTGCCTGTTAAAAAGACGAAGGTTGGGGCTGATTCTTGCAAACCTGAGAATTTTTCCTGAATAGTATAAATTAAAGGGAACAAAATACCCGTTGTGTGGAGGTTGTTCCTGGCCTAACAGATCCTTAATTTCATTTTTCAGCTTTTCTGTAACAATTTCATCCGCATCCATAGAGAGGATCCAGTTATTCTTTGACTGGTCAACTCCAAATTGTTTTTGTTGTCCATACCCGTCAAATTTTCGGATAAAAACCCGGCATCCGGATTCCTTACAAATTTCAACGGTTGAATCTGTGGATTCGGAATCAACAACCACGACTTCATCTGCAAGCTCCTTAACAGAATCAAGACACCTGCGGATGTTTTTTTCCTCATTGTAGGTTATAATGGTAACTGTAAGTTGATGCATACGGTTCAAATCCGAAAGGGTAAAATTAAAAATAGTTACTGTTATCTTTTGAATTATTTTAAATTTGCCTTAATAAATAAAACGCTAAACCATGCTAAATATAGATAACTTCAATTTCAGGGATAAAAAAGCGCTTATCAGGGTTGATTATAATGTCCCTCTGGATGAAACTTTTCAGATCACGGATACTACCCGGATTGACGCTACTTTCATAACGATCAACAAGATATTATACGACGGAGGTTCTGTGATTCTCATGTCACACCTTGGACGACCCAAGGGAGGCCCTGAAGAGAAATTTTCACTTAAACACATTGTTCCGTATCTCTCAGCAAAGCTCAACCGTACTGTTTTATTTGCCGACGATTGTATCGGGGAAAGTGCAATCAATATGGCTGCCGGTTTGAAACCCGGAGATGTTCTGCTGCTTGAGAATCTCCGCTTTTATAAGGAAGAAGAAAAAGGGGATGAAGATTTTGCCAGGAAATTGTCTGGGCTGGGGGATGTTTATGTGAATGATGCTTTTGGAACAGCTCATCGTCCCCATGCATCCACTGCCATTATTGCAAAATTCTTCCCAAACAACAAAATGTTCGGTTACCTGATGGCCAGTGAAGTGAGCAATTTAAATAAGGTGTTGACGGACGCAAAACACCCCTTCACTGCTATTCTTGGCGGAGCTAAAGTTTCAGGGAAAATTGAGATCATCAATCACCTGATGGACAAAGTGGATAACCTGATCGTTGGCGGAGGGATGATGTTCACCTTTATTAAAGCCCTTGGCGGTGAAGTTGGAAATTCACTGGTAGAGGAAGAGTTGCTTGACCTTTCGAGGAATATCGTGGAAGGAGCCAAGATGATGGGCGTAAATTTTTACCTGCCTGTTGATGCTGTGATTGCCGATGCATTTTCAAACGATGCCAATGTAAAATCTGCCAATGCTTACGACATTCCTGATCCCTGGATGGGACTCGATATCGGTCCTTCCAGTTGTCAGAAATTCGACCATGTGATCCAGAAATCGGCTACCATTTTATGGAATGGACCCATGGGAGTATTTGAAATGGACCATTTTGAGGAAGGAACTAAATTTATTGCTCACTCAGTGGCCCAAGCCACTGAGAATGGAGCATTTTCTCTTGTTGGCGGTGGTGATTCAGTGGCTGCGCTTCATAAATTTGAGCTGACTGACAAGGTTAGTTATGTATCAACAGGTGGTGGAGCCATGCTCGAATTCATTGAAGGCAAAGAACTTCCCGGTGTCAAAGCCATAGAAGATTAACGATTGAAACACATTATCATCAGCCGGACCGATAACCTGGGAGATGTTATCCTGACCCTTCCTATGGCCGGTGTTATTAAAAGTTATTTTCCGGATTGTAAAATTACTTTCATTGGAAAAAGCTACACCCGGCCAATTATCGGGATGTGCAGGTTTGTCGATGAGTTTATTGAATGGGATGGTACAATACCGGCCGCTGATGCCATCATCCATGTATTCCCTGTGAAAGAGATCTGTAAAGCGGCAAAAGAAGCTCATATACCGCTGAGAATAGCAACTTCCCACCGCTGGTTCCCTTGGTTGTATTGCAATCGGCTTCTTTATTTCAGCCGGAAGAACTCGAAGCTCCATGAGGCTCTGCTGAACCTGAAAATGCTTGCCCCGCTGGGGATAAAAGGTGATTTTTCGCTGGCGGAGATCCCGGAACTGTATGGTATGGATACCAGCGTTGAGATATCCGCTGCTAAAACTGTTCAGGATCCCGGAGCTCCGGTTAAAAAATTCAATCTTATCCTTCATCCCAGGTCGAAAGGAAGCGCCAGGGAATGGGGAACAGAGAATTTCTCAAGACTGATCGCGCTGCTCCCTCCTGATCTTTACAATATTTCCATTACAGGAACAAAGGAGGAAGGCGATTCCATCCGTGATTTTCTGAATAGCAATAAGGATCGTGTGAATGATCTGACGGGAAAACTGACACTTGAGGAACTCATCGCACATATCCGCAGTTGCGATGGTATCATTGCTGCCAGTACAGGCCCGTTGCATATTGCAGCGGCCATGGGCAAATATGCACTCGGGCTTTACGCTCCCATGCGGCCGATCTGGCCTGAACGGTGGGCTCCTATTGGGAAACACGCTGGCTATCTCTGCTCCGGGAAGAAAAATTGCAGGGATTGTATAAGATCCTCAGATTGCCTTTGCCTGAAAAGCATTACCCCGGAATCAGTGTATAATTGGCTTGAGGAGGCAGGGGGACGGGGGTGAGGTCATTCAGAAATTCAAAACAGGAAATTATTAAATTTTCTGTATCTTTGCTTTAAAGAATTCTGCATGTCACCAACAGTCTTACTTGTCGGAAGATATCGTTTCTTTTTTAACAGTCGTGAAGAAACAAGGAAGCATATACATGTTACAACCGCTGATGGCACGGCAAAGATATGGCTTGATCCGGTAATCGGTCTTGCTGATTTTTATAATCTTTCATCAGGAGAATTAACAGAAATCATAAAAATAGTGGAGGAAAATAAAGATGGGTTCATCGAAAAGTGGAACCGGCACTTTGGCCTGTAATGTCACCGGGATAAATGATCTTGGACTATGGGTCCTTGTTGAGGATAAAGAGTACTTCATTCCTTTCAGAGACTATCCCGGATTCATAAATTCCTCTTTGAATCAGATTTTAACAATACGGTATTCCCCTCCCTCCCAAATAAACTGGCCTGAACTGGATATGGATATAGAATTATCCGCCCTTGCACATCCCGAATCCTTCCCGTTGATTTATAAATAATTTCCGGCTTTATGGTTTTCTCCGAATTCAAGATGGAAGAAAGCATTGCAACACCTTGTTCAGTAAACGCCATCGGCAAATATCTTGTTCCTCCCCGTTTTGAGGTCGCAATTTGCGACCTCAAAGATTCGAATTCATTTATTGAGAGTTCAAACATAAAATCCGCAGGAAATCTTGAAAGATTCCTTCTTACCTGTTCTTTTAATCTTTTGGTCCCTACGCCATACATTGCTGCAAGATCATCGTCCAGCATGACTTTATAACCGTGAAATTCCTATACAGCATCATGTTTCCCTCATCCTGCCGATAACCCTGAATTTAAAAAATCAATATCAAACGGGTTCATCGAAAACAAAGGCCAGATCATTGATCAGAACAATAAGCCCAACCCTGGGGTTTTCTATTTGCTGAATACACCGGAGATGAATGTGCAGTTGAGGAAAGTCGGTTTCAGTTATGATCTATATAGAATATCGAATATTGATCAACGTTGCGCCATGACAAGCTCGTAAGTTGATCAATATTCTCTATTCAAAAGCCCTTCCTAATTGTCAATGGTCTCGTCAATACCATAAAACAAAAAATAGGTTGGGTCACTTGCATGAAGATGGAATATCCGGGAACCGGATATCCCTGCCAAGCGTTTTCATCATCAGGGGGAAGATAATTGCAATCGGTTTATAAAACATGGATTCATCCTGAACATTTTGTTTTATCAGCTTATTTTCCGTGTCAATCGTATGGATGGTATAAAAAATTATGCTGAGCAGTAAAACGGATTTTACAACCCCGAAAAGTGCTCCGGCTAATTTGTTGAGAAATCCCATTCCGACCAGGTCGACCAGTTTCTCAAGCGCCTTTGCAAGAAGCATTACGATGATAACAACCACAAGAAATGTGAGGACGAAGGAGAGAATGGGCAACCAGGTACTCGACGGATGAACATGCGCTACGAGCACATCCCTGATGTAATTTGAAAAAAAGACGGCAGCGTAAATGCCCAGTACAAGAGCGATCAGAGAGGCCAGGCTGATGATAAATCCCTTGCGGATACCGTTAACAAGAAGCAGGGCAACAAAGCAGAGTATAATGATATCCAGCACATTCATACATCATTTTTTTAAACGGGATGTTAATTCTGTCCCGAAAACAAAATCATTCAGCTCCTTGTTGTTGGTTTGCAGGATTTCATTTTTATTCCCTTTCCACCAAAGCCGTCCCTTGTAAATGAATGCCACGTTATCGCCAATGCTCAGCACAGAGTTCATATCGTGGGTATTTACAATGGTGGTTATCTGGTATTCAAGTGTGATCTCCTGGATAAGGATGTCGATCACACCGGAGGTCTGGGGATCCAGTCCTGAATTTGGCTCATCGCAAAACAAATATTGTGGGTTCATGGCAATGGCACGGGCAATGGCAACCCTTTTCCGCATCCCGCCGCTGAGTTCAGAAGGCATTAGCGGATTGACATTTTCCAGGTTTACCCGTTTGAGAACAAAATTGACCCTTTCAAGTTTATCTTCCAATGTTCTTTGGGTGAACATATTCAACGGAAACATTACATTCTGCTCAACGTTCAGGGAATCGAACAACGCGCTACCCTGAAAAAGCATACCGATCTCCTGTCGTATTGCCTTACGGTGTTCAAAGTTCATCTTTGTAAAATCCTTACCATCATAGAGCACTTCCCCGGAATCTACTTCCAGAAGACCGACCAGCAATTTCATAAAAACCGTTTTACCCGATCCGCTTTGCCCGATAACAAGGTTTGTTTTGCCTTTTTCAAAACGGTGGGAAACATCGATCAGCACATGATTATCCCCGAAATACTTGTTCAGGTTCTTAGCTTCGATCATGTCAGTAAAAGTTGGGTCAATACAAGATTGAAGAGGATGATGAGTATACTGCTGTAAACAACTGCCTTGGTACTTGCCTGGCCGACTTCCAAAGCACCTCCTTCTGTTTCATAACCAAAAAACCCTGAAACTGTAGAAATGATAAACGCAAAAACAATTGTTTTAGCAATTGCATAAAAGATGGTGTAGGCTTGAAAGTCGAGCCGGATACCGGTAACATAATCATGTGTGGAAACTAACCCAGTGAATACTCCTGCAAGCCAGCCTCCAAGAATTCCCATCCACATGCTCACCACGATCAGCACAGGATTGATCAGGATGGATGCAACTACTTTTGGGAAGATCAGGTGATTGGCCGAATTGACACCCATGATCTCCAGTGCGTCAATCTGCTCTGTCACCCGCATCGTTCCGATTTGAGAGGCAATACTTGATCCTACTTTGCCGGCAAGGATCAAACTGATGACGGTTGGTGAAAATTCGAGGATCACCGATTGCCGAGCAGTAAAGCCTACCATTGACAGCGGAATTAAAGGACTGTCAATATTATACGCAGTCTGAATCGCTACCACAGCTCCCATGAAAAGGGAAATAAAAACCACAATACCCAGTGAATCAATGCCGAGGTTCTGGATTTCGGTGAAAAGTTGATGCCGGAATATTACTCGTTTCTGCGGACGGGCAAATACTCTTTTCATCAGCATCACATATTTCCCGATCCCATAGAAAAGATGCATATTCAAATATTTTTGCGAAAATAATAACAATAACGTTTTCTTTTTCGTTTTTATGATTTTTCAATACAGGTTCGTTAAGTATTTTATCTTTTTCTTTTACCTTTGATGAATGAAATTCTCCAATTCTATTGTGTGGTTTAACTTCCTGAAACTATTCATTCTGGCTTGCATTATTATACTTTCCCTGTCCTCCTGCAGTTCGTCGAACTATCCCAAACAGCAAAGGCAACATCATCCTAAAAAATGTAATTGTCCAAAATGGAGCATGAATCCGGTTCAAGACAATGCGGAATGGAATCTGTAATGTACCGTGATGCAAAGGTTCTGGGTCCCTGTATTCCTGAACATTCACAAGAAATAATTTTTGATTGGTTTAACAGGAACGAAGTCAACCTGCGAATTGCCCGGGTCCGTTCATCAAAATTAGGTGACTACCGTCCTTCTCAAAAGCATCTCAATGCCTGGATCTCCGTAAATAATAACCTGAACCCCTTTGATTTCCTCATCACGTTGGTTCATGAGATGGCTCATCATGAGGTTTGGAAGATCTACCTTGAAGAGATGAACCGGCTCACATTATTCAGAAGGCATAAAAAAAGACCACAACCGCATGGCCAGGAATGGCAGTATCATTACAGAAGATTGATGGAGCCCTTGCTGAATCTGTCGGTTTTTCCTCCGGATATTCTTTTATCCCTTGAAAATTACCTTCAAAACCTGGGAGCCACCTCAAAATATCAGCATGATCTTACACGGGTGATGAAGGATTATAACGATCCCGACGGGAAAGAATTCATTGAAAACCTTCCTCCCGAAACGATCTTCCGGTTACCCGACGGAAGAACCTTCCGTAAGAAAGAGAGGATCAGAAAACGGTATCGTTGCATCTGCCTGAATAATAACCGGATATATCTTTTTAGCCCGCTGGCCAGGGTTTATGAGGATGCACAAAAGAGATAAGTAAGAATAACATTCATTACACCTTTGTACTTTTGCAGAAAAGTTGAAATTTCCATTTCATGAAAAAGTCGGAACATTATTATTGTGTTATCATGGCCGGCGGCCTTGGAACACGTTTCTGGCCGATGAGCCGGACATTGCATCCCAAACAGTTCATTGATGTTCTGGGAACCGGAGAAACACTGATCCAGCAAACTTTTAACAGGTTCTGCAAACTCATGAGGAAGGAAAATATCCTCATTGTCACAAATGAGAATTACAAAGACCTTGTCAAACAACAACTTCCCGGAATAAAGGAAGACCAGGTGCTGTGTGAGCCTTCCCGACGTAATACCGCCCCCTGTATAGCCTATGCAAATTACAGGATTCTGGCGAGAGACCCTGAAGCAAAGATCGTGGTTGCACCTTCAGATCATATCATCCATAAAGAGGATCTTTTCCTGCATAATATCCAGACTGCCCTTGAGGCCGTATCCGAAAATGACTGGTTGCTTACTCTGGGTATAAGGCCTACACGCCCAGACACCGGTTATGGTTATATCCAATTTATTGATAGTGAGGTAGATCAAAGAAATACTCACCTTAGGAAAGTTAAAACATTCACTGAAAAACCAAATCTCGAACTGGCCGTTACCTTCCTTGAATCCGGTGATTTTTTATGGAATTCAGGAATCTTCATCTGGTCTTTGAAATCGATCATGAAAGCGTTTGAAAGTTTTTTACCCGAAGTGTCTGAGTTATTTAAAAATGGTATCGGCAAATATGCCACTCCGGCGGAACATACTTTTATCAACCAGGCATATACTATTTGCAAAAGTATTTCAATCGATTATGGGATCATGGAAAAAGCAAACAATGTGTATGTGCTGGCCGCTGATTTTGCCTGGTCTGACCTGGGCACCTGGAGTTCATTGTATGAAAACCGCCCAAAGGATGAAAACGGGAATGCCATTGTGGGCAAGAGTGTCTTTTCTTATGATACTACCAATTGCATTGTAAATATGCCTGCTGAAAAGGTGGTAGTTATTCAGGGACTAAAAGACTGTATTGTGGTGGAATCGGAAAATGTATTGCTGATCTGCCGTAAAGGCGATGAACAGCAGATCAGACAGTATGTCAATGATGTCAGGCTCGAAAAAGGAGAAAAGTATGTTTAACCGGATCCGGGATATTATGGTTCTTTTTTAAATTCCTCCTCTGAAATAATCTTTATCTCTTTCAGGTTTACTTTCAAAAGTTCATGGTTGATTTTTGCAAAGTCACCGGATTCAAACTTACCCAGGTTGTCATTTATCCCGGTTACCTGTTTGATAAAGCCTGCCAACGCTTCAATCTGGGAATTGGTTGGCCTTCCAAGATATGACAAGATACTTCCATAAATAAAAGCAATCTTTTCCCTGAGTCTTTCTTCCCCGGTCATCTTCCCTTCCTTGGTTGACACAATTTTACAGTGTAACGTATCCATTTTACTGGCAATCCCAACCAGTTTTTTCGAAAGAGATCCTGATGTGGTTTTTGACCTCTCCCTTGCCCCATTCATAATGTCTTTTGCCTGGCGATCAATGTATGCAAGCGTTTCCAGCAGATGGTATGCCTGCATTACTGCGGTCTGTCTCACTTCGCGATCATTCAATGAGTATAGTGAATTGGGATCGGGCAATAGTTTTATCTTTGTTTCATACTCATCCTTTCCTTTGATCAACTTAACCGTATATTCTCCTGGTGCCACGTTGGGACCTGTCATTGCAGATCCTTCCAATTGGGGAGAGACCGGTACTTTTGGGGGCTTCATCCTGACTGCCCAGTGAACAATATTTATCCCTTTTCTGTTACTTGCCGGAAGTTGCTGGACAAGGGTCCCTTCCTTGTCAAAGATCTTTATCTCCATATTTCCAAAGATATGACGTTTCCTGAGGTAATAACCGATATTTGCAGCTTCAACCGAACCCTGACCTACAAACTCGTCATCCCCGTTCCACATTTGCGATTGATCCCCTTCCCGGAAGATATAATCTTTCGTATTTAAAAACCTTACATCTGATTCAAGAAGATCCTCACGGATTTGCCTGATCGGGGTGAGATCATCAATGACCATGATACCCCGGCCATGGCTTGCAAGGACCAGGGAGCGCTCACGTTGTTGGAAGGCGATGTCCATAATGGGAACGTTGGGCACCTTGCCTGTGAAATGAGCCCAGCTTTTCCCATTGTCAATACTGATATAAAGTCCTCCTTCAGTCCCGAGGTAGAGAAGAGAGGGGTTAACAATATCCTGCTTGATAACATGGCAATATGCTTTCACCGAAGTATCCGACAGAGAAGTCCAGGTTCGCCCAAGGTCAGTTGAGGAAAATATATAAGGTTGTTTATCACCTGTTCTGTGACCATCAAAAGTGACATAAACTGTATTTTTATCAAAGCGTCCCGGTTCAATATAGGAACACCATGTTTCTGCAGGAAGAGCCTGGATGTTTTTGACAACATTTGTCCAGGTTTTACCTCCATCGGCCGTTACCTGGAGATTACCGTCATCCGTGCCTGCCCAGATTATCAAACTGTCGAGGGGAGATTCATTGATTGTATAGATCGTACAATGATTTTCTGCAGAGGAGTTGTCTATTGTTAATCCTCCTGATTGTTCCTGTTTTTCTTCATTCGGATTATCTGTGGTCAGGTCGGGAGAAATTCGAATCCAGGTATCACCTCTGTTATTGGATTTATAAAGATATTGAGCACCAAGGTAAAAGGTGTTTCGTGAAGGACTGAAAACCAGCGGGGTATTCCAGTTAAATCGCAGATCTTTCGTATCATTGTCTTTAAATGGAATAAGTGATTTATACTCACCTGTTTTCTTATAATAACGAGCCACATGTCCTCCCTGGAACTGCCAGTAAAGAATTGAAGAATCAAGCTTATCCGTGTAAACATAAAAACCATCACCAAAGCCCACACTTTTCCAATCACCATTTGTGATCCCCGAGGCGCTTTCTGTTGGTCCGTACCATGAACCGTTGTCCTGTAAACCACCATAAACATTAAAAGGTGTAGCATTATCGGTACTTATGTGATAGAATTGCGATACAGGTAAATTTCTGAGAAATCGCCACGTATTTCCCTTATCCATGGAAACATAAACGCCCCCGTCAGTACCCATATAGATCAGGTTGTTGTCCTTTTTACTGATATACAATGTGTGACAATCGCTGTGATAGTTACCTCCTTCCACGGCTGCCGAACTGAATGTTCTGCCACCATCAACGCTTTTAAACAGGCTAAACCCGGGTTTATAGATAATGTTCGTATCCACTGGATCTAAAGCAAGGGAGGAGAAATAAAATGGCCGGTCGCTGATTGCTTCCGATTGTGTAATCATCTGCCATGTGAGACCTTTGTTCACCGACCGGTACAAGCCTGATTTTTTTGCTTCCATCAGCGCATAAACCATTTCTGATTTTACAGTTGAAACAGCAAGTGATATCCTGCCAAGTATGCCCTCCGGTAAGTTTGATGTTATTTTCGTCCAGGTTTTTCCTGCATCGGCCGACCGGTAAAGTCCGCTGCCTTTCCCTCCTGAACTGAAAGAACATGGTGTTCTTCTGAATTCCCACATCCCTGCATAGAGGATGTCAGGATCTTTCCCGTCAATGGCCACATCACTGCAACCGGTATTTTCATCAACATACAGGATTTTTTCCCAGGTTTTTCCTCCATCGATCGTCTTATATAATCCCCTGTCGCTGCCAATATTCCATAAGTTTCCCAAAGCAGCAACATAAACAATATCGGAATTTCTGGGATCAATGATGATCCTTCCTATACGTTCGGTTTTTTCAAGCCCCAGTTTCTGCCAATTCTCCCCCCCATCTCTTGTTCTGTAAATGCCATTCCCCACAGAAGTTGAATTCCTTACCCAAACTTCACCTGTTCCTACCCACACGGTATCGGGGTGATGCTGATCGATCATTACCGCACCGATAGATTGGTTATACTTGTCGAAAACCGGTTTAAAGGTGGTTCCGTAATTCTTGGATTTCCATAATCCACCACTTGCAGATCCGACATAAAGAAGGGCAGGGTTTTTATCAACTGCATCCAATGCGGAAATACGTCCGCTCATTGTAGCAGGTCCGATCTGCCGTGCAACGACATCTCCGAAGGTATTTTCGTCCACCCTGACCGGATTCTGAGCGATATTTGCTTCAATCAGAAAAAATGATAATTGAAGGATCAGGAAAATCTTTTTCATATACACTTCTTTTTTCTGCAGAAAGATTACTTTTTCACGGGTTTAACAAACAGATTATCGTTCACCGGTTCATCGACATTTACTTTATCAATGACAAGCTGGTTGGTCATCTGGCCATTCTGTCCTTTGAATTTATTTTCAATGGTGAATGCCATCATTACTCCATTGACCTCTTTGTAGTTACTTGAGTAACTGTCCCCTTCAGATTCATTGCCCTGCATCTTGACAATTGTTGTGGTTTTTATCACCACGAAACTCTCTGCATCAATGAAATAAAAATCAATATCCCCTTTTGCTTTGGTGAGCTTGATCTTATATACCGATGTTCCTTCCATATCTTCTTTCCCGATCAGTTCAGCCTTATGTCCTTTTTCTTTCCAATTGTACAAAGGTCCCTCGAAATCGGCCTGTTCACTGATCACTTTTATTTCATCAGCAGTCATATCCTGTGGGTCAGTGGAGCCCGACCAGGGAGCAACAGACCACCCATGAACCCCATCAAATACCTGGATCATTTTCACCCCCTGGACTTCTACCTCAATCCGGATTTTTCCGGGTCGTTTCAAGATCAGTTTTATTGGGTATTCAGACCCCATGGCAAGTGTCTTTCCGGTCATCGTGAGTGTTTGCCACTCTTTCATTTTCTCAATCCCGATGGCATTGTAATACTTTTGCAGGATCTCATCAAGTCCGGGATTCTCTGATTTGCCGGTGAGGGCATTTAAAATCATCAGGATGCACAAATAAATCATTGGTCTATTCATAGAAAATCATTTTTAAAGTTTTCAAGTGATTTTGGTATTGTGGCTATTTATATGACGCCAAAATTAATAATATCTTCCGATATTTACCGTTCTGTTCTAAATAGTTAGTTCGTGGATATTTACATGCGTAAAAAACGGTGGAAATGGTTCCTTTTCGGGACAGCCGTAGTCATTGTTTCTTTCTCCCTGTATTATACAAATATTCTGGTGGAAGAGATCCGGAAAAATGAACGCAAGAACGTTCAGATCTGGGCCGATGCTATTCACAGAAAAGCCAACCTGGTGAATTTTACAAATAAGCTTTTTGAACAGATCAAGCAGGAAGAAAGGCAGCGCGTTACCATCGTTGCCGAAGCCCAGGAAAGAATTCTTACGACAACCGATGATGTCGACCGCAACTTTTTCCTTGATATCATTTCAAACAATACCACCATTCCCGTTGTCCTTGCCGACAGAAACGGAAATATAAAATATCATCGGAATGTGCTGTATGATACCGTTCGTTTGGACCGTCTGATCGGTGAATTGAAAAAGGAATTTTCCATCTATCCCCCGATCGTCGTCAGTTATCTTGACACCAAGGAATATCTCTATTATAAGGATTCCAACATATTCACCGAACTGAAAAATGTGCTGGATGACCTGATGCAGGCTTTCTTTTCTGAAGTGGTTTTGAATTCAGCTTCAGTTCCGGTTATCATAACCGACAGTACAAAAACCAGGGTGATCAATTACGGAAACATCCCGGAAGCGAAGATGAAGGATCCGGTATTCGAGGCTGCCACCCTGCATTCAATGGCTTCCCAGAACAACCCGATCAGGATCAATATTGCGAATACTGGAACAAGGTATATATATTACCAGGATTCTTTTTTATTGACCCAACTAAAATATTATCCGTTCGTACAATTGACCGTAATCGGAATATTCCTGTTTATTGCCTACCTGCTTTTCAGCTATGCACGCAGATCGGAACAAAACCAGGTTTGGGTCGGAATGGCAAAGGAAACAGCCCATCAACTTGGAACACCCATGTCGTCGATGGTAGCCTGGGTTGAATTGTTAAAACTGAAAGGAGTTGATCAGGATACCCTTTCTGAGATTGAAAAAGATGTGAACCGGCTGGAAACGATCACAGACCGGTTTTCGAAGATCGGATCCAAGGCAAGACTGGAAAGCACTGACATCGTTACCGTTATTCGTGATAGTATGTCCTATATCAAATCCCGTTCATCACAAAAGGTCAATTTTACACTCCATTCTTCCAGCAAGATGATCCTGGTTCCAATAAATATCCATCTTTTCGAGTGGGTGATTGAGAATATATGTAAAAATGCAGTGGATGCCATGGAGGGCAATGGTTCCGTCACTATTGACCTTAATGAGGATGAAAAAAATGTGTTGATTGATATCGCAGACACAGGGAAAGGAATCCCAAAGTCTTTGTTCAAGACCATCTTCAGGCCGGGATATACCAGCAAACTTCGTGGATGGGGGCTGGGTCTGACCCTTTCCAAAAGGATCATCGAGAATTACCACACTGGAAAGATCTTCGTTAAATCATCCACCATGAATAAAGGAACCACTTTTCGCATCCTGCTGAAAAAATAACCTTCATGGCCGGACTTTATGTGCATATTCCTTTTTGCCGGCGAAAATGTCATTACTGTAATTTTTTTTCTGTCGTTACAACCAAATACCGTGATGCTTTCTTTGATTCTTTGCTGGAAGAGATCTTTATCCGGAAAAATTATCTTGAAGGTATCCCTGTCAGGACCATCTATCTTGGTGGTGGTACACCCTCATTTGTAAGCCCTGCTATTATCGACCGGATCCTCTCATCTATACGTAACTATTATCAACTGACTTCCGATATTGAAATTACCCTGGAAGCAAATCCGGATGATGTCACCATTTCCTTGATGCAACAATACAGAGCGCTGGGAATCAATAGACTAAGTATTGGCGTTCAATCCTTTTTTGATGATGATCTTCAGTATTTAAACCGTTTACATTCAGCAGAAAGAGGTTACCAGTCCATTGCGGAAGCGAAGGAGGCGGGATTCGAAAACATCAGTCTGGATCTGATTTACGGGATTCCCACCTTAACCAATGAAAAGTGGGAGCAGAATCTCGAAAAAGCCTTTTCCCTGGGAATACCCCATATCTCAGCGTACTCTCTTACAGTGGAACCGAAGACAGCGCTGGATTTCCTCATCAGGAAGAAAGCAATACCTGGACCCCAGGAAGAACAGTCGATTGAGCATTTCCAAATTATGCAGGAAAAAATGAAAATGCATGATTTTCTGCATTATGAGATCTCCAATTTCTGCCTGGAGGGCTTCTATTCAAAGCACAACAGCATGTACTGGACAGGGGAACATTACCTGGGGTTGGGCCCCTCCGCTCATTCCTACGACGGTGTGTCGAGGCAATGGAATGTGGGCAGCCTGGTACAGTATATCGACCAGATCGCCAGGAATGACAGGTTTTATCAACGGGAAGAGCTGACAACTATCCAGAAATTCAATGAATATGTGATGGTTTCGCTCCGTACGATTTGGGGATGCGATCTTGAAAAAATCCGGAGAGAATTCGGGGTGGAGTTTTCAGCCGGCAGCCGGCAGTCGGCAGTTCCTTTTATTGAATCCGGAGATATGATTGAAAAGGATGATGTACTTTATCTTACGGATAAAGGAAAACTCTTTGCCGATGGGATTGCAGCGTCGCTTTTTGTCTTAATGAGTAATGCGTAATTAAAGAATTACTAATTATTCTTCTACTTCTCGTCTCATATGTAGAAATCTTCCCTTAAAATGTATACCAGACCGGTGCGCACGGTGGTGTGAGACCTGCCTGCCGCAGGCAGGGGCTCTCCCCGTCGGCGATGCTGACGGGGCAGTTTACTCGATTAGGGAAAGTATTATTTATAAATTTTCCATCTTACAAGGTTCCATTGTTGCTTTGGCTGAAAATTTATGATTTTCTTCACAATTCCGATATTATTAGCTGTATAAGCGGTGATATTCAGAGGATTATTGATAGTATTTAGCGATGAGGATTTGCAAATCTGATAAAATGTATGATTATCTATTTGCATTGAATCAATGTAATTGGTGTCAGGAAAACCAAAAAATAGAGTCCATCCGGCCTGTGCAGCTTGAAGATAGGAAGGATGACAATTTCGCATCAATTGATTGCGTTCTAGAATATCATAATACTGTTCTCCTAAAGGATAACTATAATAATTCATATTGTAATAATCCCAATTACCACCGGGGTAGAGCATAAAATCCGGAAATGATATGGATTCGCAGCCGGTTTGTACATTCTTGAGAAGAACACTGTCATAGGTGTTTAGAGAATCATTTTTGTATATCCAAAACGAACCTGCCTTAAAGAAAAAACCATTCATTGTCTCATCAATACTAAGATCCGTATAATTTAGATGATTTTTACAAGAATCCTTTGAAGATAAAGATTGTTCTTGTTCTTTCTTTTTACAAGAAAAAAGGCAAAGAAAAAGAAAAAGAGTCATTAGAAATCTTTGCATGATATAGATAATATTTTCCCTAGTCGGGTCACGCAGGGGAGTTTCACCCCTGCGTTCCCACAGAACCGTACGTGAAGGTCTCCCTTCATACGGCTCTTCCTGTTCCATCACAAATGTATAAGAACATTTTGGATATACCAGAATCCGGAAAAACCCCC
>JAPLDH010000025.1 GCA_026391355.1 Bacteroidota bacterium | reverse complement strand
ACCCTCAAATTACAGAAACTAATAATGAAATTTGGAAAGCGAAAAAGATAAAGTATTTTGAAAAACAGATATTGCAATTAAAAAAAACAGGTTAGAAAATAGTTGATTATCTGTGTCTTGTGAAGAGTTATATAGTAGGTTTTTGGAAGAAATAAGGTTCATTTTAAAGGGTTGCCTGACCTTTTCTATGGATATTATATCCGAAGCCATCAAAACGAATCAGCACAAAAACCTTATTTTGTAAACATTTAACTTTAGGAGAAAAATGCGGCTACAATCATCAAACAACCTTATTACCTTATTCAACAGTTTTGGAGTTTAGGTTGCGCTTATTTTTTTATTCTTTTCGGAAAAGACTCAAGGTTTATTTTGGTTATTTAAAGGGTTTAGTAATTTTACCCATTATAACACGTAAATTTTAAATCATGTACCAAAGAATTTTATTCCAGCCTCTTAGAACAGGCGTGATCGAACCGGGTAGGTTTATTCAGGTGCTTGCAGGTCCTCGTCAGGTTGGAAAAACTACGCTGGCGACTTGTTTTAATACCTGAAACTTTACCGAAAAGTGTAAACAGAAAAAACTCAGAATGCCGCCAGGAAATTATTAAAATTGATATCATTGTTGATCTGAAGTTTCTTACGCAGCCGGCTTCGGGTCACTTTTAAACTATCGGGACTTTGGTAAAGCAGGGACGCCATATCCTTGATGGTCATTCCAAGTTTAATTAATATGCAGAGTTTAAACTCACCCGGTGTTAACTTCGGAAATTGTAAAATAAGGTTTTTGCCGAATTCGGTATGTACATTTTGAAAAGCAAGCTCAAACTGCTGCCAGCTATCCTGTTTGACCTTTTGGTCAACTTCGTCAATGATCTCGTGGATTAACGCTTTTGCCTCCAGATTGTTTTCATAGATCTCCAGTAAATGCTTTAGCTTATCTGACATCTGGATATTGAACTCGTTATTCTTGATAAGGATCAGTGTTTTTTCAACCAGTTCAATGTTCTTTTTTTCAATTTCCTGCCATTGACAAAATGCGAGTGACAGGGCGGTATGTGTGCGGACAGAAAGTTCAACCGGGTCAATAGGTTTACGAATATAATCATGGGCGCCTGCCGACAATGCCAGATCGAGGTCTTTAGATGAAAGCATGACTCCCGTTACCATGATTACAGGAATTTTCTTTGTTCTGGCATTCGATTTTATCGCTCGCAGAAATTCGATCCCCGACAAGTCAGGCATATCCCAGTCGGTGAGGATCAGGTCAAAGGAGGTTTTCTCCGTTAGTTCAAGTGCTGATTTCCCTCCCGTGGCCTGGTAAAGACGATACTCCGGGTGAGAGGTTTCAAAAAACCGGCTAATAGTCTGGAGGTTCTCGACGATGTCGTCAACAATCAATATTGTAAAATTTGCCACTGGATGGAAGATTAATCAGGTAATGAAACTGTTCCTCGTTGCATTCACTTACCGCTGATAAAAGTAGCGATTTCCATTCAGAAATAGTGGATGATTCCGGAAATTCAATTCTATGAATGCAATCCTTAACATCCGATAGTTGATATATGCTCAACTCGTGTAAAAGTTGACAGTGCTGGATCAGGAGCAATTTTTCTTCTTCTGACAATTCCAATTTCAGGGAATCAATTGAATTCTCCTCGATTGAGACAGGTTGCAGACTTTTCCCTTTAGGTATATCGGCAAGAGGTAGCGTGAACCAAAATGATGTCCCCTGTCCAACCACCGAATCAACCCCAATCTTTCCACCGTGCGATTCGACAGCCAGTTTGCAAAACGTGAGTCCAATCCCGGTTGAACGGGTAGAACCCGATTGAGTTTCACGAACCTGGAAAAATTTATCGAATACTTTATCCAGGTATTTTTCCTCGATCCCCTCGCCATGATCATTTACAAGGATCTTAATTCGGGATTGATCTGTTATTTCAGCTAAAACCGTTATAATGCCGCCTCGCGGTGAAAATTTAATCGCGTTCGAGAAAAGGTTGTTGAATACGCGTTCAATTATCACGGGATCAAGATTCACAAGATGATCATTCGGATATTCGATTTTAAGTCGGATTTGTTTTTGTTCAGCCGGATACCTGAGGTCGTTAAAGGCGCTCGTGACAATTTTTGTAATGGAGCTGGCCTCGGTCTTGATCTTCATGGTATTGTGTTCATACCTGTGGGTGTCCAGAAGATTCATCACGATGCTTAGCATTTTCATACCGGAATGCCGGACTGATTCGACCTGGTGTTCTGAATGATCCCTGGGATCTATATTGATGATTGTATTCAACGGATTCTTCAGGTCGTGAACCAGGAAGGAGTTCATGGAATCCTTAAAATTAGAAAGTTCAACCAGCTTTTCGTTTGTTGTTCTTAATTCCTCTGCTTTCTCTGAGATTTCATTGTTTTTTATTTCAAGCAATGCATTTGTGACTTGTATTTTATTACGGCTCCTGAAAATTACAATAACAAGACTTGTTACCAGAAGAATCAGGATAAATGTCGAGATCAGGATGGTTCGCTGGAGGATGATCGTGTTATTCTGCAGTTCTGTTTTCTGAACAAGAGCGATGTTTTCATTTTCGGTTTGTTCCGTGTTGAATTTCACCCTGAGAGAATCCAGCGTTGTGTTTAATTCCTTTTTGCTGAGTGTGTCCCTGACCTGCTGAAAAAGTTGATAATACTTCACCGACTGTTCAAAGTTCCTGAGTAAATTGTTGACCTTGATCAGTTCATTATAGGTTTTGAGCATATCCGACTGATCTTTACTTGCAAGAAACGCGGGCAATGCTTTTTCAAAACAAGTCCGGGCATTCGGATAATCTTTCATGCCCATGTAAATGTCTCCCAGGTCAAATTGTAGTCGTGCTATCGCGAGTGGGTTTTTTATCAGTTGTGCGATTTCAATGGCTTTATGCTGATATTTTAAGGCTTCCTTCCAATATCCCATGTCGGTGTAAATATTGGCCATGTTCGCATAAATTGACAGGGTCAGGTTTCTATTGTTCACATCCCGAATTGTTTTCAGCGCCTCTTCGAATTTATTCAGGGCCTCTTCATACTTTCCCTGGTACCTGCGAATTATTCCCAGCGCATTCAAACCGGTTCCCACCCTGATCAAATCATGATTGGACAAAGATCCCTCGATTCCCTTTTGAAACCACTTTTCAGCAGCAGGATAATCTTTTGATTCAGAATATATCTGGCCTAATTTCAGGTAGATGTAGGGTAATTCTTTCTTGTTGGATGTTTTTTCAAAAACCGTCTTTGCATCAATGAGGAAGGTGAGAGCCGATTTGAACTCTCCTCTGTTCAGATGGATCGTGCCGATATTCTCCAATAAAACTCCTGTCCTGTCATAATTTTTCAGTTTTCTGAAAATCGGAAGACCCTCGTTAAATGCCCAAAGGGCGGAATCGAATTTTCCCTGCAGCTCGTGAAATATTCCCATGCGACTGTAGTAGGTGGCAATTTCAAAGGAATCTTTAAACAACAGAGCGTCCGTCAACGCTTTCTTAAAATAGCTTCTGGCGTTAATAAAATCAGACATTGCAAGGTAATTAGCACCGAGGTTATTGTATATCTTACTCCGGAGAGACGAAATTTTCAGGGATTCGGCTAACTGAAGTGCCTGTTGGCCATAATCGATTCCTTTTCGGGGGTTCACCGAATAGAACTTCATGCACAGTTCAGTGAGAGCAATAATTTTCTCTTTGCCGTTTGTATTCTCAACGCGTTTCTGTAAACTGTCAATTTCAGGCGTTTGTCCAAATATTTCGGCTGAGATGAACAGACAAATAAGTGTAATCGTAGTTTTTATGATCATCTTATTCCGGTTTGTGAGCTGGACATACACAAAGATATGATTTTTCACATGTGTCAGAAAATAAAAAAGCTTTCCAAAATTCGGGAGGGACTCTTTTATCAAACAGAAAAAAAGGATTTTGATTTTTGCAATTTGCATTTTGCATTTTGACTTCTTATCCCTGATCGCTATTGGCTAATGGCTTGTGTACGTCTTCGGATCGACAGCCTTCACATCCCACTCCCGAAGGAAGGTAACGACTTTCGTTGTGTCGTAACCCTTTGCTTTATTGTGTTCCAGTAAGCCGGAATCCTGCGTGTGCAGCCGCTTTCCGTTGCCATCGAGGATGACGAATACCGGGAAGCCGAATCGGTTTGGATACTCCAGGTCCTTCATCACATCCATATTCTTGTTTTCCTTGCTGTAATTGACAAGGATGTAAACATAATCCTTTTTGATGATTGAATCTACTGCATATGCAGAGGTCGCCATCTTGTGAAACCTCAGGCACCACGGGCACCAGTTGCCGCCAACCTGTATCAGGACATGCTTGTTATCTGTTTTGGCCTGCTGAACAGCCTTTTTAATGTCGGCTTTTGCATCTGCATTGGGGTTGTAAGGAAGAGGGTCCTGTGCGAAACAGAGGAGGGAACCAACAAGAAGTAAAAGGGAAATAACTATTTTTCTCATATTGATCTGGTTAAAGTTAGAAAACCAAAGTTACGCATTTTAGCTTAATCTCCTTTTATAAAGGGAAGATAAGGGCAGATAAAATGAAGCTTTCTGACAATAAAAATTCGAATTACTATTTTGAAATTCAACAGATTTGAATTATATTTGAATACAATATTAAAGCAGCCGCCATGAAATCAATCATCCTTTCTCTTCTGCTTTTCATTGCAACTGATCTCCTGTTCAGTCAGGGCACATTCATAAAAACTTTTCCTACCGACAGGAATGTACAAAGCCTTGCTATTCTGCAGGCGACAGATGGTAACTTTCTCTTATATGGCCGGTCATCGGATCCCGGTATCAATAATTGCTTTCTCCTGAAGGCAGGGCCTGGAGGGGATTCCCTGTGGACTAGGGTTTTTGCTTCGGTAAACCAGTCGGGTTATCTTTCCAAGTCCGTTTTGCTGGAAACTGCGGACCAGGGTTTTAGCTTTGTTACTGAAATTGCAGGCAACTCGTACATCATCCATACTTCTCAATCCGGAGACAGTCTCTGGTCTGCAACATTCCCGCATCTAAGCTATTCTACGCTGCAGGCGACTTCAGACGAAGGATACATTTTATGCGGACTGGATTCAATCCGCAAAATATGCCTGGTTAAAACCAATTCTGCAGGAAATGAAATATGGCGAAAAGAGATCTCTAAGGAATTTCCGTCTGGCCCAGGAGGTTACGTTTTACCTGTTGACCTGTCGGTCAAACAAACAAACGACGATGGTTTCATCATCAGCGGCAATAAGATCCATATACTTATCGATCCTCCCTACCCTTTTTTAAGATCTTCCTTTTTTATCAGGGCTAACAGTAATGGAGATACCCTTTGGACAAAAACCATTGACAATCTTCCTTTCCAGAGAATAACCGGGATCCAGCTATCATCCGGAAACGGATTTACTGCCGGTGGGTCACTGGATTCAATCTCCAATACCGGCAGGACTCATACAAACGGCTATGTGATAAGCGTTGATGGAAGCGGAAATACTCTTTGGACAAAAAGCATTGGTGGCAGCGGGAACCAAGAATTCTTTTCATTTGAACAAACCGAAGATGGCGGATATATCGGATGCGGATATAATGACCAGGTTCCTGGTTACCCCTGGAATTCAGGACTATATCTGGTCAGATTGAATGCGGATGGTGATACACTCTGGACTAAGCTCTATCCCGGAAATATTGCAGGATGGGGCGATATTGCCGGATTTACAATCCGTCAGACAACAGACCATGGGTTTATCATCGGCGGCCTGGAATATGATACCCTCAACAATGAATACCTGGTTCTTCTAAAAACGGATGCCCTTGGAAATGTCTACCCGCAGGGAGTGAATGACAAACTATCATCAACTTCTTTATCCCCATTCCCGAACCCCACTACCGGATGGTTATTCCTGAATCCTCCGGGAAATTTCACAGACCTTGAGATCTCGGATATGATGGGGAATGTCATCTTAAAGAAGAAAACCGATCCTGCAAACCCTTCAACAATAAAAATCAATCTTACCGGATATCCGGCAGGAGTCTATCTATTACGGATGAAAAATGAATTCTCCGTTGTGACAGGGAAGGTTCTGATTACTAATCAAAACTGATAGGTATTAATTTGCATTCGTTTTTCTTTGTGTCCTTTGTGGTTAAACATTTTTAAACTTAACTACCAAGATTACAATTCTTTACACAAAGATGACAACGATTTTCATAAAAAAAACCACCGAGTCGCTGAGACGCAGAGAAAATATCTTTACGTCTTCGCGTCTTTGCGGTAAATAAAACCTTGAACGACGTTACTCCCGTTCTCCAAACGGTAATACAGTTCTGCCCTGAGTTTCTTTCAGCACTTCCGCCATAGCCAGGTAAAAAGCCGATGCTCCGCAAATGATCCCTTCATATCCGGCAATGATACCAATAACAGCGGATTCTGCCCAGTCGCGGATTGCAAGAAGGAAAAAAAGGATCCAGAGCGACAGGAAAACAAACTGTAATCCCCGGTTTTTCCCGAATGTACCCAGCCACATAAAGAACGTGAAAACTCCCCACAGAAAAAGAAACCAGCCCATAAACCCTTCGCTGGTCTTCATTCCTTTCCCTAAGTTCATATCCGGGAAGATCCACAGGGCAACCAGGGTGATCCAGAATACACCGTAAGAGGTAAATGCGGTTGTTCCAAAGGTATTTCCTTTTCGGAACTCAAGGATGCCTGCAATGATCTGGGCAACGCCTCCATAGAATAATCCCATGGCAAGGATCATGGCGCTGACCGGGAAAAACCCGGCATTGTGAATATTCAGCAGGATGGTCGTCATTCCGAAGCCCATAAGGCCAAGGGGAGCAGGGTTTGCAAGCTTTTGTTCCATAAGAGAAGAATTTGTGAGTTGGTGAACTGGTGAATTGGCGAGTTTTTTTACTCACCAGTTCACTACCTCACCAGTTAATTTACATCCCGTACATCTCAATGATTTCCTGCTTGGTCTTGCCAAGGATATTGTATTTCTGCCCGACTTTCTTAAAGGCAGCCAGTGCTTTTTCAAGATGGTGGATTTCATGGCCGGCAGAGATCTGGGTACGGATCCTTGCCTGACTCTGAGGAACGACCGGGAAGAAAAACCCAATGGCATAAATGCCTTCCTCATAGAGATCACGGGAAACATCCTGTGAAAGCTTGGCGTTGAACAGCATCACAGGAACGATCGGAGTATCACCATCCTTGATGATAAGGCCGATATCTGTAAGCCCTTTACGCCAGAATTCCGTATTCTTTTCAAGCTTATCGCGACGTTCGGTGGTAGCAGAAAGAATTTCCAGTACCTTGATAACACCGGCAACAACAGGTGGTGCAATGGTATTTGAGAATAGGTATGGACGTGCCTTCTGACGGCACATTTCAACGAGTTCTTTGCGGCCTGAAACGCATCCGCCGGATGCTCCGCCCAGTCCTTTTCCGAAGGTGGTCGTAATGATGTCAATCCTGCCCATAATACCGCATTTCTCGTGGGTTCCGCGTCCGGTCTTGCCGATAAAACCACTGGCATGTGATTCGTCACAAAAAAGCAATGCATCGTATTTGTCGCACAGGTCGGCCATCTGGTCAAGTTTGGCAGTATCTCCATCCATGGAGAAAACTCCGTCGGTAATGACCATCTTCAGGCGTTTATCGTTATGCAACTGGAGCTTTTCTTCCAGGTGGGCCATATCAGAATGTTTGAACGTATCATGCAGGGCGCTGCAAAGACGCATCCCATCGATAATGGAAGCATGAACAAGCCGGTCGGAGATCATCACATCATCCTTGGTAAGCACAGCTTCAAAAATACCGGCATTTGCATCCATACAAGAGGGGAAAAGGATCGTATCCTCGGTGCCAAGGAATTCCGTAACCATCCCTTCGAGTTTTTTATGAATATCCTGGGTCCCGCAGATAAACCTTACCGACGACATGCCGTAACCATGGGAATCAAGCCCTTCATGAGCGGCTTTCACAACATCCGGATGACTGGATAAACCTAAATAGTTATTTGCACAGATGTTAATTACTTTTTTTAAGGATGCCCCTACCGGGAATTCCACTTCGATTTCAGCAGCCTGTGCAGAATGGATGTACCTTTCCATTTTGAAAATACCTGCATCTTTCAGCCCGTCCAGGATCTCCTGGTAGGTTCCGCGAACTTTATCAGTATATGCCATAGTTCACCTCCTCTATTTAAGATATGCATTAACCAGGACACAGATCTTATTCACCGAATCGAATGCATCGGGTGTGGCTTTGTCATCAGGAATAGAGATTTTGTATTTGTTTTCAAGGAATCTTTTAAGGGATACCATTGAAAAGGAATCAACGATACCGCCTGAAATCAGAGGAGTGTCGTAAGTAACTTCCGAGTCGTCTTCAACGTATTCGTTAATGACATACTTTTTTATTATTTCTTTCATGTCTTCCATGGGGTGTTCTCCTATTTTAACTTGTTAAAAAATTATTGTTTTTTTGATTCAATATTCTTTTTAGCCCCTACCCCCGTCCCCTCCCCCAAAATGGGGGAGGGGTGCAGGAGAGGGGGCTGTTAGTCGTTTTCCAGCGTACTTGTATCCCCGATCTCTTCTCCCCATTCCTTGGCATGCAATATACGCCGCATGATCTTTCCGCTGCGGGTTTTCGGAAGAGAGTCGATAAATTCAATCTCCTGTGGCATGGCCAGCGGGGATAATTTTTTTCGTACAAAATTCATGATCTCCAGATCGAGATCTTTGCTGCCCACAAACCCGGGTTTCAAGGTAACGAAAGCTTTCACAACTTCCATGTTTACAAAGTCGGGTTTTGCAACCACAGCAGATTCGGCTACTGCCGGGTGTTCAAGCAATGCCGATTCTACTTCAAATGGACTTACCAGGTGACCTCCCGTATTGATCACATCATCATCCCGTCCCACAAACCAGAAATAACCTTCCTTGTCGATGCTGGAGCGATCGCCGGGCAGGTACCATCCGTTCTTGAATTTGTTCTTATAGGTTTCCTGGTTGTTCCAGTACATCCTCATCATGGCCGGCCATCCGGGTTTGATCGCAATCAGTCCGATCTTACCCGGTTCGCCGAAAGGCTCAAATTTTTCTGCATCGATAACTGTAGCCGTGATCCCCGGGAAAGGTTTGCCCATGGAACCTGGTTTTATTTTCATATCCGGGTAATTGGAGATCATGATGCTGCCGGTTTCCGTTTGCCAGTAAGTATCGAGAAAGGGTTTTCCGAACACCTTTTCTGACCAGATCACTGCTTCGGAATTCAACGGTTCGCCAACCGATGCGAGATGACGGAGGCTTGAAAGGTCAAATTTCTTAATGACTTCATCCCCTGCTTTCATCAATGACCGGATTGCAGTTGGGGCAGAATACCACATCGATATCTTATGTTTTTCGATGAACCGGTACCAGTTTTCTGCGGAAAATCCTGCATCGAGCACACATTGCGTTACACCAGTGCTGAATGCGCCGATAATCCCGTAAGATGTACCGGTTACCCAGCCCGGGTCGGCCGTACACCAATAGATATCGTCATCCTGCAGATCAAGTACCCATTTCGAAGTAAGGTATTGGGATATTAATGAATAGTGGACATGTTTGACTCCTTTCGGCTGGCCGGTCGTTCCAGAGGTATAATGAAGCACAGAAGGTGATTCCGCGTAGGTCGGATGGATCTCAAAATGCTCGACTTTCGGGAGTTGTTCGATGCTAAGTGATACTTCACGTTGCTGCAATGGTTTTCCGGGATCCTGGTCCACAATAATAAGAAATTCAACCCAGGGCATTTTTTCAAGTATCTTCCTGACCTTGGGGGCATGTTTCTTCTGTGTGATAATAGCCCTGGTTTGTGCATTTTCCAGGCGGATGAAAAGGGATTCATCACCGAAAGCGGAAAATAGTGGCTGTGCAATGGCGCCTGTTTTTAGAATGCCAAGAAATCCAAGGTACAATTCAGGAATTTTATCCATGAAAAGGCACACACGGTCTTCAGGCTTGATACCGAGATCCCGTAAAAACTGCCCGATCGAATTGGTTACCAGCCGGATGTCGTTGTAAGTATATCTCTTCTCATTTCCTCCCGATCCTTCCCAGATGAGTCCCAGCTTATCAGCTTTTCCCATCTGGCAGATCCGGTCGGAACAATACCACCCGATGTTGATGACATTTCCTGGTTTATAGTCAAGTTCTTCTTCAGCAATCTTCCAGCTGAAATTTTTCACCCGATCGTCGTATGATCCAATGTTCGACATAAATGTTTTTTAGTTTAGGTTATTGGTTAGTATAGTGGTTTTTCTTTTCATATTAGGCAATAGGCATCAGGCATTAGCTTCAGGGTTCTGATTTCCATCTTCTTTTTCCAAAATTACAATTGCCGTGGCCATCTCTTTGATATGTGACAAGGATACATGTATTTTTATGATCTTTTCCTTCTTTGCGAGTTCGTCCGCCTTCCCATATAAACGGATGTGTGGTTTTCCCAGGATGTCATGAAAAATATCAATATCGGCGAACCTGACACCAAACCGCCAACCGGTTCCGATTGCTTTCAGGAAGGCTTCTTTGGCTGAAAAACGAGCGGCATAATTCTGTTGCTTGTTCTTCATTTTTTCGCAATAGGCAATTTCTCCTTCAGTAAAGATCTTTTCACGGAATCCTATATCCCTGTCCATGACCGTTTTGATGCGGTTGACTTCAATTATATCTGTGCCTATGCCGTAGATCATTTTGGGTGTGCAAATTACAATTTTTTTGTGAAATTAATCACAGTAAAAAAGGAACCGTATCTCAAGAACCTATTCCTTGATAAATAAATATTTTCCTGTATGCTTCTCAAAAAAAATCAACATTAGTAAAAAAGTTGGTAAAAAATCTCATTTTCTTTCTAATTACTTGCAACAAGCAATGACGATTAATATACGACATTGAAGTTTTTCAAATGTTCCATAGCTCTTTTTAAACTGTCGGATCGTTTCATCGCTCTTTCAATATTCCAATGCAACATTACAAATTCACACAATCGCTCATTGTAATTAGGCCCTACTTTTGCAAATTCATTTTTAGGTAATATATCTTCCCGTATTGCCCTTTTTCTGCAACGACGTATTAATCGGAATAATTCAGCTTTTGCATCCCAAATAGTTTCGGTATTTTCAATAAAATTCGCAGAAGAAATTCCCGTGAATTTGGAGAACCCTTCAATATCGGCGAGCAACCAGGTTTCAACCTCTTTCACTGCGACCCTGAAAATTAAATTGGGATGCTGCTTTATGGGAAGCCATTCCTTAATTAAATTTGGAGCACAATCATTCTGATCAAGGTCAGTTAAGATAAAAAATGGACACCCTTTTGCAGCTTGATTCCATCCTCTGATATTTCTACGGATATATCCAAATCCTCCTTCAGTATATGAATAAGACAGTTGAAATTTTTTTTCTTTCTCAACGAGTTTAGCCATAACAAATTCACTTACCTGATCTTCAAATACCAGGTTTATTGGAATAGGATTCATATTAAAATTCCATTGTTAATTGCTGAATATTTCTCGGCTTCACACGTGGAAGAATTGCCGAACCAGGGGTCATCCCAGCGCTAAGCATCTGCTTTACATCTTCGATATTTGCAGAAACACTTGCTTTTGTACCCTCGGATGCAGGCTCTAAGACTATCACCTCAGATAACGAAATTCCCCTATCATTTAATAAATCAGAGCTGTGTGAGGAAATAATCACTTGCCTTTTTCGAGGTTTTTGTAATTTATAAATTAGAGGAGCCAGTTTAGATACAATCGAGCCATTCAGAGATAACTCTGGTTCTTCTAATAACAATAATGAATCTCCTTCCTGCAGGGACCAAAATAATCCTATCATTCTTAATGTCCCATCACTGAATTGATCCTCTTTTTGTTTCCCGGCTCCGGGTCTCCAATGCTCGTAAATTGCCTCCAGATGAGGATAACCTTTATCTGTTGTAAACTTCAGTTCACTTAGTTGAGGAACTGCCAATTTTAATGCATGTTGTATACGGCTTAACCAGGCATTTCTTGTCTTCTCATTGACTTTAGCAACCCTTTCAAGAAAGCCTTTTCCAAAAGGGTCATCTTGTAAATCAGGTCCGGTAAACGCATGTGGGTACTTCAATAATTGCGGAACAAGATGTAAGTAAAGTGTATTGTCAAAAAACCTGGAAATCTCTCTAAACTCTTTATTTGTGTTTATTTGTTCAAGATATGTTTGGGTTCTCCTCGCGGTATCTTTTACATCCTCCTCATCGGGTCTTTCTAATATTAATTTCTGCCCTTTCCAGACTTTCTCAAAAGTAATTAATGGTAATCGAAATCCTCTTGTTTCTTGTTTAATACTAATAGCATATTTCCATAAGATTTCACGTGACCCGAATTCTGATAAATGCACTTCAATTTCCACATCTGGATATTTACGTGCCGCCAATGAGCGGATCTTCGAAATTCCACCTCTGTCGTTAACAGCCTTTTGCAAACCCCCACCTGGTTTAGCAATATCTCGTAAAAACCGGAACACATCAAGAAAATTGGATTTACCAGATGCATTTGCTCCAACAATAAAAACCCTGTCTTGTAATTCAACATCAACATCCTTGAAATTTTTCCAATTTTTTAAAATCAACCGTGAAATAATCATAACATTACATCTTTAGATTCAATTATTTTCAAACTCTGATGCCACCAAGGAAATAATTTCCATTGCAAGTTAAGGAAAATTTTTGTTTGTATTTGATGATACGCCTCGAAGTAATCCAAAACGAATTTTCAATCCTGAAAATTAACATTCTGGCTCGCTAAACTTATCTCGGAGCGGTTGTAAATAGTTAAATCGCCCCCAAAAGTTTCCCTACCTTTTTAAATTTCTCCAATGCAAATTCAATTTGTTCGGTAGAATGGGCAGCGCTGATCTGAACCCTGATCCTCGATTTACCTTTTGGTACGACCGGATAATAGAACCCGATCACATAGATGCCTTCTTCGAGGAGGGCATTGGCAAAGTCTTGTGAAAGTTTGGCATCATTTGGGAGATGTCCGAAAAGAACGGGAACTATGGGGTGGATCCCCGGAACGATCCTGAAACCGGCATTTTCCATACCTTTCCGGAACTGACTGGTATTTTCAAACACCTTATCGCGGAGGGCAGTAGTCTCGGAAAGCAAGTTCAGCACTTCCAGGGTAGCGCCGGCAATGGCAGGCGCCAGCGTATTCGAGAACAAATAGGGTCTTGACCGCTGGCGAAGGATAGCAACGATCTCTTTCCGCCCTGAGATACAACCACCAGATGCTCCACCAAGCGCTTTTCCAAAGGTGGTCGAAATGATATCCACTCTTCCCTGTGCATTACAGTGTTCGATGGTGCCTCTTCCTGTTCTCCCGACAAATCCTGTGGCATGCGAATCATCCACCATCACGATTGCATTGTATTTTTCAGCAAGATTGCAGATCTTGTCAACCTGTGCGATGATCCCGTCCATGGAGAAAACCCCATCGGTGACGATCAGCTTGAAACGTGCTTCCCCTGCATCCTGGAGCACCTCTTCAAGGTCCTCCATGTCGTTGTTCTTGTAACGAAACTGCTGTGCTTTGCTGAGCCGTACCCCGTCGATGATGGAAGCGTGATTCAACTCGTCGGAGATGATGGCGTCCTGCTCACTCAGCAGGGGTTCAAAAACACCGCCATTGGCATCGAAAGCGGATGAATACAGAATGGTATCTTCTGTTCCGAGAAATTCACTCAGTTTTGCTTCCAGATCCTTATGGATCTTTTGTGTACCGCAGATAAACCTGACCGACGACATTCCAAATCCGTACCTGAAGAAGGTGTAGTTTGCCCCTGCCATAGTCCTGGGATCATTTGATAAACCAAGGTAATTGTTGGCACAGAAATTAAGTACCTTTTGTCCTTTGTCCGTTTTGATCTCTACACCTTGGGGAGTAGTAAGAACACGTTCGGTTTTGTAAAGGCCTTCGGATATGATGGCATCGAGCTGTTTCTGCAGGTGATCCTTGAATTTGCCGTACATAGAAAGAATCAGGAGGAATTGTTAATCAGGGAACAAAGTTAAAAAAATTACCATTCATCTGTTTTCTATAAAATTCAGATATTTCTCCGCTGTATCCGGAAATTTTATACTTTTAAAATTAATTGACATATATGAAAATTAACCGGAGGATTACCCCATGATTTCAAAATCAATTAAATCTGTTTTAAAAACTTTATTACCCAAAAAATACTCCAACATAATTTATTACTCGTATCCTCAGTATATATGGGCATTGGAAATTGGAAAAGTTCTCAACAAGATCAATAAACCCGGTTATTTGATCATTGATGCCCCCTGCGGAGACGGCATTATTTCATATTGGTTAAAGAAATCAACTCCGAACAATTTGTTGCTTTGTGACATCTCGGTTGAAGCTATTGAAAAAGCGAAGGAACATATACATGGAGTAGAAATATATTGTGATGATATTAACAATATCAAAGTTAATGACCGTGAAGCGATCTGGTTATTGATGAACTCCTTTTTTCTGTTACCGAACATGGAAGAATTAATCCGGAAACTTTCAAATACAGTAAAATATATAATCTGCATCATTCCAAATGTGAACAGCAAAAGCTTTTTGCTTTGGAGACAAGAAAATCCTGATTTTACCCATCATTATGAGATGACGGAAAAAGAAGCAATCAACTTTTTTTCAAAACAGGGTTACGGGTTGATCTCACAAAAGAATATCAACCATTTATCACATTATTCAAGGAAGAATAGTTTTTTATACCCGTTTTATCTGCGCATTTATAATGTTTTAGACAACTATTATAAAGATGACAAATCATGCCATTTTATAATGATGGTTTTCAAAAGTGTCAATTAGTGTAATGTAACCCTCTTTTGTAAGATAAAACAATCGCACTCCAGGAAGACATCACTGCATAATTACCTGAAGGAGATCAATGCAACCATCATTGAATATGAGGCAATCCAACCGTTAACAGGCGGTTTACTTGCCCTTTTTCAATGAACCACTTTGGGGATAGTTAAATGTGAAAGGATTGCTATTCTTAGAGTAATACATATAACCATTGCCGGGAGCAAGATATTTTAAGCTCCCTACCCATCCAAGGCTTGGCACATATGTAGCAAATTGAAGTTGACTTTTAATAACATCGTCGGGTTGCGGCGTTATTTGAGCAAGTGCTTCGTTCACCATCATGTTCTCATGTGGAGTATAGCCTATCCAGTTCCAACCCTGGTTAACTGTTATCGGGATACTGTCGGGATCTAATGCTGTACCGAAATATATTAGCGTATCGGGTGACGAGATATAAATCATATACATTTCCTTGTTCGATAATGTCCTGGTCGCAATATTACCGTCTAAACTCATCGAATTTGCTTTGCGCGTCACTTTCCCTGAATAGTCTTTCGATTTCAATATATCACCATTGGCGGCCTTTGTTTTGCCCATCAAGCGTGAAGGAAATTTAAGCAATTCGGACTCAACGTTGAATGAGATCCAGTTCCAGCCTTTTTCCAAAACAATTTGTTGCATGTACGTATCAGTTCCAAAAATGGTGCTCGGCTGTAAAGGAGAACCGATAAAAGTATTTGCTGCAAATTTTAGGTTGTTTGGCGTTAAGTTTCCGAGAACCAAGCCCGAATTCGCGTTCCATATACGAAATTCAAGATTTTCGTCCTTGGTGCTACTGCTATATACATCAATATAAGATTCGAATAAATCGGCCGTCTCGAAATATTGTAAATTAGCAACGCCGCGACATTCCCCATTCACAAACACACCAATTTTATCGTTCGGATTTACAGATAAAACTCCATCATTCGATATTTGTGCAATGATATTCATCGAATTTTCAAATGCGATCGGGTTAACTTTCCAATCAGGGGCAACTTTACATACCAATAGCGATAGAGCTATGCTTTCAGGAGTTCCTTCGTCTGTTTTAAGGTAAATTGTTTCATCGTATGAACCACTATTAAGTGCCGCATTAACATTAAAATGCACATTTATAGAGCTTTGTGGATTAATTGTTCCGGAAGACGGATTCGCGTTAAGCCATATTGGAAGGTTTTGTAGTTCAAATGAATGTTGTTTTCCTCCATTGTTCGTAAATTTCACATCGAAACCAAGTGGAGCATACAGTTCTTTGTTTAACGAAAGAGTATTTTCGTCCCATTTCACCTGGTTGCGGCTGACAAATGCCGTCCATGTAACAGGCGATGACAATCGGTTCTGATTTTTGTCTTCTACCCCTTCAACTGTAAACTCAACAATACATTTTTCTATCAACTCTGGCGATTCCTTTACATTGATGATAATTTTATCGTTATTGGTAACCCAATCAAATGCAAGCTGTTGCACCGGTCGGGCATCTTTCATATTAGGAGCATCCTGGCTAAATGCACCGCCAACAGCAGTAGCCGTTCCACCTGTAGGCCAATTTTGGTATCGTGCAATATAGTTGTCGTTTAGCGTAGAATCAATTATTTTTATTCCTTGCGAAGTAATATAACGCTCAAACGGATAGTAGGCCAATAAGCCTTTTTCGGTTCCGGTAAGTTTTGAGTTTTTGTCAATCCCCAGTTGAGTTATACTGCGAGCTACGTTCCAGATACGCAATTCGTCTATATTCCCTTTGAAGAATTTATCGAACGTGTAGATGCTTGTTCCTGGACCCTGGGCTAATTTGTATTTTTTATATACTTCAGCATATGTTGATTGTATTAGCCTATGGTCAGCAAGAAGCGCATTGTATTTCGATAATAACCATACAAACGCAGTGTCCATGCTTTTTTGTGCCGTTTTATCGGCATGTTTAAACGATGTAACCAATGGTTCTATATGAGCAAGCGATGTTTGTAATGCAACAATGTTGGCATTGTTGATAGTTATATACTGTTTGGTTGTTGCGGCAAAATAATCGTTACGTGCTTTTGTCCACACCGAATCGCTTTGCCGGAAACCAGAATCTGCCTTTGAAAATAAATTAGCAACAGAATCGTATTTAGCATTTTTTGCATGAGTTTGTCCATATTTTGCATACAACGAAGTTACCCTGTCCTGACACGAATCAAAGATATGCTGTGTGCCTGTGAAGTTGGTAAATGCAGTTTTTTGAGACGCTAAAGCAGCATCAAATTCTGCAAACATTGCCGGATTCTGAATATAACCACGAGCCCCTAACCACATCTCAGCGCCAGCCAGAGCGCCAAACGCTGTTGAAGGTTGATTTGCTTTCAACTCGCCGTCAACCAATGCTTTGACGTTTCCATTGCGATTAAGGACAAAAGCGAAATGATGCCAGTTATTGTCGCTGTATGATTTATCGGTCACCGAAAGCAAAGCATTGTTGTTGCTGCTGGTGATAATGTTACCATTTGCATTAAGCATAATGCTCAGCGCACGCGACGGAACAATATCATTGCCATCGCCTTTGCCACTTGAGAATAAACACATATCTGAACCGTTACCCGGAGTTTTAAACCAGAACTCAATGGTGTAATCCATTTCGTTTGTAACTATAACGGTGGATGCCGTATTCAGTGCCAGATAACTTGAGGTACCATTGAACATGCGTGCTTTACCCCGTGGTTCTACGCTCCAGGTTGCTCCTTTTATAGTAGCATTGCGGCTGCGGGCTTTGTCGAGACACATTGTTCCATCCGCTTCATCCATTGGCCAATAGCCACCCATACCCACTTCGTTGCCTGAATGACAAATATTCATAGAGGCATAAACTTCGCCAAAGTTTTTGTGTTGTGTCCACAAACACAATTCGTGAACATATCCGTTAAAGTATTTATTCTTGTCCGGATTGGTGCCGACCAATAATTTGCCACTACCGGTAAATGCTTCTTTAACAACAATATTTTCTGCTTCTTTGTCGTCAATATATATATCAAACGTTTTCGTATCGGTATTGTAGGCAATGCCAACATGTTGCCAACGCGCCTGCGTAATTGCAAGTGGCACCTCAATGTTTTGACCCCTGTTTTTAATTTGCAATTTACCGCTATTTAGTCCCAGTTGGAAACTTCGTGATTCACTTTCTCCATAGAATAATATTGTAGAAGGTGTAGTAATATCATTAGGATTCACCCACAATTCGATGGTAAACGATTTACCCGCCAATGATAATGCAGCAGGGACAGTAGTACTTGCCGATTTTCCATCGAAATACAAACTGGCATTGTGGGAAATTTTGGTACCGTTAACAACAGCCTGAACTGTAAAGTTATAGGGTACCAGCAAGCCTGCTTCGATCGGTTCATCGAACTGAACCGAAACATCTTCTCCCGCTGAAAGTACGCCATCGGCTGGTTGCGGATTACCAAATAGTTTTGGGGGTTTCACATCTTTGATACCTGAAAGTTTTTCGGTTTCAAACGTGCTGCCGTCATCACATTCAGTGCGTAACCGAACATCGTAGTTTCGGTCGATTAGGCTGTGCATATCCCACGTGTATTCAATTTTAGGCACATTGCCTATCATGAACTTAGGTGCATTGGCAGTTTTAAAATCTGCCTGATTTTTATACCATGTCGCTTCGGTAATCCATTGCGAACTGGATGCCGCTTTGTATTGGAATATAATCTTCCTGAGACTATTATGATCCAAATTGTAGCCTTTAATTTCAATTGGCATCTGATCTCCGGTAATGGAATTGGTAACCCATTGAATGGTCTGGTTTCCAAAAGCTACCGGAGAGCAGACGGGCTGGAACCGGGCCGTCACACTTGCTTCGCTAAGTATATCTTCCTGATTATCCAGAGGATCGTATTGGCAGGTTGAGTGTAAGATAAGTTTCAAATCCTTATACTCATACACATCGGGACGAACTTTGCTAACACTCAATAGCTTAACAATTTCCTGCCCGGGAGGCATAAAAATCAAACGACCGTTACCAATAGGAGAACCATCGAGCGAAAGTAAAGCTCCATTAGGATTGCTTATTTCGTCAACCATTAACATAAACCAGGTACTAAAGGCTTTATTTTCATTGCTTAGCCGCAACGTAAATAAAGCAGCCTGGTTTTCAGGAACATTGTTTACCGATGCCTGATCTACTCTCAATAAAGGTATTTCCATTTGCTCTGTAGCATTGCTCAAAATTGTACCAGGGTTATAGTATTTGGACACAACCGCTTTTTCGAACGGACAACACGTCTGGCCACCCTGAATTTTAAAGACAGGCCCATAGCCATCATCGGGTTTAAGTATATCCAGACTGATAAAATCGCCCTGTACTTTATCTACCAGAACATAGCCATATTTTCTGGTTTTTTCCGTTTCAGTTCCTTGGGTAGAATCCCTGGTCATCCCATATTCTCCTGATAATAGAACATGCAACCCAAAGTGATTAAAAGAAAAACCTAAGTCGGCTTCCAATTTCGGTGTTATTGTAATTGCATAATCTTCCTCATGGGTTGAAGAGGTATCATATTCAATGGATTTTTCATATTCGACACCGCCGCCAATCGACACATTTTCTTTAAACAGAGCGGTTGCTTTTGTCTTCTCATTCTGAGCCAGCACATCTATCCAATGTTTGATTTCCTGATTAAAAAACGCAACAGAGTCCGGGAATAATGAGTCTGCAGGAATTTTCACAGGAATAATGAAATTATAACTATCGCCCGTAGTTTTTCTCATATCTGCTGAAACAATTGTTGGTGGTGTGTTGTTAGAACCAAATTTTTCATCCTCCGCAGTATAATGAGAAAAATAAACCGCCGGGTTTCGGGTAATCAAATTGTTTCGAAGTGTTCTCAAGTCAGGAATGATCTTGTTTTCAATATCATCCTGAGTGTACATAAACGTAGTTGCTATTTTTGGACTAAAACGGAATCCGATTTTTTGTCCTAACCTGTATTTTGTACCATTCGCGGCAACCAAGGTATCTTCAAGACAATTGGCATCCCATTGATTTTCAGGGATCAAATCGATGAATTGAGCGCGACCATAAATTATATTTTCAGAATGTCCGATAAATAGATCTGCAGGCGCTCCGACATAATTGTATTCCGCGCTCGTTTTCCAGGATTCATTGGTTGTTGTGCTTTGAGTATATGTGTTATTATTTTCATAGTGATTCTGATAGGTTACACTTGCAGTGATGTCATGACTGTACTCGGTTTCTGTAATTGTACCTACTCCTACTCCGGCGAACACTTTTACTTCGGCTCCAAGCTGCAATTTCAACCCTGCAGATGTTGTAAGTTCCCGAATGGACTTGATTGTTTTTGTTGAGCTGATGGTAATGCCTTTTTCCATATAAGAATAACTTCCATTTCCGGGAGGGTCTCGCAAGATTATATCTATTCTGTTTGGTCCCTTGGTAGTGAAGTTAGTACCTAAGGGCATACCTCCCAAAACAATACCCCTGAATGTTGCTCCATCCTGTTTCCATTCGGTTTTAATGGCGCCGTTTTTCCCTGTAATCGCTGTGATGCTGAGTGTTCTCGAATAATCGCCGGTCAAGCTGGGCAACCCTGCTGAAAAAACATCAATAACGGTTCCTGAATTGTTTAAATCCAATTGATGCCGTGTATTATCTATGGCCAGATCGTTCGTGATCTCTACCTTTCCATCGGTCACGGGCACAATATCTTTTACCCCGTTGTTGATATAGGTCTCTGAAACATTAACTTTAAGCCTGTATGATTCACGCTGCGTGAATATCTGGTTTGAAAGGAGCAATTTCCCGGTTGCATCAACCAATGGTAGGGTAGTTTGTATTCCGTTTTCTTCAATATTCAATTTTGAATCTCCAAATACTGCCGATCCGTTAACGGCTGTAACTTCAATAGAAGGAGCAGGAACCCGGTAAATAAAGTCAAGAAATTGCTGGTATTGCAAGCTGTCAATCCGATAGGTACGAATGGTATCTTTGCCATTATTTGCCATTACTTCGCCGGTAAGTATGGTATCAACTGTTACCGACCATGAATAAGCCCGGGTTAAATCGATCGTTTGCATAAACTCGGGTCCAAAATTATAATTTCCGGCAGTAACGGATTTAACGATATATTTTTCCGGTAACAGATAGGCAACAAATTCTCCGGTTATACTATCCGGAAATATTTTTATCTGCACGGGATTACTTATCTCTATTTTGGATTTGGAACCGGATTTTCCGATAGTTTTATACTCCCCCGCAACAAATTGGCTATGCTCCCACGTATTCTGTGTGGAAACCAATGCTAAATCATTTCCTTTTTGAGTAGTAAGAGTAATTTGTGCGGTTCCAAGGTTGTTCATGGATTTACCGAATACATGTTTCTTCGCTGCCTGCACTGGCCCTCCGACTACTCTGCCAATTACTTTTATCTTCGTCGTATCGGTAAATTCCAATCCGGAAACACCTGTCTGGAAATCGTATTTCGGATAAATTATCGTATTCTGCCCATTCACATTTTGAGTAATGGCTTTGGGAAAGCAACCCTGGTACTCAAAATTGTGTCCATACATTGCTACCGAAACAGTATGTAAACCAATCGGGACATCTACTGTAAAATTCCCCATGGCATCGGTAACAACCGGTTTTCCTGATGAAGTCACGGATGCCCGGTCATCCACTTTAATGGTTACACCTTCTACCGGGAATTTGGTATTGGCATACCGTACATTTCCATTTACTTTGAACGATGATTTGTCGGTAAAATTAATCCCATTGTTCACATTTGCGCCTTTTCCAAGGTAGAGGAGCGCTTCTTTGGGCTCAAAGGTATGCTGACCTGTCATGGGCGTAAACCGGTATGTTGAACCGTTAGTCATATATGGAATACCCACAATACTGTAATTACCATTGGCATCCGTTATCCCTTTTATCGATAATTGCATCTTAGAAGGCAGGCTATCGCTCCATACGGTATTTACAAGATTGATATGATGTTCATTGTACGATTCACCGGTTCGCGAACGGTCGTAACACATTGTGCCACTGCCTTCATTAAGGCTGTAATACCCAGATAGTCCATTTTCTTCACCGGATAGGAACCGGCTGGCATTTTGCACTATCCACGCGCTATCTAAAGCTTTATTCCACAAGCGGATATCCTTTAAATAGCCGTTGAGATATTCGTCCTGATCGCTTTTTCCTATGGTTATCCTGTTGATATTGGCTACAGGAATTCCGGTAATCCTGGCTGTAGTAGAGAATACTACCGGTTTATCGGTCATAACAGAGACCACCATCAACCGTGCAACAGTTCCATCATTGGTGGCTGCAATATGAAAAAAAGTATTCGCTTTTACACTGATAGCCAGGGTAAGTGTTTGTGTGCCTGCAATAAATGTGACCACATTTGTTTCATCATCATAACTTATTTTATATTGGTCCCCTTTCTGAAACAAACAGCTTATTCCAGTTTTTGTGGAAGGGCGAAACCATGTTTGAAAACCAAAGCCCGATTGAAAAGAAAATAAGGTATCGGTAAGGTCGGGGTGATAAAACAAGTAGGAATTTCCTGCCAGGAAAAGCGATTTTTCCGTTATCCTGTCATCGGTCTCGGCGATTACATTTACACCTTCAACTGCGGTTCCTCCCTCATAAGTAATACGACCGGATATGCGTCCTGTAGGCATTCTGAAGCCAACGCCCCGTGTGGTATTTATTTTGTCGACACGAAAATCGTTGGTAATTCCGTCGGCATACAAAATGTATTCGTACAATGTGCCTGACGCTGCCGATGGATCTTGCCACATGCGCAAACCGGCATCAAGTATGGCAATTTGTGCAGAGTCGGTTTCTCCGCTTTTTCTCCGGTAAACGTAGAAACGCTTGATGTAATCGGCATTTGATCCATTTACATCCCATTCCAGTTGTACGTAATCGGCAAAATAACCTTTCGACACCCGTAACATTTTTGTAAAAGCATAATTCAGATACAATACTCCATAAGGAAAACCGGATTGTATCGTATACGCGTTACCGGTGGTTCGGGCAGAATCTACACCTATTTGTCCGATACTGTACTGGATGTTGCGGGTTGCCGTGCCGGCACCCACTTTGCCGCGCCCATGAGTTGTACCAACCACCTGCGGTTGTTGCGCAAAACTGCTAAACCAAACGGTGGTAAACAGTATTGTGATCAATACTAATTGTTTCATTTTCATATTTATTAAATAAAAAACAATTAGTATTTGATGATGTAATTGACATTCACATTTTTGGGACGGGTTTCTTTGCCTCCAAAAGCGTTTGAAGTTGCATCATCACTTCTGGAACGATCTTCAACAGCGCCATTCTGATTTTGCTCCGGACCATTTGAAGATGGATAATACCATTTTGAATAAATATGAGCATGGCTTTTAAGTTCATCCGCCTGTTGACTACCCACTTTATCACCACTATTTCCACCGTTTGCAGCCATTCGAGCTAATGCATCAGGGTCGTTAACAGAGCCATTCGCAACACCACGAAGGAACATTCCCCGCATATCGGGCAGGTTAAATGTGCTTGCACCATCACCAGTTCCCCATGCAGTACCAATCGCTTTATAAAGAGCAGGATAAGTTGTTCTGCTGATGGCTGAGCCATCACATAATATCCAACCATCCGGAATGTTTGGGCCGGCAAATGGAATTACCATACCGGCAGGGAAAAATGCATTTGCTGCATACGCTGCTGTATCGGATTTTGAAGCTTTGGTTGCATTGTCGGCAGCTTTAGCATAAGGTACACTTAAAAGCTCTGTTTCGTTCAATAAACTGTACGTTCCACCTACTTTAACTTCAACTTTTAGTTTATAACTGACTTTAGAGAAATCAATCGTTGCAAAAGAAGTTGGGTTTACAGAACCAACAACCAGCGCAAACACGCCAAACGCATCGGTTGTTACGGTTTGCTGTTCGGTGTATGCCGCTTTTCCCGACTGGGTAATCGATAGTTGTACATCAACAGTACTTGAACCAAGAGCTTTCCCGTTTACATCGCGGGCAATACCCTGAAAACTAAATCCACGTTGGGCATTTTGGCTATTTGCCACCATTGCAATGATAGAGAGTGCAATACACAGGAAAATTTTCTTCATAATTGAAATTTTGTTTGTTAATTTAGTTTATGTTTATTTTACACAATATTCCGTTAAAAAAGTTATATATTTTTGATTTTCCAAGCTTTACAAAAAATACTTTTTTCAGTCTGAATAAAACCCGAAACGGTTTCATACTCAGGTTTCTTTGGCATATTTTGAACATCAAAGGTAAACTTATTTATATGTAATTTTCCTAAATCATTAATGACCCGCCAGAATTGATTAAAAAGTTTTATTTTTGAATCTCCTGTAATAACAATAATCCCGCTATGGAAAAATTCACTGCATATAACCCGGTTACCTTACACTTCGGTAAGGACGTTTTAAATGAGTTCGGAAATACCTTGTTGCAATACGGAAAAAAAATATTACTGGTGTATGGCCAGGGATCAATAAAGAAAACCGGCTTGTATGACAAGGTTGGTAATTACCTGAAGGAGATCAACGCAACCGTCATTGAATATGAAGGTATCAAGCCCAATCCCATCATACAGGATGTGGATGTCGCAGCAGAACTGGGCCGGAAGCACAAAGTCGATGTTATTCTTGCAGTTGGAGGGGGAAGTGTAATCGATTCGGCAAAGATCATCTCCATTACCATTCCCGTTCAACATTCCGGCTGGGACTTTTATACCGGCAAAGCAAAACCCTTAAAAGCGGTTCCCCTGATCACTATCCTGACACTTGCAGCTACCGGCACAGAGATGAACCCGTTTGCAGTCCTCTCGAATCATGAAACAATGGTGAAGGACGGGTATGGAAATAAGTTGCTTTATCCCGCCCATTCATTCCTCGATCCACAACTGACCATGACCGTACCAAAGTCGCATACTGCTTATGGAATTGCCGATCTGATCGCCCATTGCCTGGAAGCCTGGTTTGGGAACGGGGATTCAAGCCTGGGAGACCGTTTCATTGTATCGATCATCAGGGAAGCCATGGATTACGGACCTCAGCTACTGGGAGACCTGTGCAATTACGAACTCCGGGAGAAGATCATGTATGCCGCTACCATGGCTTTGAACGGGTTGACACTTCAGGGAAAATCCTCCGGCGACTGGGGTGTTCACAGCGTCGGCCACATTCTCTCGCTCCTCTATGATGTTCCCCATGGCGCTTCACTTACTATTGTGTATCCTGCATGGATGAGACTTGTGAAAGACAGAATTCCCGACCGGATTGCATTTCTTGGCTCATCATTGTTTGATCAACAATTATCTGCTGCTGAAACAATAGAAAAACTGGAAGCATTTTTCAGATCCATTGATTGCCCGGTATGCCTTTCAGGTATGGATATCCCTGGTGTGGATAAAAATGCTGTGTATGAAACAATGATCAGTAATAAGGTTTCCGGAGCAAATATTAAACTGACCAGCAAAGATTATTTACCTCTGATCGACCTGTTCTGGTAAAGATTTTTTTTAACCACAATGATCACCATGATTTACACTAAGTCCACAATGAATATTTTCTTTGTGACCTTTGTGCATCCCTTGTGTTCATAGTGGTTAAGGAGGTAGAATACGACTAAATGATCTTTACAGGTATCAATAATATTGATTTTTGTTATTGCATTGTTTTGATATTCAGGTTTCTCAGTTTTGGCGCTACTTTGGCCGTAACTCCAACGACTAAAAGCGCCATGATTCCTCCAAAAATGACGGAAGGGATCAATCCCATAAATTTGGCTGCGAGTCCTGATTCGAATGATCCTATTTCATTGGAAGAGCCGATGAAAATGCTGTTGACGGATGCAACCCTTCCCCGCATCTCATCCGGTGTGAAAAGCTGGAGGATGGTTGCCCTCAGGATGACGCTGATATTATCAAACATTCCGCTGAGTGCAAGCAGCGCAAGCGAAAGATAGAAATTTTTTGAAATAGCGAAAAAGAGAATACTGAGAGCAAATCCTGAAATACTGATTAAAAGATAGTTTCCTGCATGTTTCAACGGAGGTTTATAGGCAATCAACAACGACATGAGCACGGCTCCTACCATAGGCGCAGAGCGCAAAAATCCCAGTCCCTGCGGACCAACATGCAGCACCTGGTCGGCAAATACAGGGAGCATAGCGACAGTTCCACCAAAGAGCACCCCGAACATATCAAGTGACATGGCTCCCAGCAATATCTGGTTCTTAAAGACGAACTTAATGCCTGATGATAGCCTGTGACGGAGGGTTTCTTCCTCCCTGACGACCGGTACCGGGTATTTTTTGACATTGCTGAGCAGTATCACTCCCAGGAGGATAACGAAAAAAACAGTCGAATAGGCAGCTTGTGCTCCAAAAAACCCATAGATCAATCCACCTAAAGCAGGTCCGGTGATCGCCGCGATGTGCCAGAAGGTGCTGTTCCAGGTCGAGGAATTTGCATACATGTGCCGGGGCACTACCTGCGCAAGCAAAGCGATTATGGCCGGATACATGAAAGCCCTGGAAATACCGGATATGGCAATGATAAAATAAATAGGGATGACGCCCATGGTGGCCAGGATGCCAAGCGAAGGGATACTGAACAGCAGCAATCCGCAAGTGCCGGTAAGAAAAAGCAGGGCAAAGCCCAGGATCACCTTTTTCCGGTTGAACCTGTCTGCTATATGACCTGCATATAAAGCAACACTGATGAAGGGGATGGCTTCAACAAGCCCGATCAAACCGAGTGATAACGGATCCCTTGTCAATTCGTAAACCTGCCACCCGATGATCAGCGATTGCATCTGTAAACCCAGGGTAATGAAAAACCGGAACAATACAAATAACCGGAAATCCCTGACCTTCAGGACTGCAAATGCATCGTGTTTTATGGGTTGGTCATCCATTCACAGGTATTATTCTTCTTCTTTTTCCTGTTCTTCGTATGCCTTCAGGAGCTTATCCTGGATGTCTCCCGGAACCTGTGAATATTCGGCAAATCGCATTGAATAGGTAGCACGGCCACTGGTGAGTGAGCTCAAAGCAGTGGAGTAACGGTTCATTTCTGCCAATGGTACCTTAGCAAGTATCTTCTGGTAATTCCCTTCACTGTCCATTCCCATGATGATTGCACGTCGTCCCTGAAGATCAGTCATCACATCTCCCATCTTATCTTCCGGAACAATCACTTCCACATCATAGATCGGTTCAAGAATCCTGGGACCGGCATTTTTAAAAGCTTCTTTAAAAGCATTTCTTCCTGCCAGTCTAAAGGAGATCTCGTTGGAATCGACAGGGTGCATTTTCCCATCGTACACGCTAACCACGATGTCGCGGGCATAAGAACCAGTCAAAGGCCCTTCTTCAATTTTTTCCATCAGCCCTTTCAGAATGGCCGGTATAAACCTCGCATCGATGGCGCCACCGACAATACAATTATGCAGCATAAGTTTCCCACCCCATTCAAGGTCGATGTTATCACGTCCGCGGATCGGAAATTCCGATTGATCCTTCATGCCTTCACGATAAGGTTCAATCATCATGTGAACTTCACCAAACTGCCCGGCCCCACCCGACTGTTTCTTATGACGGTACATAGATTTTGCAGGTTTGGTTATGGTCTCACGATAGGGAATTTTGGGTGAAATATATTCAACCGCGATTTTCTCAAGATTTTCAATGGTCCATTTTGCAATATTCAGGTGAAGTTCACCTTGTCCATGCAACAGAACCTGTTTCAACTCCTTTGAATATTCAACAATGACGGTCGGATCCATTTTGCTGATCTCACTCATGATGCCACCAAGTTTTTCATCGTCACTCTGGTTCTTTGCTTTGATGGCCACCCTGAACTTGGGTTCCGGATAAACGATGGGTTCGATGATCTCATCGGGCGCTTTCAGTGAATTCAGGGTATTATTGGTGAAGGTGGATTTCAGCTTGATCGTCGCCCCGATATCACCGGCGACAAGTTTTTCGACCTTTTCCCGGTTTTTCCCGTTCATGACAAATAACTGGGATAGCCGCTCCTTAGAATTTCGGTTTGCGTTGATCATATCCATGGCCTCGTTGATCTCTCCGGCAAAAACCTTGAAGAAGGTAACTTCCCCAAGATGCGCTTCGATCGAGGTCTTAAAGACGAAAGCAGTAGCAGGATCCTTAGATTTGCATTGTATTTCCTTCCCTGTGGTTGTTTTAACCGGTGGCATTTCATCCGGCGCCGGAACACTATTTACGATGAATTCCAATAATCTCCCAACTCCCATGTTGTGCTTTGCACAAACGCACATTACAGGGAAAATGCTACGGTGAATGATCCCTGTTTTCAGTCCTTTGGCAATCTGTTCTTCATTGAGTGACCCATGTTCGAAAAAATGTTCCATCAACGATTCATCCTTGGAAGCCAGTTCTTCGATCAGGGCATTATGGAGTTCTTCTGCTTTTGCTTTTTCTTCTTCAGGTATATCCAGAATTTCAGGTTTCCCGCCTCCTTGCGGGAACTTAAACATTTTCATTTTCAGGAGATCGATGATGGAATTGAAACCGATGCCTGCATTTAAGGGATACTGAAGGAGGGTGACATTCTTGCCAAACCTGCCTTTCAACTGCCTGAGGGTTTCATCGAAATTGGCATGCTCCAGATCCAGTGAATTGATGACAAAAATAACCGGGGTATTATTCCTTGTGGTATACCGCCAGGTGATTTCCGTTCCGACTTCGACACCGTTCTGGGCATTGACAAGCATAAGCGCTGTATCGGTTACTCTTAATGCAGCGACCACCTCCCCGATAAAATCATCAAATCCAGGGGTATCAATGAAATTGATCTTCCTGCCATCATATATTGTGTTCAGTACGGATGAAACAACAGAATTCTGGCGTTCCAGTTCGATCGGCCGGTAGTCGGAAACCGTATTTTTATCTTCGACAGAGCCTCTGCGGTTGATCACACCTCCTTCGAAAAGCATGTCTTCAGCCAGTGTGGTTTTACCGGTTTTAGCGCCACCGATAAGCAGAATGTTCCTGATCTCACTTGTTTGATAAACCTTCATGATTAATTAAGTTCTAAGATGTTTGGGAAATGGATTTTCTAAAAAAGGTTGCAAAGGTATAATTTTATCGGGAAATATCAAATAGTGACAGAGTAACAAAGTGACAGAGTGACAAATAAATTTTAAAAAATTTTGGACTAATGAAAAAATATTAACTTTGATAAAGCCAATGTTGTGTTTCATGCTTTGAGAACACATCAAAATAAAACAGAGAAGCAGAAACGAATCAAAGTAAGTAAAGCAAATAATTCAATCTTATGCGACACTTTAATTTTACAATCTTAATTACAATCTTTCTGACAATATTAGTATTGATTTCTTATAATCAGACAAGCAAATCGGAAGATAAGGTTAAAATGCTAATGGAGAAAGAACACGAGTTACTAATAAAGGAGAATGAACTTTTAAAGAAAGAAAATGCGTTAAATCAAAAATCTATTAAAACGACTGCGGATAAACAGACTTTTAAAAAGCAACAAACTGATAAATCATCCATAGACAATCTTGATTTTCTAAAGAAACTAAGTGGAAAATATCCATTCGAAGTAAAGCTATTTGACAATCCGACTTTAACAAAACGACTAAAAAAACTACTTGGTAAAAGGTATAAATTTTTTAAGGAAACTTGGGCTGTTGAAACACCAATGAAAATAACAGACAACATATTCATTGCCAGGGGTTGCCAAGCACACAATTGTGGTTCTACAAATTTTATTATCGTGGTTAATCTCTCAAATAATATAATGTATGTGGGTGTAAGAGAAGACGATCAAGTAAAAACATATTCCGATGACGGAAATAGTTGCCAACAATTAATGGATTGGATAAATGGAAATTGACGGCATAACCGTTAGGCTCAATAATTTATTAAAAATTCCAGAATCATGACAAACAGGTTCTGTTTCAGAAGCGGAAACTCCTTGCCGTCAATTGCATGTTCCGGCTTCCCCTCCCCTGTCATTCCATTGGAATAGAACGATACCAGGTTACGGTTGATGCCTTCCCTGCCTTTGGTCCTGATCTCAACATTGGGCCTGCCGGTTGAGTTCGGGGATGCATCAAGGAAGTAGAATGTACTGGACATTGCAAGATTCCCATTGGTTAACCTTCTCGGGAACATCTCCTCATTGTCCATATCAGGATCAACACAAAGGACAAACTGGTTGCCTTCGATGTTGAACTTCTGGAACCACCATCCGATTGCCGGGGAATAACCGCCTATAGAATCGTTCTGAGGAAGCATGTAGGTGACATTCACATTGTCCTTTGCATATTTTGCACACTGGGAATGAATGTTTGAACAACCATCCAGTCCTATGACAATATAATACAACTGACCTCCATCGGTATCGGATTTACGTTTGATGGTCTTAGCCATGTCAACGAAATCATCCCATACTGCAGAACCATCTGTTCCGGATGCCTCCATGTCGTTTGCACCTTCTATCCGAGGATAGAATCAAACAAAAACCCCACTGAACATATGACCTTTTGAAGTTTTGCCGATTAATGTAAGAGCTAATACAAAACTATTGCTCAAATGTAATAGCCTGATGTGGTCGCAAATTGCGACCACATCTAGTAAGCTCTTATCTTTTCAGATGAAAATTGTAAGCTTATGAATGACATGGATGTAGAAGTGGTTCCTGAGGAAACAATCGTCAGTAAAATTTACCTGGTAAGAAGGAAAAAGATAATGCTGGACAAGGATTTAGCAGAACTATACGAAGTAAAAGCCTTTCGTTTACGTGAGCAGGTTAAAAGGAACATCGATCGATTTCCTGTAAACTTTATGTTCAGGTTAACAGAAGAAGAAATAGATCTTATGGTCTCGCAAAATGCGATACCTTCCAAACAACATCTTGGAGGTCATTTACCTTACGTTTTTACCGAGCATGGAGTGTTGATGCTCGCGAATGTACTGAGAAGCAAACGGGCAATAAAAATGAGCATCAGGATAATAGAGGTTTTTGTAAAAGTTCGCGAATTGCTGCTTACGCATAAAGACATTTTATTGAAACTGGAAAAAATAGAGCAACAACTATCAGGGCATGATGAAAAGATCTCGCTGATTTTCGAATACCTCAAACAACTGGAACAAGCCAACCAGCAGGAACCGGTTGTTAAAGAACGTAAACGAATCGGCTTTAAACGCAATTCCGAAGTCTGATCTGTACTATTTTTCACAGGAATACTATTCAAGAACTTTCGCCTGCAATTCCTTCCATGTTGCTTGTGACATCTTCGACCCGATCACCTCGATGACACCCGATGCCAGTAAGGCTCCTTTTTCCCCGCAGCGTTGCAGCGGAAAGTCGTTGGATAGCCCGTAAAGAAAACCTGAGGCGTACAGATCGCCCGCCCCGGTAGTGTCGATAACCTCTGCAGGAACAATACCAATCCGGAAAATTTCCTTTCCCCGTTTTATCATTGAACCGTTGCTGCCGGTTTTTACTATGGCAATTTTGCACATCCTGCTGATCTCCTTCAACGCGTCCGCAGGTTCTTTGCCGGTAAATGCCTTTGCCTCATCTTCATTGGCAAATACGATATCCACATATTTTTTTATGATCTCTTCCAGAAAATCACGGTTTGCTTCCACCACATTGTAACTCGCCAGGTCAATGGAAACAATAAGGTTATTCTGCTTTGCAAGGGCAACGGCCGTTTCAATTAACCGGTGATTCTGTACAAGATATCCCTCAATGTGAAAATAATCATATCTGTTGAATATACCCCCGACTGCAAACTGAGAACTGGAAACTGGGAACCGCGAACTGGAAACTTTAAACCGGGAACTGGGAACTCCCAAATGTTCTGCCGACAATTCCACCGCTGCACCGAGGTACGTGGCAAATGTTCGTTCCGAATCCGGGGAAATCAAGGCAACTGCTCGTCCTGTCTCTTCTGTACTGTGGATAAGATGAGGCTCAACACCGGCATTGATCAGGTCCCTGACGAAAAAACCTCCCAATTCATCTTCGCCGATAACCCCGATATAACCGGTCGGAGCTCCAAGACAAGCAATCCCATGAATAGTATTGGCGGCAGATCCACCTGCCGACTGGCTCCATTTCCTGCCCTTCAGCTTCTCAAGAACCTGGTTGCTCCGTTCTTTGTCAACAAGCTGCATGCTGCCTTTTGGCAGGTCAAGTGCGGCAAGCATCAGGTCATCATCCAGTGGGATCATAATATCCACCAGGGCATTGCCCATTCCAAGAATTTTTTTCATTTTTCCTCTTTATGTAAGCGGCAAAAGTACAAAAACGATCACATACCCACCCCCGGGGGGTGTCTCAAAAGTATAGAATCACCGCAAAGTCGCAAAGTCGCTAAAACAAAAATAATTGATTTTCTGTTATTTGCGTCTTGGCGTCTTAGCGTTAAAAGAAAAAATAAGTTCTTTTGAGATAACCTCAAGATCCCGAGACTTCGGGATCGGGGTGGGGTAGGTTTGAGGTCGGGATGAGTTTCTTATTATCTTTGGTATGACTTTTGTTTATTTAGACCGATTCTAATTTAAACAAACTGAAATGTCAACCCATCATAAAATTAAATGGTTTGTATTATGTTTGCTGTTCTGTCATTTAACAGGCTGCATGCAGGACGGCAGTCACACTTCAAATCAAATCCAGGCGCAAAACAATAATAAGATGGAATACAGGAAACTTACACCCGAAGAAGAGCGGGTGATCGTAAATAAAGGGACAGAAGCTCCGTTCAGTGGCAAATATGAAAAATTTTCGGAAAAAGGGATTTATACCTGCAAGCGATGCGACGCTCGGTTATTCCGGTCCGACAGCAAGTTCGATGCTCAATGCGGATGGCCGAGTTTTGATGATGCGATTCCCGGTGCAGTAAAAAGGGTTCCTGACGCAGATGGAATGCGTACGGAGATCGAATGTGCAAAATGCGGTGCGCATCTGGGTCATGTCTTCCTGGGAGAAGGTTTTACACCTAAAGAAACCCGTTATTGCGTGAATTCCATCTCCATGGATTTTGAAAGCATCCTGAAAGTTGATCCTGCGAAGATGAACGATCCGGTAAAAATGACCGATACTGCAATATTTTCAGGGGGTTGTTTTTGGGGAGTCCAGTATTATATGGAAAAAGTAAAGGGAGTGATCTCAACGGAAGTGGGGTATACAGGAGGCCATAAGGATCATCCTACCTATAAGGAAGTTTGTTCAGGAACGACAGGTCACCTGGAAGCCATTGAAGTGGTATTCGACCCTGCCCAGACATCCTTTGAAAATATCGCCCGGCTATTTTTCGAAATTCATGACCCGACTGAATTGAACCACCAGGGTCCTGATTGGGGGGAACAATATCGTTCCGCCGTTTTCTGTCGCAATGATGAACAGAAACAGGTTACCCAAAAGCTGATCAATCTCCTGAAAGAGAAAGGTTATAAAGTGGTTACTGAAATTCGCAATGCAGGTATGTTCTGGAAAGCAGAAGATTATCACCAGGAATACTACGACAAGAATGGGCATATGCCATATTGTCATGGCTATGTCAAACGGTTTTGATCAGAGTGCAGAAACGAGTTGCTTAAGTTTGGTTTCAGCAACTTTGGTATTGAATTCGAAATTGATCAGGCGGGTGTGTGAGGCAACAAAGCTTTCTTCTGCCTGTCTGACTTCCAGTGCAGTGGTTTGTCCCAACCTGAGGCGATCCATGCAAATTTCCAGGTTCTCTTTTACGAGCGCGGTGTTTTCTTTTTCGATCTTTAACAATCGTTGCTGGTTTGCATATCCGGTCAGGGCATTCTGAAGCTGGGCCGTCACATCGAGCCTGATTCCTTCCAGGCTGTATCCTGCGGCCTTTACCTGAAGTTTACCCACATTGATCTGCCGCCGGATATTTCCACCTTCAAACAGCGGAATGAAAATGGTTCCACCCAACTGGGGACCATAAGCACGGTTCGAAGTAACTGTAGAGGCGGAGTTATTACTTTGTAAAAAGTTATAGCCCGCTGACAAGTTTACTGTCGGGAACCGTAATGCGGAGTATTCCTTCAAGCTAAGTTTTGTTACTTCCAGCTCTTTTTGTACGGCCTGGATCCCGGTATTGTTTTTCAGAAGCTTTTTTTCAAGATCCTTATTATCAGGCAGATCGCGAATTACAATGGAATCCTCCACCTCAAAAGGAGTATCAATATCCCTGGAAATCAACTGGTTCAGCACCCTTTTGGCAGCAATGATCACCGTTTGCTGATCTATGGCATTTTCCTGGTACACATTCAGGTCGATCTGTGCCTGAAGCAAATCGGTTTTGGGGGACAATCCGGCGTTGAAACTTGCCTGCAGGATCCTTACCCGTTCCAGGTTGTACCTGATCACCTCATTGTAGGATAGAAGCTGTTGGTTCTGCTTCACCACATTATAATAGGAAACGATCACATCGTAGGTGGTCTGAAGTACTTTATCACGGAAGCGTATTTCCCCCAGTGTTTGAATCTCGGTGAGCTTCCTTTTGGTAACGAACATCTTTCCCCCGTCAAACAGCGTCCAGCCAAGAGCAACGCCGGCATTTACCGTGTTCGCATGAGCATTGGATGCGGTAATTTTATTCCCTGAAGATAGTTTTTGATCCACATTGTTCAGGGAAAAGTAATCACTTCCGTTAATCCCTATTTCGGGAAGGATCCCTGCGTTGCCTGCAGTATTATTAACCTTATCAATTTCAGCACTGGTTCTTGCAAGCAGAATGTCATAATTATTTTTCAGTGCTATGCCCACTGCTTCTTCTGCAGTAAGAACTTTTTGTGCCTGCATAAAGGTGAAGCAACTGAACAATACAATGAAAGTAATACAGAACTTTTTCATTGAGAATTATTTTATCGGTTCGTGACTCACAAGACTTTCGTCGATTATTTCCTGGCGAGGTTTGTTGCCTGACATCACGACATACATTGAAGGGATCACGAATAAAGTAAATATCAGGGCAAAAAATAAACCGCCAACGACCACGATTCCGAGCGGGACACGGCTATGTGCGCCTGCCCCCAGCGCAAGGGCGATGGGCAATGCACCACCTATCGTTGCCAGCGAGGTCATCAGGATCGGGCGTAAACGGGCAGCAGCCGATTCAAACGCTGCTTCCGCTTTGACAAGTCCGGCTTTACGTTTCTGGTTGGCGAATTCCACGATCAGGATCCCGTTCTTGGTAACGATCCCGACCAGCATGATCATTCCGATCTCGGAAAAGATATTCAATGTTTGTCCAAAAATCCATAGGGTAAGGACTGCCCCGGCAATAGCAAGCGGCACGGTAAGCATGATGATAAGGGGATCCAGAAAACTCTCGAATTGTGCAGCCAGGATGAGGTAAATTAGGACAATTGCCAGAATAAAGGCAAACGAAGTATTCGAACTGCTCTCGGCAAAATCGCGGGATGGGCCTAGCAAAGCTGTCTGAAATGAATCATCGAGAACCTTCTCCGAAATTTTCCGCATCTCAACAATCCCTTCCCCTAATGTCCTTCCGGAAGCCAGGGAAGCAGAAATGGTCGCCGATTTATAACGGTTGAAATGATACAACGTCGGTGGACTGCTGTTTTCTTCCATTTTGATCAGGTTATCAAGCTGTATCATGTTCCCATGATTGTTCCTCACATATAACGCGGTAACATCTGCAGGTTCACTCCGGGATGCACGGTCAACCTGTCCGATTACAAAATATTGTTTCCCGTTCCTGATAAAATATCCATATCTGCGACCGCTCAGCGCGAATTGCAGGGTATTCGAAACATCCAGCACATTGACCCCGAGGTTGGTCGCTTTTAACCTGTCAACCGTCAGATTCAACTCCGGTTTATTGAATTTAAGGTTAACATCCACATTTCCAAAGACAGAATCTTTGCGCGCTTCTTCTAAAAATTTTGGGAGAAATTGTTGCAATTTGCTGAAATCCAGGTTTTGCAAGACAAATTGTACCGGGAGTTGTGATCCTGCTGAAAGTGATGTAGAGATGGTTTGTTCCTGGTTCGGAATGATACGTGCTTCCGGGAAACGCTTATACAACCTGGCCAGTTTGTCGTAAATCTGCTGCTGGGTTGCTTTTCTCTCACCCGGTTCGGTAAGAAATGTATTGATGCCACCCGTGTTCGTGCTGCTTGATGCAAATCCAGGGGCTGTTCTTCCAAAAACAAGACGTGCTTCCGGAATACTGTCCATTTCCATCTGGCAGATTCGGTCAATCAGGGTTTGGGTATAATCAAAATCTGTACCTTCCGGAGCAGTGAGGCTTGCACGAACAATGCTGTGGTCCTCAAGGGGAGCCAGTTCCGATTTCAGATTACTGCCCACCATAAAAATCACAACCAGGGAGAGCCCAAGGATCAGGAAAGACAACCACCTGCGATTCATAAAAGCGGTCAGGAGTTTTCTGTATCCGTTATCAAGACCGGTAAAAAGGGATTCTGTCTTGTTATAAAAGGGTGAATGTCGTGATAAACTACCGCCAAGCTTAATATTTAAAACAGGTGTGAGGGTCAGGGAGACAAAGGCTGAAATAAGGACAGCTCCTGCAACTACGATTCCAAATTCCCTGAACAAACGGCCTGTAAAACCCGACAGGAAAATGACCGGGATAAAAACAATGGCCAGGGTCAGTGAAGTGGTAATAACAGCGAAAAATATCTCTCTCGTTCCTGCAAAAGCAGCCTTCCAGCGATCCATTCCCAATTCGATCTTTTTAAAGATATTTTCCGTAACTACAATTCCATCATCAACCACAAGCCCGGTGGCAAGGACGATTGCCAGTAAAGTCAATACATTAACTGAAAATCCGAAGAGATACATGATAAAGAATGACCCGATCAGGGAAACCGGTATATCGATCAAAGGCCGTAATGCAATTATCCAGTTCCTAAAGAATAGAAAAACGATAAGTACTACGAGGGAAATGGCGATGATCAGGGTTTCCGCCACATCATTGACAGATTGCCTGACAAACCTCGATTTATCGTAACCCACATAAAGGTTCAACCCGGCAGGAGTTGATTTCTGAATATCCGCGAACCGTTTGTAAAATTCATTCGCGATTTCAATATGATTGGCGCCGGGTAAAGGAACAAGAGCCAGCGAGATCCCTTCTGCTCCGTTGAGTTTCACTCCGATTTCTTCATTCTCTGGTCCCAGCATGGCATCCCCGATATCGCTGAAGCGAACAACCTGGTCATTGGTCTGCCTGATGATGATGTTGTTGAAGTCTTCCTCGGTAACCAATCGTCCAAAGGTTTTAACGATCAGTTCTGTCGATTTCCCCCGGACCTTTCCGCCGGGAAGGTCAACATTCTCTTTCTCCAGGGCAATATTAATATCTTCAGGGGTGATATTGTAAGCAGCCATTTTATCAGGGTTAAGCCAGAGTCGCATGGCTGGTCTTTTTTGACCGTAGAGCCCGACAGAACTTACACCGGGGATGGTCTGAAGCTTTTCCTGCAGGACATTCTCAGCATAATCGCTCAACTCCAATGCATTCATGGTGGTGCTCTGGATGGAAAGCGTGATGATGGGGTCGCTGTTGGCATCTGCCTTGCTCACCACGGGCGGTGCATCTATATCCTGTGGAAGGTTCCTGGCTGCCTGGGAGGTTTTATCACGCACATCATTCGCTGCTTTTTCCAGGTCAGAACCGACATTGAACTCAACAGTAATGTTGCTGCTGCCTACCGATGATGAAGAAGAAATGGATTTGATGCCTTCAATACCATTGATCGCTTTTTCTAATGGTTCGGTGATCTGTGATTCTATGATATCGGCATTTGCACCGGTATAGTTTGTCTGCACATTGATGGTCGGAGGGTCAATGGCCGGATATAAGCGAATACCCAGAAACGTATATCCTACTACACCGAATAGCACAATGACCAGGCTCATCACAATGGAGGCAACGGGCCGTTTTATAGCAAAATCAGATAAGGATGCCATTTCCGGTTATTTAATAAACTTTGAAAACTTCAGATCCGCCTTGGGTTTAATAAAAAGTAAACCACTTACCACGATGGTATCCCCAACATTTATCCCTTCCAGTACTTGCACCTTTGAGACTTGCCTGATACCTGTTTTCACCGCGACAAACCGGGCTTTTCCTCCTTTTGAAACAATGACTTTTTTATCCCGTTCCTGAGGAATAATGGCCTGGGTCGGGATCATCAGGGCATTTTTATTTTCACTCAGCGCCAGTTCAACATTTGCAAAAGCGCCCGGTTTCAGGGCGGGGTTTTTACTGCTCACAATGGCCCTGACCTTCAGGTTCCGTGTTTGCGACTCAATCCCCTCCTCAGAAGCCATTACCTTCGCTTCATATTTTGTCTCATCTCCCTGAACTGTAAAACTAACACTCCTTCCTTCCCTGATCTCTTCGCTGTACTTTTCAGGAACACTGAAATCCAGTTTCAACCGGTCGACCATCCTGATGGTGGCCAGGGCGATCGAAGAGTTAACCTGGGCACCCACGCTTACATTCCGCAACCCTATTATTCCATCAAAAGGCGCTACTACCTCCGTTTTGCTGATCTGAACTTTCATTACCTCAATATCGTCGAGTATGGAATTAACCTGCAGATCTGTCTGGTCGTATTCCAACTGGCTTAAACCATTCACTTTTAGAAGCTCACTCTGTCTTTTCCTCGTCTGTTCTGCTATTTTCAGTTGTGTTTGCAATTTCTTCAGGCTCGATTGGAGATCCCCGTCAAAAAGCTTAACCAGGACAGTCCCCTTTTTTGCGAACTTCCCTTCGGGGAGGTTAATGTAAACGACGCGGCCCGATACATCCGGCATCAAAACGGTCTCTTCAAATGGGATGATGGTTCCGGAGATGGTGATCGTTTGGTCCAATGTGGTCGGTTTCACGATATACCCATCCACGAAGAGTTTCGCAGAACCCTGCTTTCCCGTGTTATTTGTTCCGGAAGAACCGGAATGACATGAACTTATTCCTGCAACAACAGAAACTGAAAAAATCAGAAAAATTAGTTGTTTTATCATAGAGGTGTAATAACAGAACTTAACACTGGCAAAGGTATTGAATTATCAAATGTTATCCGGCCAATAAGACAATAAAAATCAGGAACCCGGTTTGATTTACGATTGGACGATTTCTGAGTTCAGATTGAATTTTTTGATGGACCTGCTTTGACGGGAATTTTTTGGTCACCTTGTAAGTATAAACATTGTGAATAAAAACAAATAAAATTTCAAACTGACACCTTGTTTTTTAACTAATTTTGAATCGACTTTGACACAAATTGACAATGGAAATATTAGGTAACGAAAGACATAAAATTTTTCATGGAGATGCTCTTGAAGTACTGCGGACAGAAATTATGGATAACTCAGTTGATTTAATTTTTGCGGATCCACCATACAACATCGGCAAAAACTTTATTGGCCACAAGGACAAATGGAGCACGGAGGATGACTACCTGAACTGGTGTTATAAATGGCTTGACTTGTGCATTCAGAAACTAAAATCCAACGGTAGTTTTTATGTAATGACTGCAACTCAGTTTATGCCGTTTTTTGACATTTATCTTCGTAAAAGAATTAAAATCCTATCAAGAATTGCTTGGTACTATGACAGTTCTGGCGTGCAAGCAAAAAAATATTACGGTTCAATGTATGAACCGATCCTTTTTTGTGTAAAAGATACAGACAATTATACTTTTAACACAGATGCCATTTTAGTTGAAGCAAAGACAGGTGCAAAACGAAAACTTATTGACTACCGAAAAGCTATCCCGACAGTTTACAATTCCGAGAAAGTTCCTGGCAATGTTTGGGAATTTGCAAGAGTACGTTACCGAATGGACGAATACGAAAATCACCCGACTCAAAAACCAATTGCATTGCTCGAACGAATTATCAAAGCAAGTTCCAAAGAAGGTGATGTTGTCATGGATCCATTTTCAGGAACATTTACAACTTGCTTTGTCGCTAAAGAACTTGCCAGAAACACCATTGGTATAGAGTTGCAAAACGAATATGTAAAAATCGGTTTGCGGAGAATGCAATTAGCCAATGAATTTAATGGTGAAAAATTGCATAAAGAAATCCGGACTTTTGAAACTGAAAAGTTGGCCACAGCCTATAACTTGAAATTATTTGAAGAACCAAATGGAAAATATTTTCACAGCAAACATTAAATCAATCCTAAAAAAACACTTTGGGAAAACCGCTGATGATATTTTTGAGAAAAGCCAACTTATTCAATACATCAACGAGAAAACCCGTTCTGCAAACAAAGGTTCAAAAGCCCGTTCAAGTTTCGCAAACCTTTATTCCATCTATGTTATTATTGAAGATTACATAGCCAAAGGTTACGACAAGAAAGGCGATTATTCAAATTATGAAGGTGCTTTATTCAACAAACCTTTCACAAAGCAAAGTTGAATTCAATTATGAGGACACAGCCGAAGAAGAATAAAATAAGTAAAACAAGAAATAATAAATTTTAAACAACACGATAGCTATGAGCGAGAAAATATTGAACAAGGTTGCCCCGGGTGTGGTCACAGGGGATGATTTGCAGGAAATTTTCAGGATTGCAAAGGCAGATCATTTTGCATTGCCTGCAGTGAATGTGGTAGGAACTGATTCGGTGAATGCTGTTATGGAGGCAGCAAAGGTGGTCAATTCTCCCGTCATTATCCAGTTCAGTAACGGAGGAGGAGTATTTTATGGTGGAAAAGCCATATCCAATGAAAATGAAAAAGGAGCAATTACCGGATCCGTATCAGGAGCTAAACATATTCATATTTTGGCGGAAAAGTATGGAGTTCCCGTTGTGGTGCATACAGATCATGCAGCGAAGAAGCTCTTGCCCTGGATTGATGGTTTACTGGATGAAGGGGAAGCCCATTACAAAAGGTATGGCAAGCCTTTGTTCAGTTCCCATATGCTTGACCTGTCGGTAGAACCCCTGGAAAGTAATATTGAAATCTGCAAACGTTACCTCGAAAGAATGAGCAAAATGGGTATGACCCTGGAGATCGAATTAGGCGTTACAGGAGGGGAAGAAGATGGAGTTGACCATTCAGATATTCACAGCTCAAAATTGTACACGCAACCTGAACACGTGGCTTATGCCTATGAACAATTGATGCAGGTGAGCGACAAATTCACCATTGCTGCTGCCTTTGGGAATGTACATGGGGTTTATAAACCGGGTAATGTCAACCTCGAACCGGTCATCCTCCACAATTCACAGGAATTCATTCAGAAAAAATTTAATACCTGTCCAAATCCTGTAAATTTTGTTTTCCATGGTGGATCCGGTTCAGAACCTGAAAAGATTGCTGAAGCAATCTCTTACGGGGTTGTCAAGATGAACATCGATACCGATACACAATGGGCCTTCTGGGTAGGGATCATGAAATATTACAAGAAATATGAAGGGTACCTGCAAGGTCAGATCGGAAATCCTGAAGGAGAAGATAAACCCAATAAAAAATATTATGATCCAAGAATGTGGCTGCGTGAAGGAGAAAAATCTATTGTTGAAAGGTTAAAGATTGCTTTTGCAGATCTCAATTGCATAGATCGTAATTGATTGTTTTTCAGAATGCAGGACCAGAAGCAGACATAAGAATAGGATGAATGCTCAGAACCGGAATGGGCGAATGATTTACGGTTTGGTGTGCATAGGGTCCCATCCAAAGATTGGATGTAGAGGTTTCCTGCTCTGTCATTACTGAGATCAGATTCGCATCCAATGTTTTTGCATAACTGATCATGGATTCAGAGATGTTATTTGATTCCATATGTTTGACATGGAATTTTACACCTTCCTTTTCAAAATGGGCAGCAACCTGTTGCGCATAAACATCTACATTATACCGGATCTCTTTAACTTTTGACGTATAAAGCGCCAGTATGAAGGCCTCGGCCTGGTGCATTTTAGCCAGGTATGCAGTAAAAGTAGCTTTCTGACGAGTTTCAATAGTGCTGTCGATCGGAACAACGATCTTGCTCAATGGACGCTGAATATTGATTCCTGCACGTATTGTTATAACTGGACAAGGACTTGAGGCAATGATCCTGTTGGCGTTACTTCCGATCCAGAACTCTTCGAATCCTGAAGCGCCATGAGTGCCTGCTACAACCAGCATTGCATGGGTTTCTTTGGCTTCAGAAGTAATTTCCTTATAAACCTTTCCTGTCCTGATCTTGTAGGTTATTTTATTGAATGGTAATTCCGGCTGGTATCGGGAAATCAGCTCATTGAACTGCTTATCCACATCATGAAGAAGGGCATTTGACGGATCTTCGAATTTATCGGTCTCTGAAACTGTCTTTTGAACCCAGACAAGGGTTATATCAATTCTGCATTTCTGCGCAATAGATAATGCATGAAGAAAAGCATTGATTGAACAATCCGAGAAATCAATTGCGACAATAATTTTACTCATACTGGTGGTTTTTACTGTTCAACTTTTGGTAAATTGATAATATCATCGATTATCCATGCACTCGGGTACACGGTAAGGATCTCATTCAGAAAACGCTGGGCATCCAGTTTTGTTCTGAAATCGCCGACACGCACTTTATAATTCGGAGCTTTAAAGGTAAGATAGGCTCCAATTCCCGGGTATTTACCTATGAACTCTTCATAGATTCCCTGGGCTTTGGTTTTTGAATTATTCCCGGAATCAAAAAATATCTGTATCCTGTACCCTGCTATGCCCTGTTTGTTTTGGTTAATCTGGATATGCTTCTGGACAAGCAGGTCAACCCTGTCATCCTGATTGATTTGTATCCCGCCTTGTGATTTATTCTGTGCATTGAGGTGTGAAGGAACAAAAATGCACACAATCACCAAAGTGATCAGAATAGTCAGTGTATTTATTCCTTTTTGTGTCATAAACAAAAATGTTCCTGCGGATGAATGCTGAGAATGGGTTTATCAGCCTGATTAATAAGCCGCTGTGAATGAGGTCCCAGCAGAATATTAATGGGTGTTTCCTGTTCGGTCATGATGGCAATGAGATCTATCCCCATATTACGGGCATAATTGATCACACCCTTGGTAATATCTTCAGCTACAATGTTATTGTTAATGCAACGTACCTTATTTTTCTGCAGATACTGAATGGCCTGCTGTGCAAACTTTTCTGCCACACGTTGTAATGATTTCAGGTTACAATAATGTGTTGCCACAATATGAACCTCCGAATTGAACAACTTTGCCAGTTGTGAAACAAGAGGTAACTTCTGAAGGGTTTCAGCAGAACTGTCTATGGGTACCATGATCTTTTCTATACTTTCCGTGATCTCAAAATCATGCCTGATTGTGATCACTGGACAGGAGGCATAGGTAACTATTTTAAAGGCATTGCTTCCGATCCAGAATTCCTCAAAACCCGATAATCCATGTGTGCCTGCAATGATGAGCGTAGCTGAAACATTCTTGGCAAGGATCTCAAGTTCGTGATAAATTTTCCCCTTCTTTAGCTTATACTCCATTTTTATTCCGGGATTCAGCATTTTTCCATACTGAGCTATTACTTCTTCAAAACGTTTTTTAGCTTCATTTCGTGTGTCATTTGATAAATCAGGATAAATTGATTCAGCAGCGGTCAGTTTATCAACCCAAACGAGGATTACATCAGATTCCAGTTTATTTGCAAGAGAAATGGAATATTCTATTGCATGAACAGAGGAGTTTGAAAAATCAACAGCAACAATAATAGGATGCATGGTTTCCGATTTTATTATTCTAAATTCATGTAAAATTAGGTAATTAAATTTTATCATTAACGATCCGGGTTTAATTTTTAGGAACCTCCAAATTTGTTACCTTTGCTCGATGACATTCAGGGGGTGGATGATTCATTTAAATACCCACCCCTTAATCTTCTCCCTAAATTAGGGAGGGGGAAGAGGGTGGATACATTAAACTGTATATAAAAGAAATGAACGAGAATCTTGATCCGACAGGCAACAATCTTGACCAGGCTGAAAAAGAGATTGAAAAAGTTTTACGGCCATCAGAATTTGACGATTTTGCCGGACAGGAAAATATCATTGAAAACCTTAAAATTTTTGTTCAGGCAGCAAAGCAAAGAAAGGAGCCATTGGATCATGTGCTCCTGCATGGTCCTCCGGGGTTAGGCAAAACAACCCTTTCGCACATCATTGCAAATGAATTGGGTGTAAATATCAGGATCTCTTCCGGACCTGTACTGGATAAACCCGGTGATCTTGCCGGATTATTGACCAGTCTGGAGGAAAATGATGTTCTATTTATTGATGAGATCCACCGTTTGAGCCCGGTAGTGGAAGAGTATCTGTATTCAGCCATGGAAGACTTTAAGATCGACATTATGATCGAGACTGGACCAAATGCCCGTAGCATACAGATCAAACTGAATCCTTTCACCCTGATCGGGGCAACAACACGTTCCGGGTTGCTTACTGCACCTCTTCGCTCCAGGTTTGGTATCAACTCACGGTTGAACTATTATCCTGCTTCAGTCCTGAAAAGAATACTACACCGGTCAGCCCTTATCCTGAAAGTGTCGATGGAAGATCAGGCTGCCACTGAGATTTCCATGCGAAGCCGGGGAACACCCCGGATTGCAAACCTGCTCCTGCGGCGTGTGCGTGATTTTGCACAGATCAAAGGCAATGGCAAGATCGACCTGAAGATCAGCCAATATGCCCTTTCCGCACTGAATGTTGATAAGCATGGCCTCGATGAAATGGATAACAAGATCCTGACCAACATTATCGATAAATTCAGGGGTGGCCCGGTAGGCCTGAATACAATTGCAACATCCGTATCGGAAGACCCTGGTACGATAGAGGAAGTCTATGAACCTTTCCTGATCCAGGAAGGATATCTCATGCGGACCCCGCGCGGACGGGAAGCAACCGAACTTGCTTACAAACACCTCGGGAAACTGAAGCCCGGTACCCAGCCGGAACTCTTCCAATGAATAATCAGGAAATAAAAACAAAGGCACTGGAAATTGGTTTCTCTTACTGTGGGTTCGCAAAATCAGCTCCGATCCCGGAGTACTGGCAACATTATATCAGGATCCTTCAAAAAGGGATCCCAGATCAACTGGATTACCTTAATAAATACAGCCGGCAACGTCTCGATCCAAGACTGGTCATGAAAGAAGCCAAAACGGTGATCGCTTTACTGGTGAACTATTATCCACCTGAAATCATCCCCGAAGAAGACAATTTTATCCTTGGGAAATACGCATACGGAAAGGATTACCATGTTGTGATCAGGAAAAAGCTGAATGAACTCGCCCACTATCTGAAAGAACACTGCCCGGAAAGCAAAACCCTTGCATTTGTCGACTCAGGTGTATTGATGGAGAAGGCCTGGGCACAGATCTGCGGGCTTGGATGGATCGGGAAAAATACGATCCTTATAAACAAAAATGCCGGTTCATTCTTTTTTATCGGTATTCTGTTAACCGACCTTGAAATAGAACCTGATCTTCCGGAAACAGATCATTGCGGGAATTGCAGGAAATGCCTGGATGCCTGTCCCACAAAGGCAATTACAAATCCCTACGAATTAAACCCCGCCCTTTGCATTTCCTTTCACACGATCGAAACAAAATTGGGAATTCCTGAATTCCTGATAGATAAATTCAGTGACCAGATCTATGGCTGCGATATCTGTCAGGATGTTTGTCCTTATAACAAATTCGCAATACCTCACCAGGAATCTTCTTTTCTTCCTGATGAACGGTTGAAAACAATGCGTAAAAATGATTGGAATTCTTTAACCCCGGGTATGTTTGAAGAGATCTTCAATAAGTCGCCCCTATCCAGAATCGGATATGATAAGTTAATGGATACGATTCACTGGCTTTCGCCCCAGTGATATGATGGAAATTCAAAGCCTGCGAGCCTTAAAATACGATCAACCACCGTTGTAAGAATCGCTTCAGCACCATCCGGATGACTGTAAAATGATGGAGATGCCGGACAGATGATGGCTCCGGCTTCTGTCAACAATTTCATATTATTAATATGGATCAGGTTCAAAGGCATTTCCCGCGTCACAAGGATCAGCTTTTTGCGTTCCTTCAGGATCACATCCGCCGCCCTGGTCAATAGATCGTTGGAAACACCGGAGGCAATCCTTCCCATTGTTCCCATGGTACAGGGGCAAATGATCATTGTATCATAACCCGCTGAGCCAGAGGCAATGGGAGCAAAAAAATCATCCGGCTCATAGATCCGGAATGGAATCTTTTCCGGTTCAAATTGTCCCAGTTCATATTTCCAGACTGCTTTTGCATTTTCCGAAAAAACCACCCCACATTCTGAAACCTGATCGTTAAGCGTAATCAACTTCTCCAGCAGCAGTTTCGCGTAAACCGCGCCGCTTGCGCCGGTAATGCCGATAATTATCTTTTGAGAGATCATATTGGCAATTTGTCAGGCTACGATTTTACTTCGGTAAATAAACCCGGAAATGGTATCCTGATACTCTTTACTGGTCATATTCAATATATCCAAAGGTACTTTGAATTTTCGTAAAGTTTCCATTTCAGCAGCCATGGTCATGTGTGCCCTTTCAAAAATATCCATTCCGTCAAAATCATCAGAAACGATGATCAGATCAATATCGCTTTCTGTGCTGAAATTCCCACTCAACGCTGATCCAAAAAGCGCCAGATTAGTATCTTTCAAACCATTCTGAACAAGGGAATGTTTTAAGAACATTATCACACTGTTTATTGTTGCCTGATCCATTGTTGAATAGATTTCGTTCTGTTTAAAATTTTCAATGTAATTTCTTTTGAATAATAACTCATTAGCTTTTCGAGATCATAAGGATATCTTGTAGGAATAGAAACCTTATTTAACTCAAAAAGAAAAACCATATTATCTTCATTCATTTCAAGCGCCATTTTATCAATAAAATACATCAGGTTATGAGATTTTACCGGATGTTCTTTAGTCCTTTTATTAAACAGTCCTTTGAGTGCCTTCTCAAGTGAAAGATGGCACATGAAAATAGTGTAAATGTAACGTCCCGAAGAAAACATCGCCTCGGCGGTTTCGAAGTCGTAATCCGATTGAAAATACCACTCTTCAAATTTTTCCGGTCCGCTCATAGGACAAAGGTATTAATAATTAGAGTATCAAACCTTCCAGGTTTTGGTTAATAACCACTTTATTGGTAGATGATATAATCGAAATTTATCAAATTTAAACTTGGAAGGTTTTTCAGGTTTTTTTAGTTCTCTTTAAAAAAGTAGATCATTGACAGTGCCATGACATTATTGTATTGCCCCAGCTCCAAAACTATCTTCCTGTAACCATTTGCGGTTCCATTCCTGATAGACATCAGGGAGTAATTGAACCGGAAATTGACCCTGAGATGGTCGGTAATATCATATGAGGCCCCGAAAATACCACTGAATGTGATGGGTTTCAATGGAACATAGCCGGTAATCCCTGCGTTAACTTCAAGGCCGTTCGTCATTTCTTTTGATCCAACAAGAACATCCATTACCGGCCCCGCTTCCAGCGAAAACCTGCTGGTAATGTAATATTGGTAAAGAATGGGAACCTCAATATAATTAAGTCTGAGAAGATATGTATTCAAATCATTGCCGGTAGAATCGGCATTTTTCCTGCTTCCCTTCTGAATAAATTCCAGTTCCATCTGAAAAGAAGAATGTGGTGAAACTTTAAGGCTGACCACTCCTCCAAAAAGAAATCCAAATTTATGATAACCCTGCCAGGTATCCCCATCAACCTGGCTTACAATACCTCCGGCCATTAACCCTGCATTAAATCGTTGTGAGAATCCTGTAAAATACAAGCTTGTCAAAAACAATAGTATAGTAAACAATCGTTTCATCTCATTTTTTTATAAAAGTACAACAATTCTGGAAATGACTCCATCAGCCCCAGAAATACGAATGATCTCGGGGATGACCAAAATGTAAAAATTTTCTTTAGAACCGCAGAGACGCGGAGACGCAAAGAATTCAATTTCAATAAATTATTTCTCTGCGCCTTTGCGTCTATGTGTTTAATTATCCTTCAAACAACGAACGGAAAAAGCATTTGACCTGAACGCCGGATAACGGGAAACTGAGGGATCTGTATCATTCATCCCATGTGCCCATGCTTTGTTAGACCCATGCGAGGTTGATGACCAGAACATCGTTGCAAACCCGCTCCAGTCCCACGTCATGTTCATGTGCCGTGTGCCGGAAAGCGTAGCATTGAACCCGGAATACCCGGTGAAAAGCAGCGGCCATGCAGCAAATGCATTGTTAATGTAAACGGAAAAGAGCGTATTCCAGTCTGTTTCAGAGGGAATATGCCATCCGGGCGGGCAAAGGCCTTGTGTACTCAGGGTTTCGTCGTAGGCCATGAGTTCGTCCCATTGGTAAAAATCGTAACGCGTGACGGGTGACGCGTAACGCGAGTATTTCTCTGCGATGCAATTGTCGCGTTGGTTCTGCGTTTCAGGGATTGTGGTGCCGAACTCAAGATT
>JAPLDH010000048.1 GCA_026391355.1 Bacteroidota bacterium | reverse complement strand
TCTCGACGATGTTCTGGTCATCAACCTCGCATGGAACCACCAAAGCCTGGAGTCATGGGATGAATGACACGGATCCTTCGGTTTCGCTTTATCCGGCGTTTAGGTCAAATGCTTTTTCCGTTCGATGCCTGAAAGATAATTAACCACAGTAGACACAGTAGGACACAATAGTCAGGCACAATAGGTATAATGTGATACTTTATTGTGATCAACCCCCAGATTCCAGGCAACTATTGATTGAATTCCTTGTCATATATAAGATCAAATAATGTTTTCGTACTGTTCGGAAAATAGTCCAGGTGGGTACTTCCTATTACAGATTTAAATTCACGGGTATCATGAGAGTTCTGCTTTACTTGGGAATTCTTCTCTTTGTTTCTCCATACCTGCCTCTCTTTGAAAAACTCCAGGCAGCGGAGTTTTCCGGCAAAACCATGTCGGGAAAACAGGAGTATTCAGGTTTCATTGTAAATAATGGTCAGCTCATCGACCAGAAGGGCAGACCCAATCCGCAGGTGCTCTACTTGCTGAATGATCATGGATTCAACGTACAACTCAGGAAATCCGGGTTCAGCTATGATCTTTATTTTATTAAACCAGTGCCAAATCCTTATTTTTTGAAGTTACCGGAAAATAACTCATTACATTCCACTCGTCATTCCGATTCCCTCATCCCCGAATATCACTTCATGCGGATTGATATTGATCTCGTGAATGCAAATCCGAGCCCTATTATTGAAACTTCTGGTCCATTGTCAGGATATCTGAACTATTATACAAGCGGTACACCTGATGAAGGGATTACTACGGTCATGTCATATACAACGATTCTCTGCAAGAATATATACCCAGGGATCGATCTGCAGTTTTTAGGGAGTGAAGAAGCCGGCTTTGAGTATAATTTCATCATTCATCCGGGAGGCCGGGTAAGCTCAATTAGACTGAAAGCAGAAGGACCGGATCATATAAACATGAATGGGGATGGAATTCGCTGCAAGACTTCCATGGGTGATCTTGATGAAACCGTTCCTCATTGTTATTACCGGTTAAACGATAAAAATGTACGCGTGAATGGAAGATTTAAAAAACTCAGTGGTCATGTATATGGATTTGCGCTGGATCAACCTGTTCCGGAAACAGCCCTGATCATCATTGACCCTGTTCCCGTGCGCAGATGGGGAACTTACTATGGCGGAACAGGGTGGGAGAGCAGTTTGTCGAGGTGTTGCGTAACCGATAGCTCAGGAAACATATTTATTTCCGGTACAACTCATTCAGCGAACAATATCGCTACAGCAGGGGCTCATCAGTCTGTATATTCAGGGAACGGCGATGCTTTCCTGGTTAAGTTTTTATCCACTGGCCAACGGTTGTGGGGAACATACTATGGTGGGAATGCCAGCACTGATGGAGCAGGTTGTGCAGCAGACCCGGAGGGTAACAGTTACCTTGTAGGCCGGACTCACGCCACCAACAATATTGCGACTGCCGGCGCTTACCAGACAATAAAAAGAGGGGGTATAGATGCATTTGTTGCTAAATTCACCCCCAGCGGGGTACGGCTTTGGGGTACCTACTATGGCGGAAATGAAACCGGTAATCCTGCTGCTGATGAATTCGAAGATTGCTCTGCAGACAATGTTGGAAATATATACTGCTCAGGATTAACTACTGCTCCGGATTATGTTGCCACTCCTGGTGCACATCAGACCATTTTAGGCGGGACTTGCGACGCAACACTGATCAAATTTTCAGTCGATGGACAATGCCTCTGGGGAACCTATTATGGAGGAGCAAACCAGGAAGGTAGTTCAGGTTCTTCTATCAGCGAAAGTGGTTTTATTTATCTTTCGGGTACTACAGGTTCACCCGATAATATAGCAACACCCGGGTCATTCATGCCTGTGTACACAGGGGGTAGTAAAGTATTCCTGGCTTGCTTCGACCTTGCCGGAACACGCCTTTGGGGAACCTATTTCGGAGGTGAGGCAGATGATTACTATTCAGGTTGCGTTTCAGATTCCTCAGGAAATGTATATCTTTTTGGAGGGACAGGTTCTAATACAAATATCGCCACCCCGGGAGCATTTTTGATGAATCGTGCAAACGGGAGCTCTTATCTCGAAAAATTTGATATAACTGGTGCACGCATATGGGGTACTTATTATCCCGGAGAATTGCGTGGAGCAGCCATCGATGACAGTGGATTTGTATTCCTAGCAGGTTATAATTTCTTACCCAATCCACTGGTCAGTACCCCTGATGCATACCAATCCTTTCCAAGAAGTATCGGGGAAGCCTTTCTCGGGAAAATGAACGGTAATGGTCAGCGGATCTGGGGCACCTATTATGGAGGTACAACAACGGATCAGGGTGCCTGCTGTGCCGTGGACAGAAATGATAACCTCTATTTATACGGAAATACATACTCGACAAACAATACAGTAAATAACACTTCTCCCTGTTCCCGGAACCGCAATGCCAATTATATTGCAACCCCAGGAGCACATCAGCCTGAGTTAAGTGTTGCTGCAGATGCGTTTCTCGTCAAATTCACAGATTGCTATTCGCCGGATACAGCCTTACAGGTTTTTGGTCCTTCCGCATTGTGTCTGAATTCCACAGGCATTGTATTTTCAATCGCCCCCATAACCTATGCAGCCGATTATCACTGGTGTGTAACGGGGGACCTTACCATTACTTCGGGGCAGGGGACGACGGCGATCAGTGTTGATGTCGGTTCATCCCTGGGTGTTGATACGATCTCAATCTATGGGATCAATGCCTGCGATACCGGCTTTCCCAGGGTAATTGTGCGAACAGTATTTCCGCGTCCCGTCCCGTTTCTGTCCGGTCCCGATTCAATTTGCTCGGGGGTGCATGCTGTTTATCTAACCTCCGGTGGCCAGTCATCCTATGTGTGGACAATTTCCCCGGGCTATACACTTGTTTCTGGAGGAGGGTCAGGGGATTCATCCTGCACTGTTACCTGGAACAATTCCGGATTTCGTTGGATCCGTGTAAATTATTCTGATACACATGGATGTGATGCCTTGGTTCCCGCACAGTTCAGCACATGGGTGACCGACAGCCCGGCCGTAAACATCGGGGTCATGGCATCAGCAAATCCTGTTTGCGCCGGTACGTCCGTCACATTCACAGCGACACCAACAAACGGTGGAACAATACCCATATTTCAATGGTTGGTGAATGGTATGGGCGGATTGCCATCCGCCCCGACAATGTCATATACGCCTGTCAATGGTGATTGCATTACCTGCATCCTTACTTCAAACCTGGTTTGTGCCCACGGCATCTCCGGCCAACCAGGGCACACTGCCGCAATATCAATGGAAGGTAAACGGGGTGGGGGTCGGAACAAGTAACCTTACTTATTCCTACATTCCGCTCAATGGTGATCAGGTTTCATGCGTTCTTACATCGAACACCACATGCCCCACCGGCAACCCGGCAACATCCAGCACAATTACTATGACGGTCAATGCAAATATGCCGGTGAGTGTCTTGATCTCTGCTTCCAATAACCCGGTCTGTTCGGGGATTCCGGTCACATACACAGCCACACCGACAAATGGAGGAACAACCCCGGTTTACCTGTGGAAAGTCAACGGTATTGATGCCGGAACCAACAGTAACACTTACCAATATATTCCCGTAAACGGCGATCTGATCACCTGCACACTGACCTCAAATCTTATCTGTACCAATGGAAATCCCGCCACCAGTAACACCATCACAATGGGCGTTGCAACATCCCCGGTTGTCACTTTTACCAGATGCAATGATTCCATTACGACAATAAATGCGCAACCCTTTCGATTGAAAGGCGGAATTCCCTTAGGAGGAACTTATTCCGGCCCCGGAGTTACAAACGGCATCTTCTATCCCGCAATTGCAGGAGTCGGCACAAAAACGATCACTTATTCCTATGCTAATGCGGCATTTTGTTCGGGATCTGCAAGCAGGTCATTAGTCATTAGTCAGTCGTCATTGGTGGTGTGTGGGAATCTGCTGACTGATATCCGGGACTATAAGGTCTACCCAACTGTTCAGATCGGAAGCCAATGCTGGTTAGCCAGTAATCTGAATTATGGAACGATGATTCCCGGAAACATAAGCCAAAGAAACAATTGCATCAATGAAAAATACTGCCTGAACGATCTAACTGGAAACTGCGAACTGGGAACTGCAAACTACCAGTGGGACGAACTCATGGCTTACGACGAATCCCTGAGCACACAAGGCCTTTGCCCTCCGGGATGGCATGTACCCTCCGAAGCCGACTGGAATACATTATTTGCCACTTATATCAGTAACGCTTTTGCTGCATTGCCGCTCCTATTTACTGGTTATTCGGGGTTCAATGCCACGCTTTCCGGGACACGGCACTCTCGACGATGTTCTGGTCATCAACCTCGCATGGAACCACCAAAGCCTGGAGTCATGGGATGAATGACACGGATCCTTCGGTTTCGCTTTATCCGGCGTTTAGGTCAAATGCTTTTTCCGTTCGATGCCTGAAAGATAATTGAGCACAGTAGACACAGTAGGACACAATAGTCAGGCACAACAGATCTAATGTATTATTCTATTGTGCTCTACTGTGTCTACTGTGGTGAATAAGGCTTTTGAGAATAGAGAACATCAGAGAATAAATCCGGTTACAATCTGGAACCCGCCAAAGACCGCAAGGAACAATGCAGAAATGCCGATCAGCATGCGTTGCAGACGTGGCCCGCGCTCCCTTGCCAGGTGGAACAGGAGGATGATGGCAGCATTGGTCAATAACATCGCTACATAAAAGCCGGCAAGTGCGGCAAACCCATACCCGGGATGTGCCTTCCATCCTTTCAGGAAAAGAGGACCGATCACCAGGCTCCAACCCAGGTACGGACCCGGGTTTAAGAAATTGACAATCACCGCATTCAGCAAGGTCTTGACAGGTGAAACTCCAGTCGTCACCTGTTGTTCCCTGAAATTCTTCCACGCAAGGAATGCATTAAGTGCAAGGTAGAGAATGAATAATCCCCCTGCCATCTGGAGATACCTGAGGAAAGCATGGGGAAGTGAACTGAGAACCAATAAACACACCACCGCAATGGGCCCATCGGTGATCAGGGGCGAAAGAATTGCCGGCATGGTCCGCTTCCAGCCATTCCTTAGGGTTTGTGAGATCAGGTAAAGGGAAAGAGGCCCGGGTTGAATTGCAGCAGCGAATCCAAATGTAATTGCGGGCACTAAATAAACCAGAAACCCTAAACCATCTTTCATCTGTATTGAAATTCAAATGCGAAGAAACAGAAAAAATTCATGAACAAATTTAAAATTTTTAAAAATCAGTAAAGCCTGAAGAAGATTTACCCACTCCAGGTACAGTAGGGAGTGACGATCGTAACGCGTCACCCGTCACATGTGGCAATCCAATTACCGACATCCGTGATAATAAAATTTATCCAACTGTACAGAATAGAAACCCACATTAAAAAAAGTTGTATATTTCCAGCTCTGTAAACATATACAAATTCGAATATATGAGGACATGTATATATACGGTTTCCCTTATTATCGTCATGTTAGCGGGTGGTTGGTCCTGCAAGAAAAAAGAGGTCGCAAAAGGTGATGTTCAGGTGCTGGTTCAGTACCAGACGCTTCCTGAGTTCCCGAATGGCGCCGAAATCTATTCTGACCCTCCCGGGATCGATGGTATTACGGATGGTTCAGCTTCTATCCTGATCCGAAACGTTCCCACAGGCACTTACCAGGTTTATTGTTACAAAAATGGTTATGGTGGTGGAAAGTCCGCTGTCAGCATCCTGGCAAATCAATTAACTGCTGTCCTGATAATACTTATCCCTGGGTATGACCCCGGCGGGGCTCCCATCATCGATGAGGTTTCGCCTGCAGATCATTCGCAGTTCAGCCCCAGTGATTCAATCTCCTTCCAGATCAGGGTCCACGATGCAAAAACACCGGCAAATAACATTTCTGTAAAAGCAGAAAGCAACATCGACGGTGTAATATTCCAGGGATATCCCTCCGACAGCGGAGTCGCCACGTTCAGGAAGAAACTTTCAAGGAACAGCCATATCATTGCTTTCACTGCGACCAATCCCCGCAACTTCAGTGCCCACACGTATGTAACCTTAGATGTTACCCAGCCAGATAAGATCCACCTTAACACACCGGTTTTAATCAATCATACAGTACAGATGAACTGGACAAAGTACACGGGCAGTGATTTCGACCACTATGAAGTTTACACCTATGAATGGGGAGGTAATCCAAATCTGCTCGCATCTTTCACAAATGCAAGCACGCTGACCTATACCGACACAAATCCCCTGATGACCGATACAGCATATTACTATGTTTCGGTGGTGGATAAAAACGGGAAATCTTCACAAAGCAATGTCCAGGCAGTGGGACGTCCCAGCGGTTTTCTGTTCTATATGGATATCTGGTCAGTTTGTATCGACCCGACCGGAACCTGGTTTTATACCGCGGATGACTATCACATTATCAAAATAAATTACGTTACAGGAGCGATCGAGAGAAGCTGGAATTACCCGTATGGATCTATAAACGGCATCCGGGTGAAAATGGAAGTGGCTGATAATGGATTGGGAAAAGAGTTATATGTATGCTTCAGTTCTTTAAACGCCTATATCCTGGATGCCGCAACATTGAGTATGAAGGTAGATATACAATCACCCAACAGCTATCCCAACGGTTATATTGATATGTCAACAAATGGCGACGGGTATATATACCTTGCACCTGTCTGGGACTGGAATTCCCAATGGGGAAAGATGTTCTCCTATAAAAGGAGTACCCGTCAGTTCGTCGATTCGATCCAGTACCCTAACTATGCCAGCCTCGCCGCTATGCACTGCGTTCCGGGAAAGAATGAAGCGATTACGATTGACGCGAACCTGTTCATGCACATTTATCACGACGCAACCGGCCATTTCTCTTCCATCCAGAAAGTAATTCTTCCAGCTACGTTGATGGGCTGGCAATTATTTCCTTTCGATTTTCCGTCAAATGGAAATTTCTTTCTCACCGGTACCGAAACGAGGGTGTATGCATCGGATGTCAGCGAAACCTATAAAGGGTTGTTCAATTCTGACGGTCTTACCAGCGGAGCCTGTGCCGACAACAATAATAATATCTATGTGGCATACCGTTACGAAAACAACCTCAGAAAGGCAACCTATCCATCCACTTCGGGAAGCGCATATTATCACTCAAAGGGTTACCCGACCTATGTGATGAACGACGGGACAAACCTCGTTATTCTATCCAGGATCGAGTGGACAGGGAACACATATATGGTGGAAGTCGTGCCAATGAAATGAGTTCTTTACAGTTAATGTATGCTGGTTTAAAAACATACGATTATGAGATGCCGGACTTTTTATCTGATAATTTCCCTGTTGGGATTGATGATGATCTTTACTACCCGCGGTTTTACTGCCAATGATAATCAACAGGCTACCTCGAGGTATTTTGAAAAGATCAGAAAGGCTCATGACAACGCCCGGTTGACCCAATTCTTCACCATGATGCCCAAGGGAGGCGATTTACACCACCATTATTCCGGTGCCATTTACGCTGAAACGTATCTCGACTGGATGGTAAAGAAGAACATATGTATCGACCCAAAAACGATGCTGCCTGTCCCTTGCAATTATTCCGGAGGTGTCTATATTTCGGTTGATTCTCTCAGGAAGAATGTGCCTTTATGCAGAACTGTGCTGGAAAACTGGTCGGACCTTGATTTTAATGATCATTTTCATCTCCAGGATCAGCCTGACCAGCACTTTTTCACCACTTTCAATTTTTTCGGGAATATCAGCGGAGCCTATTACCGTGAAGGTTTGGCGGAGATCAAGGCAAGAGCGAAAAAAGAGAATGTGCAATATATAGAAACTATGCTGACCTCACCCGGTATCTCAGTGAAGTATCCGAAGGGTTTGACGGATTCGCTGGCCTATTTTCAGGTCAGGCAGGATACCAGCGGTCTGTTCAGTACATTGGATTATTTTGCTGACTTCCTGCAATCTTCACCTGGTTATTCGACATCCCTGAAAAATTACATGGACAGTTTACATGCATATCACGATGGCATTGATGATTCAGCCTTCACCATGAGGTTCCAGGCCTATGCCAACCGGAATTCCTCCCCGGATGTTGTGTTTACTAAACTGTTCAGCGGATTCGACGCAGTATCAAGGGATCATTCTTCCCTTCTGACAGGGGTTAATATCGTTGCCCCTGAAAACGGGATAATCTCGATGCGGGATTACTGGCTTCATATGGAGATGTTCAGGTTTCTGGGAAAAAAATTTCCGGGAGTCAAAACCTCCCTTCATGCAGGTGAATTATGCCTGGGAATGGTCAAACCGGAAGAACTTACGTGGCATGTCAGGGATGCTGTTTTTATTGCCCGGGCAAACAGAATCGGTCATGGTGTGGATATTCCCTGGGAAACCGAATCCTTGAAGACACTTGAAAACATGCAAAGAGATAAAATTGCTGTCGAGATCAACCTTACCAGCAATGAATTCATTCTTGGCGTGAAAAACAATGATCACCCGATCCGGCTTTACTTCGACGCAGGTGTGCCCCTGGTGATCTGTACCGATGATGCCGGGGTTTCAAGGATCAGTCTTACCGCGGAATATGTAAAACTCGCTTCGCGGTATGACTTCACCTATACTGAGATAAAGTCATTCGTTTATAACAGCATCCGGTATTCGTTTCTGAAAGAGAGGGAGAAGGAACTTATCATTCAATCCCTCAATAATCGGTTTAAAGACTTTGAAGATCAGATCGTTATTTTGAATGGTGACACGGTGACAAAGTGACCAGGGTACCGTTTAATAATTTAGCAATGTATCCATGTCACCCTGTCACTATGTCACTTTGTGCCTTTGTCACTCTGTTACTTTGTTACTTTGTCACCTTTTTAAATCAGACGATTGGTTTATTTCATAAAAATTTTTCGTCAATCCTTGTTTAGCTGAAAATAATTTTTACCTTTGCACCCTCAAAATCGCGAAAGCCTTTTTGAGGGATTGTACAGACAATTAGCAAGGAAACCTGATAGATTGAGACAATTATAGGTTTCGCCCGGACGCTGAAAAGCCACCGGATAACCGTTAGGAGGTTAGTCTCGGATGAATTTCCTTCCTTTCTTTTTCTCTGTTTCAAAATCCACAAGTTTCAGTAGTTTAGTGCAATAAGAAAATATTTCTCAGAAGTATTTTCGGTGTGAAATTAATTTCTACCTTTGCACTCCCAATTTTTGGGGTTTTTTATAAGTTAATGTCACAAAAGTATTGATATGCCTACAATTAATCAACTGGTTCGTAAGGGAAGAAACAAACTGACTGACAAAAGCAAGTCACCTGCTCTGGATTCCTGTCCACAGCGCAGAGGTGTTTGCGTAAGGGTCTACACAACCACGCCAAAAAAACCAAATTCCGCGATGCGTAAAGTGGCAAGGGTGCGTCTGACAAACGGTAAAGAGGTGAACGCCTATATACCCGGCGAAGGACATAACCTTCAGGAACACTCGATCGTGATGATCCGAGGCGGCAGGGTAAAAGACCTTCCTGGTGTTCGGTATCATATCATCAGGGGCGCATTGGATACCTCAGGTGTTGAAGGCAGAAAACAAAGAAGGTCAAAATACGGAGCCAAAAGGCCAAAAGCAGCAAAGGCAGCAAAGGCAGCAAAAAAATAGTTAAAAAACAGAACCACAGAATTATCACAATATGAGAAAAACGAAGCCAAAGAAAAGGGCTATTCTTCCGGATCCGAAATACAGTGATACACTGGTCACCAAATTCGTGAATAATATCATGGAGAAGGGAAAGAAGAACATTGCATATGAGATTTTCTATGAAGCTATCGATATCGTTTCCGATAAAACAAAGGAAAACGGTTTGGAGGTCTGGAAAAAAGCATTGGCAAATGTTACACCCTCTGTGGAAGTAAGAAGCCGCAGAATCGGTGGAGCTACCTTCCAGATCCCTTCTGAAATCCGTCCGGGACGAAAATTATCGATCGGAATGAAATCGTTAGTTTCTTACTCCCAGAAACGTCACGAGAAGAGTATGGGGCAAAAACTGGCTGCCGAGATCGTGGCTGCCTATAAGGAAGAAGGAGCGGCATTCAAGAGAAAGGAAGATACCCACAGAATGGCAGAAGCAAATAAAGCATTTTCTCACTTTAGATTTTAACTGGAAAAGTAGACCCCCTGGACGGGTCGTGAAAGATACAATATCAACAATGTCAGAGAATCTGGAAAATATCAGGAACATCGGCATCATGGCGCACATCGACGCGGGAAAGACCACGACGACTGAGCGGATATTGTATTATACCGGAATCAATTATAAATTAGGCGAGGTTCATGATGGTACAGCTACCATGGATTGGATGGTACAGGAACAGGAACGAGGTATCACCATCACCAGCGCTGCTACTACAGTATATTGGGACCTGGAGAACCAGAAGTACAGGATCAACATTATTGATACTCCCGGACATGTAGACTTCACTGTTGAAGTTGAAAGGTCGTTGAGGGTCCTGGATGGCGCTGTTGCAATTTTTTGTGCTGTTGGCGGAGTGGAACCCCAATCAGAAACGGTTTGGAAACAAGCCAATAAATACCATGTGCCCCGGATCAGTTTCGTCAACAAAATGGACCGTACCGGGGCTGATTTTTACCATGTGCTTACACAGATCAGCGAACGGCTTGGCGCTAAACCCATCCCCGTTCAGATTCCCGTTGGTTCGGAAGAGAATTTTACCGGGATCGTTGATCTGATTAAACACAAAGCATTCAGTTGGGATGATTCCTCTCTCGGAAAAGATTATTTTGAAATTCCAATCCCCGAAGATCTGCAGGATCAGGTGAATGAATACCGCAGCTTGCTTATTGAAGGCACTGCTGAAGAAAGCGAGGAACTCATGGAGAAATTCATCGATGATCCCGATTCTATTACCGAAGAAGAGATTATTTCCGCAGTGAGGAAAGCTACCCTTGAAAACAGAATCACTCCCGTACTTTGTGGGGCTGCATTCAAAAATAAAGGGGTGCAACTGCTGATCGATGCGATCGTCAGGTATTTGCCCTCCCCCTTTGATATGCCGCCTGTAAAAGGGATCAATCCTTATACAGAAAAGGAAGAAACCCGGAAACCATCTCCTGAAGAACCTTTTTCAGCAATAGCATTCAAAATTGCTACCGATCCCTTCGTTGGACGGATTGCTTTTTTCAGGGTTTATTCTGGAAAACTGGATGCCGGTTCAACCGTTCTCAACGCCAATACCGAATCAAAGGAGCGCATCAACAGGATGATGCTGATGCACGCCAATAAACAAAATCCGCTCAAACAGATCGAAACCGGAGAGATCGGCGCAGCTGTCGGATTTAAAACTATTCATACCGGCGATACATTATGTGACCTGAAACACCCGATCCTTCTCGAATCCATCGCTTTCCCTGATCCTGTGATCAATATGGCGATTGAAGCAAGAACCCAGGATGATGTCGATAAGCTCACACTTGCATTGAACAAACTTACAGAAGAGGATCCAACCCTGATCGTCAGGACCGATAATGAAACCGGCCAAACCCTTATCAGCGGTATGGGTGAACTTCATCTCGATATCATTACAGATCGCCTCCGTCGCGAATTCAATATTGAAATAAATCATGGGGCTCCCCAGGTAGCATACAAAGAAGCCATACAGAATGTTGTGCTTCACCATGAAGTCTACAAGAAACAAACCGGCGGCAAAGGCAAGTTCGCTGACCTCGTAATCGAAATTTCCCCGGCCGACAGTGGTGTCAGGGGACTCCAGTTCATCAACGAGGTAAAAGGCGGAAATATTCCCAGGGAATTTATTCCTGCCATCGAAAAAGGATTGAAATCAGGACTTTCCAATGGACCAGTGCTTGGATTCCCGATGGAAAGTATAAAAGTGAGATTACTGGATGGTTCTTTCCACAGTGTTGACTCTGACGCGCTGGCATTCCAGATTGCAGCAGGGATCGCATTAAGGGACGCCTGCAGGAAAGCAAAAGCCGTTCTGCTGGAACCCATCATGAAATTTGAGATCGTCACACCGAATGAATACATCGGAGATGTTGCCAGTGATATTAACAAGAGAAGGGGACACGTGGAAGAGGTTCAGTCAAGGGTGTCCGATCAACTGGTTATTGGGAAAGTTCCATTGTCGGAAATGTTCGGTTATGTTACATCATTAAGGAGCATCACATCAGGCAGGGCAACCTGTATGCTGGAGTTCTCACATAATGCACCGACTTCAAAGGAGATAATGGATGAAGTTTTATATAAGATCAGGGGATATGTCCCTGTTTATTAATTAACCATGTAGTACAGCAAAAGTAGCGTTTCAAAAAAAAATCATTAACGTGAGCCAAAGAATAAGAATAAAATTAAAGTCCTACGATTACAACCTGGTTGATAAATCAGCAGAGAAAATCGTGAAGACTGTTAAAGCAACCGGTGCTGTGGTGAGTGGTCCTATACCTCTTCCTACCGATAAGAAGATATTTACGGTATTGCGGTCGACCTTTGTGAACAAAAAGTCGAGGGAACAATTTCAACTCTGTTCCTACAAGCGGTTGCTGGATATTTACAGTACCACTTCAAAGACCATTGATGCCCTGATGAAGCTTGAGCTTCCGAGTGGTGTTGAGGTTGAGATCAAAGTGTAATCCTATCTTCTGTTTGAACTGAAAAAAATATTAAGAAATGTCTGGATTAATAGGTAAAAAAATCGGAATGACCAGTATCTATGATGGGAACGGAAAGAATATTCCCTGTACTATTATTGAAGCTGGACCATGTATAGTCACACAGCTCAGAACAAAGGAGCATGATGGTTATGAAGCTATTCAAATGGCTTTTGAAGACCAGAAAGAAAAGCATACCACCAGAGCAATGAAGGGGCATTTTGCAAAAGCCGGTGTTACTCCGAAGAAAGTCATTGCAGAATTTACCCGTTTCGAAGCTGACCATCAGAAAGTATTTGGTGATATACTTCGTGTTGATATTTTCACAGAAGGTGAATTCATTGATGTCGTCGGGACCTCAAAGGGTAAAGGTTTTCAAGGTGTAGTGAAAAGGCATCATTTTCATGGTGTCGGAGAAGCTACTCACGGACAGCATAACCGTCTCAGGGCTCCTGGTTCTGTCGGCGCTTCTTCCTGGCCTTCAAGGGTTTTCCCGGGTATCAGGATGGCCGGCCGGATGGGTGGCAAAAAGGTGAAGGTCATTAACCTTCAGGTCGTAAAAATTATCCTGGAAAAAAATCTGGTCCTGGTAAAAGGCGCTGTTCCGGGAGCAAATAATTCATATGTAATTATTGAGAGATACTTGTAATCATTGAAAGAGAGATGGAACTAGAAGTTTATAACATACAGGGAGCAAAGACCAACCGAACCGTAACAATGGATGATACCATCTATGGTGTTGAACCTAATGATCAGGCCATTTACCTCGATGTAAAACAATACATGGCGAACAAACGGCAGGGAACACACAGCTCGAAGGAAAAATCCCAGTTGACCGGCAGTACCAGAAAACTGAAAAAGCAAAAAGGTACAGGCGGAGCCCGCGCAGGAAGCATCAAGAATCCTCTGTACAGAGGTGGTGCCAGGGTATTTGGCCCGCATCCCAGGGACTATAATTTTAAACTGAACAAAAAGCTCAAAAGGCTTGCACGTATTTCAGCATTAAGTTATAAAGCGAAGGAAAGCAACATTACCATTGTGGAAGACTTCAGCTTTGAGGCTCCGAAAACAAAAAATTTTGTTGACCTTCTGAAAAGTTTCCAGATCCAGGATAAAAAAACACTTCTTGTGGTACCTCAAAAGGATGTGAATGTTTACCTTTCTTTGAGAAACCTGAAAAAAGTAAGGATTATCCGGGCATCCGATTTGAATACTTATGAGATTCTGGATGCCGCGAACCTTCTTGTAATGGAAAGCTCGGTTAAGGAAATCGAAAAGATCAATCAGAATTAATAAAGAAACAGGACATTAAACAGCCGATAACAATGAGTGTTATATTAAAACCGGTGATAACAGAGAAAATGACGCAGATGGGCGAAAAGCTCAATCGTTATGGATTTCTCGTTGACAGGGATGCCAATAAACTCCAGATAAAGAAGGCCATAAAGGACGTCTATGGAGTTGAGGTTACCGATGTAAATACCATGACCTATGCAGGTAAAAAGAAGACAAGATACTCCAAAAGCGGTTTTATAACCGGTAGTTCGAATGGATATAAGAAAGCCATCGTTACTTTGGCAAAAGGTGAAACAATTGATTTTTATAGCAATATTTAAATAAATGGCGCTCAAGAAATACAAACCGACAACACCGGGTCAGCGTTTTAAACTGATCAGCTCGTTCGATGATATTACTTCGTCAACGCCTGAGAAAAGCTTGTTGGTTCCTAACAAGAAATCCGGTGGAAGAAATAATGAAGGAAAAATGACCATGAGGTATCTCGGAGGCGGTCATAAACAGATGTACAGGTTAATTGATTTCAAACGGGAAAAGGACGATATTCCTGCCGTTGTGAAAACAATTGAGTACGATCCTAACCGGACTGCGAGGATTGCTCTGGTTGTTTATAAAGATGGTGAAAAGAGATATATCATAGCTCCTCACGGATTGAAAGTTGGTCAGACCATCATCTCCGGCAAAGGAAGTGCTCCCGAAATCGGAAATACACTTTTTATGAGTGAGATTCCCTTTGGTACCATCATACACAACGTGGAGCTGAGACCCGGACAAGGTGCAAAGCTGGTGAGAAGCGGCGGTTCATATGCACAGCTGATGTCGAGGGATGGAAAATTTGCCATCATCAAGATGCCATCCGGGGAAACCCGTATGATCCTCCAGGCATGCAAAGCTACCATCGGTATGGTTTCAAACCTCGATCATAGCCTTGAATCTTCAGGGAAAGCTGGTCGCAGCAGGTGGCTTGGCCGTCGCCCAAGAACCCGTGGCGTTGCCATGAACCCGGTCGATCATCCAATGGGTGGTGGTGAAGGAAAAGCATCCGGAGGACATCCGAGATCCCGCAAAGGTATGCCTGCCAAGGGCTATAAAACCCGCCAGCGGAAGAAGAGTTCAAATAAATACATTGTTGAAAGAAGGAAGAAATAACCGAAATAACTTCAGGATATGAGCCGATCGTTAAAAAAAGGTCCGTTTATCAGTTATAAACTGGAAAAGAAGGTTCTTGAAGCTACAGACTCCAAGAAAAAAGCCGTCATCAAAACCTGGTCACGGGGATCCATGATCTCGCCGGATTTTGTCGGACAAACCATCGCCGTTTATAATGGGAACAAATTCATCCCGGTTTACGTTACAGAAAACATGGTGGGACACAAACTTGGTGAGTTTGCACCTACCCGGATTTTCAGGGGACATGCAGGAAATAAAGGTAAAAAATAAATAATCATTATATACCATGGGACTTAAAAGTCGCAATAGAGCCGAGAAACGCAAGGAAGATAAGAAATCTCTCTACTTTGCCAAGCTGAATAACTGTCCGACCTCTCCAAGGAAAATGAGATTGGTTGCAGACATGGTCAGGGGCCAGAAAGTTGAAACTGCATTGCATATGTTGAAACACAATTCTGCTTTGGCTTCAAACAAGCTTCACAAATTGTTGCTTTCTGCCATTGCAAACTGGCAGGCAAAAAATGAAGGAGTCAGGATTGAAGATAGCGATCTCTACATACAGGAAATAATGGTAGATAGCGGAAGAATGCTGAAAAGGATCAGAACTGCCCCACAGGGCCGTGCTCATCGTATCCGTAAACGTTCAAACCATGTTACCCTGTTCATCGACGACAGAAATAAACCTGAAGTGATAGGCGAAGAGGTAGAAGAAGTTGATGAAACAACAGAAGAAACCACAACTGAGACAAACGAATAATAAACCGGAATAATTAAAAGTACTTTTTAATGGGACAAAAAACAAATCCGATTGCAAACAGGTTAGGGATCATTCACGGATGGGACTCAAACTGGTACGGTGGAAGAAATTTTGAAGCCAAGCTTATCGAGGATGATAAGATCAGGAAATATCTGAATGCCCGTTTGTCCAAGGCTGGGATATCCAAGATCGTCATTGAACGTACGCTGAAACTTGTCACTGTTACCATTCATACGGCTCGTCCCGGGATCATCATTGGAAAAGGCGGCCAGGAAGTTGATAAGCTTAAGGAAGAATTAAAGAAGATCACAAAGAAGGAGATTCAGATCAATATTTCCGAGATCAAAAGGCCGGAATTGGATGCAGTGATCGTTGCAGGTACTGTTGCCAGCCAGATCGAAGGCAGGATTTCTTACCGCAGGGCAATCAAGACTGCAATCGCTTCAGCGATGCGAATTGGGGCTGAAGGAATAAAATGTCAGATCTCAGGCCGGTTGGGTGGAGCAGAAATGGCCCGCCGTGAACAATATAAGGAAGGAAGAATTCCTTTGCATACATTCCGCGCTGATATTGATTATGCTACCCATGAAGCCCATACTACCTACGGCAGGATCGGGATAAAGGTCTGGATCTGCAAGGGAGAAATTTATGGAAAACCTGATCTTACACCGGCAACAGGCGGAATGAAACTGAAACCATCGGGTTCCGGCGGTCCCGGTGGACCTTCACAACATAAAGGTGGTGGCAGGAATAAACCGAGACCCAGGAAATAATAGTAGATACGATAACTCTTTAACATCAATATAGCATGTTACAGCCTAAAAAAACCAAATACAGGAAACAGCAGAAGGGGAAGATGAAGGGGAATGCCCAACGTGGTCATCAGCTTGCTTTTGGCTCGTTCGGAATAAAAACCCTGGATGAAGCATGGCTTACCGGTCGCCAGATAGAGTCGGCCCGGCAGGCAATCACCCGTCATATGAAACGTGAAGGACAGCTCTGGATCCGTATCTTCCCCGATAAACTGGTTACCAAGAAACCAGCTGAAGTCAGGATGGGTAAAGGAAAAGGTGCTCCCGAATACTTTGTGGCAAGAATCACCCCGGGCAGGATCCTGTTCGAAATAGAAGGAGTAACCCTGGAAATAGCAAAGGAAGCGTTACGCCTGGGCGCTCAGAAACTCCCGGTAATGACCAAGACAATTGTTCGCAGGGATTATAAAGAAGAACAGGTATAACGATAAACGATCTGAATTAATAGAATAATCAGTTAATCTCCTTACGGAAAAATGGAACAGAAAGTCATCAGAGAATTAACAACAGGTGAAATCCTGGAACGCCTGGAAGAGGAACAGCGTCAGCTTACTAAGTTGAAACTGAACCATGCCGTCTCACCGTTGGAAAACCCAAATAAGATCAGCGCATACAGGAAAACCATTGCACGTCTGAAAACAGAATTGAGAACCAGGGAAATGAGAGGTGAGAAAATAGAAAAGAAGGCGATCATTAAATAAATTGAAGAGACACATCAGTCTGTCAAAAAAATAAAAGATGGAAACCAGAAAACTTAGAAAGGAAAAAACCGGGGTCGTCGTCAGCAACAAGATGGAAAAATCCATTACCGTTGAAATCGAAAGAAAAGTGAAGCATCCCAAATACGGGAAATATGTGAAGAAATCTTCACGCTTCATGGCTCATGACGAGAAAAATGAATGTAGCGAAGGCGATAAGGTGAGAATAGCTGAATCCCGTCCATTAAGTAAAAATAAATGTTGGAGACTTGTCGAAATTATTGAAAAGGTTAAATAGCCATGATACAACAAGAATCAAGACTTACGGTTGCTGATAACAGTGGTGCAAAAGAAGTGCTTTGCATCAAAGTTCTTGGTGGAACCAGAAAAAGATACGCGAGCATCGGCGATAAGATCGTTGTTACCGTAAAGAACGCAATCCCTTCCGGAAATATCAAGAAAGGAACCGTTTCAAAAGCAGTAGTGGTCAGAACAAAAAAGGAGATCCGCAGGATTGATGGTTCTTATATCAGGTTCGACGACAATGCTGTGGTATTACTGAGCAATACCGGTGAAATGATCGGTACACGTATTTTCGGTCCCGTAGCAAGAGAATTAAGGGAAAAACAATTCATGAAAATAATTTCTTTAGCACCTGAGGTGCTGTAAGTAAATATATATCAATATTATGCGAACGAAATTACATATCAGGAAAGGCGACATGGTGACGGTCCTTGCCGGAGATTCCAGGGGAATGCAAGGCAAAGTGTTGAATGTTGACACGGAACGGAAAATGGCGATCGTCGAAGGCATCAACCTGGTTTCCAAGCATACCAAACCCAATGCAAAAAGTCCGCAGGGTGGTATCTTAAAGAAGGAAGCCCCGGTGCATATTTCCAATCTGATGGTGATCGATTCAACCGGTAAACCTACCAGAACTGGCCGGAAAATTGATCCCAAAAAAAATATCTCGGAACGTTATTCTAAAAATTCAGGGGAGGTTATAAAATAATGGCTTATAAACCAAGATTAAGGGATAAATATTCCACCGAAATTGTTCCTGCATTGATGACACAATTCAGTTATAAAAGTACCATGCAGGTTCCGCGGATCATGAAAATATGCCTGAACCAGGGACTGGGAGTGGCTATTACTGACCGTAAACATATGGATAATGGGATCAATGAAATGACAATGATCTCAGGACAGAAAGCCGTAGCAACCAAATCACGGAAGGATATTTCGAATTTCAAACTGAGGAAGGGAATGGCAATCGGTGCAAGGGTGACCCTCAGGGGAGATAAAATGTACGAATTTCTCGATCGTTTGATCTCTGTTGCAATACCCCGTATCCGTGACTTTCGCGGAATCAATGATAAAGGATTTGACGGAAAAGGAAACTACACCCTGGGTGTTTCTGAACAGATCATATTTCCGGAAATTGATATTGATAAAGTCAGCAGGATCAACGGAATGGATATCACATTCGTTACTTCTGCCCGGAATGACAGGGAAGCATATGCATTACTTAAAGAATTCGGTATACCGTTTAAAACAAAATAATTTATGGCAAAAGAATCTATAAAAGCCAGAGAAGTAAAAAGGCAACGAATGGTTGCACAGTACGCTGAAAAAAGAAAAGCATTAAAGGCCTCAGGCGATTATACCGCTCTGCAGAAACTGCCGAAAAATGCTTCACCGGTCAGGTTACATAACCGTTGCAAATTAACCGGCAGACCCAAAGGCTATATGAGGATTTTTGGCGTTTCCCGTATCAATTTCAGGGAAATGGCTGTTAAAGGATTAATTCCAGGGGTTAGAAAAGCCAGTTGGTAAAGCATTAAAAATAATTTGAATCATCACCAATAGAGATAACAATAAACAAAATAAAGGAAATGGTTACGGATCCAATTGCAGATTATTTGACCAGAGTCCGCAATGCTGTGATGGCAAATCACAGGATTGTTGAGATTCCTGCATCAAACATGAAAAAAGAAATAACCAGGATTCTTTTCGAAAAAGGATATATCCTAAATTATAAATTCGAAGATGATAAAAAACCTGGTATTATCAAGGTGGCATTAAAATATCATCCGGTTACCAAAGTCTCTGCAATTACTACATTACAGAGAATAAGCAAACCGGGATTACGGAAATATATCGATGCCGACAATCTTCCGAGGGTATTGAATGGTTTAGGAATAGCCATCCTCTCAACTTCACAGGGATTATTGACCGATAAGGAAGCCAGGGTCAGGAAGATAGGTGGTGAGGTTTTATGTTACATCAGTTAATCAGGAGAATCAAACGATGTCAAGAATAGGAAAATTACCGATTCAGTTACCCGACGGAGTAACGGTAACCGTCAGCGATTCCAATCTGGTAACGGTAAAAGGGAAACTCGGAGAACTTTACCAGCAGGTTGATCCAAAGATTAAAATTGAGATGAAGGATGGGATCGTTCACATAGTACGCAGTTGTGAGGAAAAGGACGATAAATCAAAGCACGGCCTTTACCGGGCACTGATTGCCAACATGGTGAAAGGGGTAAGCGAAGGTTACACGATTGTTCAGGAACTCGTTGGTGTCGGTTATAAAGCCAGCGCTAAAGAACAACTCCTCGAACTTGCCCTTGGTTATTCCCATAATATTGTCCTTGAACTTCCCAAAGAAGTAATGGTACAGACTACTGCTGAAAGAGGAAAAAACAATACCATCATCCTCAAATCAAACGATAAACAACTGGTAGGTCAGATTGCAGCTAAGATCCGGTCGCTCAGGAAACCTGAGCCATATAAGGGCAAAGGAATCCGGTTCATGGGAGAAGAGATCAAGAAGAAAGCCGGAAAATCTGCTTCAGGACAGTAATACACTGATAAAGTATTGGCTGATAAAGCCAAAACAAGAAAAAACAGAATTAATACGGATATATAAAATGGCAATTAAAAGCAAAAAAGAATTCAGAAGATTCAGGATCAGCATGAGGATCCGTAAAATCGTTCGGGGTACTCCGGAACGGCCGCGTATGTCAGTCTTCAGAAGCAATAAGGATATCTACGTTCAACTGGTCGATGATCTTGCCGGTAAAACTCTGGTATCAGTCTCCTCTCATGAGGAAGGGATCTCTTCACAGAAAGGATCCAAATCCGAAAAATCCAAACTGGTTGGGAAAATGGTTGCTGAAAAAGCCATTCAGGCTGGTATCACTGATGTAGTTTTTGATCGTAATGGTTATTTGTATCATGGAAGGGTCAAATCTTTGGCAGAAGCTGCCAGGGAGGGTGGCCTGAAATTTTAATAATATATGACAAACGTTAACGTAAAGAGAGTTAAATCGAGCGAGATAGAATTTAAGGACAGGTTGGTAAGCATTCAACGTGTTACCAAGGTGACCAAGGGAGGAAGAACATTCAGTTTCTCTGCCATTGTTGTGGTAGGGAATGAAAATGGGGTTGTTGGCTACGGTCTTGGCAAGGCAAAGGAAGTTACCGCAGCCATCGCTAAAGGAATAGATGATGCCAAGAAAAACCTGATCAAAGTTCCCATTCTGAAAGGCACTATACCACATGATCAGTTAGGGAAATACAGTGGGGCTCTCGTTTATATCAAACCGGCAGCGCCCGGAACGGGTGTTATAGCCGGTGGTGCTATGCGTGCTGTACTTGAAAGCGTAGGCATAAAGGATGTGCTTGCAAAATCAAAAGGCTCATCCAATCCTCATAGCGTTGTTAAAGCAACGATCAACGCGCTGATCAAGCTCCGTGATCCGCACACAATTGCTCAGCTCAGGGGATTAGAATTGTCAAAAGTATTTAACGGTTAAGCAAATTGAAGAAATAATAATCCAGGTGACGAAATGAAAAAAATTAAAATCACTCAGATCAGAAGCGGAATCGGAAGGCCCGCACGGCAGAAGAGAACCCTCGAAGCATTGGGTATAAAGAAGATGCACCATACCGTGGAACATGAAGCTACTCCTCAGATTCTGGGTATGGTAGAAAAGGTAAGGCATCTTGTTAGTGTTGAAGAAATTTAAACGCAATACAATTTCATCGTCTATTCATCAAGAAAAAAATAAAACAATGGATTTAAGTAATCTCAAACCGGCTAAAGGTTCCACTAAGAAATCAAAACGAATTGGAAGAGGACAGGGATCAGGTAGGGGAGGAACTTCTACAAGAGGTCATAAGGGAGCTCAGTCGAGATCGGGATATTCCAAGAAAGTCGGTTACGAAGGTGGTCAGATGTCGCTTGTCAGAAGGGTTCCCAAATGGGGCTTTACAAACTTTAACCGCAAGGAATTCAAAGGAATAAACATTGATGTTCTACAGATAATATCCGAGAAACTGAACATCACTGTAATCACACCGGAAGTGTTGGTAACCAGCGGTTATACGTCAAAAAATGACCGGGTCAAAATACTTGGTCGTGGTGAACTGAAAGCCAAACTGGAAGTGACAGCACATGCATTTTCTGCCACGGCTAAAAAAGCAATAGAAGAACTCGGTGGTTTAGCGAACACAATTTAAAAAGTTTTGAATGAAAAAGTTGATCCAAACCCTTCGTAATATATATAAGATTGAAGATCTTCGCAAAAGGATCCTTTACACACTGGGTATTATCCTGATCTATCGCCTGGGTGCCTATGTGGTATTGCCAGGCATCGATCCCAGTATGCTTGCCACACTCCAGAACCAGTCTAAAGGTGGACTGCTTGGTTTGTTAAATATGTTTTCAGGAGGCGCCTTTTCGCGTGCTTCCATATTTGCACTCGGAATCATGCCTTACATCTCTGCATCTATTGTGGTTCAGTTGTTGGGTATGGCCATCCCGTATTTCCAGAAATTACAGAAGGAGGGTGAAAGTGGCAGGAAAAAACTTAACCAGATCACTCGTTATCTTACCGTCGTGATCCTGATCTTCCAGTCACCGGCTTATATTGCTAACCTCGTATCACAACTTCCGGCAGAAGCCATCGCCCCTTTTAACCCCAATATATTACACCATTCGATTTTTTCATTCTTTGGAATCTCTTCTATTCTAATTCTTACTTCCGGTTCAATGTTTATCATGTGGCTCGGTGAAAGGATTACTGATAAGGGAATTGGAAATGGTATTTCCATAATCATAATGGTCGGGATCATCGCACGTTTGCCTTTTGCATTATTTGGAGAATTGGTGTCGAGAATGGAACAGAAAGGTGGCGGCCTTGTACTCTTCGTGGTTGAAATAGCATTCCTCGTTTTTGTGATCCTCGTTACTATTTTACTTGTGCAGGGAACGAGAAGGATTCCTGTACAATATGCCAAGCGCATCGTTGGAAACAAGCAATATGGCGGCGTCCGGCAGTATATTCCCTTAAAGGTCAATGCAGCCGGTGTAATGCCTATAATCTTTGCCCAGGCAATCATGTTTCTTCCGCTGACACTGGCAGGATTTGCAAATTCGGAAACGTTAAGCGGTTTTGCCCGGGTATTTACCGATTTTAATAGTCTTGCCTATAACCTTACATTTTTTATTCTCATCATACTCTTTACTTACTTTTATACTGCTATTACAGTGAATCCGAATCAGATGGCTGAGGATATGAAGAAGAACGGAGGATTTATTCCCGGTGTGAAACCGGGTAAAAAGACAGCCGAATTCATCGATAATGTGATGTCACGGATCACACTCCCCGGATCAATTTTCCTTGGTTTCGTTGCCATCATGCCGGCTTTTGTCCGACTGGTAGGAGTAAATCAACAGTTTGCCCAGTTCTACGGAGGTACCTCCCTGCTGATCCTTGTTGGGGTTGTGCTGGATACACTGCAGCAAATAGAAAGTCACCTGCTGATGCGTCATTACGACGGGTTAACCAAATCAGGCAGGATCAAAGGGCGCTCGTCATTCAGCATGAGCAGATAAAATTAACATTCACACTATTTCAATGGAATTAAAAAGTGAGGATGAAATAGCGATTTTAAGGGAAAATGCACTGATTGTAAGCAGGACCCTTGCCGAAGTGGCAAAATATATTGAACCGGGAGTCAGTACTTCTGAGTTGGATAGGATTGCAGAGGAGTTTTTAATTGAAGAGGGTGCAATCCCGGGTTTTAAAGGTTATAATGGGTTCCCGAATACACTGTGCGTATCAATTAATGAGGAAATAGTGCACGGAATACCGGGCGAGAGAGTTCTTAAAAATGGTGATATAGTCTCGATTGACTGTGGGAGCATCCGGAAAGGGTATTACGGAGACTCGGCATATACGTTTACAGTCGGCGATGTAGCCCCGGAAGTATTGGGATTGCTGAAAAAAACAAAGGAGTCGTTATTCCTTGGTATTGAAATGGCGATTGCAGGAAAAAGAGTTGGGGATATAAGTTCTGCCGTACAGGATTTTGTTGAGTCGTTTGGATATTCCGTAGTGAGAGAACTGGTTGGTCATGGGATCGGTCGGCATCTTCACGAAAAACCCGATATCCCGAATTACGGGAGGCAGGGTCAGGGTGTGAAACTGCAGGAGGGTTTGGTGATTTGTATTGAACCTATGATAAACCTGGGAACAAAAAGTATTCTACAGGCAAATGATGGGTGGACAATCCGCACTGCTGACAGATTACCTTCAGCACATTTTGAGCTGACAGTAGTCGTGAGAAAAGAGAAAGCGGAGATCCTTTCAACATTTAAATACATCGAAGAAGTTTTAGGACCAAATAAAATATAAATCGTATTTAAATGGCTAAACAAACATCAATCCAACAGGATGGCACAGTTATCGAATCGCTGGGAAATGCAATGTTTCGGGTAGAACTTGAAAATGGTCATGTCATTACCGCTCATATCTCCGGTAAAATGAGGATGCATTACATAAAAATTCTACCGGGAGATAAGGTAAAAATCGAGATGTCACCGTACGATCTTACAAAAGGAAGAATAACATTCAGATATCAATAGAAAGTAAAATAAAATGAAAGTAAGAGCATCCATCAAGAAAAGATCTGCAGATTGTAAGATCGTTCGCAGGAAGGGAGTACTTTATGTGATCAATAAAAAAAATCCCAAATTCAAACAAAGACAAGGTTAATTTTAAATTATAAAGTAATAGAATATGGCCAGAATTGCAGGTATCGATTTACCTAAACAAAAACAAGGCGAAATAGGTCTTACCTATATCTATGGAATCGGTCGGAGTACCTCTCAGAAGATATTGACGAAAGCCGGTGTGGACTGGAGTAAAAAGGTGCAGGATTGGAACGACGATGACCTGAACAAGATCCGTACGGTCATTACGGAAAATTTTAAAGTTGAAGGTGCACTCAGATCTGAAGTACAGATGAACATTAAGCGATTAATGGATATCGGTTGTTATCGCGGAGTGCGGCATCGCCAAGGTCTTCCCGTCAGGGGGCAAAGTACCAAAAATAACGCCCGTACCCGTAAAGGCAGGAAGAAGACCGTTGCCAATAAAAAGAAGGCAACGAAAGGTTAATAAGCTGGTTAACACCCCTTTTGAAATTGTTTATTAAGAAGTAGTAAATAATAAATATGGCAAAGTCTGAAAAAAGTTCAAGGAAACGAGTTGTAAAGGTAGATGCTATTGGGAAAGCATATGTCAATGCCTCATTCAATAACATTATTATCACCCTGACCAATAACGTTGGACAGGTAATATCATGGTCTTCGGCGGGTAAGATGGGTTTTAAGGGTTCCAAAAAGAATACCCCTTATGCTGCCCAAATGGCCGCACAGGAAGCATCCAAGGTCGCTTATGACCTGGGCTTGCGGAAGGTTCGGGTGTATATCAAGGGACCCGGGGCGGGAAGAGAGTCAGCAATCCGTACTATACATACTTCCGGTATTGAAGTGGGTGAGATCACCGACATTACTCCATTACCACACAACGGTTGCAGACCACCTAAAAGGAGAAGGGTTTAGCATATTCAGTATAGAATTTATCGACAAAAATAACCAGGAAAAATTCAGAATAAATGGCAAGATATATTGGTCCTAAATCAAGAATTGCAAGAAAGTTCAGAGATCCAATCTTCGGACCTGATAAACATTACGAAAAAAAGAATTACCCCCCGGGAATGCACGGACAAACAAAAAGAAGGTCTAAGCAGTCGGAATATGGTACGCAACTGATGGAAAAACAGAAGGCAAAATATACCTACGGTATTCTGGAAAAACAGTTTAAAAACACTTTTATCAGGGCATCAAGAAAGAAAGGCATCACCGGAGAGATATTGCTTCAACTGATCGAGGCACGTCTTGATAATGTCGTATATCGTTTGGGCATTGCCCCGACACGGAGTGGAGCCAGACAACTGGTAGGTCATCGGCATATAACAGTGAATGGCAGGGTATGTAATGTTCCATCGTATGAATTGAAACCGGGGGACATTATCGCCGTCAGGGAACGTTCAAAATCGATGGAAACAATCACAGACGCTCTTGAATCACGTTCAAGTCAGTATTCCTGGCTGGAATGGGATGGTGCAATGATGGCGGGGAAATTCATGAATTATCCCGAAAGGTCTGAAATACCTGAGAATATCCGGGAACAGCTTATCGTCGAGTTATACTCCAAATAAGCATCAAACAGGAAGCACTAGGTTAGTGTTCAAATATATATATCAATCGGTTTTAACAATATAAATCATAAATCATGGCGATCTTACCATTCCAGAAACCTGACAAGGTGATCATGGTCGATGCAGATGACAATAAAGGAATCTTTGAATTTCGTCCGCTGGAACCTGGCTTTGGGATCACAATAGGTAACGCATTACGCAGAATATTGCTCTCTTCACTTGAAGGATATGCAATAACTTCTGTGAAAATCGAAGGAGTTGACCAGGAATTCTCAACGATAAAAGGGATCATTGAGGATGTCACGGAAATACTTCTCAATCTCAAGCAGATCCGGTTTAAACGTCAGATTGAAACGGAAGCTGCTGAGAAGGTCACAGTAATCATTGCCCAGCAAAATGTATTCAAAGCCGGCGACATCAACAAATTCCTGTCTGTATTCCAGGTGCTGAACCCGGAAGTTGAGATCTGCCACATGGAACATACTGTAAAACTGATCATTGAATTATCCATTGATAAAGGAAGGGGTTATGTTCCTGCTGAAGAAAACAAAACCATTGGCTCTACCCTGGGCAGAATCGCAATAGATTCAATCCATACACCGATCCGAAACGTTACGTTTAACATCGAAAATTACAGGGTTGAACAAAAAACCGACTATGAAAAGCTGGTCCTTGAGGTGGAAACCGATGGTTCCATTCATCCGAAAACAGCATTGAAAGAAGCAGCAAAAATACTGATCCACCATTTTATGCTGTTCTCAGATGAGAAGATCACCCTAGATACAACTGAAAAGACTGTTACGGAGGAGTTTGATGAAACATCACTTCATATCCGTCAGCTACTGAAAACAAAACTGGTGGATATGGATCTTTCAGTACGCGCCCTTAACTGCCTGAAAGCGGCCGATGTTGAAACCCTGGGCGACCTGGTTGCCTTCAACAAAAACGATCTGCTTAAATTCAGAAATTTTGGAAAGAAATCACTTACCGAGCTGGAAGAACTTGTGAAATCAAAAGGTCTTGAATTCGGTATGAATACTGCAAAATATAAATTAGATAAGGAATAATTGAAATGAGACACGGTAAGAAAATTAACCATTTAGGGAGAACAAGTGCACACAGAAAGGCGATGTTGTCAAATATGGCTTCATCTTTAATCCTTCATAAGAGAATCACCACCACATTGGCGAAAGCAAAAGCCCTTCGCACATTCGTGGAACCGCTTCTTACCCATTCGAAGGAAGATTCAACACACTCCAGAAGGGTTGTGTTCAGCTATCTCCAAAATAAAGAAGCAGTGTCTGAATTGTTCAGGGAAATCTCCAAGAAAATCGCTGAAAGACCAGGTGGATATACCCGGATCCTGAAAACAGGAAATCGCCTGGGTGATAATGCAGAAATGTGTATCATCGAGCTGGTCGATTACAATGAGAACATGCTTGGTCTTAAGAAGGAAACCAAAACAAAAACTACACGGAGACGCCGGACTATTGGTAAAAAGACAACTGAAGAACAAGTTGAAGATACAACCAAACCCGCTCCTAAAAAATTGAGGAAAACTGAAAAACCGGTGGTAGAGGAAAAAGCAAAGGAAACAGAAAAACCTGAAACAGAAGAACCGGAAGTAGAAGATACTGAAAAAGTTTAGCAGAACGGTTTGATTTAACCACAGAAGGATATTGTAACCCCTACATTATCCTTTTTTTATTTTAAAGATTTTATGTTGAATAATTATAAAAACGCAATATGAGTACAATTATTTCAGTGCATGCACGTCAAATCCTTGATTCGAGAGGTAATCCGACGATAGAAGTGGAGGTGCTGACCAGCGACGGAGTTGTCGGGAGAGCCGCCGTACCATCTGGAGCCTCTACTGGAATTCATGAGGCAGTTGAGCTTCGAGATGGCGATAAAAAGCTTTTCCTGGGCAGAGGAGTGATGAAAGCGGTGCATAATGTGAATAAAGTGATAGCAGAAGAGATCAACGGGATGTATATCACGGACCAGGAAGAGATCGACCGGAAAATGATTGACCTCGACGGGACAAAAAACAAGGGGAATCTCGGTGCCAATGCAATCCTTGGTGTTTCACTGGCAGTAGCAATTGCCGGAGCGCAAAGCACCAATCAGCAGTTATACAGGTACCTGGGTGGTGTGGCAGCAAATACACTCCCGATTCCCATGATGAACATCCTTAATGGTGGCTCGCATGCTGACAATTCTATTGATTTTCAGGAATATATGATTATGCCTGTGGGCGCTGAATCCTTCAGTGATGCCATTCGTATGGGAACGGAGGTGTTTCATCAACTGAAAGAAGTATTGAAAAAGAATAAATATTCCACTAATGTTGGAGATGAAGGTGGCTTTGCCCCCAATCTTAAATCCAATGAAGAAGCATTGAAAGTGATCATCCAGGCAATCGAAAAAGCCCATTATAAACCGGGGATTGATGTCTGTATTGCACTGGATCCTGCATCTTCCGAATATTACCTCCCGAAGGAAAATGTCTACCACCTTCATAAATCTACCGGAGCTAAACTTACACCGGAGGAAATGGTCACATTCTGGAAGGATTGGGTAAAGAAGTATCCGATTATTTCGATTGAAGATGGTATGGCAGAGGATGATTGGGATGGCTGGAAACTAATGACCAAAGAGCTTGGAAAACAGATTCAGCTTGTTGGGGATGATCTTTTTGTTACAAATGTCGAAAGATTGCAAAAAGGCATCGATAAGAGAGTTGCAAACTCTATCCTCATTAAGGTCAACCAGATAGGAACATTAACGGAAACCATCAGCGCAGTGAACCTTGCCTACCGCAATTCCTATTCTGCAGTGATCAGTCACCGCTCAGGGGAAACGGAAGATACCACGATTGCCGACCTGGCCGTTGCCCTAAATACAGGGCTGATAAAAACAGGATCTGCTTGCCGCTCCGAACGGATTGCCAAATACAATCAGTTATTACGGATCGAGGAGCAACTTGGTATTACAGCCCGGTATCCCGGTAAGAATTTCAAATATATCCGGTAAGATTCAGATGATGCTTCAAAAGAAAAAGAAATAGTTGAGACTACCTCTTTTTTGTCCCCTATTCTGAATTGGAGAACGACATTATTGCTTTCATCAGCAAATTTGTGACATGTATCACGTTTTCCGAGAATACTTTCAATACCTCCTCCCAGGTAACTGGGGCTTCATCCTGCTTCCAGGAATCATAATCGGTTGATAAGGCAATGGCAGCGTAAGGAATGCCTGCTTCATTTGCAAGAGAGGCCTCCGGTGCAATGCTCATGTTGATTACGTCGGCGCCGAGCATACGGAACATATTAGACTCTGCCCGTGTGGAGAATCGCGGTCCTTCAATGGTCACGACCGTACCTTTAGGATGGAATGACAATCCCATTTCACCGGCATTGGTAATCAAAATATTCCGTAACTTCTCCGAGAAAGGATCTCCCATCGCTGTATGTCCCAGGATACCGGGTTCAAATACTTCATGAAAAGTACGAATACGGTGGATCGTAAAATCGATGAACTGATCGAGGATTACGATATCCCCCCGCTTTATCTCCTCCCTCAAACTCCCGCAAGCCGTTGATGCAATGATGTATTGGCACCCCAACTGTTTCAATGCCATTATATTCGCCCTGTTGTTTACCTGGGTTGGCGGAATGGTATGATCCCTTCCATGCCGCGACAAGATATAAACTTCACAATTCCCCATAACTCCATGATAGATCGGAGAACTTGGAGAATCAAAGGGAGTAGTCAGGGTTATTTCTTCCGGTTGACTGAAAATATTGAGCTTCTCAAGCCCGGAACCACCGATGATACCTATTTTTGCCATATTTCTCTTTTTCCTGCGAATTTAATGAGAATTTTTTCTCTTGAACCTGTGATATTCATCAGTGGTAATTATGTTTATCGAATTGCTTGACTTTACAGGAAACATTGCTTATATTTAGCGGGTTAAAAATGGACAAACACCCGGTTTATGAAAATAACAATACAACTTATCGTCCTGTTCTGTTTGTTGGGAACTTTACAGGCATTCCCGCAGTTTCAGAATAAAACCAAGAATGACGTTTCCGCATTTGAAAAGAACCGTGAAAACGCCATCGGAGTCCGGCCACATGGTGAACAAAACAGTTCAAAACCTTTGACTGACGTGAAGCTCGACTCAATATTATCTTTTAAATGGGATACTGCGACACATATATGGATTCCATGGAAAAAGGAGTACAGAACATATAATACAACCGGCTACCCGGTACTGGTTCTATTCCTGATTTCAAATAATACAGGAGGCTTCAGAAATTACCAAAAGCATACAACCGAGTTTACCGAAACCGGTATGCTCAGCAAAGACACCTGGTATGGATGGGACCAGGTTACTTCCGGCTGGGTGATCACCGCATACCAGGAATACAATGATAACAGCCGGTTGCTCAATAACTATTATTATATATATGATGATACGGGGAACAGGATCCTGGCAGGAGGCCAGATGAATTATCTGTATGACACATTCTGGAATAACACCGAAATCATCAACCAGAACTGGGATACAGCCTCTTCCTCCTGGATCAACTATAATCATTCAGTGAATACCTATAATGCAAATTTACTGATTGAACACCTCGCCCAGATCTGGAACAATGACAGCTCACAATGGCGGAATAATTACGATGAACTTTACACGTATGATATTAATAACCGCCAGGTGGATTATAGTATAGCTTACTGGAACGATTCGTTTCAGTCATGGCAGAACATTTTTAAAAAAACCAATGTTTATGATTCACTGCAAAGCCTGAAGTATATTGACCAATATCAGTGGAACAATACGACAATGGTATGGGATACAAGTGGCCGTTACAGTTTCTCATATACGCAAACAGGAAATCTGGGCCATGAGTATTATATGACCTATGACACGTCTGCGAATGTTTTTGACAGCAGTTACCATTATTCATGGCTTTACTATCACAATGGAGGTATGGACAGCCAATCAGGAGAATTTAATAATTGGATTACAGGGACATGGACATTAAATTATTATCTCCACAATGATTCGTCCTACCATCAATTGGAATCCTATAATAAATACTATGACCCTTCGACATGTCTGTTTACAGGTGGATATAGGTTATCGGCTGAGTATGACAGCACGGGTAATGAAATCCTATACCAGTATCAGCAATGGAATCTATTGAGCAGCGGTTGGGATAATATGTCCCGGTCGCTGATGACATACGATTCAACCGGGTTGATTCAGCAGGAGACAGACCAGGATTGGGGATGGACATCCGGTGTTTGGGTGAATAATACGCTCTATTCCTATTATTACAACAAACCTGCAGGTATAGAAGAGCCCGGAAAAGAGCCTTCTGTCTGCTTATTTAACAACCCCCTCACCCTTGGCCAGGAAATTCATTGCACGTTGCTTACTGATAATAAGAATTACCGGTTTTCACTCTATTCCACCACAGGAAGCCTTGTTTATACCCATGATTTCAGGGGAAATACCACATGGATTTTTGATGGCCACCTGGCAACAGGAATGTACCTGATGACCGTTTCGGAGGAAGGAAAGATACTTTACACAGGGAAAGTTATTGTCAGGTAAAAGGGGTAAACACAGGAGGTTTATCCGGCCCATCCTGATTACCACATTGCAATTCATTTTCCATCAATAATTTATTATGTGCATTCAATACTATCTGGTCTTTTTTTATCAACTATTTTTGAACTCCTAAAGATAAGATAAAAACAAGATTAAATAAACCAACCGTTTCATATAAGTCAAGATTGATATTTTCCGAGATCACCACCTGGGCTTTGATGAATCCAATGGTTTCTTCTTCGGCTGCCTTCAAACCGGATAAAACGGTGGATTACCCGTTTCATCGAAGACAAACTCCACTTACAGGTAAACACAAAGAAAAGTGCAATCCGAAAACCGCTCAGTTACGAATACCTGGGGTTTGCCTTTGAATCTAGCTACAAAAAGGGAGACCGTGGACACTATCAACCGATGGTGTCACACAACAGCCTGGAGGAGTTGAAGTACAAGATGCAAGGATTTGCTCAGCAGAAAAAGATGCTCATGGCCGGAGGCTTACTCTTGAAATCTCTACCTGTCGGCAGACAGGCGTTGATGGTGTTTGAACCGCCGTGTATTATTCCAAATCCAATAGTATTTTCAGATTCTCCTTTATTTTTTCCGCAATTTCAGTTGGAGCAACGCCAATCTTTTTAATTAATCTTTTGTTATCAATCGAGCGAATCTGATCTGTCATAATATCACAACCTTCATTTAACCCACAATATCCTTTTTGTAAGTGAATTCGTAATATTTCACTTTCCTTTTGGACATTTGTTGTTAATGGGCAAATTATTGAAGACGAATGGTGTTTGTTTAAAAGATCCGTTTGAACAATGATCACGGGTCTTATTTTTCCCGGTTCTGATCCTATTGTGGGATTTAGATCTGCTATCCAGATCTCATATTGCTTAGCCTTCATAATCAATCATTTCAAATTCATGAAGAACTGTTAAGGATTCATCTTTAACCAGTTTTGATTCCTTCTCCAATTTGGAAGCTAACAGTTTTCTTTTTTGAACTTTATTATAAAAATACAAGGCTTCGTTGATATACCTGTTTCGGGATTTTTTAATATTAGAGATTACTTGTTCCGTTTCAGTAAAGACTGAATCATCTAACTTTAATGAGAGTGTTTTCATAATTTTCCTTTGTTTTATACCGCAAAGGTATATACTATTTATGAATACTCCAAGGTTCCTTTTTCAATAATACATGCCGCATAACTCACTTATATGCGCAATAACACTTCTCTTTGCTAAATTGATGATATAAAGAAAACTTAATTGCGCTTTATTTTGCTGGATCCTTAAACTTCATCTATTTTATATGAAGTTCACCAAAGTCAAGTAAAATTATAGCAAAAACTTTGATTAACTGAAGAAAAAAAGAAGAATTCCATTCTACACGAGAATACGACCATAAAAAAAAGACCGGGTTTCCCAGGGCTGACTTCCAAAAGCTGAATTATAACGTTCCATCATCAGCAAACGAATAATACCTGTCATCCCCTATGATGATGTGATCCAGAACTGCCACATCCAGCATAAATCCTTGATCTTCTTTGTGATTTTATTGTCTGCTTCACTGGGTTGGGTATTCACACTTGGGTGATTGAAATACGTGACGCGTAACGCGTAACGAGTGACACGTGTGGAGGATGAATTCTACCTTTTCCACATTCCATTTCGGATTGGGTAATTTCAAAATCATTTTTTTTAATCTAAGAATTAGATGCAAAAACAATCAGCAAAAACAATTAGGAAGTAATTCCATTTACCAGATTTAGCAAAATTTTAATTTTCACACCGAAAAGAGTAATTTTGCACTCATGTAAAAAGTTGTATATAAAAATGCTCTATATAGGTGAACATATACTTCCTGGCTTGATTGGAAGGATATTCGTGTGGACGGGATTTGTATCAGCCATACTTGCTACCCTGTTTTTTCTGGTTAAGATACTGAAGAAAGATACACCGGGAAATCTGATAAGGAGATCGGCAAAAGGATTTTTTCTGTTGCATGCATTTTCTCTGGTTTCCGTTGCGATAATCTTATATTACCTGATATTCCGACATTATTTTGAGTACAGTTATGTATGGGAATACTCATCCAAAAGCTTACCATTCCGATATATTATCTCCTGTTTCTGGGCAGGGCAGGAGGGTAGTTTCCTGATCTGGGCCATTTTTCAGGCGCTACTTGGTGTAATCCTTATATTTATCGCGAAGGATTGGAAAGATCACGTAATGTCGGTGGTTTCATTGTCGCAGATGTTTGTCACATCCATGATGCTGGGGATAAAATTCGGTGCAATTAAGATTGGCACCAGTCCTTTCACACTGTTAAGGGATACAATGCCAACCATACAGGGTACGATTTTCCAGCAACCTGACTATCTGAGCTCCATTACTGATGGCAATGGTTTGAATCCCCTGTTGGAGAATATCTGGATGACGATCCATCCGCCTATTCTATTTCTTGGATATGCATTGGCATTGGTTCCCTTTGCCTACGCAATAGCTGCCCTCCTCAGGAAAGAATATTTCTCCTGGATCAGGATAGCCCTTCCATGGACCATATTATCTGTGGCTGTTCTTGGGGCAGGGATCCTGCTGGGTGGAGCCTGGGCATACGTATCCCTGACCTTTGGTGGTTTCTGGTCATGGGATCCGGTTGAAAACTCATCTCTTGTCCCCTGGATGACGCTGATAGCAGGTTTGCATTTCATGATCATCGCCCGAAAGCAGCAATTTGCAATGTTTTCAGCTTACCTGCTTATCGGTTTATCATATATTCTTGTCCTTTATGCAAGTTTTCTGACCAGGAGCGGCGTATTGGCGAATACTTCCGCCCATTCCTTCGGTGATAACGGGATGACCGCCCAATTACTGGTTTTTCTATTGGTATTCCTTGTCCTTGTTATCGTGATGATCGCATTAAATGCAAAAAAATTTCATGAGAAGAAGAATGAAAACCTTCTTTCAAGAGAATTCTGGATGTTCACTGGTTCAGTAATTATCGTTTTAGCAGCCTTCCAGATCATTTTTACCACATCCTTACCTGTTATCAATAGCTTATTTCATATCAACATTGCTCCGCCTTCCGAAAGAATAGCCTTTTATAATCATTGGCAAACCCCATTCACTTTGCTTATCGCCGGATTTATTGCATTCAGCCAATTCCTGAATTATACGGACAACAAACCGGGTGGATTTTATCGGAAAATGGCCTTTCCCTTCATTCTCTCTGTTGCTGCAGTGATTCCCTTCATCTCTTCCGGGATTGTTACACAATTCAATTTTGTGCTGTTTTTATTCTTCCTGTTCTTTGCACTTATTTCCTCCTTGTTCAACCTGGTCTTAACCACATCCAAACCCAGGAACATCGGCGCTATTATTTCACATACAGGAATCCTGCTTTTTCTTACCGGGACACTTCTGACTTTCTCAAACTCCCGGATCATTTCAACCAACACTTCCCGGTTTGACCTTGGGGATACGAAAACAAACGACGAGAACCTGATGATGGTCAAAAACGATACATTAATGATCAAAGAATATTATGTGGTCTATTCAAATAAAGCTATTGAAACTTTAAGCAGAAACCTCACGTATTATCAGCTTGATTTTCTGAAACGTGACGAAGGCAGGTTCCATAAGGAATTTACCTTGTTTCCTTCGGTTAATCATAATCAGCGGATGGGGGATGTATATAATCCCGATACCCGGCACTTTTTAACAAAGGATGTTTATGCATACATCGCCTTCGTGGGGACTGATCCGGATTATATTGTTGTAAAAGCGATTATAAACCCATACATCAATATTTTATGGGCTGGCGCTGTAATAATGATAGCCGGATTTACCTACAGCTTTGTAAGAAGGTTTACAAGAAAGTCTGACTAATAGAGCCTGACGTCCTTCACCTTTCCCCTGTGGTCATAATAGGTCCACTTTCCTGAGCGATGACCGGCGGTAAAGTCATCCTGCAGTTCAATTCCAGTGGAGAAAAAATATTCTTCCATATTTATAAATTTTAGCTTTTACTATTATATTTTTCAGGGACGGAAAAGAATTGCCGGCTTTGTTGTTTTCAGCCAATACTTCCATATATTAGCGTTGTGTAAATGCTTACCTTATTATGGTTCAGCATTTAAACCAGGATCTGAGTTTGTAAGAGATGCGGGTATAAAACTTTATTAATCAACCTAAAAAACAATAAATCATCATGAAATTTTGCACCAAATGCGGGAATCCGCTTAAGCCCTATGCCCGTTTTTGCGGCAAATGCGGAGAAATATTAACGCAGGTTGATTCGCCTGTACAACCAGAACCGGCAGCAACTCCTGTTTGCAAATCATGTGGTACATCCCTTATATCGGACATTAAGTTTTGCACGGTTTGCGGAGCTAAGGTTCAAGAACCAGCACGGATTGATCCACAGCCGCAGGTTTCCAAAAAACCTCTGCCTGTAATGGTCCGCAGGCCTGAACAAGGCATGCCTGTTACTAAAAGTAAAAGGAAGAAGAAACCATGGATAATTGCCGGGTTACTCTTTGTCGTGGTTGCCGGACTTACTGCTGCAGCCTGGTTCTTTATTTTTCATAAAAACACAGTGATTGATACCATCTTGCCTGAATATCAAATTCAAAAAGGGGCTCAGGGCACTACAACCAATGAAGTGAAGGAATTCAACAGGAAAAGCGGTGCTTTAGGAAATGTTGTTTTATCCGATGGTAGCGCAGTTACCATACAAGTTTTGAAAAGTGATGCAAAAATAAAATTTGCCCGCGAAAACAATACGATCAATACCGGAAAAAATGGCGTTGCCACAAGCGGAAGCATGAGAACACTCACCATCGAAGGCAGTGGTAACATTGCTTCTCTTCAACCTGTTATTACGATCCCAAAATCCGAGGCAGGAAGCATTAGCCCTGTTACGATAAACATGGTAAGGGTTAGTGATATTATGTGTGGCAATGGTTTAATAATGAAAGATCAGGTTGACTATCTTCCCATAACTCTCGATAAAGAAGGAAATTATATAGCCGTTGATTATCTGTTTTCGTCAACAGCTCCTGCTAAAAATAACAATACGGCTTCAGCGGATCTAACTTCAAAAGTACTGAATTTCTTTATCCCTTCGGTAGTTGCCGCTGAGCCCATTTTAGATGAAGTAAACTGGGTTGCCAGTGTTAAATACTGCCTTTCTACTTTTCAGGGAGATGTGAATTGGGATCAAGAACCCCGACTGGTACAAATGATGCCAGATGCAGACATGAAGACCTATTTTCGCCGTCCCTCAAATTTCTCCGAAAAGGAAAACAGAACAAAACCTATCGTTAATGTTATCATCCTTGTTCATGGTCATAATGAAGCAGAAAAAGGTGGCAATATCCCGTCACAAACGCAAAATATATGGAAATATTCGTACAAAAGAAATGTTTGGAACCCTTTATATAAAATATATCTTGAAAAGTCGCAAAAAGACAACACTAAAAATAAAAAGGGAGAGGTTAACGACTGCACCGTATTTTACGAATTTATTTATCCTACCTACAGACCAATATTTACTCCTCTTCCAAAAAATTCCGTGATTGCTTATAAAACACTGGGCGAATCTTTTGGAGAAATGATCAAAGACGAATTTTTGAATAAAAATCCACAGATCGCAAAAATGATCAAAGAAAAAATCCCTTTTAATTTTTATATTGTAGGTCATTCCATGGGAGGGCTTGTTGCAAGGGCAGGACTACGTTATATTGAAAATTCGCCCGAAATCTGGAATAATTTCAGACAACTGATCACTTGGGGAACGCCGCACCAGGGCAGTCCGGTTACAACATTGCGTTATATAACTGCGGCTGGTTTTAATATCAAAATTGGAGATATGATGCTTTACCCATACGGTGATGCTCCAAAAATAGCAGTACAATATCTTGTAATGGATACCCCAGGCACACGCGATCTGCGATGGACCAACGGCTCCAAGGGTGTTGAAAAATTCTTTAAATATGATATGTTTTTCAGTGCCAAAAATGAAAAACAGGAAGATAACCCTGAATTGTCTATACAGACAGGTTCAGAATTTTATAATGATAACCTGAAAACATTCAATGAAACAGAACATTTCATAGAAAAATATACATTTCTGACCGGTAGTACATCAAAAATGGCGGAAGTTGTGAAAGGCAGAAACTTTTTGACCAAAGCATATTATTTAATTGCTGCTTCCGAAACTGCAGAAGGTTCCTACCTGATCAATTTACTGGCAGGAAGTGATAGTTACAAACCGAATGATGGCGTTAGCCCGGTATACAGCCAGGCAGGGAGAGGTCTGTTTCCCCAACCCAAGACAGTGAGTGTAGGAGATGTTGATCACCAGCAATTTTATGAAGAATCCGGTGAGGCTGTCGCAGCTAAAACCTTTGAAGTGATGAACGGAATTTCAAAATGTAATTGTCCTTCCGTGGAGAATTACAAATTTGAGCACGACTCTATTACAGCAAACCTTAAACTTCCAATGGATGCAAAACCAGGCGTAAGAATAAAAGGAATAAAGGTGGTTTTGGAAAACAAAGGAACAAAGGAACAAACTGAGCCTTCTGTAGATTTCGAAATTAAATCCAACGGTAATTTTGCGGGAGAATTGATTGTCGACAAAGAAGACATGGAAAAAGAAACCTTTTCACTTGTGATAGAATTTAAGGACAAAAGCGAAATTACATACGAAGACACTCCCCAGCTTGCAGGGACATGGAGTGTGCAACGAAAATTTGTAGCTACTAATTTAAACAGTAAAATTTATGGAGATCAGATGAAAAGAGAACAAATATTTGACCTTAACTTTGGAGCGGACTGGATCAAAAATTTTAAAACACATAAAGAGGGGGTGATTTTTGTAATAACAGAACAAGGATTTGGCAGCCCGGGAGGTGGCGCTTATTTTGAATACCGGATTCAATTAAAAGGGTCAACGTCATTTACAGGAACACAAGTAACCCAGGTTGGTAATACAAAAAATATTATTACCTATAAAATTACTGGAATCCGGATAAAATAATGCAAAACACAATTCCCAAAAAATTCCAAAAAATCAAATATATACCATGAACTTCTGCACCAAATGCGGTAATCCACTTAAACCCACTGCCCGGTTTTGCGGCAAATGCGGCGAAACCGTTATCCAGGTTATAAAACCAGAACAACCAGAGCCCGTTGCAACTCCGGTTTGCAGTTCCTGTGGTTCAGTCCTGATTCCCGGAGTGAAGTTCTGCACAAACTGCGGCTCACCTGTCGCAGGCAGCACTTCTGTTCCACCTGTGAGTGTACCACCTCCGTTTGTAAAACCAGGGAAACCACCTAAACCAATAAAGCAGGGGAAAAAACCACCAAAGAAAAGAATAATGATTTTGCTGAAAATAGCTGCAAGCATAGTAATTATCGGAGGACTTACGGTTGCGGGAATTTATTTTTTTGGTACTTATGATCCGGGGAAGAAAGGATCGCTGGCGGCATTATATGAAGTGGATAAGTATGACCCTGTTAAAATAGACAGTGCCGCCACCGTCGTAGAAAGTGTATTTGCAGCATCGGATACTTCGGGACTGGCTAAAATTCTATCCCCCTCGTCGCTGAAACAAAAACGGCTGTATTTTGCCGTCTTGTTGCCTCACATGCCGGCATTTGCCAGGGATTTCAAGACCCGGAAGTTGCGCTATGCCACAGCCCGTTTTGCGGTATATGAATTCAGTTCGAACCGGGGAAAGTTCACTGCCGAGTTTTGCCTTGGGGATCATGGACAATGGATGTTAATGAGATTTTAATACAAAGAAAAATGAACAGTACATCAATTTTTAGGTTTTCTCTGGGTTTCCTGATGGGAACATTCATCATCCTTATTTTCGCCAGTTATGGCAATAAACAAACACATCCAACCATCAATGGGATGATTGTTTCTGCTTTTATTAAAAAAAACAATATCCTCGAAACTGTGATCCCTGAGTTTAAGCATTACTCTTTCTTATTCAACACGCTCAATAAAGGTACTGCCGTTACGAAGGATGGTTTTTTTCATACCGAAGATCTCGTAAGGATAAATACAGAGGTTCTTGATGATAAGTTACAAATTTCAGGTATAGCGAATATATTTGATATTGCTGCACTATATGGTACCGATGAGGAAGGGCCGGCAGAAATGAGTGTAACTGAATGGATTGTGCATGGCGGATATTCGGCTGATGTACCTGAAGTACCGGCATCGCTGCGCCATTTTTACGATCCGACTACTACCCCCGGTCTTCGGTACCTGCTTGATATAACCAACGCTAAACTGATGGGTTATATACAATTGGTTTTAACAAATCCCGAAATAGATGGGGTCGACTGGGCTTTGGGAAACCCCGGCGATCTTTCCTTTGGTGTGCAGTACCATACCTATACATGGGAAAAAGGGAAGGTCTGGATGAAGGGTGCTTTGCAGGAAAAGGATGAAAGCAAACGAAGTGAGTTAATGGGAAAAGCTTGGCGCGCCCTGGGAGAAACCTTGCATATGATTGCAGATAACGGATGCCCGCCGCATGTGCGTAACGATGCACATCCTTCACCCCTTTGTAACAACAATTTGATTTTCGGAAATCCTGATCCGTATGAAGAATATGTTGATCAGATCCGCACCAAAGAACCGGAAGTATTTGATGGTTTTGCCAACGGTAATCCCGATAATGATCTTAAGGCCCGGATGGATAGGATGAAAACTACCAGGGAAATCGCTCACGCACTTGCCGTATTTACCAATCTTAATTTTGTTACGAACGAAACAATCTCGGGAAAAGATAAGGATAATGAACCAGTGAAACAGGTGATAAATTCCTCAGATCCCTACCCAGCCCCGCTACTCGAAAACATGAAGTACAACGCAAAAGATTTTACATACAGATCTCCCTCCGGAGTGAAACAATGTATGGACCACGACTACAGTGAGGATATAGTAACCATGAAGATCGAACCTTATGTGGATATGGAATGTGTGAAATCGCAGGCAGCGGCGCTCATTCCCAATATCATTGCAGCCGGTGTAAATGTTATGCAACTCTTTATTCCCAAGCTGACAATCGAATTGCAACCGGCCGGAAAAGACGCAATCAAAGGTGCAGTTATACATACCACAGATCTTGAATATACTTCCGAAATAAAGTATAACGGTGACGTTACCATCTGCCTAAAGGATAAAGATGCAGAAATGATAAGAGAAAAAGTTACCGTAAATGTCAGGAATGGTTTATTTGAAATGGATGGATTGAAAGTAAAAGAGGGAGATCAGGCCTATGCGGAAATTAATTTTGGTGGGGTTTCGGTTAAATCAGAGGAGGTTAATCTTTCTGATACCAGGAAAATCGAGTATTCCAGGATACATGTTACCCTCTCTATTTATGCGCAATATTTGTATGAAAATTATCAAAACATCAAGGAAGTTGGATTTAGACAGAATGGCTTGAACATTAACAATGAAGAATCAGCGGACAATATGGGAACACGACCCAAACTTTCCTGGCAGGGAAACAGTTTTTCGATGGAATTCAAAAGCAGGGAGTTACCTGATCATTCATCCCTGTCTTTAAAAATATCCGGAAGGATTGACCCAGGTTCACCACAAACAGTTTCCGGAAAAGCTGTTAAAACACGCACATCTACTGATTATTACTTAGGAAATAAGGTGCCAATCTCAAGTGTAGAAAGTATCGGTTTTACAAATGTTCCCTGCAGCGAAAAAAATGAATTTGCGCAATACTTTTCTGTATCTTCAAAGAATGCCGATGTGCAAAAATATATTATTAATTATTGTGAAAAGGAAGAACGGGTGTATCCCCAGCTAGGGAAATCCAAAAAAGAAATGAAAATTGACTGGAGCCATGGTGGGAAGATAGAAATCTTTTTTCATTAAAACATCAAACCATCTTTATCGGGTATAGATGGTATGGAGTAGTGATGGGAGTTGATAGAAAAAATCCAAGGTTACAACTTTGTGAATCAACCTAAAAAGCAATAAATAATCATGAACTTTTGCACCAAATGTGGTAATCCGCTTAAACCCAATGCCCGGTTTTGCGGCAAATGCGGAGAAAAAGTTATCCAGGTTATAAAACCTGAACAACCAGAGCCCGTTGCGGCTCCGGTTTGCAGTTCCTGTGGTTCAGTCCTGATTCCCGGAGTGAAGTTCTGCACAGCCTGCGGTGCACCTGTCGCAGGCAGCATTTCTGTGCCACATGTGAGTGTACTACCACCGTTTGTAAAACCAGGTAAACCACCTAAACCAATAAAGCAGGGGAAACAACGAAAGGAGGGGGGAAAGCCACAAAAGAAAAGAAATGTGGGTCTGCTGAAAATTGCAGCAAGCGTTATAATTATTGCCGGACTTTGCGCTGCTGCCTGGTTCTTAATGTTCAATAAAAATCCGGGTGCAGATACCGCCTTGCCTGAATACACTGCATACCCGGTAGTGAGCGGGTCGACGACCACAGAATCGAAAAAAATTACTGCCAAAGCAGGAAGCGATGCCATGGACATGCTTTCTGACAGCAGTAGTGTGTTTATTCCGGGCTTGAAAGGAAATACCAGTATCGAGTTAAAAAAAGAGACCAACAGCATCCGGTTAAACCTCCCCGGCGTTCAAACCAGCGGCTATATGTTATCGTTATCCATACAGGGCAGCGACAGCATCCATACCCTGATGCCGCGTATCACCATACCACGATCGCAGGTAGGTGATATCAATCCTTTAACAATCAACATTGTAAGGATCAGTGATGTTATTTGCGGAGATGGAAGCATTATTAAGAACCAACCCCGGAGCTTACCTGTTACACTTGATAAAGCAGGAAATTATACGGCGCTTGATTACCTGTTTCCATACACAGCCCTTTCTAAAAAGACCACCACTGCCAGGGCAGGGGATATTATCACACGGCTGGCGCAGGCATTGATACCTGCCGCCTGTGCAGAGGGTAATTATCTTGCTGGTTTCGCCGACGTTGGTAATGTGACGTATTCAATAATAACATTTCAGGGCGATGTGAACTGGAAAAAAACACCTAAGCTGGTGCAAATGATTCCCGACAGAAGAACCGGTCATTTCAGGCATCCTTCAACCAAGCCTGAGCGGTTTGAACGAACCGCGCCGGTTGTCAATGTCGTTGTGCTGGTCCATGGTCATAATGAAGAAGAAAAAGGGGGATATGTGGAATCAGTTACCAAAGACTTGTGGGAGTTTGATTACAAACGAGACGTATGGAACTACATGTACAAATATTACCTTGATGAGACATCCGTAATTGCCGGTAAAGATCCAAACAGGAAGGATAGTTGCACACTGTTTTATGAGTTTATCTATCCGACTTACCGGCCAATTTTCTCACCGGTACCAAACGGTAAAAACATAATTTTACCTCATCGCACGTTGGGCGAAGACCTGGGTGAAGCCATTAACAAGGAACTGACAGAGAGCAATCCACAGATTGCTGAAATGATAAAAAACAAAACTCCTTTTAATCTTTTTATCGTGGCACATTCAATGGGCGGTCTTGTTGCCCGGGCAGGTATCCGTTATTTTAACAGAGATGTAAACAGCAATTTCAGGCAGTTGATAACCTGGGGCACACCACACCAGGGCAGCCCGCTTACCACCTTGCGCTATATTGCTGAAGAAGGATTTAATGTCAAATATGACGGAATGATACTCCAACCCTTTGGTGACATTGTTAAAAATAAGATGGAACGACTTGTAATGCATACCCCTGGAACATTCGATCTGCGATGGACCAATGGTTCCAAAGGTGTTGAAAAGTTCTTCAAATATAATACGTTATTCGGCCCAAATGCAAAACAGGAAGATAAAAATGAATTGTCCCTGGGTTCAGGTTCGAAATTTTTCAATGATAATTTAAGAATTTTCAACGAGAAGGAGGCATTTTCCGAAAAATACACATTTCTTACGGGTAGTACAACAAAGACAGCGCACCCTGAACTGGGCTGGTTCGATATTACCAAGGCCTGGTATTTCGATAATGCCACCGATATTGAGAAGGGCGCTTTCCTGATCAATTTATTGGCAGGAGACGATTCCTACAAGGCAAATGATGGCGCCAGCCCTGTATACAGCCAGGCTGGGAAGGGCCTCTTGCGATGGCCAAAATCAATTGACATGGGAAATGTTGACCACCAGCAGTTTTATGAGGATTTCGGGGTGGCTGTTGCTGCAAAAACCTTTGAAGTGATGAAGGGCAGTGCAACCTGCGATTGCCCTTATATAGGAGAATATAAGCTTGATAAAGATAAAATCAGCGCAAAGTTAATCTGGCCAAACGACCCGAATCCCGGGAAGAAAATTAAACGGATAGAAGCAGTAGTGACGGACAAAAAAACAAAGGAAGTAATCACGACATCAACTGGTTTTAATTTTAATGATCCCACAGGAATTTTTTCAGGAGCAATACCGCCTGGAGAAAAGGATAAAGATAAAGATCTTCAGTTAATGCTTAATGTGACCACCAAAGATGGAAGCAATCTAGAATATTCAGCTGGTTTAAATAGTGATAATAGTGCGGTTGGTTCACAATGGGTATGTATAGAAATTAATTGTGAGTGTGGATATCTCGGAGATAAGTCTAATGCGAGGGCTTGGCCTCTTTATTTCTTTATGCAGGCTGAAATGTATCAGGAATGTTCTAAAAGTGGATTGAAATGGAGTAATGATTCCTTTCATTACAATCTTTCTGATTGCCAGTCCAACATAGAAAGGGGAACAATAAATTTCACAGTCAATGGGCAATTGACAGCAGACAATAAATGTAACATTCAATTACTACAAACTATTGACCGTAACGATTACGCTTGGCGCGAAATCACCAATTATAGCTTAATAAATGTACCTTATAAAGACATGGAGGTCAGGAATAATGAAACAATATATAATTATTTAATTTATGGCCCTCAAATCAAGGATTTGATTTTAAAGTTAGAAAATAAAACTATTTTTAAAGATCATACATCAGAGCAAATTGTGAAATCATATAATGATAAATCCTATATCTCAATTCGTTTTTTAAAGCCAAATAAATAGAGTCAAGTCGATATGACAAAATCAACCAAGTTTCATTTTATACACAATTTATCATGATCCACAACACCCAGCGCCAAATCGTAAACCAGTGGTACATTGTCACCCTGGTATTTCTTATGTCTGTTTTTCTGCCTTCCATCTTGGGCATAAATGGCATGGATGGCGGCTATGGCATCAGTTTCCTGGCCGGCTTCATGGTTATGGTCGGGCTGATCGTGATCGTTGTTTACCGGGCGAGAGCGAAACAGATGGATAAGATCCTGAAAGGTGAAGGAAGGATAGCAGAATGGCATTATACACCGGAAGAATGGATGCGGTTTGTAGCAGCCGATTATCTGGATGAAAAGAAGGCAAAGAAGAATTTATACGTCATGTTAGTGGTTATCGGACTGATCGTTGGCATAGTGATGACGGTTGTTCTTCAATCACCGGTAATATTAATCGGTGTTGCCGGTATTTTCGCTATTACAGCCATTCCTGCCTTTCTGGTTCCACGCATGAGATTCCGGAAACTGCGACATTCGGAGGCCGAAGCCCTGATAGCCGAGAACGGTGTGATCGTTGGTAAGATGTTTCACCTGTGGGTAAAACTGGGAGCATCGCTCAACAAGGTTTCAATCAATTCGAAGGAACATCCCAACATTATAGAGTTTGCTTATTCAATGCCCACCCGCAACGGCATACAGGAGGAGGTGGCTCGTGTACCTGTTCCCGAAGGAAAAATGGACGAAGCCCTGAGAATTGTGGAACACTTTAATTGTGGGGTTATGAATTTTTAATCTGCATGACCCTATGGTGGATGCTTGATAAATAATTGATCATGGTGATATACCGGTTGGCAGCCGGAGCAATAAGTACCTTTCCTGTTCCTGTAAAAGTATTTACAATGCCTTCGCCAGAAAGCATCGATCCGAAGATGCCTTTACTGGCCCTGGCAACGGTAAGTTGTATACCTGCCTGGCGAGCCACGGCAAAGGAACCATCCACCACAAGTTTTTCGTTATTCAGGTCAATGGTTTCAAGCGGGCCCTTCGATAATATTACAACCTTACCGGTGCCGGAAACTTTCGTTTGAAAGAATCCTTCACCTGAGAACATCCCGGAAAAAGATTTATTGGTAAATGAACCAATTTCAATGCCCATTTCCGAGGCATAATAGGCGCCTCTGTCGAGTATCCACTCTTCGTTGCTGAGCTCCAGGATAGTGAAATTACCAAACGAAGGTTCGAACCACACAGTCCCGCTTCCTCTTATAACGGGCTTTACCGCACTTTCATGAGTAACCATCGATTTGAGAAAACCACCTGCCGATGGAAGGTGCGCCTCCAGTTCAAGGTTCCCCTTCATATAATACATACCACCTGATTCGTAGCGGACTGCACTATTTTCAAACTCAGCTTTCAGGAATTTTAATGTTTCCTTTTCCACAACCTCAAATTTTATCACGCCAAATTGAACCGGAACTTTTTCCGGCTGTCGTGGGGGTGTCTGTGGCTGAGGTTGATATTCCGGTTGTTCCGGTGCTCCGGCAAATGTATTTTTAGTCCCGCATTCAGGACAAAACCCTGCTCCCTCAATAAACCGGGTTCCGCAGTTACTGCAAAATGCCATAGTGAATAGTTTTTTATTGGTTTAAATAAGGGTAGCCCCCTGATTCTTATTTTATTTCGTATCCTTCAACAACAACAAAGCCCATCCCTGTTACCGTTTTCGACCAGGTTGACATATCTGAGTCCCAGATGAAATAGGTGCCTTTATCCAGCATTTTATGTGGTTCGGCAACCCATTTCGCATTCGGAGCACCGTTTATTCCGGATTTCCCTTTGGCCATGAAGTTCCCAACCGGAATGCCGTAACGGTCCTTAATGCTTATGGTAACTCCGCCCGACACACCCCTGCCATCATTATAATGATCTGTAGTTATTCTGACAATCATGGTAGGATGCTTAATTGTCAGCTTGACAGGATTTTTTGGATTTTTGTTTTTCGAATCTTCCTTTCGGCCTACTTTAAGGATAACCTTAGCCAAATAATCGTTTGCGGTTATGCCTGGCGATACTTCTACACCCTGATCGGGCTTTGTTTGTTGTGTATGCGTGGTTGTTTGTTGTGTATGCGTGGTTGTTTGTTGCGTATGCGTAGTTGTTTGTTTCGCAGGTTTGTTTTGTTCCTTTGCTTTTTCCTTTGCGATTTTCTGATCAACGCTGCTCTGAGGGTTCGTTGTTGCTTTTGGCTTTAAAGGTTCGGCCTGTGCCGGTGGTTCTGGAACTTTGGTATTCACGGGAATGGAGTCAACAGCAGTAATTTCCGGAACTCCCGTATTTACCTGGGTAACAACAGGAGTCTTCGTTTGCGCTGTGAAGTACTTGTTATATACAAACCAACCCCCAACTCCCAGGGCACCAATTGCGATGAACCCCAAAACAATAAATAACCAGGTCTTCTTCCCTTTTTGCCGGGTTGAATATTCCGGTGGTTTTACGGGTGGAATATAAGCAGGTACCGGAGCAGGGTGTTCTGGTGGGATTACCGGTGCATGCTTTGGCGCGGGTTCATAAGGTAGTGGAGGAACTATCGGTTCTTTCTCCGGTTTATGGATTACTTCTGGTTCATCAACAGGCTTGAAATTAATTTCGTTGGCAGGTTGATCAGAGGATGTATCAAAGCCACATTCCTGGCAAAACCGATCATCAGGTACAACGGTTGATCCGCATTGAGGGCAAAATTTCATAGTAAACAAGTTCTAAATTGAGTCCATTTTTCTGGAAGGATTAAAATCCAAATACACCGGCACGACCTACAAAGATAAGTCTAAGAAAGACGCCAAGTATCAGCGCAATGACCAGACCGATAACGATCATCGCCACGATGGTTAGTATAATATATCCTACTAATTTATCCTTCGGTGTCCCTTTCATAACGGGCATACCAACTACAAGCAGATAAATAGCATACAGCCCGAATAACATAATCAGCATGCTCAGGCTTGTTGAGAGAAGTAGCAGAAATCCGGCAACCCATTGCGGTGTTGAAGCATATACAGCCAACTGAAGTGAACGACCAAAATTTTTCTCCGAATTAAAAGTCGGTGCTAAAAGGTCAATTACCCATGCCAGCAGGTAAACGCCAATGATGGCAGAAAGCAATTGTACCAGCCCGGTTTGAATCCCTGAAACAATGCTGCGGGAGGTATATCCCCCGTATGAGAAACCTATGATGCCATATTTAATAAATGCGGAAACTGCCGGTATAAGTGCCAGAATTATGACATAACCACCTATCAGTTTCAATGTGTTTGGCTGTTCTCCTGCTATAACATTCCACTCCTGATTAGGTTTGATAATAATATTGATTACGCGCTGGAACAGGTTCGACTTTCCTGGGATGGGATCAGCAAAACCATAATTGTTCCTGGTTTCTTTGGCCTGCTCATAAGCAGGTTTCTGCTGCTGGTAATTGGGCGGAGGTTGATATGTCGGCTCTACAGGACGAGGTGTTGCCAGAGCAATGGGTGTTCCACATGCTACGCAGAATTTAGCAGCCGGATTCAGCTCTGTTCCGCAATTCGAACAGTATTTCATAAGCGTTTGTTTTGTTGGTTAATGATTTTGGGTTGTATAGATCATGTAATTCCTTTAAAAGCAAAAGAATAATACGTTGAAGCAAATATAACATTATAATTCTATTTTTCAAATAGTTCAGAAATTAAAATAGTCACAGAGTCACATTCGTTGCGCGTAACGCGTGATGAAGGATTAATGGCCGATGACTAATAACCTTTTTCTGACTCGCCAATTCACCAGTTCGCTAGTTCGCCGGTTAATCCATCGCCTTGTTCCCCAGTAACGGAACAAACCTGAATGTTCCGTGTTCGCGTTTCTGATATTGGTTTTCACCGGTTTTAGTGATGGTGGTCATGATCTGGATATCGGAAGCTCCGACAGGAATAACAAGGATTCCCCCTGTTTTCAATTGTTTAATTAACGGATCAGGAATAAATGGAGCTCCGGCAGTTACCAGGATTTTATCGAAAGGAGCAAAAGCAGGCAACCCTTTATATCCATCGCCATAGAATGTTTTAATTGTATAACCAAGCGTTGGCAGAACTTTTACTGCCTTATCAAACAAGGATCTTTGCCGTTCGATGGTGAATACCTTGGCTCCCATCTCTGCCAGGATACATGCCTGATAACCCGAACCGGTACCTATTTCAAGAATCCTGTCTCCACTCCTGACTTGCAACAGCTCTGTTTGAAAAGCAACGGTATAAGGTTGTGAAATGGTTTGACCTGCCCCGATAGGGAAGGGTTTATCCTCATAAGCAAAATTCAGAAAAGAGGAATCAAAGAAAATATGACGTGGAACTTTTTCCATGGCGCTCAGCACATTTGCATCTTTTATTCCTTTTGTCCTGATACTTTCAATCAGCAACTTTCTAAGGCCTTGATGTTTATAGGAATCATCCATGGTATCACAAAGAAAAACAAGAAAGGTGTTTTGAAATTTTTAACGAAAATAGTAATTCATTCGCTACAAAAGAGCTACTTTTGCAAAAAATGAATGTATTTGGGTTAACAATCCTGTTACCAATGTAATACAAAAAACAACAAACACATTTACAATGCTGAAAATAGGCGTTCTTGGTGCAGGTCACCTTGGGAGTATCCATATAAAATGTCTTCAGGAAATACCGGATTTTCAAGTAATTGGATTTTTTGACCCAAACGAAGAAATTTCTTCAAAAGTTGAACATGATTACCACATAAAAAAGTGGAATTCCGTGGAAGAACTGATTGATGCTGCTGATGTGGTTGATATTGTAACACCCACGGTTTCTCATTTTGAATGTGCATCAAAAGCGTTAAAGAAATTCCGTCATGTATTCATTGAAAAGCCCATTGTCACTACACTCGATGAAGCGCGGGAACTCATGAAAATCGCCGGTGAAGCGAATGTTAAGGTGCAGGTAGGTCATGTAGAACGCTTCAACCCGGCATTTCTCGCAGCGGAGCCATTCCTGACTAAACCGATGTTCATTGAATCGCACAGGTTAGCACAATTTAACCCACGTGGAACAGATGTTCCTGTAATCCTTGACCTTATGATCCATGATATTGATATAATATTGTGTGTGGTTAAGAGCAATATCCGTAAGGTTAGCGCCAGCGGTGTGGCAGTGGTAAGCGATTCGCCTGACATTGCAAATGCAAGGATCGAATTTGATAATGGCTGCGTGGCAAATCTCACGGCAAGCAGGATTTCTTTGAAACAAATGAGAAAGAGTAGGTTCTTTCAACGGGATGCATACATATCCATTGATTTCCTGAAGATGGAAACCGAGGTTGTTCGTATAAAAGATGCAGAACCCGGAACGACACAGCCTTTTGGATTTTTAATCAACCTGGGACCCGGAAAAGGAAGTAAACAGATTGCCTTTGAGAAACCTGAGATCAGGTCTTCAAATGCCATTAAAACAGAACTGGAAAGCTTTTATTCGGCCATCATCAATAATACCGTTCCCCCGGTTACCATCAATGACGGATATAGCGCGTTGGAACTGGCTCATCAGATCATTGAAAAAATCAATCAATCCGCATTGAACCTCTGATTTTTGCATCTCAATTGATGCGTATTTTTATAAATTCAGAAAACAATATTAGGATTGTTCAACCGTTTTATTTTTGGGGATTGACCTTAGACAGGCATTATGCATAAAAAATATTTACACGCTTTATATTTATCACTTTTTTTTCTTTCACTTCTATCCCTGACATCATGTGATAAATTTTCGGGCGATCAAACCATCCCTGCCTACCTTAAGGTCGATTCGATTTACCTTGTTTCCAAACCATCTCAGGGAACAGCTTCACATAATATTACGGATGCCTGGATATATGTTGATGATCAACTGATCGGTATTTTTGAATTGCCTGCCCGGGTACCTGTTTTAAAACAGGGGAAACATAAGGTGAGGGTGGATGCGGGAATAAAGAAGAATGGCATTGCGGCAACCAGGGCAGACTATGTTTTCTATGATCCTGTGATCATCGAGCAGGTTAATTTTGTACCCGATTCTACTACCTCACTTGGAACATTGCATACCATCTATTCTACGGCTGCACAATTTCTTGGTATGGAAAATTTCGAGAATGCAGGTATGATATTGGATACAACCCCAAGAAGCCTGGTAGGTATTAACAGAACGGCTTTTGGTTCTGACCTGACTTTTGAAGGGTTACATTCCGGAAGCATCGTAATGGATACAACTACAAAGCATAATGAATTTGAATGTGTAACACAGGGGAATTATACAATTCCTCTTGCCCCGGTTTACCTGGAAATGAATTTTAACACGAATATGGCTTTTACAATTGGTGTTGTGATTTATGTGAGCCTGTCAATAGTTCAATACCCGGTTATTACATTAAACCCGACAAACGGTCAATGGAAGAAAATTTATATCGAGCTTACAAATTCGTTGAATACCTATGCAGGTGCGAATACTTTTAAGGTTTACCTGAGGGCTACAGATTCGAGTGTGCCGGCTGCCCAGATACTGATCGACAATATTAAAATATTGACAAACTAAAAACAATAAACGTATAAACTCAATACCAAAATGAATAAAACACTCCAGGTCGTCAAATATGTATCAGCTGACTATATGGCTGCAGTCATAGCCTGGACCTTGTTTTTTATTTACCGTAAATATGCCGTCGACCGGCAGGTTTTTCATCATGCTGAACAGATTTTTCTTGATATGAAGTTATATGCAGGGATCATAACAGTCCCTCTTTTCTGGCTTATCCTCTATATGTTCATTGGAACCTACCGCAAAATATTCCGTAAATCGAGGTTAAAGGAATTTGGACAAACAGTGATGATAACCTTTATCGGGGTAACCATTCTCTTTTTTGCGCTTATCCTGGATGATGTCATTCTTTCTAATACAACTTACATTGAATTCTTCTTTGTTCTTCTGGCGTTTCACCTGTTCCTTACAGCAGCATTCCGGTTTACTCTCACCTCCAAAACTGCTTTCAAGATACATAATAAAATTATCGGGTTTAATACGGTCATTATTGGTAGCAATGGCAATGCCATCTCCATTTTTGAAGAAATTGAGAACCAGGAAAAGTCCTCCGGCAACAGGTTTATCGGGTTCGTGAATGTTGAGGGATATGATCATTATAAACTGGATGGATATCTACCCCACCTCGGGGAGTTGAAGAACCTCAATAATATTGTAAAGGAAAAAATGGTTGAAGAGGTGATCATTGCTATTGAAAATTCCGAGAACCATACAATTGAAAATATTATTACACAACTTGAGGATACGGATGTAGTCATTAAGATCATTCCGGTGATGCAGGATATTTTGGTCGGTTCAGTAAAAACAACTTCGATCTTCCATGCTCCCCTTATCCAGATTTTTCCCGATCTTATGCCTGACTGGCAGATGTCGCTGAAACGGATCCTTGATATCGTTGTTTCTATCATATGTCTGATCATTCTTTCACCTGTGATGTTGATAACCGGAATTGGTGTTATGCTCACTTCTTCAGGTCCCATTATTTTTTCACAGGAACGTATAGGGTTGAAAGGCAGACCATTCATTATGCATAAGTTCAGGACCATGTACAAAGATTCTGAAGAAAACGGCCCGGCGCTTTCTTCAAAAGAGGACGGCAGGATCACGAAATTCGGGAAATTCCTCAGGAAGGTCAGGTTGGACGAGATTCCACAGTTTTATACTGTGTTGAAGGGAGATATGAGCCTTGTCGGGCCCCGTCCTGAACGTAAATATTACATCGACCTTATAACACAGAAAGCGCCTCATTACCGTTTGCTGCAAAAAGTAAAACCTGGAATTACTTCCTGGGGTCAGGTGAAATATGGTTATGCAGAGAATGTGGACCAGATGATCGAACGATTGAAATTCGACCTCCTTTACATTGAAAATATGTCATTGGCAATGGATTTCAAGATCATGATCTATACGATTCTTATCATCCTACAAGGCAGGGGTAAATAGGACTTTCGAGAGTTTCTCCATCACCTCACCTGCTTTTCCCTTTAAGAAAATATCAGTGATCTGACCTGTATAATTCGATTCTGCAGGATTTATTTCGATGATCTTTGCACCATTGCTTTTGGCGAGGAAAGGTATCTGGTTGGCAGGAACAACCTCCCCGGTTGTACCGATGATGATGAAGACATCCGAGATGGAGGCTGATTCATAAGCAGCCAGTAAAGGCCCTTCCGGTATGGTTTCACCGAAGAAAACAAAATCAGGTTTCAGTAACCCGCCACATTGCCTGCAGGTTGGCGGGAGATGGTCAAGACTGATTTCTGATGCCTTATAGTGCATGCGGCATTCAAGGCAAACCAGTTTCTTTGAATTGCCATGAAACTCATACACATGGATGCTGCCCGCTTCCTGGTGCAAATTATCAATATTCTGGGTAATGATCCTGCCAACCAATCCTTGTTTCTCCATTTCCGCAAGAACAAGGTGGGCTTTATTGGGTTTTGCTTTACCGAAGAAGTCATAAAAGATCTCCTTTATAATTTCCCATCCCTTGACAGGATTTCCAAGGAAATGGTCTATATCAAGCATGGTGGGATCGTACTTTGTCCACAAACCTCCCTCACCCCGGAATGGGGGAATTCCGCTTTCCACGGAAATCCCCGCCCCGGTGTAAGCAGTGGTGAACGTCGACCTCTTCAGCAGGTCGGCCGCTTTCATGATGTTTTCGTCCAATGAAAATACTCCGGTCATTCTGTCAAAACTCTTTTTACCCCTTCTCTTTTAGGAGAGGGGGCAAGGGGGTGAGGTTAACGCGGTTATTTAAGCCATTTGTCAAGCCAGCCAAAGAAGGTCCGCTGCCAGAGGATGCCATTCTGCGGTTTCAGTACCCAATGGTTTTCATCGGGGAAATAAAGAAATTCTGCAGGAATTCCTTGAAGGATAGCAGCATTGAATGCTTCCATCCCCTGGGTTACTGGAATACGGTAATCCAGTTCGCTGTGAACAACCAGTATGGGAGTATCCCAGTTCTGAACGAAGTTGATCGGTGAATTCTCATAAGAACGCTGGGCAATCTTGTTGTTCTTATCCCAGGGAGAGCCGCCAAGATCCCAATTGGCAAACCACATCTCTTCGGTTTCAAGATATTGTGCCTTCAGATCGAACATACCATCATGGGCAATAAACGCTTTGAACCGTTTATTGTGATGACCGGCAATCCAGTAAACAGAAAATCCCCCATAACTTGCACCCACACATCCAAGTTTATCCTTATTAATATAGGGCTCTTTTACCATTTCATCGATAGCGCTAAAATAATCCTTCATGTTCTGCCCGCCATAATCACCGCTGATCTCTTCGTTCCATTCCTTGCCAAAACCAGGTAATCCCCTGCGGTTTGGGGCAACAATGATATAACCGCTGGCGGCCATGATCTGGAAATTCCAGCGGAAAGACCAGAACTGGCTGACCGTACTCTGGGGACCACCTTCGCAATAAAGCAGTGTGGGATACTTTTTGGTTTTATCAAAATGAGGGGGATAAATGATCCAGGTAAGTTCTTCCTTGTTGTCGGAGGTCTTGATCCAGCGTTTTTCAATAGTGGCCAGAGCGAGTTGATTGAAGATCTCCTTGTTCGTAAAGGTAATTTGAGTTTCTTTCTTCGTTTGTGGATCAACTGCATAAAGCTCAACAGGTGAAGACATTGACATCTGGGTGGCGACCAGTTTGTTCCCTGCAGGGAAAACCCCGGTATAGTTGTGGATGCCATCGGTTAGCTTTTCAATTTTGCCATCTGCAAGATCAAGCCGGTAAATTTCGTCAGTTGCATGCCAATCACTTGTGAAGAAGATGGATTTACCATCGTCGCTCCATGCATGGTTTTCTGCATTCTGGTCGAAGTTCTTTGTATAATCAGTTTTGACCCCGGTTGTAAGATCAATTACAAAAAGCCTGTTTTTATCAGATTCGTAGCCGTCCCTCTCCATGCTTTGCCATGCGATCTTCTTTCCATCAGGGGAATACACCGGTGCAACATCATATCCCATCATCCCTTCTGAAATGTTTGTCACTTTTTTTGTGGCCAGTTCAAAAAGGTAGATATCGGAATTTGTGGAGAGTGAATAGGCCTTTCCTGTCTTTTTCCGGCAGGTATAGGCAATTACTTTGCTGTCGGGACTCCAGTTGATCTGCTCCATCCCACCGAAGGGTTTCAACGGGGATTCGAAGGGCTCTCCCTGGAAAATGTCCACTTCCTTGGAAAACTGGCTGCCGTCATAATCTGCAAAGAAAATATGACTGTAGGTATCTACCCATGAATCCCAGTGTTTATACATCAGATCGGTGATAATCCTGCCTGAAGTCTTGGGAAGATCCGGATAAATGTCCGCAGCAGTTTTATCTACTTTAACCTCTTTGGTGTACAAGATTTTTTTCTGATCGGGGGCATATTTGAAACCGGTTATGTCGTCATTACTTTTGCTTATCTGCTTCCGGTCAGTACCATCCGGGTTCATTTCCCAGATCTGCATCGTCCCGGTTTCAGCCGAAAGGAATCCGATTTTTTTACCGTCCGGTCGCCAGGTGGCATTATACTCGCTGAACCGGGTTTGTGTGATCTGCTTCAGGTTCTTTCCATCAATACCAATTGTATAGATTTCTCTGTTCCCTTTATTCTGGGGAATATCATAGTATGAAATCCCATATACGATGGTCGATTTATCAGGAGATACCTCAGGTTCACTGACACGTCCGAACGACCAGAGTACTTCCGGAGTCATGATATCACTTTTTAGCTTCAGATCATGTTTTGCAATGATGGGAGCTGCACTTTTTACGTCTTTCTTTTCTTTCGGACAACAGCCATAAAAGCCGATACCGGACACAAGCAGGAACAGGATAATTTTTTTCATAGCATATTTTATTAAGTTAATTTACCTCACTGCCGTCCCCCTCTCCTTCAGGAGAGGGGGTGCAGGGGGTGAGGCGGTTTAGTTCTTCACTTTCGCTGTCATGGCATTTCTCAACCCCTTCGCAGATTTCAGAAATGCTTTGACGCTTCCCACGATGATCTTTGCTTCAATATAAATGGGGATCCGGTTATCATCATCCGTAACCCACACGATAACATCCTCATCCTCCCTGAAGATCGTTCCCTGGATCATCCTGGCAGCAAATTTAATACATCGGTATTTATTTCCATCACGGTTTTCGATAATCTCTTTTCCAAGAGAACGGATATGAATATAGTAAATGCTGTCATCAATGATCAAGGTGATTGGAATTTTTTGATCCTTTTTGAGTTGAGAGATATTCAGTGTCCTTGCATAATATACGGCTGAAAGCATATCGAAAGTGCATGGATGAATAGCAAGGGTATCATGACGTTGAGGATTATTGTTTGTTTTGGTGTTGGAAATGATCCTGTTTTGCTGATAATCAAAGTGCAGGGTGTTTAACAGTGTATAACCCCCTTCATAGGTATATCTCCGGAATTCGTAGGAATGAAATGTCTTGGGATCGATCCATGAATCAAAATAATCCCTGACCTTAAAAAAAAGGTCATATTCAGGATAAGTAATCCCTGTACTTTTAAAGTGCCATGATTCTTTTGCCAATGTGTTATCCCGTATGACTGCGAATGTCACCTTTCCGGCTTCCATCCAGATAGGACCAATGTTGTAAGTTACTTCATAGGTAATTTCCTCTCCAACCCCGAAATTATTATTTCCGGTGAAACATTGCCCCGGAAGCAGGCTCGGAAAAAGAAGTAAAATGATTGCAAAATTAGTGGTAATCAGTTTTTTCTTGTCCACGTCAGGTTAAGGTTGGATTTCAGTTTTTCTTTTACCCCGGAAGAAATACACAGGGATACCAAGAAGAACGATAATTAAGCCCGGCCAGGTATAACCTGGTTTAAAATATAATAATATCGCCATGATGAGGGTGGCAAGAAGGATGTAAATAACAGGGATCACAGGATAGCCAAAAGCTTTGTATGGGCGATCATATTCAGGGTGTCGGATGCGGAGGATGAATAATCCGGCGATGGTCAGGACATAGAAAAGCAGAACGGCAAATACAACATAATCGAGCAACTGACCGTAGGTTCCCGACAAGCAAAGAAGGCTTGCCCATATGCACTGGAAGATAAGGCCGGTTGCTGGAACAGCTTTCCTGTTCAGGTTACCGGCTTTCTTAAAGAAGATACCATCATTTGACATTGCATAATAGACCCTAGCGCCGGATAGGATCAATCCATTATTACAGCCAAATGTTGAGATGACAATAAAAATTGCCATGATCATGGCGGCATAATCCCCGAATACTCCGGAAATTGTGGCGGTAGCAAGCCGTTCATTCTGTACGAACTGCATACCCCTTTCCATAATGGTTGCACCATCCTGAGACCCACGCAGCGGAAGTACCGTAATAAAAACAACATTTGCGAGCAGGTAAAGGATTGTAACGATAAATGTCCCGAGAAACAAACTCATCGGGATATTCTTTCGCGGATTGATCACCTCTCCTGCAGTGAAAGTAATATTGTTCCAGGCATCAGACGAGAATAACGAGCCAACTGAAGCCATACCAATTGCGGCAATGATCGCGAATCCTGTCAACGGAATGATGGGTGCCCCCTTCATATGCTGCCTGGCATCCCAAAAAATCGATGTATTCAGATGGATGGCATTAGCATTCATTGCGAATCCAAGTCCGATGATGATAAATAAAAGTAACAAGGCCACTTTCCCGGTGGTAAAAATGTTCTGAACACGCTTGCCTTCCTTGATTCCACGCGAATTCAACCAGGTTAGGAAAACCACAGATAAGATGGCAACGATCTGTACCGGTCCGAAGTTAACAAAACCGAGATCAAATTGTTTGATCGTATATATTCCGAGGTCAACAGGTCCGATCTGGATAAACTTCAAACTGAACCACACAACGGATTCTGAAACAGAGGGGATGAGTACCCCGAAAAATTTGGCGAAAGCCATGGCAACAGCGGCAATTGTGCCTGTCTGGATAACCAGAAACAATGTCCACCCATAAAGGAAGCCGATCAATGGATTGTAGGCCTCCTTCAGGTAGACATACTGTCCACCTGCCTTTGGGAACATTCCTGCCAGTTCACCGTAACTAAGTGCGGCAAATAATGTCAGAAACCCTGTGATGATCCAGACCAGCATGAGCCAGCCAGGTGACCCGACGGTTCTTGCAATATCTGCACTAACAATGAAAATCCCCGAACCGATCATCGACCCTGCAACAAGAGCAGTAGAATCGAACAGGTTCAGGCTTTTTTTGAAGGAGGTGTCATTTGTCATTAGTCATTAGTCATTAGTCATTAGTCATTAGAAAAATGGCAATATGCAATAGGCAATGGGCAATAGAATAATTATTCGTACCTCTAAAATCGTAAGTCCAAAATTCAATCTAAAGTCGTAAATCGTTATTCGTAAATTATTTCTTGTGCAATTTAATATAAAATATAATGTCCAATTCCAACCTTTTGTGTTGAAAATGTAAAATTTCTCGGTTTCCTTTTATAACTTTGTTACCCTAAACAAATTAACATATCAATCATGGAATTAAAAAAAACATCTACCTCTTTTGAGATTTATGGGTACAAGATTATCCAAAACCTGGGGGTGGTAAGGGGTGTTACCGTCAGATCGCGTTCGATCTTTGGCAATATCGGAGCCGCGTTTCAAACACTGGCCGGGGGGAATATAACCCTTTACACAGAGCTGTGCGAGAGAACGAGAAAAGAGTCATTTGATATCATGATCGCTCATGCCGAGCAATTGGGAGGCAATGCAGTTATCGGTGTCAGATACGACACAACTGAGATCATGAGCGGGGTTACGGAGGTTATCTGTTACGGAACAGCAGTAATAGTGGACTAAGTAATCAGCAGGAAGTACAGGCGTTTATCTCAATATCCTTCACAAGTGGCATAGAGTTCTTCAATGGCTTTTGTGTCCTGTGAGAATTGGCAGAAAGATTCGCTTTTATTTGCAAAATACTTCCCGGTAATACCCTTCAGTGCGGGATCTGTCGCAAGCCAGACAGGAGTGACCGCTCCTTCGGCGGGTGTTTCATGACCACCAAAACCAAGGCTATTGCTGAGTTTAGAGTTTACATCTCCTGGATGACAAGAGTTGATCGCTATTCCGTATTTCTTCAGCTTTTCTGCAAAAGCTGCGGTAAGCATCCGGTCGGCTTGTTTTGATTGCCGGTATGCTGTATCGTTATCATACCTTCTTATTTTAAATTCCAGGTCATTCAGGTCGAGTTCCCCCGCCCAATAACTGGCCACGTTTATAATCCTTGCATCTTCCTGGTATTGTAAAAATTTCCTGAAATATACGATCATCCAGAAATAACCAAGGACGTTCGTTGCAAACTCCATTTCAATTCCTTCTGAAGTTTCGGTTCTTTGCCGGGGAGCTGTGCAGGCATTGTTGATCAATAGATGCAGCGGGCCATCCCATCTGTCAGCCATCGCTTTAATACCTGATTTCAAGGAAAGATCGACAGCTTCAAAACGAACATTCGGATTACCGGTTATTTTACGGATTTCATCAACGGTTGATTTCAGTTTTGATTCATCCTTCCCACTCAGTACCGTTGTATATCCTTTTTGTACCATTTGCAGGGAGATGGCTTTACCGATTGCTCCATACGCGCCGGTAATGATTGCAATGGGGGGTGGATTCATAAGATCAGGGAATTGAATTGTAAAGATACCGATAAAAAGAAGAAACCGCCCCATTGGGACGGCCTCTTCTTTTTTATCCGTTATCGTTTCTCAGTCAGGTTTTCCTGTTCCAGGATAAATGTCGAACTGATAGAGGTGACCCGGCAAAAATGTTCCGGTCTTGATATCATTGTTACCCCAGAGTGGAATTTTTGGCCCATCATTGTTTGACTGGACAATCCATGCAATCCGGGTTCCGGTTACAGGACCTTGTTCACCAAAGACGTAAGACACTGTTCCGAAACGAAATTGCTGGGGAAGATCTACCAAACGGTTGTGTTCATCTGTTATCTTAACAAAAAGCTGGACGTCAGGAATATTAATCCCAACAGGAACATGAATGTTCACCAGGTATTTGATTGTTCCCCTTTGAACTTCAGGTTTAATGGTTGGTTTGCCGGCTAATGCGGTTAATCCGAAGAAAATCATTGCGATGCAAAGGGCTGCGATTGTTTTTGTTGTTTTCATGGCTTTTGTTTTTTGATTGTTTTTACTTGTTTTTCATGATGTAAAGGTACGGCAGCACGGAGAGCGGAATCAAGAGCTGAAATGCCTTATTTTACAGGCGTTATCGACGTGATTTTACAACGTATTTTTATATTCCTGAGATACGTATTTTTGCGCATATTTCTTTGCTATTTGGACCAATGCGTTATTGGAGATTGCTTCTACCGATGCTTCACAGGCCTTATTATCGAAAAAATTCTGCAAATGGGCAAAAGATACATTAACCGCAGGACTCGACCCAGAGTTTGGAACATTTCCCATTAATGTATATGTATTTAACTATTTTTCCAGGTGAGCAATCATACCTCTATGACCTGAATCACCGATTATGATATGAAATTACTGAGCGATAACGGAGTCGTGATTGCTTTCCAGGATATCAGGACGAGTAACAATGAGATGTTTGTTTACATGCTCGACCAGAATGGGGTTTTTGAGTGGGGCCAGAATGGTATTCAGCTTTCCGCAATGGATGTGAGCATCATGAACACAAGTGCATTTCCCGTAACCATTCCTGCTTTTGATTCTCTTAAGAGAACCGTCAAATGCACGATCACCTATACCGATATGCCGGCATCAAATATCCTTTACGACACCCTCAATGCAAATACAATTACAGATAATACCGTACGATCATTGCCGTGGATTCAGCGCTGCTGATTACAGGTATCGACGGGAAACATACGGTTAAAACCAATATCTTTCCAAATCCTGTGACAAATCACCTTACTGTACATGCATTTTCAGATAATTAGCTTAATATGTAAAATTCCCAGCGTGCTCGTACATATAATTAGTGACAACTTTTCCAGAGAGATTGATAAATCCCCATTTCGGCCCTTTACGAGCCATTGCATATCCATTTTCAAATTTATGGAGTGCATCAAACTGGGGGTTGATCAGGTAAGTTCCCTTTTTATCGATGATTCCCCATTGGGTTTTCATTTTTACAATGGCTCTGCCATGAGCGAAATCCATAGCATCATCAAATTGTGGATTTATTACGTAAGTACCGGATGTTTCAATATAACCCCAGCTTTTTAATTTCTTCACTTTTGCCAACCCTTCTGAAAAATCACTTGCTTCGTCAAACTGCGGGTTAACCAGCCAAGCGCCTTTTTTGTCAATATACCCCCATTTTTTCATTTTCTTTGCACGTGCAAGACCGCTGTTAAAATCACCGGCAGCTTCAAATTGCGGATTGATAACATAGGTACCTGTTTTATCCACATAACCCCAGAAAAGACCTTTTTTAACCCGGGCAAAACCACCATCAAAGGTTTCTGCATATGAGAATTGAGGGTTAATGACCCATTTTCCCGTTTTATCCACAAACCCCCATTGTTTACCAAGCCGGGCCCGTGCCAGGTCATCTGAAAACTCACCTAATTCACCAAACTGCGGGTTAATGATGTATTTGCCTTTATCATCAATTACACCCCACAAACCTCCTTTTTTTACCCGTGCCAATCCATCAGAAAAATCTTCGGCATCCTCGAATTGCGGATTAATGATAAAGGTTCCGGTTTTATCAATATAACCCCATTTTTTGAATTTTACCACCCGTGCCATCTTTTCAGTAAAGAATCCCGCACGCTCAAATTGTGGATTGATGGTAAAATGTCCTTTTGGATCAATATATCCCCAATCGTGCATCTTTTTTACGGCTGCAAATCCTTCCGTGAATTCTTCTGCATCATCAAACTGTGGATTAATGATGTACGTTCCTGTTGAATCAATATACCCCCAGTTTTTTGCCACCCTCACCATGGCAAGCCAATTCGGATGAACCCTGGGTTCAGGCACTACTACAGGAGTAACTGGAGTAACCGTTGTTACACTCGAAGACTGTTTCTTTTTGCTGTTTTTCTTGTTCTGCTCAGGTTTGGTATCAACCTGACAATTCGCAGTAATTGCGAATAAAAGTCCTAAAATAATAAGTAAATTCCTCATAATCGTATCGTTTTTATAAGCTCCTAATTATAAATCTCAAATCATACAGATTTAATCCTAACAAAAATAGGTGTAAATTCTGAATTTGTCAATAAAAACAATAATAAGCCCATGAATATATTTTATTTTCCTGTGAAAACCGGTTATTCATTCCTAAAGAGCAAGCTAATCCATTACTTTTGCAGGTCTGAATTGGAATAATCCAGACCGGAAATTGTTCCTTTCTTTTAGTTCACTAATGATATTTTTATGGTAACCAGGCAACAAAAAATAATAGACCTCACAAACCTGCTGAACGAGAAGATCACCGTTTATCCAGATACAGAAAATCCTGAATTTAAGGTGATCAATACTGTTGAAAAAGATGGATTTTCTGAACACAGAATCAAAATGGTTTCGCATACCGGAACCCATATTGATGCCCCAAGCCATATCTTTAAAAACGGAAAAACACTTGGCGATTTCCCTATCGACAAGTTTGTGGGAAAAGCTATGGTCATTCCCTGCCAGGGTAGGAGGGAGATTGGCCTCAATTACATAAAATTCTTTGAAGAACAGATAAGACAAGTCGATTTTGTACTCTTCTTTACAGGATGGCAGGAGAAATGGAATACCGAAAATTATTTTGATGACTGTCCGACTCCAACGGTGGAAGCCGCTTTATGGTTAGCCCAATTCAATCTCAAAGGAGTTGGTGTTGATGCTTTCTCACTTGACAAAATTGTCCCGGCACTGAAAGTCACTTTTGAAAACTTACCTAACCATTATATTTTTCTGGAAAAGGAGATCCTTTTTATAGAGAACCTTACCAACCTGGATAAACTTCCTGACGCTGGTTTTACCTTTATTTGTTTACCACTAAAGATTGAAAATGCAGATGGCTCACCGGTGAGGGCAGTTGCCATGACAACGTAAAAACATCCCTTCCCTGAATGACCAATGGGAGATCAGGCCGGCGTAATTTTAAAATAAAAACCAGGTTATTATGAGAACTCTATTATGTATCTTCTGTTTATCTTTTTTTTCATTGGCAAATGGGCAATTTAAAGAACCGAAATTCGGAAAAATTGAATTATCGGATTTGCAAATGACCAGGTATAACAAAGACACTACAGCCGATGCCCTGATGTTGTTCGATAACGGATACTCGAGATTTGATATCAATGTGGAAAGGAAATTTCAATTTACTTACGACCGGCATTACAGAATTAAAATATTCAGGAAGTCAGCATTCCACTATGCAGATGTGAGTATTCCTCTGTACCAGAATGGAATAAGCAGGGAAAAACTGGATGATCTTTCAGCAGTAACTTACAACCTGGCGGATGGGAAAGTAGTAAAAACCAAATTAAGCGGCGATAAGATCTACAAGCAGGAAGGCAAAAACCTGGTCATCCAGAAATTTGCTTTCCCGGAAGTAAAGGAGGGGTCCATCATTGAATTGTCCTATAGGATCACCTCTGACTTTCTTTATAATTTCAGGGGATGGACGTTCCAATATAACTACCCGGCCCTGTGGAGTCAATACCAGTATATTATCCCTGAATATTTTGTTTATAGAAGTTCATCGAAGGGATATCTGCCGTTTTCTGTATATAAGAGTGAACGGGGAAATGCAATGTATAAGCTGCATTATGAATCTCAGATCACCCCCGGACTCCAGGGCGGACGAACATCTTCAGAAGATTATGATATTAAGGCATTTACGACGGAAAATATCATCGCTGTAAAAGATGTTCCCGCATTTATCTCCGAACCAAATATAGATTGTGAAGATAATTATATACAGTCCATCGAATTTGAATTAAGCAGTGTACAATACCCAAATGAACTGATCAGGGATTATGTACAATCATGGGAATCAGTAAATAAAAGGATGAATGATGATGAAGATTTTGGGAAATTATTAAATTCCAAGGGGTTTATTAAAGATACCGTTGAAAGTCTTTGCAATGGTAAACCGGGAGGAATTGAAAAAGCCATTACCATTTACAACTATGTTCAGCGAAAAATGAAATGGAATGGTGATCATAGCATATGGGCATCAAAAGGATTGAAAAAACCTTTTATCACGCGGGTAGGAAATTCCGCGGAAATAAATCTCCTGTTAACTCTTATGATGCAAACGGCAGGGCTTGATGCAAATCCTGTATTGTTCAGTACACGTGACAACGGTATCGCAATTACCTATTACCCAACCATCTCAAAATTCAATTCAGTACTCGTTGTAGTTAACATCGAAGGGAAGGTCTCTTTACTGGATGCTACGAGCAAATATTGTCCATTCGGAGTCCTTCCGGCTAATGATATAAATGGCAGAGGAAGAGTAGTGGACAATACACACGGAGACTGGGCGGATTTAAATGCAAATGAAAAATACAAGGAAGTTAAGAGCTATTCACTGGAAATTAATCCTGAAGGGAAAATGACCGGTACAATCATCGGGTGCTATGGCGGTTACGCCGGTATTTCCTATCGCGACAAGTTAAACCATGAAAAGAGCAGTGATGATTTCATCAGGAAAATGCAGGAAAACGTAAAAGGGCTGACGATCAATAAATATTCAATTTCAGACAAGGATGACAATTACAAACTTATTACCGATACACTGAACGTTGAAATTTCTGACCAGGCCGAAATAATCGGCGATAAAATCCTGTTCAATCCACTGTTGTTTGAAAGAATAGAAAAAAACATCTATACGCTTGAAGAAAGGAAATATCCAGTAGATTATAATTTCCCGATTTCATCGACCTGTCTTTTCGAATATACCTTGCCTGCCGGCTACCAGGTGGAATCGTTACCACAACCAGTTTCATTCAAATTGCCGGATAATTCAATTTCGATCTCATATATGGTACAAAGCGCCGATAATAAAATTAAGGTGATATACAGGAGGAATATTAGTAAGATGTTGTTCCTTCCTGGTGAATATGCTGACCTCAAAGAGTTGTACAACCAAATTGTAAAAAAACATTCAGAGCAGGTCATTTTAAAAAAGATTATTTAATACATATAATTTACCGGTACATGTTTATCCCAATACAGGATCATCATTTACCATCAACTTCACGGTAACCGCTATGGGTAAAAGTACACTGGTTCTTGCAATTCTTCTGGTTCTGTCTTTTTCAAAAACAGACGCACAGAATTATTCTGCGGAGTCAATACCAGATAGTTTAAAAGAGAATGCACATTGCATTATCCGGGATTATACGGTAGATATTGAACTAAAATCAATAAATAAGGGGGTCGAAAAAATTAAAAGGGTTTTGACGATTCTTGATAAAGAGGGTGACCGGAAAGCACGGTTATTTATTCCTTACGACAAAAACTCACATGTAAGTATTGATCAGGTAATACTATATGATGCCCGGGGGAAAAAAATAAGAAAAGTAAAAGATTCCGAAATAGTAGATTCACCGGTTTTCAGTAGTTTTGAATTGTACTCTGATTGCAGGGTGAAATTTATTAACCCTGAATTTGCTGAATATCCTTTTACTGTTGAATATGATTATGAGATTAGCTCATCCAACATGGTCAGCTATGGATACTGGAACCCTGTTGATGATTACAATATGTCAATAGAAAACTCAAGGCTTACAGTTACATATCCCACATCTGTTAAAATAAATAGAAAAGAGGTATCTCTCTCCCGGAAATCACGCTGGACCCGAAATGAAATGGTGATTGAATCCTGGTACCTGAGCAATTTTAAAGCTATTGAGGATGAACCATTTGATGTCAGCATTTCAGAACGCACTCCGGGCATATACTTAATGCCGGCTGTTCTGAATTATAATAATTACACAGGTACTGCCAATACCTGGGAAGAGTATGGTGTATGGGCAAATAAACTGTACGAAGGCCGGGACGAATTGTCTGACGCCGACAAGCAAAAGGTCACAACACTTGTAAAAGACTTGCCAGATACACTTGAGCGAATAAAAACCATATATAAATACATGCAGGAAAATACCAGGTATGTTGCTGTGGAGATGGGAATCGGGGGATATCAGCCATTCGATGCCATGACAGTTTCCAAAACCGGTTATGGCGATTGTAAAGCCCTGAGTAATTATATGCGTGCACTTCTGAAAGTAATTGGCGTAAAATCATATTCTTCACTGGTTTCAAGTGGAAGGTATATTGTATCTGTTTTTCCAGATTTTCCTAATTTTCAACAATTCGACCATGTTATTTTATGTATTCCATATCAGAAGGATACTATCTGGCTTGAATGTACGGATCAGAAACAACCCTTTGGATTTCTCGGAGATTTTACTGACGACAGGGATGTACTTTTGATAACTGAATCGGGGGGCAGATTTGCACATACAAAAAAATACGGGTCAAATGAGAATCTCAGGAAATGCACCTCACATTTTATGATTGATTCAATGGCGACAGCAACCGGTTCGTTAAAAACGATTTATCAAGGATTGCAGTACGATGATGTTTTTGAATTACTGTGGCTGAACCATGATGAACAAAAAAAATGGCTGTATAAAAAATCAGCATTGCCATCTTCACAAATAACTGATTTTTCAATTAATAACAACAGATCGATGATTCCGGTCGCAAAAATAAGCGAATCGGTAATTTCAAGAAATTATGCCTCATTTTCCGGCAGGTATATGTTACTCCCGCTTAATCTGACAAACGCCCAAAAACCAATTCAGAAAATGTTGAAATCGAGGAATTCTGATATAGTGATCAACAGATCATCTGTCGATTATGATACCCTGATGTACCAAATTCCTCAAAATTATAAATTTGAGTCTGTTCCTGCAGGAAAAACCATTGAATCGAAATTTGGAAGTTATTCTTATTCCGTTTCTGTCAATGGGAATGAAATAACTTACACCCGGAAACTCTTGATGAAACAGGGACGCTATAACCCTTCAGCGTATAAAGAGCTTTATGAATTTATCCTCTCCGTATCAAAGGCTGACAATATGAAGGTAATGCTAACCAGGACCTTATAAAAATCGCCATTCGTCATTCATGAATTTCATTCAGAATTTGTATATTCGTCATTCTTGTCATTCACGTAAGAATATCTTTTTTTCTGTAAATGAAATTCGAAACGGATATCAGCAAACCTGCTATTCCTGCGAATAGACCAATCCTCCACATTTCAAAAGTATAGGAAGGGGAAAGTACTTCGACATTCACCCATTTAAAGGGGCTCAGGTATCCGAAGGTTCCGTCAACACCTGTCATTTTAGAGATGGAGTAAAGGAAATAGAGTACCAGCGCCAATCCTACACAAAAAAAAGTCACGGGCCGGGCTCTTTTCATCACCACAGAAATGAAGAACCCCAATGCGCCAAACAGGAGATTAAGCAGCAGGGTATAAAGTGAAATCACCAGGAACGGATCGATATTAAACGAACCCTCCTTGTAAACCCGGATGGCAACAAAACCAACCAGGGTAACTATAAGATTTAAAATAAATATGTTCAGAAACGCGAGAGTCAGTTTGGTTAAGAAGATCTCATTGCGGGAAATAGGTCTTGACATCAGGTATTCGGCAGTTTTCCCGAATTCCTCTTTCAACAGGATATTCGATGAAAGAACGATTGCGAAAATACTGCCGACGAGCATCATGTAAATGATGTTATTGGCGGCATAAAAACCCATAACGGAAAATATATCATTGATGTTTGAAAATCCCCTCATTTTCATCGCAACCGCAGGAATCAATTGCACCATCCCGGCAATCTGCTGCTGATATTGCATTACAGTATGGAAAAACGACATGGTAAAGAAGACCAGGGCGCTGATGACCAGTGACCAGAGGAGGAGGCTTCGGGCATTCCTGCGCATTTCCATAAAGAAAAGTATCCTGTTCATTCCAGCGGCTTTATTTGTAGTAATGAAGAAATATCTCTTCCAGCGGGGGTTCTTCGATAGAGAGGTTTTCGATCTGTTGGCTGGTGAGCGATCCGATCAGTGCATTGATATCACCTGAAAAGAAAAACAGGAGGGTTTTTCCCATACCGGATTCTACCGGACCGATGCCATCGATCCCAAGATCCTGAATAGTGATTTCTTTATCGGATACAATCCTGACTTTTTTAAGTTGCTTGTCCCGCATGGAAGCAATATTTTCAACATTGATGATCTTTCCATCCTTGATGATTGCCACCGTTTTGCATAATGTCTGCACTTCGCTCAGAACATGGGAAGAAAAAAAGATGGTGGTGCCGTTCAGATTCTCCTCAAGCAGCAGAGCAAAGAACCGCGACTGTATCAGGGGATCAAGACCTGATGTGGGCTCATCGAGGATCAGCAATTCGGGACGGTGAACCAATGCCTGGATGATGGAGACCTTCTTTTTGTTGCCCATGGATAGTTCATGAATTTTTCGCATGGGATCGAGGTCAAAAAGTTCCAGCAAATATTGCATCCTTGGGTTGTTGTTTCCCACACCATAGAAAGCAGCTCCGAATTTCAGGAATTCATCAACCGTCATCCGGTCATACATATTGGCATCGGAAGGAATATAGCCGATCCGGCTGCGGATCTTCTTTGAGTCCTTCACCACATCCATTCCAAAGATCTTAGCGCTTCCGGAGGTTGGAAAAATCAGGTTTAGCAAGATACGTATGGTGGTTGATTTCCCGGCGCCGTTGGGACCAATGAACCCAAAGATACTACCTTGCGGAACGTTCAGGGTGATATCCTCAATTCCTCTTGAACGGTGGTAATACTTGGACAGTTTATGGATCTCGATGATGTTCATTTCACGGTTCGGCAGAGGACAAATGTAAGAAAAATAGGCACAGAGGCACAGAGGCACAGTGGGACAGAGGGACTACTGAACCACAGAACCACGTAACCTTTGCAGAGCATAATTAAAGTACAGTGAAAAGTTTTCCCTTAATGACCTAATTACCTAATGACCAATTACCAATAAACAAACCGGGAACTGCAAAGTGCAAACTGCAAACTGCCGACTGGGAGCTGGAAACTTCTGAGTAGCGTGATCGAGAATTGAACTCGAGACCTCCGGGTTATGAATCCGACGCTCTAACCATCTGAGCTACCACGCCGTTTTTAAGGGGGCAAAGATATAGATAATCTGCAAAAGTTCAAGAAATTTTAACAGAATAACATCTTGAAAGGAGGCAATAGGCAATAGGCAATAGGCAATATACATTAAGTCCCTCCCTGGTTTGGGGAGGGATTTAGGGAGGGGAAGGCAGGCATTAGGCAGTAGGCAATATACATTTAGTCCCTCCTTGTTTTGGGGAGGCCTGCCTGCCGGTCAGGTATGGATTTAGGGAGAGTCGGCAAAAGGGAACTGGAAACTGTGAACTGGGAACTGGGAACTGGGAACTGAAAACTCTTTCCCGTCAGGCAATCCAGATAGTCTTAATATTTACAAACTCCTTTATACCGTAATCTGCCAGCTCGCGGCCATAGCCGGATTTTTTAACTCCGCCAAACGGTAGTCTGGGATCGGACTTTGTAAGCCCGTTCACGAACATGGCGCCGGTGTTTACGCTCCGTGCCACCATTTCACCCTGTTGCAGGTCAGTTGTCCAGACACACCCACCAAGACCGAATTCCGAATCATTGGCAACGGCGATGGCTTCATCCACATTTTTAACTTTGATGATGGACAATACGGGACCAAAGGTCTCCTGCTCATAAACCGGCATACCTTTTTTTACATTGGAAAGGATGGTGGGAAGATAATAGAATCCGGGCCTGTCAGCTGGTTTGCCACCAAGGAGAAGCGTTGCACCCATGCTGACCGATTTCTCTACCTGTTGGTGAATATCGTTCACCAGGTCCTGGCGGGCGAGCGGACCGACATCGGTCTGGCTATCCAAAGGATCTCCGATCCTCAGCTTTTCCATTGCTTTGAGGACTTGTTCCTCAAATTCTGCCACACGGCTTTCGGTAACGATGAACCGCTTGGAAGCAATACAGCTCTGTCCCTGGTTGACCATGCGGCCGGCAACAGCAGCTTTGACCGTTTTTTCCATATCAGCATTATCCAGGATAATAAAAGCATCAGAACCGCCGAGTTCCAGTACGGTCTTTTTGATCAGTTTTCCTGCCAAAGATGCCACCTGGCTGCCTGCAAACTCACTGCCGGTGAGCGTAGCAGCAGCAATTTTGGGATTGACAACCACCGGTGCAACCATGTCGGAGGGGATCATCAGTGTCCGGAAAACATTAACCGGGAAACCGGCGTCCCTGAAAACCTCCTCAATGGCCAGGGCACAGCCCGGAACATTTGAAGCATGTTTCAAAACTGCCGCATTCCCTGCCATAAGAGCTGTTGTTGCGAACCGGAAAACCTGCCAGAACGGAAAATTCCAGGGCATCACCGCAAGAATGACCCCTAACGGTTGAAAAACCACCAGACTCCGGGATGCATCCGATTCAATGACCTGGTCCTGCAACAACTTCGCTGCATTATCAGCATAATAATCGCATCCATTAGCGCATTTCTCAATCTCTGCATAGGATTCCCTGATGATCTTTCCCATTTCCTGGGACATCATCCGGGCATAGGTCTCTTTTCTTTCACGAAGCAACTGTGCCGCCTTTCTGAAGAGTTGTGCCCGGAAATCAAAAGTGGTTGACCTCCATTTGAGCCATGCAGAATGGACATCATCAATTATCTTCTCCACTTCTGCGTGGGAATGTTCCGGGTATTCCCGGATCAATTGGTTATTGGATGGATTTATACTTTTCATTTCATTATAGTGACAAGGTGACAAAGTGACAGAGTGACAAAGATAATCTTCAAATTAATATTCCTGCCAACTTTTAATACTGAGATCATCCATCCCGATAGAACAAAACGCATAGATGAACGCACTTGCCAGGCGGGCATTCGTGATGAGGGGAATGTTGTAATCCACGGCATTTCTGCGGATGGTATAATCATTTGCCAGTTCCATCCGGGTCAGGTTCTTGGGAATATTGATCACAAGATCGAGTTTCCTTTCACGGATGTAATCCTTGGTGTTGGGTTTGATCTCCTCATCCGGCCAATGCAGAACTGTCGCATCAATCCCGTTATCTTTAAGGTAGTTTGCAGAACCGGGAGTAGCATATAGCGTAAACCCCTTGCTCACCAATAACCGGGCGGGTTCAAGCAATTCTATTTTGGAACGTGAATCCCCGGTCGATAAAAGGATATTCTTCGAGGGAATGTGGTAACCCACGGATAGCATAGCTTTCAGTAATGTTTCGTAGTAGTTCTCACCGATACAGCCAACTTCTCCGGTGGAGGCCATATCCACACCGAGAACAGGATCAGCTTTCAGGAGACGTGAAAAAGAGAACTGGGAAGCCTTGATCCCGATATAATCAAGATCGAAGAATGATTTGTGCGGTTTCTCAACCGGCACACCCAGCATGATCTTCGTAGCCAGTTCAATGAAATTGATCCTGACAACCTTTGACACAAAAGGAAAACTGCGGGATGCCCGGAGGTTACATTCGATCACCTTGATGTCATTATCCTTGGCAAGGAACTGCATATTAAAAGGCCCGGAGATGGAGAGTGCCTGCGCAATATCCCGTGATATCCGTTTTATCCTCCGGAAGGTTTCAAAATAGATCTTTTGGGCAGGGAAAACAATTGTAGCATCCCCCGAATGTACACCGGCAAACTCGATATGTTCTGAGATCGCATATGCAATGATCTCTCCTTTATCAGCTACAGCATCAATTTCTATCTCTTTGGCATTCTGGATGAATTCAGAAACAACCACAGGAAAATCTTTGGAAACCTTGGATGCCAAAAGTAAAAAGTGATCGAGTTCTTCGACATTTGATACCACATTCATGGCCGCACCCGACAGGACATAGGAAGGGCGGATCAGGACAGGAAAGCCGATCTCATTTACAAATCCGTGAATCTCTTCCAGGGAGGTCAGTTCCTGCCAGCGTGGCTGATCAATACCCAACCGGTCGAGAAGGGAGGAGAACTTATGCCTGTTTTCCGACTGATCAACATTGACAGGTGATGTTCCCAAAATGTTGACTCCCTCTCCGTATAACCGCATGGCAAGATTATTTGCGATTTGTCCTCCCGTGGAAACAATCACTCCTCCGGGATGTTCGAAGTCGATGATATCCATCACCCGTTCGAAGGTTAGTTCGTCGAAATAGAGCCGGTCACAAATGTCATAATCAGTAGAAACTGTTTCCGGGTTATAGTTGATCATGATCCCCGACATGCCTTCGTTCCTCACGGTATTGAGGGCATTCACCGAGCACCAGTCAAACTCAACTGAGCTGCCGATACGATAAGCGCCGGATCCAAGGACAATCACCGGCACCTTATCTGAGGAAGGGGTTATGTCATTAAATAATCCGTTATAGGTGAGATACAGATAGTTTGTCTGTGCAGGGAATTCAGCAGCCAGGGTATCAATTTGCTTGATCACGGGCAGGATGTTCAATTGTTTACGAAGTTTTCTGACCTCAAGAACCTTATCATGCATCCCTTTATCTTCTTTGAGAATAAAGCGTGCAACCTGGAAATCGGAAAATCCCTTTTGTTTGGCCTCTCTGAATAGTTTTTCTGTAAGTTGTTCAAGCGAATTCAGTTCCAGCAACCGGGTCATGGTATCATGTATCGATTTCAAACGTATAAGAAACCAATAATCAATCCTTGTCAGACGATGAATTGTTTCCGTATCAATGCCGGCTTCCATGGCGCTTGCTATACTGTAAATCCGCATATCGGTAGGGTGGGAGAGCGCTTCTTCGATATTATCAAAGGAGATCCCTGAATTTCCTACAAAACCATGCATTCCTTGACCGACCATCCTGAGTCCTTTCTGGATGGCCTCCTCAAATGTTCTACCGATGGCCATCACTTCGCCGACCGACTTCATACTCGACCCAATCTCTTTTGAAACGCCGATGAATTTGTTCAGGTCCCACCTGGGGATCTTGACCACAATATAATCAAGCGCCGGTTCGAAGAATGCTGTTGTGGTTTTTGTCACGCTGTTCTTCAGTTCAAATAATCCATAACCCAAAGCCAGTTTTGTTGCAATATATGCAAGGGGATACCCGGTCGCTTTGGAAGCCAGGGCAGATGACCGGGAAAGCCGGGCGTTGACCTCAATAACCCGGTATTCGCTTGATTTTGGATCAAGTGCAAACTGAACATTGCATTCGCCGATGATCCCGACTTTTTTAACGATACTTATCGCTAACCGGCGCAGGTTGTGGTATTCATCATTTGAAAGGGTCTGGGAAGGAGCAACGACAATACTTTCCCCGGTATGAATACCCAGGGGATCAAAATTTTCCATATTGCAGACGGTGATGCAATTGTCGTACCTGTCGCGAACTACTTCATACTCAACCTCTTTCCATCCTTTCAGAGATTCTTCGACCAGGATCTGCTGTGAATAGGCAAATGCCTGGTTACTTTGCTTCTCCAGGTCTTCCTGATCATAACAGAATCCGGAACCCTGGCCCCCCAGTGTGAAAGCGGCCCGCAGGATCAGAGGGAAACCAAGCTTTCCGGCTGCCTCCAGCACTTCTTCTGCATTACGGGCTGCAACACTGGCTGGGGTGCTAATATCTAAAGAACGGAGCATTTCGGCAAAAAGCTGCCGGTCTTCGGTCATCCGGATGGCTTCAACAGGAGTACCCAGAACTGTGACCCCATATTTCCTGAAAACCCCTGTTTCGTCCAGTTCAATGCCGCAATTCAGGGCGGTTTGTCCGCCAAAAGAGAGCAATACACCGTCAGGCCGTTCCTTTTCGATCACCTTCTCAACGAAAAACGGGGTCACCGGCAGAAAATAGACCTTGTCTGCAATTCCTTCCGAGGTTTGCACAGTTGCAATGTTCGGGTTGATCAGGATGCTTTCGATCCCTTCTTCCTTTAATACTTTCAGGGTCTGGGATCCGCTGTAATCGAATTCCCCGGCTTCCCCTATTTTCAGGGCACCGGAACCAAGCACAAGTATTTTTTTCGGGAGACTGGAGTCGGACATATTACCGGTTTTTTATCTCGATCATTTTCAAAAACTCATCGAACAGAAATTCCGTATCGGTCGGTCCGCCTGAAGCTTCAGGATGGAACTGCACCGAAAATACAGCTTTGGTTTTGTGCCGTATCCCCTCATTTGTTCCATCGTTAAGATTCAGAAAAATTGGTTCCCAATCAGGAGTGAGGGACTTGTCATTAATGGCATATCCATGGTTCTGGGAAGTGATATAGGCATGTTTTGTTCCAACCCTCATGACAGGTTGGTTATGCCCCCTGTGACCATATTTCAGTTTATAGGTGTCGGCTCCGGATGCAAGTGCCAGGAGCTGATTTCCAAGGCAGATGCCCATCACCGGGACATCTTTATCAAGTATTTTCTTAAGGTTTTGGATCGTCTCGCTGCACATTTTCGGATCCCCCGGGCCATTGGTGATGAAAAGCCCTTCATATGCAAGGGTATCCAACGGATGATCCCATGGAACCCTGATGATCGTTGCATCCCGGTTCATCAGATTTCTCAGAATATTGTACTTTACCCCGCAATCAACAAGCAGGATGCGGTATTTCCCATGACCATATTCTTTTATCTCTTTTGTACTTACCTCTTTTACAAGGTTTTCCTGGTTCGGATCATAAAAGGAAGTATCATCATTGTTCACGATGATCTTTCCGAGCATGGTTCCTTTTTCCCGGAGTATCTTGGTAAGTTCGCGTGTATCGATCCCGGATATTCCCGGCACCTGGTTTCCGGTAAGCCAGCTCCCAAGGCTTTCATTTGCGTTCCAGTGGCTGTAATCATTGGAATAATCCGAGATGACCAGTCCACGGATATGCAGTTTATCGGATTCAAAAAAACGAAACCGTTCTTCTTCAGTTGAAAATGGCGGAACACCATAGTTACCGACAATAGGGTAAGTGAGAACCAATATCTGACCGCAATAGGAAGGGTCGGTAAGGCTTTCAGGATATCCCGTCATCGCGGTATTGAACACTACCTCCCCGGCATTACTGAGCTGTGCCCCGAAAGAATGGCCCATAAAGGTTGTACCGTCCTCAAGTATCAGCAATGCCTTTTCAGGATCTTTCATCCTTCAGTTTATTTTTAAGGAACTGACCTGTATATGAGTCAGCAAATCCTGCAAGTTCTTCAGGAGTACCGGAAAAAACAATATTTCCTCCTTCTTCACCACCTTCTTTGCCCAGGTCGATAATCCAATCAGCGCTTTTAATCACCTCCATGTTGTGTTCAATGACAAGGATCGAATGACCATTTCTGATCAGTGATTCGAATGCGACCAGCAATTTGTGGATGTCATGAAAGTGAAGGCCAGTGGTAGGTTCATCAAAAATGAACAGGGTTGGTTTTTCACTGGCTCCCTTTGAAAGGAAAAAAGCAAGCTTGATCCGCTGTGCCTCACCACCGCTGAGTGTGCTTGACGATTGTCCCAGTTTCAGATACCCCAATCCGACATCCTGTAAGGATTTCAGCTTTGAGGTTATTCTCTTTTCGAGGGAAATTGGTTTATTCTCATGACCGAAGAAATCAATTGCTTCATCCACATTCATTTCGAGGATATCCACAATGGTTTTTTCACGGTATTTAACATCCAGTACTTCATCCTTGAACCGCTTTCCATTACAGATCTCACAAGTCAGGTAGATATCCGCCATAAACTGCATTTCGATCTTGACCACTCCATCTCCTTCACATTCTTCACAACGTCCTCCGGCAATATTAAATGAGAAATAGCCGGGTTTATAACCACGGACACGGGCAAGCTGCTGGTCGGCAAACAAATTACGCACATCATCGAATGCTTTGATGTACGTTGCAGGATTTGACCGCGAAGAACGGCCTATCGGGTTCTGGTCCACCAGTTCAACAGCGCCGATCCTGTTATAATCCCCGTTCAGACGGTCGAATTTCCCTGTCCTTTCTGCATATCCGTCCTGCATTTTTTTCAGGGAAGGGTAAAGGATCTTTTTTACGAGCGAAGTCTTTCCGGAGCCGCTCACACCTGAAATCACGGTAAATACATTCAATGGAATTTTGACGTCGATGTTTTTCAGATTATTCTCCCTTGCTCCCCTGATCTCGATGAATTCCTTCCATATCCTGCGTTTTAGAGGCAATTCAATGGAAAGTTCATGACTCAGGTATTTCCCGGTAATGCTATACTCATCACGGAAGATCTCTTCAAAACTGCCCTGGAAAACGACTTCACCGCCATGACGTCCTGCAAGAGGGCCGATATCAATGATCTCATCCGCTGCCTTGATGATGTCCTCATCATGTTCCACGACAATAACTGTGTTTCCCAGATCCCTGAGACGGGTCAGCACCTTAATCAGGCGATGGGTATCACGAGGATGCAAACCGATGCTCGGTTCATCCAGAATATACATGGAACCCACGAGGTTGCTGCCCAATGAGGTAGCAAGGTTGATGCGTTGGGATTCGCCACCTGAAAGCGAGGATGACAACCTGTTCAGCGTGAGATAACCCAATCCTACATCATTCATTACCTCCAGCCGGTTACAGATTTCCACCAACAGGCGCTTAGATACTGCTTTTTCATAATCTGAAAGCTGAAGATTTGAAAAGAACCCGTTCAGGTCCCTTATCGGCATCAGAATTAGCTGATTGATCGATTGCCCGTTGATCTTTACATACCCGGCATCTTTTCGCAACCGGGTACCTTTGCATTCAGGACAGATAGTTTTTCCCCGGTACCTCGACATCATGACCCGGTATTGAACTTTATAGTTCTGACTTTCGATGTATTCAAAGAAATCATTGATCCCATGAAAATATTTATTTCCGGTCCATAGAAGCTCTTTTTGTTCAGGCGACAGATGGAATAAGGGTTTATGAACAGGGAAATCAAATTTATAAGCATTGATGATAAGTTCATTTTTCCATTCACTCATCTTGTCGCCGCGCCAGCATGCAACGGCATCTTCAAAGATGGAAAGATTTTTATTCGGCATCACCAGGTCTTCATCGATACCAATCACTGTACCGAATCCTTCACATGTTTTACAGGCGCCATAAGGGTTGTTGAAGGTAAACAGGTTCACTGAAGGTTCCTCAAAAATGATCCCGTCAACTTCAAACCGGTTTGAGAATGATTTTCGTGAGTTCTTTCCATTCATGTATTCGATCATGCAATCTCCATGACTTTCATAAAATGCGGTTTGAACGGAATCGGCCAGCCTGGCGGCCAGATCATTATCCTCCTTTTGCAGGCTTAAACGATCGATCAGCAAATAGATCTCTTTATCATGGCATTTGGTCCCGGGGATTAGTTCGTCGATCCGAAATATATTGTCATTCAGCATGATACGCGTAAAACCCTGTTGTAATAAGGTCTGGCATCTGGCTTTAAAATCACCGTTAACATCGGCAACCGGAATTGGGGAGAAAATGTTCACGTGTGAATTTTCCGGCAGGGAAAGAATAAAATCCACGACATCCGTAATGGTATCACGCTTGACGATATTTCCCGAAACCGGTGAATAAGTAATTCCGATCCGGGCATAAAGTAATTTCAGGAATTCATAGATCTCTGTTGATGTCCCTACAGTTGACCGGGGATTCAGCGTATTTACCTTCTGTTCGATCGCAATGGCCGGAGAGATTCCTTTGATGTAATCAACATCGGGTTTGCTCATTCTGCCCAGAAATTGCCGGGCATAAGCGCTAAGGCTCTCAACATAGCGACGTTGTCCATCCGCATACAGCGTATCAAAAGCAAGTGATGACTTACCGGAGCCTGATAATCCGGTAATTACAACCATTTTGTTGCGTGGAATAGCAAGGTTTATATTCTTCAGATTATTAACACGTGCGCCTTTAATGATGATGAAGTCCTTCGGGTCAAGTAAATCAACATTTTTCACCATTTAGAAATTCCTCCTGAAAAAGTTGTCAAAATTATAAAGAAAATTTGCTTTTAAGATTTTTTTGTTTATTTTTGCGAAAGTTAACAGGAAGAAATTCCAATTTATGTTTCACCCGCAGGATCAACATTTGATTCTGTCCAACCAATAGGAGACCGGCTATCGATTAGACTTGTACCTTTTTTGACTTAAAAAGGAGGTCCAATGAATGTTCAGCCCATCACTGATCAGGAATTGATCAGCAGGTATTTAGCCGGTCATCAATCCAGTCTTGAAAAATTAATCCGACGCCACAAGAATCGTGTATTTGCGTATATCCTTATGATTGTCAAGGATAAAGAACTGGCTGAAGATCTTTTCCAGGATACCTTTATCAAAGTTATCAATACCATCCGCTCCGGATCCTATAAAGAAGAAGGAAAGTTCATCCAATGGGTGATGCGGATCGCGCATAACCTGATCATTGATTATTTTCGCAAATCAAAAAGGATCCCATTTGTTGAGAATGGCGATGATTACGATATTTTCGACAGGGTGAGGATACCGGTTGAATCTGTTGAACAGAAGCTGATCACCGATCAGATTCACGAAGATGTGAAGAAACTGATCGAATACCTCCCCAGGGAACAGAAAGAGGTATTGATCATGCGACATTATGGGGATATGAGCTTCAAGGATATCGCCGAACAGACCAATGTAAGCATCAATACTGCATTGGGAAGGATGAGATATGCTTTGATCAACCTACGGAAACTCGTTGATGAGAAGGAAATAATTCTTACCGTTTAGAACAAAAATATTCCGGTTCTGTTTCAGACCAGGGATCAATGGCACTGATAAATGGTCGGTTCATTGTTAATAACTTTTTTTAAGGAAGGTGAAATAAGTGCGGGGTGATGGCGTTTATTTAATGTTAAACAAGTCAAACCCGACACTTTGCCTATGAAGAGAACGCTTACTTTTTGTTCAATCCGTTCACATATATCAGATTATAAAGAGAAGAAACAGATTTCACCGAGTGAATTCGTGATCAGAAACATTCTCAACTATGCAAAAGCACTGGAAGTGCTGAAAACAGAAAATACTGGTAATGTGAATTTGTTGATGAACTAACAAAAAGCCCCGCAGGATGCGGGGCTTTTTGTTAAATGCCTGCAGGTAATTTGAAGAAGACGGGATTCACCGATCCGGATCGTAAACCCAGGGGGAACTTCCAGACATATCCTGTTATCCAGCTAACAGGTGGAACCCAATAGTTGAGACCTGTTGCATATTACCATTTGCTACCAAATGGTACGAAATCGGGATGGATATGAAAACAGAAGGGTTGACGGATTTTGGACTATACCCTTTCTTCGCGGATACGGGCTTTCTTGCCTCTCAGCTTGCGCAGGTAGAAAATCCTTGCTCTTCTAACGACACCTTTTTTGTTAACATCAATCTTGTCGATAAAAGGAGATGAGGCCGGGAAAATTCTTTCCACACCAATGTTTCCGGATATTTTCCTAACCGTGAATGTCTGATTGATCCCTTTTCCTGACCGCTGAAGTACTACACCCTGGAAATTCTGGATCCTTTCCTTGGTTCCTTCCTTGATTTTATAATGAACCGTGATGGTATCACCTGCTTTAAACACCGGGAAAACTCTCTTTTCAATATATGTATCTTCAACATACTTAATGGTCTCAGCGCGATTCATGACTGCAAGTTAATTAATGGGGTTTTTACTAAAAAGGAGTGCAAATATATCAATTTATTTAACACAAATGTATCATTCGTTGAATTTTTTATGGAAATGAGTAGCACTAATCGTCTAAAAGCCTTGGTCGGCGCTGTTTTGTGCGTTCAATGGATTTTTCATTACGCCACTTGTTGATCTCCTTTTCATTTCCTGAAAGAAGTACATCCGGTGCTTTCCATCCATTAAAATCATAGGGACGGGTATAAACCGGTGGTGAAATAAGGTCGTCCTGGTAAGAATCGGATAATGCGGAAGCTTCGTCTCCCATGGCACCGGGAATGATCCTTACGATTGTATCCGTCAGCACGGCAGCCGCCAGTTCACCACCGGAAAGAACGTAATCCCCTATGGAGATTTCCATGGTAACCAGGTGTTCGCGGATGCGCTCGTCAATCCCCTTGTAATGCCCGCAAAGAATGATCATATTTTTCAATAAAGATAAACGGTTTGCCAATTTCTGACCAAGCAACTCACCATCGGGGCTCATGTATATTATCTCGTCATAGGAGGTCTTGGCCTTCAGGTTCTCAATGAGCCTGCAAACCGGCTCGATCATCATTACCATACCTGCTCCTCCGCCATAGGGATAATCATCCACGCTATGGTGTTTATCGGTTGTATAATCGCGTATATTGTGAAGGTTGATCGTAATGATCCCTTTCTCCTTGGCCCGTTTAATAATGGAATGGCTGAAAGGACCATCAAACATATCCGGGAAAATTGTCAGAATATCAATCTGCATGGGTTAAACATCTATTATCAGACCGTCGTATGCAAGTTTAATAAAATCCGGAAGACTTCTGTTAACTTCTTCATGGAGTCCAACAAAATGACTGAGATGGGTCAGGTAGCCAGCTTCCGGTTTCATCTCTTCCAAGAGATTAACAGCTTCTCCTACAGAAAAATGAGAAACATGATGGGAATTCCGGAGTGCATTTAAAACAATTACTTTTGACCCTTTTATTTTTTCCTTCTCTTCTTCCGTTATACTGCTGGCATCCGTGATATAGGTAAAATCACCGATCCGGAAACCGGTTACCGGAAGGTTCTCGTGAAGTACCCTGATGGGAATGAACTCAATATTATTGATAGAAAAAGGCTGATCATCAATACAGTGGATGGTGAGCTGGGGAGCCCCGAAATATCTCGAATCAGAAAAGATATAAGGGAATTCAGTCCGGATTGCACTGATCACGGGTTCGGTTGCATAAATATCGATCTTTTTATTGAGGACGTAATTAAACGCACGGATATCGTCAATACCGGCAATATGATCGCGGTGTTCATGGGTAAAGATCACCGCATCGAGCGATGATACATGTTCACGGAGCATCTGTATCCTGAAGTCAGGACCGCAATCAATCACGAACGTACGATTATTGACCTGCACCATCACGGATGTCCGGAACCGGTTATCTTTCGGATCTTCCGACAGGCATACAGGGCAATCGCATGTAATTACCGGGACTCCGATAGAAGTGCCTGTTCCGAGGAAGGTGACCCTTATAGTATCCCGATTTTTTATGATCATCATCGATAATGGTAAAACGATATTATTCCATTAAAATATCAATTCATCGATCTGCAAACGGTCGATCATCAATTGTTGTTTCAGTTCCCGGGGATCGGTGAGGTTCTTCTCATCCCTCAACCGTTTATGAAAAAAAACAGTAGCAACATCACCGGAAAGCTCCCTGGGTTCATCGAGCAGAAAGAACTCCACCACTGCATCAGTCGATGAATCCCCCTTTTTTTTAATAAAACACATTCCTTTATAAACATGATCATGGTCGGTGACGGTTACAGCATACACACCATTCGGGGGTATCAGCTTGCTCTCCTCTTCGATCCTCACAGAGAAGCTTGGAAAACCAATTTCCGCCAGTACAGGATTTGATTTCTTTACCAGGCCCATGATGATATAATGATGGTCTAGATAGGCATTTGCCTTTTGGATGTTTCCTTCCAGCAGGGCTTTCCGTATTTTCGTTGAGCTGACCGTTTCATTGTGAATATCCTGTTCCGGGATCTCTTCGACCTCAAATTCCAACTGTAACCCAAGATCACGAAGTTCACTGTAATCCCCTTCACGATTATGGCCGAAATGATGATTAAAGCCAATTACGATTTTTTTTGCATGGATTTTATTCAACAGGATATTTTTCACAAAATCTACGGCAGTGATTTGTGAGAATCCGAGCGTAAATTCGACAATGATCAGGTTATCGAGTCCGGCTTTCCTCAGCAACTCTATCTTTTCACGCTGGGAGTTGATCAGGAAAAGATCCTTACCGATGGTATCGGGATACAGCACTTTCCTGGGATGCGGATGGAAGGTGATGAGAACCGTTTCACCCCTGGTTTCAAATGCAAGTTTTTTCAGTCGTTGAAGGATCTCTTTGTGGCCAACATGGACACCATCGAATGATCCCGTTGTAACTACAGCATTTTTAATCGATCCAACATTTTCAAAACCCGAAAATATTTTCACAAAATTCCTTTCTTTAATAAACCGGTCAGGCAACAGTACCTGAAATGGTGGGAACGTTTCCCATCCCTGACACGATCGTCATTTAAATCGTTCATCGTTCTTTTTCGCGAAAAAGGCAACTTTTTCAAGCGACGTAATCATGTCGTACTCTTCAAGATACACATAGGGTGAGACGTTCAACGGTTTGGGTGTGTAATTCAGTATTCCCTTGATGCCTGCCAGGACGAGGGTTTCCGCTATCACGGGAGCCTGTTCGGAAGGGACGGTAATGATCGCGATAGAGATGTTATCTCTTTTGATGATCTCAGAGATCCGGTCGACATGAAAACATGGAACACCATCATAAACCTTGTCAATTTTATACGGGTTATTGTCAAACGCCGCAACAATGGTCAGTTTGCTTCTTTTTCCCTTGAAATAACTGATGAATGCTTTTCCAAGGTTACCCAAACCTACCACGGCAACTTTCTGCCCCTTTTCGGTATCGATGATCTTTCCGATCATTTCGATCAGTTCCTTAATGTCATAACCTTTCCGGAGGTTGCCGGAGTAACCGATCAGCATGAGGTCCCTTCGCACCTGGACAGGTGTTATATGCAGCATCTGTGCAATTTCATGTGAAAACACATGGGTCTTTTCCTTTGAAAGGATCAACAGTAGTGTACGTCTGTATTGACTCAGCCGTTCTACTGTTTTATGGGGAAGATGTTTTACAAACATGGTTTTTCTTTTGGAAGTGTGACAATAAATTGACTACCCTGGTCGGGAACACTGCAGACATCTATTTTGCCCCCATAGTTTTCAACGAGTTTTTTCACGATTGATAAGCCCAGGCCGCTGCCCGTAATATTTTTGGTTTTCTCATTTTTTATCCTGACAAAATCCTGGAAAAGTTTGTCCATTTCCGGTTGTGTCATTCCAATGCCGGAATCCTTAACGTTGATCTCAATTGAATCACCATTCTCCGAGATGACAAAATCAACAGTACCACCTTTTTTGTTGTACTTTATTGCGTTTGATATCAGGTTGTTGAAAATAATTTCAATCTCCTCAGCATCTGCTTTTACGAAGAGGTTATGAGGTACATCCAGGTTGATAACAATATCACGTTGGATAGAATAGGGTCGCATGGTTTCGATGGCCGTATGGGCAATTTTTAGAAGGTCTACGTCAGAAATATCCTGTTTCATCTTGCCGGATTCAACTTTTGTAAGGTCGAGCAGATCGAGGATAAGGTTGCGCATTCCTTTTATTCTTTCCAGTGACCGGTCAATGATCTGGTTATAATCCTCTATTTTGTCACCCAGTTGCCGTTCTTTGGTCATTTGCAGGTAACCTTCAATGGCATTTAAAGGGGCTTTCAATTCATGCGATAAAACCGAAAGAAACTGAAACCTGACCTGCTTACCGCTATCCTGCAAATCGCGTGTCATCTTTTTCAGGAAAGCCCTTTTGGTGATATTCTCAATAGATGATTTGAGCTCCTGCGGGGTAAACGGTTTTGGAATAAAATCGTAAGCGCCGTCGCTTGTAGCTTTAACAGCCAGTTCAAGAGAAGCATATGAAGTGATCATTACCACCACAATGTTCAACTTTCTTTTCTTTACATAATCTAATACCTCTATACCCTGGATTCCCGGAAGTTTATTGTCGAGTAGAAGGATGTCGGGTTGGTTCGTTTCAATGATCTCGATTCCGGATTCCCCTGTTGAAGCTTCATAAACCTCAAACTCATAAGGTTCCTCCATAAACGGATAATCTACCCTGAAATTACGCAGGATCCGGCTTACTCCGCTGCGGATTCCGGGTTCATCATCTACGACCAGGATCTTTAGTATCGACATAATAGTTTTGGATAGTCAAAATTAGTCTAAATTCAATTAATGAAACAAATCATTTTTTTATTAATAACCGGTCAATTTCATCCTTTAATAAATCAGACCGTATTCCTTTCTCAAGGAAGAGATCGGCTTTTATCCATTTACGGTTATTTTCATCATTGATATCAAAGCTGATGCCCGTTTCCGTTGCTACAGCAGTAGCAATAATAACCGGTACTGCGGGATACTTTTTCTTGATCTTGTAGCTTAAGATAAAACCGCTGTCTTCATTTTCCATCATTAGGTCAATGATGGCAAGGTCAGGCATGGTTTTGTCGATTATAAGCTCGGCTTCCCGCTGGCTTTCTGCAGTTATCACCTGATACCCGAACTTCTCGATCTTCAGTTTTGTCTGAAACAGGTAGTCCTGATCGTCATCGACAATTAAAATCGTTTTACTAGTTGCCATTTTTTAATAATTTACCATTGACTATTTACCATTGACTATTGTATTGACCATTTACCATTTACTATTTTTTACAATTTGCATTTTGCATTTTGATTTTTGATTTTTCCCCCTAATGACTTAATGACCAATGACTATTGTTCAGTATTCCTCACCCTGGGGATTGTTATTTTAAACGTCGTCCCTGTCGCACCTTTGCGAAGATCAGCGTTGGATGTAACCTGGATCTTTCCCTTATGCATTTTAACGATTCCATATATAAGTGGCAGGCCCAAACCCGTTCCTTTTCCGATCTCCTTGGTCGTAAAAAAGGGGGTGAAGAGCTTGTCCATGTTTTCTTTCGGTATCCCGGTACCGGTATCGGTAATCTTAAATACGATCTCATCCTGATCGCCTTCCACCCTGATCTTCAGTTCACCACCATTTGGCATGGCTTCCACAGCGTTTTTTTCAAGGTTGGTCAGCACCTGCATCATTTGTTCAATATCGAGCTTTGTAACCGGTTCATCGATATTGTGTGTAAAATTGATACTGATATTATCGGGTTTGATGATTGAGTTGATGCTGTGTTCAGTAAACTTTACGACATCTGTCTCTGTATAATTTACCTGGTTCTTGCGGGCAAAATTGAGTAACCCGCTCACAATTTTTTTACAACGTGCTGCCTGTTCTACAATGATCTGTAAATCTTCGCGTACAGGATCCTCCTCTTTGGCTTCATCCATCAGGATGTTACTGTACATGGTGATCACTCCCAGGGGATTGTTCAACTCATGGGCAATGCCGGCAGATAATTGTCCCATGTGGGCCAGTTTTTCCGATTGCTTGAGGGCTTGCTTGGCTGAAGCCAGCTTGTCGTTGGAAATATTCAGGTTTTCAATCGAGTCGTGCAGCTTTTCAATGGTATAAGGAAGGCACATCTCCGTTTCGGCCAGGCCTTTTACAATGGCGATGGCATGCTCTACACAACTGTCGTAACCACATGCCCCGCAATTCAGGTGATCTTTTGCAGAGAATTTCCCCATGGTTTCAAGTACCTCAAGAATGGTATCCTCATCAGGAATGGTGAACCGCCGGTCTTCCGGTGAAAAATTCTGCGAAAGATCAATATTCCTATACTCTGCCATATCTGCCTGCCATCCATCCTGATCGAGATTATTCAGCTTTTCCCTGACATACTCACCGATGGCAGCAGTCCGCGCATATTTCCTTCCTCCCGGACTTGTTCCCGGCCCCATGATGCAACCTTCGCAGCACAATAGTTCCAGGTGTTTGTTCCGGATAAAACCCTCTTCAAACTCCTTCACCGCTTCCTTGAAATTTATCCGTCCGTCGGCAATTACAACCTTTTCTTCCGGGATATCCTCCCTGTAATTGGCAGTCTGGTACAATCCGCGGGTAACAGGAAATATTGCTCCCCGGCCGCTGTATGGCGGATCAAATCCGGATGGCTCCACTTCCTGGGGTTGAATATTCCGTATATAGAACATCTCACGCAATTCACGGTAGGTGATCACCTCATCCACTTCACCGGATTCCGCTTTTTTCGCAAAACAAGGACCAATGAAGACCACCTTGAGGTGATTTCCGTGTTTTTTATGGAGGATCCGGGTCATGGCAACCATCGGGGAAGCAATGGGGGCCAGCAGGGATACCAGTTCAGGATGATAATGGCGGATAAAATAGGTAACTGCAGGGCAGTCGGAAGAAATATCCCCGATATAACCGGAAGATTTTATCCGCTTCTCATATTCTTCTGCGACTACATCCGCTCCAAAAGCAACTTCGTTGACATAAGTAAAGCCAAGTTTCCGGATCATTCCCACTAGGATCTTATAATCAGTAATATCGGTAAATTCTGCAGGGAAACTGGGAGCAATGCAAGCTGCGATCTGCTCTCCCGAGTGCAGGAGTTGGAAAACCTCATCGACCGACCTCAGAGAGATCTTGGCACCCTGGCTGCAGACTTTTACACAGTTTCCGCAGCCGATACACCGGTCATTGATTACCTCTGCTTGTCCATTGATGATCTTAATTGCCTTAACCGGACATTCGCGCAGGCAGGTGTAGCAAACCCTGCAACGGTCCTTGATGGTATAAACAAGTTGGCGTCTGAATGATTGGCTCATACCGGCGGTTGATCTGCATATGTAATGTGAAGAAGCTCTTTGCTTAATTCACTGTTGGGTTGACCCAGCAAGCGGGAATAGATTTCGCTTACAAGCGGGTTCTTATGCGCAACCCTGATCAATTCGGTATCATCTGTGTCATGCAGGGCTTTCATCCTTGAACGGATGGATTTTTCGGAAGTATCAAACGGCTGTCCTCCACCATTGATGCACCCGTTTGGGCAAGCCATAATTTCAATGATATGAAGATCATTACGACCTGCTTTGATTTCATTCATCAAACTCTTGGCATTGGCCAGTCCGCTGATTGCTGCATAGCCAATGGCTGTTTTCCCGATCATGATCTTCCCTTCCTTCCTTCCCTTAAAACCACGAAGTTCAGGGATCTTATAATTAGCCAACTCTTCTCCTGTCAATTGAAAATGGAGAGTACGGAGAATCCCTTCCAGGGCGCCACCTGCAGCACCGAATAAAACACCCGCAGAACTGCGGATATTGTTGGAGGAAGCCGTTTGTTCAGGTTCCAGGGTAGTAAAATCAATCCCAAGCATACGAATCATTTTCAGGAGTTCGCGTGTTGTGATAACGGCATCGACCTCAGATTTGGATTGCTCATTTACTGATTCATATTTTTTAGCGGTACATGGCATTACCGACACCATGAAAACTTTTTCCCCTGGAATTCCTGCAAGCGGAGCAAAGTATCTTTTAAAAATCTCACCCGTTATCAACTGTGGGGATTTTGTTGTGGATAACCACCCTTTATATTCCGGTTTCGTGTCCTGAATGTATTTTACCCATGCCGGACAACAGCTTGTGAACAGAGGCAGATTTTCTCCTGTTTTGATCCGTTGCGCAAGTTCAGCCGCGACTTCCATGATATTGATATCGGCTCCAAATGAACTGTCGAATACCTGCTTAAAACCAATTCGCTGCATGGCAGTACGTAACAAGGTCATGATGTCCTTTCCCGGTTTGATCCCGATCTCATCGGCGATGGAAACAGGAACAGTAGGTGAAAACTGGATAACCGGGTAAAGTTCGCGGTTATTCAGGGCCTCCACCACGTTAGGAAATGTGGTCTTTTCCTTCAGGGCATTGGTAGGGCATACCATGATGCATTGACCGCATTTAACGCAGGCTGTGTAATTCAATCCTTTGTTGATCCCGGTACCGATCTGGCTCTTATTTCCTCTTCCGATGATTTCGATGGCCGATACCCCGATCATTTCATCACAAACCCTGATACATCTTTCACAAAGGATACATTTGGCGGGATTTCTTTCAATCGCCGGGCAATTCCTGTCGACCTGGACAGGTTTCCGGCGGTTCATATACTTTCGCTCATGAACATTGAGTTCGTCGGCCAATGCCTGGAGTTCACAACCTCCGCTGCGATCGCAATAAAAGCAATCATCGGGATGATTGGCCAGCAATAATTCAACGATGGTTCTCCTTGCTTTTAGAACACGGGGAGTATGCGTTCGTATCTTCATCCATTCTTCAACCGGGGCTGAACAGGAGGGAATCAGACTGCGTATTCCTTCGACCTCCACCACGCATAGTCGGCAAGACCCGGTAGGCGTATATCCATTCAGATGACACAATGTAGGCACCCGGATTCCTGAACGGTTCAGCACGGTCAGAATGGTTTCACCTCTCCTGGCGGATACTTTCTGATCGTTAATTTCTATGGTGAACAGCATGTTCCCGGTTATTTAAAATAGATAGCATTAAACTTACAGCTTTCAAAGCAGATCCCGCAACCGTTACATTTTTCTTCCACGATGAAATGCGGCATTTTTATAACGCCGATAATGGCATTTTCCGGACATTTCTTCTGACAGATATTACATCCGTTACACGCATCGACATTGATAAAGAAAGTCCTGAGGTCACGGCAAATGCCGGCTGCACATCGACGGTCAAAAATATGTTCTTCGAACTCATCTCTGAACCAGCGCAATGAACTGAGAACCGGGTTGGGTGCATTTTGTCCCAATCCGCAAAGTGAGGTCTCCTTCATGACTTCTGCAAGGGTTTCCATCTGGACAACACCTTTAAATCTTTCGAGGGTTTCATGTGAGGATTCCTCCTTCGGCCTTTTGGTTATCCCTTCAAGGATGTCCAGCATCCGGCGTGTTCCCTCCCTGCATGGAATGCATTTTCCGCAGCTTTCCTGCTGGAGGAAATCCATAAAATACCGGGCGAGATCAACCATACATACGGTTTCATCCAGGATGGTCAGGCCTCCCAGGCCGATCATCGCACCTACTTCTTTCAGCGAATCGAACCCTACTTCATAATGAATATGTGAATCCGGTATGCATACACCGTAAGGTCCGCCGATCTGAACTGCTTTCAGTTTCCGGTCTTCCTTGATACCACCGCCTATTTTATAAATGATATCGGTGAGCTTTGTTCCCATGGGAACTTCAATAAAACCCGAATGTTTGATTTTACCATTCAGGGAGAAAAGTTTTGTCCCCCTGCTTGCTTTTGTTCCGATGTTCCGGAACCAGGCGGGACCATTTTCAATGATGCCCGGAACATTGGCAAGGGTCTCGACATTATTGACGATCGTTGGCTTTCCAAACAATCCTGTCTCAGCAGGGTAGGGGGGCTTTGAAGAGGGCTGGCCCCTTCTGCCTTCAAGGCTGCTGATGAGTGCGGTTTCTTCACCACATACAAAAGCGCCGGCGCCCTGCCTGATTTCGATGTTCAGGTTGAATCCACTTCCGAAGATGTTCTGGCCGAGGATCCCAAATTCCATCGCCTGCCGGATGGCTTCTTCCAGGATGTGGTAAGCAGCGGGGAAGTCCGACCGGATATAGATAAATGCATTATTTGCACCAATTGCATACGATGCAATGGCAATTCCTTCAATCAGCCTGTGGGGTGAACCTTCCATGATCGCACGATCCATAAATGCTCCCGGATCGCTTTCATTGGCATTACAAATCAGATACTTTTCATCACCTGCAGTCGTTAATGATACCTTCCACTTTTTCCCGGTCAGAAAACCACCACCTCCACGTCCTTTCAATTCACTTTGCTCGATGAAGTTGCAGACCATTTCCGGTGTGTAATTCAAAACGGCCTTGTAAAGCGGTTTATAGCCGTTCCTTGCAATATAATCGGCAATGGAAAGGGGCGAAGTGATCCCTGAATCCTTTGTGATAATTTTTTGCTGGAAACTAAAATAGGGGAGTTGTTCAAGGTATGGAATATTTGCCCAGGCTTCCTGCATAAAACTCTTGTATTGTCCCAGTACAGTCGCCGGATCAATCGACCGGGCAAACACCGAATCCAGCAGTGATTCAACTTTGCCGGCAGTTATCTTATGGAATGAAACCCTGGTTTTCCCCGGTAATTGAATATCGAGTAACGGTTCCTCGCTGCAAAGTCCGATACAACCCACTTCGATGACCTCTGCCAGTATGTTGTGTTCTGACAGGTAATGGTTTATTGCTTCCAGGACAGACCTTGCACCTGCTGCAATTCCACATGATCCCATTCCTACAAAGAAGACAGGTGTTGTTACCCTTTCACGCCGGATCCGGGCCAATTTTTCAAGGTCTTCCTTCTTTAGTTTGTCCCCGTTATTTCTGAGCACTTTTTCTGAAAGAAATTCCTGAATTTCCTGTAAGGTCTGATTATCTGCCTTTTCCTCCATCTTCTTTCAGTGAATCGATAAGTTTTATCAGGGTTTCCTTGGTGATTTTGGTATGAAGTCCGTCATTTATACTGATGACAGGTGAATTAGAACATGCCCCGAAACAGGTTACTGTTTCAATGCTGAACCGGCTGTCGCGACCGGTGTAACCTGTCCTGCTTTTTTGAAGTTCTTCCAGTTGTTTCAGTATTTGACCGGAACCTTCAAGATGACAATTTGTTCCGCAGCATACCCGGAATTGAGGCTTCCCTTTCCCGGCAGGGCGAAACTGATCATAAAAAGAAGAGACACCATGAATTTTATTTACGGGAATATTCAAGTAGTTACTGATCTCACGAAAAATTTCGTCAGACAGACCTCCTGACTGTTTCTTAAACTCCTGCAAAATGGGTATCAGATTGTGTTTTTTTCCTGCAGGATATTTCCGGAGGATTTTCCCGGCAACCTCATCCATCTTAATAGAATAATACGGTTTCTCATTACAAAAGTAAATAAAATATCCTATACGTTAAACAATTATTTGTGAAAAATTTAGCATTGTTAATAAATGAACAGATAAAGAATTGTATTTGCATGCTAAAAAAATATTTCAGGAAACCGTGTAATTAGTAATTTTGTTAAATATAGGAATGCTGGAATATAGGAATGCTGGAATGCTGGAATATAGGAATGCTGGAATGTAGGAATGCTGGAATGCAGGAATGCTGGAATGTAGGAATTTAACATTACTACTGCCTACTGCCTATTGCCTTATATCCTGATGACAAATGACTAATGACCAATGACAAATGACTAATGACCAATGACCAATGACAAATGACTAATGACCAATGACCAATGACCAATGACTAATGACCAATAACTAATGACCAATGACTAATGACCAATGACCGATCCCCTCTTTAACATCCTTCACGAAAAATGCATTAAGTGTTACGCCTGTGTTCGGATCTGTCCTGTAAAAGCGATCCGTGTAGATGTAAACACCGAATTTCCCTCCATACTACCCGAACGGTGTATTGGTTGTGGTAGCTGTTACCGGGCATGTTCACCGGCTGCTATCGTTTACCGCAGTTCAATCGGTGAGATCAAACAACTCCTTTCTTCGGGTGCAAAGGTTGCTGCTATCTGTGACCCGTCAATTTCAGGTGAATTTTCCGACATCACCGACTACCGGAAATTTGTGGAGATGATCAAGGCGCTCGGCTTTGCTTATGTTACAGAAGCTTCCTTCGGGGTTGATCTGATTGCAGAAAAGTACAGGGAACTGTTTGAGAAATTTTACGGGAAATATTACATAACAGCCAATTGTCCGGCAGTTGTCTCCTTTGTTGAGAAGTATTATCCCGACCTGATCAATAACTTGGCCCCGCTGGTATCTCCAATGATTGCCTCGGCAAAAGCGGTCAGGAAAAAATATGGCAGTGATATAAAAATTGCATTTTTTGGTCCTTGTATTGCAACCAAGGACGAGGCCCTGCGATATCAGGATGATGGGAAAGTCGATATTGTACTGACATTTATCGAGTTACGTCAACTCTTTTCGGAATTTAACATCAGGGAAAGCATGCTTGAATTCTCCGAGTTTGATCCTCCCCTGGGCTTTAAAGGATCGCTGTATCCGCTCAGCAACGGGATCATCCAGTCGGCAGGTTTGAGTGAGGATCTGCTGGAAGGAAGCATCATTACAACTGAAGGCCGGAATAATATGCTGGATGCAGTTAAGGAATTCGACTCGCGGATCGACATGATCAAACGGCATTTCAATATCTTTTACAATGAGGGATGCCTGATGGGGCCTGGTACATCTCCCGGAGGAGAAAAATTCTTGCGCAGAACGCTGGTTACCGATTATGATAATAAGAGGTTAAAAACCTTTAATAAACCCGATTGGGAGAAGGAGATAGGATTTGCTGCAACATTGGATCTTTCGAGGACTTTTCTGAAAGATGACCAGCGACTGCCTGTTCCTCCCGAAGAAAATATTCTTGAAGTGATGACCATGATAGGCAGGCAGAATGAAATGGATAACGATGTTGGTTGTGAATCCTGCGGATACAGCTCATGCCGCGAATTTGCCATAGCCATTGCCCAGGGGTTGGCAACCTCTGACATGTGTCATATCTACAGCTCCAGGAACCGGCAGGAATACATAAAGTCATTGCGCGGACTGAATGAGAAACTGGCAAAAACGCAGACAGCTTTAAAGGAATCAGAAGAGAAAGCCAGGAAAGAGAAGGAATCTGAGAAAGAAGGTTCCGACACCCTCTCGGCGATGCTCCAGAAACTGGTATCAGGTGTGGTTATTGTGGATGAGAAACTGAACATTGTTCACTCAAATAAGGCTTTTATCAGGATCCTTGGAGAGGATGCTGCGACAATTGATGAGGTGATCCCCGGTTTGATAGGTGCGGACCTGAAAAATATTCTGCCGGTCCAGTTTTATAAGATGTTCTCTTATGTGCTGACCTCAGATGAAGATATTGAGAACAAGGATGTGCAATACGGCGACAATGTGCTCAGCGTATCCATATTTACGATCAGTAAGAATAAATATGTCGGAGGCATACTTCGTGATATGTACACGCCTGAAGTTCGTAAGGAGCAGATCATAAGACGTCTATCGGAAGTGATCGACGAGAATTTTGACATGGTACAGAAGATCGCATTCCTGCTGGGAGAAGGAGCGGCAAAGACGGAGAAGATGCTGAAAACAGTGATAGAATCCCATCAGTCCCCACAAAAGAAGAATCCTTAAGCCATGGAACGGGATTTTTACATAGAGGTCAATTGCCTGCAAAAGAACCATGCTGACGAAAGGGTTTGCGGTGATGTCTTCCTTTCCAGAAGGATCAAGGAGGAAGGCAGGCTGATCATAGTACTTTCTGATGGGATCGGCCATGGGATTAAAGCCAACATCCTGGCTACACTCACGGCTACCCTGGCTGTGAATTTCACACAGGAACACAAGAGCGCTGAAAAAATTGCAGGGATCATCATGAGAACTCTGCCGGTCGACAGCGTGAAAGAAACCAATTACGCAACGTTTACCATCATTGAGATCGATGCAGAGGGGATTGTCAGAATCCTTGAATATGAGAATCCCAAAACACTGATCCTTACAGGTTCAAGACCCTTTGAACCGGAATGGAACGGCATTGTGCTGGAATCGGAGAAACACCGGGAAAAAGAGATCCTGGGCTGCACATTTACCGCTGAAAAAGAGGACAGGATCATTTTCTGTACAGATGGCGTAACCCAGTCAGGACTGGGTTCTGAGAAATATCCGATGGGTTGGGGTGAAGAAAATTTCTCGATGCTGATCAGGGAAGTGGTAAAGGAGGAGAATGATATCTCTGCCGTAAAATTATCGACAAAGGTCATCAGCCGTGCGAATCTGAATGATAATTTCTTTCCGAAGGATGACATGAGCTGCGGGGTGATCTATTTCAGGGATCCGAGAAAACTATTGATCTGCACGGGTCCGCCGCTGGAAGAAACCGATGATCTGGAATTTGCGAGGCTTTTTGATGAATTCACAGGGAAGAAGATCATCTGCGGTGCTACTACGGCTGATCTCCTGGCAAGGGAACTCAATCGGGAGATCACCGATTCAAATGAAATTTCAGATATCGACCTTCCTCCCGTTGCCCACATGGAAGGTGTTGAAATCATTACGGAAGGAATCCTCACCCTGAGCAAAGTGAATGAAATACTTAAGGCATATTCCCAGGCAACAAAGCTTGGGAAAGGTCCCGCAGATGAGATAGTCAGACGCTTGCTGGAGAGCGATGAGATACATTTCCAGGTAGGGACAAAGATCAACGTTGCCCACCAGGATCCGTCGCTTCCTGTCGAACTTGAGTTACGAAGAACCGTGATACACAGGATTGCCAGGGTGCTGGAGGAGAAGTTCCTTAAGGAGGTGAAGATGAGGTTTTACTAAAATTCTAAACTCAAAAGATAAAATTATAACAAAATCAGTGGATAAAATGTTCTCTGATGCGATAGATATTAAGGCTAATACGCATTGTAATTGGAATTATATAACTGAGTATTATGAATATGATAGAGGGTCAAAAAAATATCAGATAACCAAACGACTGACAAGCATGATGAAAATTAATATATACAGATGTAAAATGAAAACACTGTTGAATTAGCGACACAGTACATTTTAGAAAAGGTTGTACGACAAACAAACATTGTCCTTGACATTGCCGTATTAATATTGTACCTTTGTACGCCTAATTTATAATATAATGGAAACCAAATTAACATTAAGACTTAAAAAGAAGGTTATTGAGGAGGCAAAAAAATATGCAAATGACCATAAAACCAGTTTATCAAAATTGATTGAGAATTATTTATCAGCTATAACGCAAGAATCAAAATCTATTAAGAAAATCTCTCCTTTGGTTCAGGCATTAAGTGGTTTAATTCATTTGTCAGAAAATGAAAATCCCAAAGAGAAATATCAAGAACATATAACTGAAAAGTATTTATGAAGAAGAAGGTTTTTGTAGATACAGATATAATTTATGATCTTATTGGAAAGAGGGACCCATTTTATTTGGCAGCAGCCCAATTGTTTACATTGGCAGATGAGGGTAAAGTTCAAATTTTTATTTCAGCATTATCCTTAGCAAATATTCATGATTTGATTTCAAAACAAAGATCTGATGAAGAAGCGAAAGAGATTCTAAGAAAGTTAAAAGTTCTCATTTATATAACACCCTTAAATGATAAGATAATTGACCTGGCACTTAATTCTGAGTTCCCGGACTTCGAAGATGCAATACAATATTATTCAGCCTTGCAAAACGATATTGAAGTACTATTAACTAGAAATTTGAAAGATTATAGAAAAGCACAAATAGCAGTTTTAACTGCTCAGGATTTTATCAATTTATAATGGGTCTGGCATTAGGCCGTCAGAAGTTGCCTATTCCCTTTTTCAGAACCAATACCGGGGAGACGAATTAATTTTTTATATTATGGAAAAGATATTTGTGGTTTCCGACGGAACCGGAAGAACAGCAGAGCAGATACTGATGGCTGCGTTGACACAGTTTCCGAATGCCCGTGTTGAAATTGTCATGAAACAGGAGATACGAAAAGAGCAACAGATCGAGGAAATTGTCAAGGAAGTGGATGAAGCGAAGGGGATTATTGTCCACACACTTGTTTCGGAAGTGCTTCGTGAGAACCTTGTGAGGACAAGCCGTATTCATAATATCGATGCAATCGATCTGATGGGACCTTTATTATCGCGGCTTTCCCACCACCTTGCAAATTCTCCCTCAGAAGAACCCGGACTTTTCTATCGCCTGAACAAGGAATATTTCAAACGGATCGATTCGATGCAGTTTGCATTTATGCATGATGACGGTCAGCGCTACTATGAATATGAAAAGTCAGAGATCCTCCTGGTCGGGGTTTCACGGACATTTAAAACCCCGCTAAGCATATACCTTGCGTTTAAGGGATGGTTTGTTGCCAATTACCCTATCGTTCTCGGTGTTACTCCACCGGAAGTAATCAGCCAATTGCCCTTGGGCCACGTTTTCGGACTGATCACACACCCTCATGATCTTTCCACACTACGGTCTGTCAGGCAGGAACACCTGGGAGGGAATACCGGGGAATATTCCTCCATTGAATATGTCAGGAGGGAGCTTAATTATTCAAACAGCATTTTCAATCAGTACCAATGGCCTGTGGTTAGTGTAACAAATAAACCCATCGAGGAAATTGCCACAGAAATTCTTGCCATCAAGCGAAGGTTGAATTATGAAGAGTTCCTCCAGAAGAAGTGTCATTAGAATAATCGCTAAATTTCCGGTAGTATGTTAATTATTCCTAATTTTGCACCTGTTTTGGAAGAAAAGGAATAGCATGGCAAAAACTACAAAGTATATTTTCGTTACCGGTGGTGTAACTTCATCCCTGGGTAAGGGGATTATATCATCTTCCATTGCCAAACTCCTGAAAGCACGGGGTTTTTCCGTCACTATCCAGAAGTTGGATCCTTATATCAATATTGACCCGGGAACGCTCAACCCTTATGAGCATGGTGAATGTTTCGTTACGGAAGATGGTGCAGAAACAGATCTTGACCTCGGTCATTATGAGCGGTTTTCGAATGTTCCTACTTCCCAGGCGAATAATATCACTACAGGGATTATTTACCAGACAGTGATCAATAAAGAGAGAAGGGGAGATTTTCTCGGGGAGACTGTTCAGGTTATTCCCCACATTACCGATGAGATCAAGTACAGGATCAAGCTGTTGGCACACCAGGGAAATTATGATTTTGTGATCACTGAGATTGGAGGGACTGTAGGGGATATAGAATCTTTGCCATACATTGAAGCTGTTCGTCAGATGCGTTGGGAGTTAGGCAGGAACTGTGTTGTGGTTCACCTCACCCTGGTGCCATACCTGGCTGCTGCAGGGGAGCTAAAGTCAAAACCAACCCAACATTCTGTCAAGACTTTACTCGAACAAGGAGTTCAGCCGGATATCATCGTTTGCAGAACGGAAAAGCATTTGCCGGAAAGCTTTAAAACCAAGATCGCTCTCTTTTGCAATGTAGCTCCTTCTGCTGTCATCGAATCCATTGATGCCGAAACCATTTATGATGTTCCTGTATTGATGCACAAAGAGAAACTTGACGTTGAAATACTTAAAAAAGTAAAAGTTCCATGCAATACGGAACCGGATCTTGTTGACTGGGAGGAATTTCTTTTCAAATTAAAAAACCCTTCAAGCGAAGTAACGATCGGTCTTGTCGGAAAATATGTTGAACTGAAAGATGCCTATAAATCCATTAATGAATCCTTTGTTCATGCCGGCGCCATGAACGAATGCAAGGTTCATGTGAGATCCCTGCAATCTGAATTTATTGATGAATCGAATGTAGCAGAGAAACTGGCAGGTCTTGATGGTATTCTTGTAGCACCCGGTTTTGGCGACAGAGGTATTGATGGTAAGATATTATCCATAAAATATGCCAGGGAAAAAAAGGTGCCATTCCTTGGTATCTGTCTTGGAATGCAATGTGCCGTGATCGAATTCGGAAGAAATATTTTGGGTTTGACAGGCGCACATTCCACTGAGTTTAACAAGACAACTCCATTCCCTGTTATCGACATGATGGAGACACAAAAGAAGATAGCCGGTTTGGGTGGCACCATGCGGCTGGGTGGTTATAGATGTAAAGTAAAAAAAGGGTCAAAGGTTTTTGATATATATAAGGATGAATATATAACAGAACGTCACCGTCACCGGTATGAATTTAATAATGATTACCTGGATGCCTACCAGAAAGCAGGAATGATCCCTGTAGGGCTGAATGAGAAGGATAACCTTATTGAGATCATGGAATTAAAAGGTCATCCATGGTTTATTGGTGTACAGTTTCATCCTGAATTTAAAAGTACTGTTGCCAATCCTCATCCGTTGTTTGTGAGTTTTATTAAAGCAGCTAAAACATATGCTGCAAACCAGGTAAAAAAATCGAAATAATCATAGCAATTTATTTTAATAATCAATGAACAGAAATACAGTAATCGGGCTGGTATTAATCTTTGCAATTTTCATCGGTTACAGCTTATGGATGACTCCATCAAAAAAAGAGCTGGAAGCGCAGAAAAGACATGCTGACTCTATCGCATACGTCAACAGGGTAAAACAGGATTCGGTCATCCGGGTACAGGCAGTTTCAAAGGTCATGGATAACAGTCATAAAGAATCCCAGACTACGCAGGAGAAACCGGTCGACAGCACACTGGCCTCATTATCAAAACTGAAAGAGCAATTGGGTGCTTTTGCAGGATCAGCCACAGGTGTTAATAAACATTATACAATCGAAAATGACCTGATGAAGATCAGGGTCTCTGCCGAAGGAGGCAAGATTGATTATGTTGAGCTTAAGAACTATAAAAGCTGGGATAAACACCCGCTTGTTCTTTTTAATGACTCCGTGAATTTTGGGTACACCTTCTTTTCAAATAACAGACTGATTAATACCAACCACCTTTACTTCAAACCATTTGTAAAGAATAAACCTGTTGAGGGCACAACGCAGTTGAAAGTTTCCGGTAAAGATTCAGTTCAGTTCACCATGCGACTATACCCTGATGCAGATGATTCACTCCACAGCCCCGATAAATACATTGAATATACATATACCCTGCGGGGAAATGATTATATGCTGGGCTATCGGGTCAACTTTGTATCAATGACCGGAATCATCGATCCGAATACGAAATACCTCGTTCTGAACTGGGACGAAAACCTGAACCGGCAGGAAAAAAGCCTGGATATGGAAAGAAGAAATACCACTGTTTATTACAAGTATTTCGAAGATAAGGTTGACAATTTAAAAGAATCGAAGGATGATGAGAAGATGCTTAAAAATGAAAGAATAAAGTGGATCTCTTTCAATCAACAATTCTTTTCTTCAACCATCATTGCCGATAATTTTTTTAGTGAACCCCGGGTCAAAGTTACCACGTTAGCAGGGAATGGTAACCACCTGAAGTCCATGTCGGCCGAGATTGGCATACCCTTTACCCCGGAAATTCAGAGTGTAGGGATGGCGCTCTATTTCGGCCCGAATAAATTCAGGACCCTGAAATCGTATCATCTTGATCTTGAACGTCAGATACCTCTTGGATGGGGCTTTTTTCTGATGGCCTGGATCAATATTTACGCGGTGATCCCTGTCTTCAACTTTTTTGGAAATTTCGGCTGGAATTATGGGATCATCATCCTGATCCTTACCATTCTACTGAAAACCGTCCTTTTCCCGATCGCTTTTAAAACTTACAAGTCTTCGGCAAAAATGCGCGCTTTGAAACCGGATATCGAAGAGATAACCAAAAGGTATCCGAAAAAAGAGGATGCTATGAAGAAACAATCGGCTACAATGGAGTTATACAAAAAAGCCGGTGTTAACCCAATGGCCGGATGTATCCCCTTGTTATTGCAGATGCCGATCCTTTTTGCCATGTTCCGGTTTTTCCCGTCATCCATTGAGCTCAGGCAGCAGGCATTCCTCTGGGCAAAGGATCTTTCTTCCTATGATGCCATCTGGACATTCCCAAATGGTTTCCGTATTCCTGCTTATGGTGATCATGTAAGTTTGTTTGCATTACTGATGACGATCTCGAGCATTTTTTATACACGCATCAATGACCAGATGATGGGTTCCACACAAACCCAGATGCCTGGGATGAAAACCATGATGTACCTTATGCCGGCTATGTTCCTCTTTTGGTTCAATGATTACTCTTCCGGCCTGAGTTATTATTATTTACTTGCTAACCTCCTCACTTTTGCACAGATTTATATCATCAGGGCCACCATTGATGAAGATAAGCTTCATGCCCAGATTCAGGAAAATAAAAAGAAAGCTGTAAAGAAGTCCGGATTTCAGAAACGGCTTGAAAATATGGCCAAACAGAGAGGATACGCCGGAAAAAAATAGCAGGATTCTTTATAGTGGGGTTGACTAAAAATCAGCGAAAACTAAGTTTTCTTATCCTTTTATTTAATAAGGGACAGGAACAATTTCAGCCCTTTTTTCTTGGCATCGTCGAAGATGAATGAGATATTATTGCTGAGATAACCATAAGGATCGATTCCCGGCTGGATCTTGCTGCTGAAAAACTGAATGGTCTCCTTTTTATGATTCACACCAAATTCCAACGCTTTATTGAATGAATGGAGGATATCCTCAGGAAGTGGTTCTTTCGACATCCAGACGGCAAATACAAATGGCAGAGAGGTGAACCGGATCCATTCTTCGGCAAGGTCATAAATATATTCGAAGCGGGAAGCCAGTTCAAATGTCTTATCCCCGATCGCAACCAGGGACTCAGTTACCCCTGGTTGTTCCGCATCACCCGATTGAAGCGGGATCCATTCGGGATGGATGTGCCAGAATTTTTTAGCCAGTACCTGTACGAGTTTAACTGACGTTCTTGAATCCCAGTCAAGGTGTATTTTACTGATCTTTTCCAGGGGCACATGACTGAGAAGTAAAACCGTCCTGACCCTACTCACCGCACCGATGCAATAACCATCAATGAGATGATAATGATCGAAGTCGGGGATGGCGCCAACCGGGACAAGTGCAATATCGACCTCACCGGCCAGCAGTTTCCTGCTGCAAACAGAAGGAACATCCAGCTCCAGCCTGAAATCCCTGAGAAACCCGGATTCCAGGATACCGTAAACAAACGGGATTGTGTTCAGATAAGAAACGGCTGAGATCCGGAGGGTGTTCATAATGTCAGATTACCTGGTAAAAATAAGGAATTTTCCTGTCACATCAGGGAATTGGAACAACAAGAAACAATGCCATGGTTTCCATCCCCGGGTTTAGCTTTCCCAGACCTGCATTTGAAACATGGTTAAAGTCGAACCCTAACCGGATCTTTTTCCGGATATCGAATGAAAGTTCAATTCCTGATCTGAATTCCACCGGATTCCCAAGATTTGTACCCTCACCGAAAAAGTAATAACCGGGTGAAAAAGTAGGGCGCAGTAAGATCCCACGTGCAATATTTATCGGGAGGGAAACCCCAATGAACATATAATAACCGGAAACAGTATTGACCATCATCCCGGCCATGGGTGATAATACCCAAAACTTTAGTTTGGAAAAGTAGATGATCTCAAACTGAGGAATTGTATAAAAAGTAAACTGAACCTCTGAGATCCCCATACCAAAAGCCAGTCCCGATATATTAACGGAATCTGAAACCGTCCTTTCCTTGTCCGCAAATAAATCAGGGATCAGCCAGAAAAGTGTAAAAAAAATAAGCAGGATGAACTTCAGTTTTCTTGGCTGCATCGGTTATTGGGAATCATTGAATAGGGTATCAAGAATTGTTCTATGAATTTCAATAACCCTGGGAAGTATCAACTTTTGATCATCATTTTGAATGACGTATTGGGAAAACGTGATTTTCTTCTCATCATCCCATTGATATTTCATCCGTGACAGGATATCTTCACGGCCGGCATGATCGCGTTCTATGATCCTGAGAATGGCCTGTTCCTTCGGACAGGTTATATAAATAATTCCATCAAATTCTTTCTCCATATGACTTTCAAAAATAATGGCAGCTTCAAGAATCACATATGGAGCATCGTGATGAATATTGCACCAGGTCATGAATTCGTTCATCACCAAAGGATGGAGAATGGCATTAACACGCATCAGGGAAGTGGTATCAGAAAAAATAAGGGAGGCAATTGTTTTTTTATTTATTTCGCCCTGTTTATCCAGAATACCTGTACTAAAAAGTGAAAGGAGTTTCAGTTTCACCCCTTTGTCAGCAAGAAACTTTTTCGATTCATAATCCGCATTGAATACAGGAACACCAAGTTGGGAAAAGATCTTTGAAACAAGACTTTTTCCACTGCCCATATTTCCGGTAAGGCCAATCCTGATCATTGTTTTTTATTGTCAGGATTGTCCCGGGCCTCTTTTTCAATTACCGATTTGATCCTGGCTTTCATTGCACTGTCGTGGATGAAAATAATGGTGTCGAAACGGGGTTGTCCGATCCCGTTATCAGTGGTTTGCGGTAAAACCGTCGTTACCTTTTGTAATGGAATCCTTTCGAATCTGAAAAAAAGGGTATCAGGTAATGCTGCATATACTTCATGCGTAATGTTTGTTTGTAAAGCAATTTCCTTCCCGATTTCCATTGTTGTCATGTATCCTGTGAGATACTTTCCGGATGGTTTTAACCTGATATTTTTCAGGCTTATTTCCGTTTTCCGGTAGGGTGATTTAAGGATCCTTTCTGTAAAAAAATCAAATCCCTGAACCTTCATCTGCAAGGTCATTACAGTATCAGTGAAACTAACCATGCGAAGATTTTCAGGGATTTGGGTGTAGGTTATCCCGTAATCGATCGTATAAGAATAATCTTTTGATAACCTAACCAGCATCCATAGGAAGAGAGAAATAACAAGACAAAGCACGAATATAAAAAACTGATTCCGAACCTTTTCACCTTTGTGACTTTGTAACTTTGTCACTTTGTTCCGTTTTTACTTTGTGCCTTTGTGCCTCTCTTACTTCGCTTCAAGCGTCTGCGTACTGTCAATTGCAACGGCTGATTTTTCAACCCTGAACCTTACTTCGTTTTCAACCTCAATGGTAACGGTTGTCTCCTGAATTTCGACAATCCTCCCATGAATTCCACCAATGGTGATGATTTTTTGTCCTTTCTGAAGGGATTCCCTGAATTTTTTCTGGTCTTTTGACCGTTTCATCTGAGGGCGGATAAAAAAGAGGTAAAACACGACTACGATCAGCAACAGCGGAACGAATGATAACCAACCGCTTTGTGATCCTGACTGGCCTCCCTGGGGAGCCATTAATAAAATGTTTGTTAACGTCATATGTAATTTTGTTAAATAAAAATTAAAGATTAAAGATTACGAATTATTATTTCAGTGATTGGTGACGAATAAGTTAGCAACTAGCAACTAAAAACTAACAACTAACGACTAACGACTAACGACTTACAACTTACGACTTACGACTTATAACTTACGACTAATGTCTTATTTCTCACCCGCAGGGCTTACCACCTGTGCCTTAATCCTGATCATGGTGGAATTTGGTTGTGTATTGGCTACAACGATAATATTTTTTGTCTGGAACCCGCGCTTTCCAGCGCTGTTGAATGATACTTTGATAAAATTACTCTTTCCGGGGCGAATGGGTTGTTTCGGATAATCTGACACGGTACAACCGCAAGAGGTATTCACATCGGCGATCAGCAGATCAGACTTTCCTGTATTGGTAAATTTAAAATAATAGGAAACGGTTTCACCCTCAAGGATCTTTCCAAAATCATGGATCTCCTCTACAAATTTGATAGTCGGCAATTTACTGGGATCTGACTTCCCATTTGCCGTATTCGGGTTGGTAACAACATCTGAAGAGATCGATTCACCATGTTTTCCGTTATGTCCGCATGCGGAAAAGGAAACTACAATTGCAGAAATGAATAAAAAATCCAGTATTCGTTGATACATAAAACCGCAGCTTAAAAGAATTTGCAAAATTACTAAATTCCATCGTAAAAAAAGAATCAAATGTCAAAGAGCTTAATTTTATCACCTCAACCCCCGTCCCGTTCTCCTCAAGGAGAAGGGGTGCAGGTGATGAGGTGCATGGTAAATTTCCGAGGGCTTGCACCGGGGTTCATACCAATTGATTGAATAAATCTTTACTTTTGAGGATAAAAGATGAAAACAGGATCGTCTGATTTCAAATTGCGTGAAAATTTAGCCGTGTTATGCGTTTATATTTGATCGGATATATGGGTTGTGGCAAATCGAAGATAGGGAATGAATTGGCCACAATGATGAATTACCTTTTTACGGATATAGACGATCTGTTTGAAGAAAGATACCGCATCAGTGTGCTTGATTTTTTTAGCCGGTTCGATGAGACCACTTTCAGGAAACTTGAACAGCAGTTGTTGAAGCAAACCATTTCTGCAGAGAATACGGTTATTTCAGCAGGTGGGGGCACTCCATGTTTTTTTGATAATATGGAATTCATTAAAAGAAACGGGATCAGTTTTTACCTGAAGCCCGATAATGTGACGTTAATCGAACGATTGCGGCACGTTAAGAAAAAAAGACCATTGATTACAGAGATCCCATCCGATGACCTGGAACAATTTGTGACCAACCAGATCAATGAACGTGAAGCGTTTTATTTACAGGCAGATTATATCATCGACGGTGATGACATTACTGCTGAGCGTATCCTGAATGTCCTGAATGATCAAAATAAAACAAAAATGTTGAAAAATAAACCGGGCCGGTGATCATGTATCACTGATCTCTCTTTTGCAATAAAGCAACATTCTCCACATGCTGCGTATGAGGGAACATATCCACCGGCTGGCATTTGACGAGATCATACTTCTCTTTCAGGAGTGCGATATCACGGGCCTGTGTGGCAGGATTACAACTGACATAGATAATCTTCCCGGGGTTCACTGACAGCAAGGTTTTTACGACTTTTTCATGCATTCCCGACCGGGGAGGATCAGTAATCACAATATCCGGAACACCATTGGCGGAGATGAATTCCGGGGTCAGTACTTTTTCAGCTTCCCCGGTATAAAAAAAAGCGTTCGTTATGCTATTTATACGCGAATTTTCCCGTGCATTCTCAATGGCGGAAGGAATCGATTCAATGCCAATTACTTTTCCTGCAGTACCTGCAATGTAATTTGCAATGGTACCGGTTCCAGTATAAAGGTCATATACAGTTTCGTTCCCGTTGAACCCGGCAAATTCTCCCACTGTTTTGTAAAGGATCCTCGCCTGGGTGGAGTTTGTCTGGAAAAAAGAAGCCGGACCTATTCTGAACGAGATCTCCCGTTCCGTTCCATATGCCTGCATTGACTCGACTATGTATGGTTTTCCCGAGAACAGATGAAACGGAAGATCATTGATAACGTCATTCTTTTTGGGGTTGATTACCCAATACATTGAGGTTATTTCAGGGAATTTCCTCATCAGGTGGCTGAGCATGCCCGTGATTTCTTCTTTGTCATCCGTTCTGAAAACCAGGATGACCATCACATCTCCTGAATCTGAGATCCGGATCAGCAGATTCCTTAGAAAGCCATCCCATGTTCTTGCATCATAAAATGAAAGGTCATTTTCCTGAGCATACTGTTTTGTTTCGAGCCGGATAGCATTTGATGGATCCTGCTGAAGATAACAGTTCCGGATGTCCAGGACACGATCAAACATCATTGGGATATGAAATCCGAGAGCATTCATATCCTTGTCGGATGTCTCCGATCCCATCTCTTCTCCAAGTAACCATCGGCGGTTGGAGAAGGTGTATTCGAGTTTGTTCCTGTAGTACCGGGTTTTTACTGAAGGGATGATAGGAAGAACAGGTGGATCTGTGATTTTGGCAATCCGCTGGAAATTATCCTCCACCTGCTTCTGTTTATAGAATAACTGGTCTTGATATTTCATGTTTTGCCAACGGCAACCGCCACAGGTGCCGAAATGTTCGCAAAAAGGTGTTTCACGTTTATCTGAATATTTGTGAAATTTAATGGCGTTGCCTTCGATGTAAGATCTTTTTTTCCATGTTACCTGGATGTCGACAATATCGCCCGGAACCACAAACGGGACAAAGATCACAAGGTCGCCGGCACGAGCAACCGCTTTCCCTTCAGAACCGGCATCGAGGATCTCTACACTCTCGTATATGGTCTTTTCTTTTAGCATTCAGTTATCAGGGAAGTAGTCATTAGGTCATCAGGTCATTAGGTCATTGGTCGTTGGTCATTGGTCATTGGTCATTGGTCATTGGTCAATAGTCAATAGTCATTGGTCATTAGTCATTGGTCATTAGTCATTGGTCATTGGTCATTGGTCAATGGTCATTGGTCAATGGTCATTGGTCATTGGTAATCTATAATCGTAAATCGTACATCGTAAATATTAAATTATTCCCCCTTGCCTTCGTTACGGTTCTCGAAATGCCTTGAGTCGCCCCATTCTCCGTACCCGATCTCATCGCCGGCCATGGCGATCCTCACTTCCAGGCAACTCTTACATTCTTCTGCCTCTTCATCCAGGCAAGGCTTATTCTCATATAAAAGATAATTCTGCCGGTATTTAACTGGAGTAAGGTTGGGCATGATCACATTGGCGCCCACCATCATGGCTTTTTCGCGACCCTGGGGGTCGATGGTTTGCATGGCTGTTGTGGCGGCAATGTTGATGTCTTTCATCATGATACGCAATATGGCCACCATCTTCAGGGAAAGCCTGAACCTTTCGTTTAATGGAAGGAGTGTGTCCTTGTATTGGAAAAGGGGAGTATCTTCATGTTCAATGTAGGGTCCCATTCCAACCATATCGACATCAAAATCACGAAAGAAAATCAGGTCATCTGCCAGGTTGTCGATGGTCTGGAAAGGGAGTCCGATCATAACACCTGTACCTACCTGGTAACCAATTTTCCGCAGAGTTTTCAAAGCTTCCAAACGGTCATAGTAGTTGTGATGCCTGTCGTTCGGATGCAATTTTGTGTATAGTTCAGGATCCGAGACTTCAATTCTTAGCAAATACCGCTGAGCCCCGGCTGCTATCCATCGTCTGTAAGTATCTTCAGACTGTTCTCCCAGTGAAAGGGTGATGTGCAACTTACCATCACTTAACTGATGGATCTCAATTAATAAACGTTCAATCTCGCTGATAAACTTTTTGTCATTTCGTTCACCGGATTGGATCACGATGGAGGCGAACCGGTTCTGATAAGCATATATCGCAGCTTCCAGCACCTCCTCATCGGTCATCTGGTACCTGACATAACGACTATTACCTGCGCGGATACCACAATAAAGACAATTCTTGGAGCAATAATTCGAGTATTCGATCAGTCCGCGGAAATAGACCTTCTTCCCGACATACTTCTTTTTTGTTGCGGCTGCCAGCTCAAATATCTTCCTGCTCTCCCCATCTTCACATGAGAGAAGAGTTATTAGATCCTCTTTCGAAAAAAAATCTTTATTTAATATTTCTTTAATATTCTCTGTCACTTTGTCACTTTGTCACTCTTTTCAAACATTGAACCTAATATGCATAATATCCCCATCCTCAACGATATAGTTCTTTCCTTCGATCATTAGTTTTCCATGTTCTTTACAAGCGTGTTCTGAACCCAGTTTCACAAAATCAGCATATTTCATCACCTCGGCACGGATGAACCCGCGTTCAAGATCACTGTGTATTACACCTGATGCCTGGGGAGCGTTCATGCCCTTATGGATCGTCCATGCACGCACTTCTTTAGGACCGGCAGTAAAGAATGTTTGCAGGTCAAGCAAATGAAAGGCAGCACGAACAAGCCGATTCACCCCGGGTTCCTGGATGCCTGCATCTGAAAGAAAGGCCATCCTGTCATCCATATTGTCCAACTCTGCAATTTCTGATTCCATTTTTGCAGCAACGACAAGCACATCTGCATTCTCTTCTTTCACGGAATCAATGAATCTTTCGGTATATGCATTTCCATTCACGGCAGATTTGTCATCAACATTACAGACATAAAGAACCGGTTTATCCGATAACAGGAAAAGGTCATCGATGAACCGCTTATCATCCTTATGAACAGGCGCTGAACGTGCCGACTGTAATGATTCGAGATGATCCTTGTAAACTTTGAGCACGTCGATGCCATGCTTGGCATCCTTATCTCCGACACGTAATAACCGTTCAAGTTTCTGCAGTTTTTTTTCCACTGAATCCAGGTCACGCACCTGCAGTTCCAGGTCCACGATCTCTTTATCCCTTATAGGGTCGATGGAACCTTCGATATGGGCCAGGTTGGGATCGTCGAAACAACGCAGCACATGAATGATCGCATCCACCTGCCTGATATCGGCAAGGAATTTATTTCCTATTCCTTCTCCGTGGCTGGCGCCTTTCGCCAATCCCGGAATATCCAGCATCTCCATGGTTGTAGGAACGATCTTAGCGGAATGAATGAACTTATCGATCTCAAACAACCGCTGATCCGGGACGTTCATCATTCCGATGTTGGATTTTGTTGAACTGAAAGCCGCTGCCCCGGTTTCTGCACGGGTATTGGAAACGCAGTTAAATAAGGTTGTTTTACCTGTATTGGTCAAGCCAATTATTCCGCATCGTAGAGACATAAACTATCTGGTTTTATATGCAAAGGTAGAGAAATTTATAATTGACCATTGACCAATGACCATTGACAAATGAATTGACCATTGACCATTTACTATTAAAAAGATTTTAAACTTCAAAAGTAATGGGTCAATTGTAAATGGTAAATGCAATTGTCAATGGTCATTGGTAAATGGTAAATTGTACCATCCTTTGGTTTATCAAATAATAATTTCTATCTTTGCACCCCATTTTTCAGGGGTAAAATGGAGCCGTTCTTTATGATAAATCCCCATGAAAATCAACTTATTATTAACCCGGTTGACGCAATTGCGCCGCCATAAAGAGTATTTAGATGGCATCAGAAGAATTAAATGTACAGAATGAAGGTGAGATTGAAAATGAGAAGAATGTTGAAATGAATGAGCAGGAGGTAGTTCCTGTTATTGAGGAGGTTGCAGAAGAAGCTAAGGAAGAGTTAAAGCAAGAACCTGTTGAAGAAATTGTTGAAGAAGTGGCTGCTCCTCAGCCTGTTGAAGTATTTGTTTCCAAAGCAAATGCGTTAAAGGATTTTGACTGGGATTCCATTGGCAAGAAACATGAATTTTATCTCCCGGAAGAGAGAACAAAACTTGAACAACAGTATGACAAGACATTAAGTTCCATTTCAGAACATGAAGTGATCGACGGCAGTGTTGTTGCCATGAGCAACCGTGAAGTGGTGATCAATATCGGTTTCAAATCCGATGGTGTGATCCAGATGAACGAATTCCGGTACAACCCGGATCTGAAAGTTGGTGACACAGTTGAGGTTTACGTTGAAAACCAGGAAGATCCGAACGGACAGTTGATCCTTTCCCACAAAAAAGCAAGGATCCTGAAATCGTGGGAACGCATCAACAATGCCTATGAAAACCAGGAAATCATTAAAGGTTATGTTAAGTCACGCACAAAAGGTGGTCTTATCGTGGATATCTTCGGTATCGAAGCATTCCTGCCGGGTTCACAGATCGATGTGAAACCCATCCGCGATTATGACATCTATGTTGATAAGGTTATGGAATTCAAGGTTGTAAAGATCAACCACGAATATAAAAATGTTGTCGTTTCCCACAAAGCACTGATCAAAGACGAACTCGAAGCCCAGAAAGCCGAGATCATCAAGAAACTTGAAAAAGGCCAGATACTTGAAGGTACTGTTAAAAATATCACCTCCTACGGTGTATTTATTGACCTTGGCGGTGTTGATGGTTTGATCCACATTACCGACCTTAGCTGGGGACGTATTAACCATCCTGAAGAAATCGTCAAGCTTGATCAGAAAATCAAGGTTGTTATCCTCGATTTCGATGAAAACAAGAAGAGAATTGCTCTCGGTCTGAAGCAACTTACTCCTCACCCGTGGGATTCACTTGACCAGAATCTTAAAATTGGTGATAAGGTTAAAGGAAAAGTTGTGGTTATTGCTGATTACGGCGCTTTCGTCGAAATTGCAACCGGAGTTGAAGGACTCATCCACGTTTCCGAAATGTCATGGTCGCAACACCTCCGTACTGCACAGGATTTCCTGAAAGTAGGACAGGAAGTAGAAGCTGTTATTCTCACCCTCGACCGCGAAGAGCGCAAGATGTCGATGGGTATCAAACAGCTCATCCCGGATCCGTGGGCAAATATCAAGGAAAAATACCCGATCAAGTCCAAACATTCTGCTACCGTTCGCAACTTTACCAATTTCGGTATTTTTGTTGAACTGGAAGAAGGTGTCGATGGGTTGATCCATATTTCTGACCTCTCCTGGTCGAAGAAGATTAAGCATCCTGCAGAATTTACCAAGATCGGTGAAAAAATCGAGGTAATGGTACTCGATATCGACGTTGACAACCGGAGGTTAAGCCTCGGACACAAGCAACTGGAAGAAAACCCCTGGGATGTTTTTGAAAGTGTATTCTCCATCGGATCCATCTACAAAGGAACCATCGTAAGTATGAATGATAAAGGCGCTATTGTTGCTCTTCCATATGGTGTTGAAGGATTTGCCCCATTACGTCACCTTTCAAAGGAAGACGGAACCCAGGCAAGGGAAGAAGAGAACCTCGATTTCAAGGTGATAGAATTTTCCAAGGAGAATAAAAAGATCATTCTTTCCCACAGCAAAGTTCACCAGGACATTGCCTATGCTGAAAAGAACAAGGAATCTATTGCCGAGAAAAGCAAGGAAAAAGCAACCAAGAAAGCTGTTAAAAAGATCAAGGATAACCTTGAAAAAACAACCCTTGGTGATATTGAATCCCTTGCAAACCTGAGATCAGAGATGAATAAAGCTGAAGAGAAGGAGAGGGTTGCAAGAAGGCTTGAAGGCAAAAAGGAAGAAATTCAGGAACCTGAAGTTAACGAAGAACCTGAAGAACAGCACGAGGAAGAGAATAAGGAGGAATAGACTTCCATGACTTTTTCGGTAACCATTCTGGGCAGCGGTTCTGCTATCCCTACACTGAAAAGAAACCCAAGCGCTCATTTACTCAATGTGAATGAGCGCTTGTTGTTAATTGACTGCGCTGAAGGAACACAGATACAGATCCGGAAGTACAGGATCCATTTTCAGCGGATCACCCATATTCTGATCAGTCATTTACATGGTGATCATTATTATGGACTTATGGGTTTACTGACCTCGTTCCATTTATTGGGAAGAAAGGATGAACTTCACCTGTATGGACCGCCATTGCTGCAGGAGATCATCGATACCCAGTTACAGGCATCAGGAACCACCCTTATTTATCCGCTCCATTTTCATTCCCTCACATCAGAAAATTATGAACTGCTTTTTGAGAATGAGAAGGTGACGGTTCATGCTTTTCCTGTTATACATAGTGTTCCGACTTTTGGTTTTCTGTTCAGGGAGAAGAGGCAGCAGAGGAAGATCCGCAAGGAGGTACTGGAAAATGTGAAAATCCCATTTAGCATAATGCCAAAACTCAAGAGGGGAGAGGATTATACAGATCCATCAGGGAAAGTTTATAGAAATGCTGAGCTGACCACTGATCCACCAACTCCACGGTCATATGCCTATTGCACAGATACATTATACGACGAGAAGATCATTCCTTACATCCACGGATGCGACCTTCTTTATCACGAAGCTACCTTTATGCAGGACAAGTTGCAGGATGCAAAAGACAAGATGCACTCAACCGCAATGGAAGCCGCAACGATCGCAAAGAAGGCACAGGTCAGGAAACTGATCATCGGTCATTTTTCCGCCCGGTATGAGGATATGGAACCGATGCTTCTCGAAGCACGATCGGTATTTCCCGAAACCTATGTGGTTGAGGACGGAGATAGTTTCCAGATATGATGGAATGCAGGAATGTAGGAAGTTGGTTCATAAATTCACAATCGTACCTCTAAAATCCACAATTAAATCTACATTCGTAAATCGTACATTGTACATTACTTCAGTTTTCTCTTTTCAATGTGCATTGGTGAACACAAGATCAGAACGACAATCAGCAGCAGTGCTCCGTAGGTTATCGTTTTATAATGCTGGGTGATCTGGTTCAGGTATCTTCCAATTATACCGTCGGAGGACAGGGTCATCAGGACAAAAGAGAGGAATAGCAGGAGAATGATGATAAAATACCTGGTCTTGGTTGTTGCCCTGGTTGCTGGCCTGTAATTAGTAATAATAAACCAGGATATATAAAACAGAGCAGGAGAGGCCAGGAAAAAGGCATATTTCTGCTGATGAGGGAAGATTAAAGGGATAAGTAAAAAGATGTAACTCAGTTCGTAAATTTCATGAAATCCGGATTTTGCATGCCTGAATGGAGACCATCTAAGGAAATAGAACGTAAAAAGAAACAGACCGATTCTGACCGCATTAAGAATGCAGGTAGTGGTGAAAAGATCCAGGTTGAAAATATTCCTGGAAAAGGGTAAAGTCCCCACTGTTTTCATCAGGAGTGCAGGGATCAGTGCGGTCAGGCTATGGGGGCCAATTTCTGGTTCCAGAAGATGTTCAGCATTGTCAGGATTGATAACCCTCCACCAGTCAGAAAGCAGATGCAGGTTTGTTGACCAGCCTAAAACCAGGCAAGGGAGAAAGAGAAAAAGCAGGCTGAAGAACAGGGTACTTAAAGTGCCTTTCAGTTCTTTGCGGTAGATCAGATAGGGAATGAGAAGGATTGGTAAAACCTTGATATTGATAACCAGGGCTAAAAGCATTCCCCCAAAAAGGAATTTTTTAATACGGATAAGTCTCAGACTTTCCATAGCACCCCAAAGCAGGAAGATCGTCATCTGAATCATCCCGAAATTGTACAGAATAAACCTTGCATTCAATAATATACATAGAAAAAGAAGCCAGGTTATCTGCTTCTTTGAGAGGTTTTGAAGATCAATAAATTTTGTCAGCAATATCCATATCCGGTATAAAAACCAGGTATTTGCCAGTAACCAGGTAAGGTTTGAGAAAAAGTTCGGAAGATGGCTGAAGGGTATTAATATAACTGCCCATAGCGGGCTATAGTAATAATAGGCATAATTGCCTTCACTGATAAAGATCCATTGATGGTAAGGTGTTTTTCCTGCACCCACCAGTTTGGCAGCTTCCAGGAAGACTTTGAAGTCGCCATTACCCAGTGCTTCCATAATAAGAAAGCCAAGTACCGGGATACACAGAAAATAGGGGATGTATTTTTTAATTGGAATGATCATCACTATTTATTCCGTTTTCCAAAAGGACAAACTGATACGCAGATCCCGCAGATCCTGACATCCCTGTTCAATCGCTCTCTTCCGAATTTATCACATTGATCACGGCACTTATGGGCATCGAAAAATTGGTCACGGTCGGTATGGATATTCCAAAGCATTCCGTTTGCAGCCTGTGCCGGGCATTTTATGATACAAATATCACATGTACCGCACTTGCTTTTGTTGACGGGTTTTCGTTTGCTTTCTACAGGATGATCCATCAATATACTCGCCAGCCTGATCCGGGGACCGAATTCTGCAGAAATAAACAGGTCTGTTTTTCCGATCCAACCCAGTCCTGCCCGGGTTGCGACCATCTTATGGGAGACCTTATACCGGAGGGTTTTTATATAATCTGCAGATTCAAGGATCTCAGTTGAAACTGTTGGAATAATGTTGAGGCACCGGATCTGTTTCTTCCGCAGTTCAACACATATTTGTTCCGTAAGATCTTTCAGCTCTTCATTGATGGAGCGGTAAAGCGCGTAATATTCCGGGGTTGGACCACTCTCAACTGCAATTACAATGGCATCATCGAGGCGTTTTCCGATGGAGATTCCGTAAGGGAATACTTTGAATTCATCACCGAGTAATCCGCTCATATCCGCAAATCCGTATATGAAATCGGAGAAAGGAACCAAAACGTTTTTGATAATTTTGTTGATCATATTGGCGTTTTAACATGGTAGTAACAGGTCGCGACCCGACACTACAAAACATCTGATATCAGTAATACTCAATTTCCCTCACAGTAATGCTTATCGCTTTATTTCCCGTGAACTTCACCTTCCGGGTCCAGTTGTTCTGCTTGTCATACTCATAGGTGTATGTGTTTTTGACCGAGGTACCTTCAGGGGAGGAAACGGTCTCTTCGGTCACATTTCTTTTGTCGTCGTATTTATAAGAAACCTTGCTGTCGAGGTTGCCCTGTGCGGAGAACCTGCTGTTTTCAGTTTTGTTACCCAGGTTGTCGTAGGTATACGTGAATTTTTTCTGGAGTTTGCCGTCGGCGCCAAAACTGTCGTCTTCGATGACGTTTCCTTTATCGTCGTAATTGTAGGTGAATTTTTTCTCAGGTTTTCCCTCTGACGAAAAGCTGTTGTCTTCCGTGAGGTTGCCCATTCCATCATATTTGTAGATTATCTTCCGGATCAGTTTACCATCGGATGAAAGCTGGTCCTGTTCTGCCCTTCTGCCCAGACTGTCGTAAACATATTCGTATTTTTTATCAACCTTTCCATCCGGAGCATACTTGATATCAATTATCTTATTTCCCCGGGAATTAAATTTGTTGTAATAGGATTGGCCGAGCGTACCGTTCTCAATTTTGCCGTTGTTCTCCATAGGTTCATAAGTAAACTCATGAATTGATTTGACATCGCCATTCAGACCGAGCCTTTTTAAATCGATTTTCTGTCCGTACACATGGGAGCAGAAGATGAAAATCACGGAAATTAATATTGATTTTGTTCTCATAGTTTCAGTGTTATTTGAGATTTATGTTTGCGATTGTTTTAAGCATTATTGGATTAGTGCATCAAAGAGTATTTCAATAGGATGATAGGTTTTCCGGGCGGTTCCGTCAAAAATCTGATGACGGCAACTGGTTCCTGGTGCTGCGATGATCACATCATCACCGGTTTTCCGGATCTCCGGGAAAAGGACAAGTTCTCCGATCTTCATCGAAACATCGTAGTGTTCCTTTTCGTAACCGAATGAACCTGCCATGCCACAGCAACCCGAGGGTATTTCTTCAACCTGATAATTTTCGGGAATAGAGAGCATCTTTTTCGTTGGCAGTGTGGAAGCCAGGGCTTTTTGCTGGCAATGGCCATGTAACCGGATCGTTTTTGATTCTTTCGTGAATATACTTTTATCAAGCACACCTGCTTCCATTTGATGCACCAGAAATTCATCAAGCATAAATGTATTCTTAGCCAGTTTTGCTGCGCTTTTCCGAAGGTTTTCAACAACCAGTTCGGGATATTCATCACGGAACGTCAGGATGGCTGAAGGTTCAATCCCGATCAAGGGAGTTTGTTCCGTCACAATATCCTTTAAAAGTGTTACATTTTTATTGGCGATCTTCTTTGCTTTCCGGAGAAGGCCTTTAGATAGGAAGGTTCTTCCGCTTTGGTTGTGTTCCGGGATTATGACCTCAAACCCAAGAACATTCAGCAGTTTTATTGCTTTAATGCCAATTTCAACATCATTGTAATTGGAAAATTCGTCGACAAAAAGGTAAACCTTCTTCCCAACACCCTTTGGGACTTCATTCTGAAATTTCCGGGTGTACCTACGCAATGTCATTTTATGAAGTACCGGGATATTTCGTTTCGACGCAAATCCCAGCAATTTCTTAAGCAATCCGGAAAGAAAAGTATTCGTGACACAAAAATTGAATATACCCGGAACAACGCTTCCCATCCGGTTTATCGACGTAATGTAAGCGATCAGGCGGGTGCGCAGGGGAATGCCATTGGCATCGTAATAATGCTGAAGGAATTCTGCTTTGAGCTTTGCCATGTCAACATTCGAAGGGCATTCCGACTTGCAGGCCTTGCATGAGATACAGAGATCCATCACTTCGTAGATCTCCTTGTGATTAAACGGGTTGGATTTGGTTGAGTTGGTCAGGAATTCCCTCAAAACATTTGCCCTGGCGCGTGTTGTCGTGTTCTCGTCCTGCACAGCCATGTATGAAGGGCACATCCAGCGGCCGGTAAGAACTGAATTCCGGCAATCGCCTGATCCGTTGCATTGTTCTGCTGCCCGAAGAATTCCGTGACTGGATGAGAAATCGAAAACCGTTTTAATATCTCTGACAGGTTGTTCGGACTGATAACGCAGGCCCGTATTCATTTTCGGGGTATCCACGATCTTTCCCGGGTTGAAGATATTTTCCGGATCCCAGGTATGTTTGATCTCTCTCAGTAACTGAAAATTTTTCTCACCGATCATAAAAGGGATAAATTCACCCCTTAACCTTCCGTCGCCATGTTCACCGCTTAACGATCCGTTGTATTTCTTTACCAGTTTTGCAGTTTCCTGTGCAACGGTATGGAAGAGTTCCACATCCACAGGATCTTTAAGGTTCAGCACCGGCCGCAGGTGAAGTTCGCCGGAACCGATATGTGCATAATAGACGCAATTCAGCCCGTATTTTTCCATCATCTTTGAAAACTCACCGATGTATTGCGGAAGATCTTCCGGTTTCACTGCAGTATCTTCCGTTACAGGAACAGGTTTGCGGTCACCCGGATAGTTTGAGAGAACACCCAGGCCTGCTTTCCGCAGGTCCCACACCCGCTTGAGTTCTGGTGGAAAAACCAAAGGGAAATGATAACCCAGCCCCGCTTCCCTGATCTCTGTTTCAACATTTTGTGCAATGGAGAGAATTTCGTCTTGCGTCTCTCTTGCAAATTCGATGATCAGTATCGCTCCGGGATCTCCTTGAATGAAAAACCTGTTCTGTCGCTGGGTAATATTATCCTTTGTACAGTCCATGATCGGTTTATCCATCAGTTCGACCGAACCTGGATGGTACTTTAAGGCGATCAGGTTGGCTTGTAACGCATCGGCCACAGTGTTGCAATGAACACAGATGAGCGCTTTCTGTTTTGGGGGAAGTGGAACCAGGTTGAGCTTGATCTCTGTCGTAAATGCGAGGGTTCCTTCAGAACCTGCGAGGAGCTTGCAGAAATTGAAAGCTGGAGAACCGTGACTTGTGACTTGTGACTTGTGACTTGTGACTTGTGACTTGTGACTTGTGACTTGTGACTTGTGACTGTCAAACGGTTCAGTATCAAGCAAGAGATCAATTGCATAACCGGTATTCCTTCTGTGAAGTACAGGATCCGGGAATTGTCTTCTTATTTCTGCCTGGTTATCTGGATTTGATAATATGCCGTGAATGTTGCGGTAGATCGATGATTCGAGTTTGTTTCCTTTCAGTTTTTCGGAGAATTCATCATTTGAAAGTGCTTGAAATTCAACCTCAGCGCCATCGCTGAGCATAGTTTTCATTGAGATGACGTGATCCCTGGTACTTCCGTAGAGAATGGAATGAGCACCACATGAGTTATTACCCACCATCCCGCCGATCATGCATCGGCTCGATGTGGAGGTTTCCGGGCCGAAGAATAGTCCTTTTTTTTCAAGGATCTTATTCAGTTCATCCAGGATTACTCCGGGTTCGACCCTTACCCAATGCTCTTCTTCATTGATCTCAAGGATGGCGGTCATGTAACGGGAAACATCCACCACAAGTCCGCTCCCGACGACTTGTCCGGCAAGCGATGTCCCCGCTGTTCTTGGGATCAGGGGAACCTTATGTTTCCTGGCAAAAGCGATGGTTTTCTGAATATCCCCGGCATTTTTCGGACGGACAATTCCCAAAGGAATCTCCCTGTACGCAGAGGCATCGGTGGCATACATGAGCCGCCAGCCCTGATCCGTGAGAACATCTCCTTCGATCTCCGTTTGCAGAATGTCGAGTTGAGGTTTAATTTCCTGTATTTCCATCTATTTCATCTTTTGCACGAGATCGGTGTACTCCTGGTTCGACTTGAGCGATTCGAACTCAGGTTGGTTCTGGATCCTTGTCTTATCATTAAATCCCTTGGCAATGGCTATCTTCAGGGCTTGTATTGCCTGAATCCCCTTTCCTTCTCTCATATTCAATATCCCGCCAAGGTAATACACCTCGGTATTTTCAGGATCCACCCATTCATAGATCTTCAATGAATAGGCAGCATCTGTGGTATCATTGGTCGATAAAGCCCTGGTACTGCTCATATAAGCCACCAGGCTTAAATAACTTAACATTCTTCGGGCAGCTAAAGTATCCTGAGGTTTTTTTGAATTCGTAATTCGTAATTCGTAATTCGTAATTTGAGAGTGCCACCATTTCAGGTCTTTCGTGAAAAAACTATCCACATATTTTCCCTGTTCTGCCAGTTCCCTGTTCATGGCGTCTTCCCTCGACTTCAGGACTTTTTTTGTTTCAGGTTTGTTTTCCAGTTCTTTCAACTTATCCTTTAGCGGATCCAGATTCGTCAATCCATCAAGGAAACGAACCGTATTTTTTAGTTCATTGTATGCTTTTAACAGATCTCCTTTACTTTCAGCTTTTTGTACTAACTGGTTCTCCGAATCGATAAAGCCATTGATAAATTCATCATTCATAGGTATCTGCTTATTGCGCATGGCGCAGAATCCGGTCCATAAGAAGGCTTTTTCCATGATCTCAATTGGAGGCCAGAAATGAATCCCGTCGAAAAGGATCAATGCATGCCTGAAACCGGATCTTTCCAACTGATCATCCAGTTTCAGCAATTCGAACATGTTGAAATCCCCTTTTCCTGCAAAACCGATGTAATCAAATTTGTAAGTGGCTTGCTGGTTTGTTCCGGGTAATCCTGCGCCACAGCCGATCACTCCTGCAACACCACCGCGATACAACCCGATCATAGAGGCAATCCTTGCACCTCCAGAAAACCCCATTACATAGATGCGGGAGGTATCCACAGAGAACTGGGTAGTGATCTCCTGGAATAACCCGGCTACGATGGTTGCCGTTTCATTCTGGGTCTGGCCATTCTTCGAATTGTTAGAACCCATCAGAATATAACCGTATTTCTCAGCAAGGTCTTTGTATCTTTCAACAGGGAGAAGCCCGCTTGCATGAGGGTCAAAGGCAAGGATCAACGGGAATTTCTTATTGGCAGAATAGCCCGATGGAAGATAAAGAGCATAACTTACGGATGCATCGTGTAAGCAATTTACAGTTTTCACCACCTTCCCTGCAGGATATGCTTTCGGGACGGGTGGAGCAGCAGGTTTTCGCTTATTGCCCGATGAGCAGGAGGCGATTCCAATGCTTAGGCACAGAAGGAGGATGAAACGATGGTTCATTTTTCTTTTTAATAAAAGTCGGTTGACTGAAATATCTTATTTGCTGATTTTGCAATGAAACCACTGTAGATCTTCCCATCGGAATCGGGATATCTCCTGGCAAATTCATAATAACATCCGGGAACTTCAAATGTTCCCTCCTCAAACTGCATCTTCACGATCCCTGCGCGAATGCTCGATTGTTCCAACAACTCCTCCGGTGTACCCTGAATCTCTCCCCCGGCATCATTGAGCAGGAATCCATTGGATTTCAGGAATGTGTTTACCTTCTGAATTGAATCATATTTCTTAAGCCCGTTCACACTCACCGTAAAATGGTTGGCCCGGAACCCATTAGCATAAAGCCATCCTGCATATTCTGACACTTCCCGTAATTTCCGATATACTTCGAATGATGGCACTCCAGAGACATTTCCGGCATAGATCAGTTCATCTGATTGGAGAAGATTCGTGGGGATCTTTGAAACCCAATCCCTGACAACATTCCTGAGGTAATCACTGAACTCTCCGGTCAGCAATTCACTGATGAACACCCGTGGAGCATGAACATCGGTTTTATGCTCAAAATGTTTTGCAAACAGCTTTTTCTCCTCAAACCGGTATTCTCCTTTTTCTTCGTACCCGTTTGCCAGGAAAACCCTGGAAAGAACTGAGATGTTAATGGCCGGATCATTAAAAGTCCTGAAAGCAGTATGATCATTATACACCGTTTCTCCTTCCCGGATAAAAAGATCATACACCTTTTTGGTTGCCGGATTCTGATCGATATAATCCTGCCAGAGGCGGGAGAAGATCTGGTTGTGGTTCATGTCGGCAAAGTTTAAATCAATCGATAAATTGTTACTTTAGTGTAACTTCGAATATTCCTGCCCGCTGGCAGGCAGGAATCAACGAATGCTGAAATTTGAATGTACTTCTCAAATTCCTTAATGACCTAATGACTAATGACCTCCTGCCCCTCCCTAAATCCCTCCCTAAAACAGGGAGGGACTTATCATTCACTTTCTAATGACTTTTTCCCAAATGACTTAATGACCAATGACCTCCTACCCCTCCCTAAATCCCTCCCCAAATCAGGGAGGGACTTATCACCTGTTTCCAGCGACTTATTTCCTAATGACCTAATGACCTAATGACCAATGACCCTCAGAACAGCCCCCCAATCAGTTCATCGAGGGTTAGGTTTGCAAAGTAATCTTCAATTATAAATGATGACAGGGCTTCCCTGATCGCATCTTCCCTGTGGGGAACCTGTTTCAGGGCGTTTTCAAGTTCTTCCGTGTCGTGCTTGTTAAAGTAATCCCCATAGAACCTTATTTCCTGGATAATACCATCCCTGACTTCCATGCAACATTCAATAGTGCCGCTGCCTGTTGTTCGTAATATCCTTGAAAAATTATACCTGGGAGAATATCCGAAATTCCACGCCCAGGTACTGTACTTCTTTTCAACCAGTTCATTGATCTTCCTGTGATCTTCTTCTGAAAGTTCATAGAGAACGGCATCCGGGTATTTCTCAATCATGAGGTTCTCGATGAGTTCGGAGAATTGAAGTACATCCATTTCCTGTTTCAGGTGCTCACTAATATTGGTAACCCTGCTTCTTACTGATTTTACCGCTTTATCTGTAAATTTCAGGGGATCCACATTCAATGCCCCGGTGAGATTGGGCATATGCGAGGAGAATAGCAGCGTACCGTGAGAAAGGACTTTATTCTTCCAGATGTGCATCGCATTTCCGGAGAATTTTTTCCCGTCGATGGTGAGATCGTTTCTGCCCTCGAACCGGGCATCTAAACCGAGCTTTACCAGGACTTCAAGGATGGGTTCCGTGTACTTTCTGAAATCGATGAGGTTATCGTCTTTCCCTTTTTGTGTAAAGGTGAAACAAAGATTACCGAGATCATGAAAAACAGCACCGCCTCCCGATAACCGGCGGACCACCTTGATATTATTCTGCTTCACATAATCCAGGTTGATCTCAGCAAGGGTGTTCTGATGCTTACCAACGATGATGGCCGGGGAATTCCGCCAAAGCATGAAGGAATCGTCTTCAATATCCTTTAACACGTACTCTTCGGTAGCAAGGTTAAAATAGGGATCGGTATTATGCCGTCTGATAATTAACATCGTTTATGGTATTATTTCACAAAATTATTCTTTTTATGACACAAATAATTTACCATTTACCATTTACAATTGACCATTTCATTGACTATTTACAAATTACCATTTAAATTAGCCAGACCTTCCAGGTTTCAATTGGAAAGTGATTACCACCGGCTATCTGAAACCTGGAAGGTTTACAACTGCCGTCCCGATAGCTCCCGATAGCCATTGGGACGGGAGCCAACTGCTACTAGACATTTCATTATTTTTCATTATCTTCGGTTAATTCATTTTTTGAGGTGCTAGCAAAAGAAATTAGATAACCTGAAAAAGAAGAAATCTTTATTTCTCACACCTTGATTCGAAGCTATGAACTTATTGATTTTCCCATTTCTATTTTCTGCTATTGCATTTGTAT